>PKZD01000015.1:74158-83169 GCA_003133745.1 Candidatus Tyrphobacter aquilonaris
TGCCGATCGGAACGACCTCGATCGGCGTTCGAACGCGATAGTCGTTTTTCAGCGACTGGCGGTGACCCTCGGCGTGGACGATGGTGAGATCGCTTGCGGCGCAGACGCTGCGTATGAGCCCGCGCCACGCATAGCGCGCGAGTGCGGGAGGAAGACGCGATCCGTTCCGGCGCACGAACTCGCGCGTTACGCTCGATAGCGGAATGACGCCGTGAATCGTCGTCACGACGCGGCGCCCCGAGGCCCGCAGCACGCGTAAGACGATCGGCAGAGTCAGCGCGCTCGCGATGCCCCCGAACGCGAACAACTCGTGCTGAACGTGCACGAGCCTCGCGCCGGATCGCAGGGCGCCAAACCCGATCTGAAAGGCAGCCAGCGTGGAGCCGCGCCGGTACGTCTCGACGACTTCTACGTCTCCGTCACGCCATCGAGCGTGCTCGTTGCCGCGCGGGGCGATAATCTCGACGCGCGCGGCGGAGGCGAGTGCGTGCGCGAGCATATCCGTATACCAGTTGAGCGCGGAATCGGATCTCGATGCAAGGCGCGCGGCGCCCTGCCGTCTGTACGGAGAAACGATCGCAACCGAGTCCATGTAGGAGCCGGCCGCTACAGGGTCTTCCAGATTCGATAGAGATCGGCGATGGTGCTCGGCACGCGCCGAAGCAGCGAGAACCTCGCCGGCCTTCCGTTGCGCACCTCGGTTGGGACCTCGCAAATTCTTCCGCCCATTCTCTGGAACCGAAGCACGAGCTCGGTGTCGAAGACTTCTCGTTCGGTCACGCACTCGTCGAGCGCGGCGAGTACGCGGGAGCGACGAAGCGCTTTCATACCGTGCGTATCGGTCCCGGCGAATCCGAAGACGGCGCGAAGAAACGAGTTGAATGCGGTCGTGATGGCGCGACGCACGGCGGGTCGATGATCGAAAGACGGCACGAGCCGTTTGGATCCGATCACCATGTCGTATCCGCCTTGCAGCAGGAGCACCGCATCGACGAAGAATCGCCGGCACCAGAGGTCGGCATTGAAGATGACGACGAGATCGGCGGCGGCGTGCCGCATCCCGACTTTGAGCGCGCTGCCGTACGAAGGCTCGTCGAGCGACCGGAGGCTTACGTTTTCGTACTGCGCGGCAAGCCGCTGCGCGATGTCGCGGGTGCCGTCCCGGCTGCCGTTCTCGCAAAGCAGCAACTCCGTCTTGAACGGAAAATCTCCGAAGAAATGCAAGAGCATCGTGACGAGGTCGCGGACGATCGCTTCTTCATTATAGATCGGCACGACGACGGAGACCGCGACGCCGGTCTTCGGCAGGCTCTCGAGTATGCGGTCGGCGACCATCGAGGCGATCTCGCGGTGGTCGGCCGCTCCGAGCGTCGCATGCTCGACCTCGAGCACCGCGGTTCCGACGTTGGACACGTCGACGTAAACGCAGTTGCTTCCAATGACCGTATTGTACGTAAGGGCCAAGTCTTTGAGCATAAGCGATTGCACCGTGTCCTAGAAGCGGTGACGGAATGGGAATTTTGCCGCTCCCGGCCGGTTTCCTCCGCTAGGCGTCCGAGCGAGGGCGCCGTGCCGTGCAAATGATCTCTTCGCACCAATCCAGCTCGAGCGCGCGCGTCAGGGCGATCCGCGGGAGCAGCCAGCTCAGCCTCGCGGGCGACCAGAGATAGCGAGAACGCACGACGTCGACCGTTTCGAAAAATAGCCGCAAGAGGGCATAGAGGTCGTACCACGCGTAGCCCTGGACGTGGGTGAAGTCACCGAAGATCGACGCCGGCGAAAGCGCGTTGGGCGTCGCAACGACGATCGCGGCCGATCGCTCGAGCTTCGGGAGCAGCGGCGTGAGAAAGCCGTCGAAGAACGCATCGGGTGCCATGTGCTCGATGACGTGGCTGGCAACGACGAGATCGATTTTACGATCGATCTCGTCGATGGACGCGACCTTCTCGTAGGGCCCATCGACGGCTTCGTCGCGATCGAGACCGAAGTACGCGGTAATTCGCTCTGCGAACTCCGCGCGCAACGCGCCTGCTGCCGTGCCTTTGCCGGGACCGATCTCGACGATCACCGACGGCTTGCCGAACTCGGCGACGCACCGCCGCAGCACCGCAAGGACCGGCGGATTGTCTCCGACGTGAAACGGTCCGATCTTAACGGACGGAACGACCGGTGCGCGCAACGTCAGCGTCGGAAGGCTGACGCGGCACGGCGGACCGTAGATGTCGCTCGTGAGCCGGCCGCCGTACTTCTGCAGCCCTTCGATGCGATAGGCGAGTATCTCGTGATACCGCGCGCCCAACGAGCCTGCCGCGGCGCTGCCCCCGTGGTTCATCTGCGTGCGCGCTTTCTCGGAAACCGCATCGCGACGACCGACAAGAGACACAGCAGTGCGATACCGACGCCTTCTTTGACGCTTCGTTCGCCGTCGTAGGAAATCACGAGGTGATACGATCCCGGTCCCGTCACGATCCATCCGTTCATATAGATGTTCGCTGCGATATGCGTTGCGTGTACTCCCGCCGGCGCGGTCACGCTCCAGCCGGGATTCAACGACGTGTTGAGCACGAGCAAGTACCGCCGTGGCGCGCCGATCACGCTCACATCATACTCCGAAGGGCTCGCCTCCGTGACGTCGAGCGATTGCGGAACCGCAAACTCACCGCCCGGCTGCAATCCGAAGGTGCCCGCGGCGTTCGTCGGCATCGCCGACGCTTCGCCCAGCACGGCGCTTGAAGAGGCCACGACATCGGAGCCGACATAGACGTAGACCTGCAACCGGCCGCTCGTGCGGGGATTATCGACCGTCATCACGACGTCGCTCGCAGCGTCCGCGCGCGTCGCGAAATGCTGCCCGAGCACTTCGCCGTCCTGCGCCAGCACGAGAATCCGCGGCGCGGTGCCGCTCCAACTGCGTAACGGAACGCGAACTTGGTACGAGGCATCGGGAAGAACGCGCTCGACGAGTGCATAGACGGCCGCTTGCGCATTCTGCGCGTATACGGACAAGTCGGGGGTCGCGCCCGCGCCGCCGGTGGCACGGACGCCTTGGGCAGCGCCCGCGATCGTTATCGGCGGGTTCCACGGCGCGGGAAGAAGCAGCGACGAAGCCGCGGGCGATGAGGTGCTCCCGCGCGTGATTCTGCGGTACGGTAAACTCGCGGCGGATGCGGATAACGACGCATACCGCGCCACGTACGGCGAGGTCACGAAGAAGTCGCTCGCGCTCCCCATCAGCGTCCACGCGTCGGGCAGACGCGCTCGGCCGATGGCGATATCCGCGATGTGCAGGCACGTCGAACGATCGCCGCCCTGCACGACGCCGGTAATCGAAAGTTCCTCGGAGGCGGGAACCTTGAACAATCGAACGGCCGCGCTATTGCCTCCCGCCGACAGCCGCACGAGAAAGTTTCCAAACGGAGAGGCCCCGACGACGTTGATCCACGCGTTGCCTGCGAGCCGGTACCGCACCGCAATCGCCAAGACGGCGTCTCCGGGCAGATCGGGGACGGGGATCACGAGCGACGCCATGCTCTTGGGAGCCGAACACACATCTCGTCCATTCGGCGAAGATTGCCGCAGATCGAACACTTGCGAAAAAGGCGCACCGTTGCGCGAAGCGATGTTTACCGCAACGGGATCGATGCCCGCAACCGCGAGCGGCGTCTGCCCGGCGAGATCGCTCCTCGAACCGAGCGTCAGATTTGCGTAGTCCAGCACGTTGCCTTGCCCAAGCGAGGCGGCACCGGCGCGAACGTCTGCCGGCTGGAGGCTGCGAACCTGCAGCTCGAAGTCGCTCTCACCGGCAACGGGCGAAAGCACCTGGCCCGAGTTCCTGGCAAAGCGCAAGCGATCGGGCCTAACCACGGAGAGCGCGTCGGGAAGACGGTCGAGAAACGCGGCGCCGCGGCATTGCATGACGCTGCAGGCGGCGGCAATATCCCGCACCGATTCCGCTCCCAAGACGACGCGAGGCGCGGCGTATGCGCGCGGGTTCACGACTTGGTCATCCAAGCGAAACGCCGCGAGCGACCCGAGCGCGAAGGCCCGGCGCGCCGATGGAATCTCGCTCGGCGCAGCGTCGGAGGAGGGCGCGTAGTAGTTTGGGTTCATCGATGCGTCCGTCACGACGTCGGTGACGCCGTACAAGCCGAGCAGCGCAGGCATGCGCGAGAGGCCGATCGTGGAGTACATGTGCTGGAGCGTGTCATCGAACGCGAGCGTCCCCGGTTGCGCGAAGTCGTATGCTCGAGAGAGTATCGGGCGATCCGTGAGATTCGACTCGAACTCTCCGCCGACGTACCCCCAGTTGAACGCCTCGAACAACGCCGACGCCACGGGAAGTTCCATGAAGCGCGTTCCCGGCGGCTGAGCCTGCATCCATGATGCGAGCGCGGCATAGCGAGGCGGCGGAACGACCTTCGCCTGCTCCCAGAAGAGGCGACCGCTCAGGATCGGATACGCGCAAACCGCGAGCAGTGCAAACGCGCACGCAACGGTCGCGACGGCGCGCTTTCGTTCCAGGGATTTCTCGAGGATCAGCAGCGACTGCCCCGCGAGCAGAACGTAACAGAGGAGCAGAATCCAGCCGAACTTTCCGAACGCATCTCGAAACGCTTCGAATGCCGGGATACGCTCGACGAGCCATGAAAAGACGCCGCCGAGCGGCGCGGCGGCGCCCTTGCTCAAGAAGAGCGTGACGAGCGCAATCGCCGTTATGCCGAACACGATCGATCGGGCGCGGTCGCGGCGAGAGAGCCACCAACACGTCCATGCCAAGGCAGGCAATGCGAGCGACGCAAGAATGACGACGACATTGGAGACGTAACTCGGGCCTCCGGGAACGTACAGCTTCCCGCCGACGGGGTTGAAGAACAGGTAGCCGCCGACCAAACGGATCACGTTCCACGGCTGGCTGAAGGCGGAGGTTCCGCTCAGCGTGTCGGCCGTGTACGCGTGACCTGCGCCGGCGAGCTGTTCGAATGCGACGCGCACGTAATGCAGGATCGGCAGCCAGTAGACGATGTTGACGCCGACGTAGACGAGCGCAATCTCGCCGAGCCGCCTCATCCGAAGGATTCTTTCGCTCGTGCCGGCGAGCGCAAACCCAGCGACGCAGAGCATCAAAGCGAGATACTCCATCTCGTACGCCGGATTCACGTTCGCGCACGTTGCCAGAGCGGCCCACGCAAAAAACTCGAAGAGCGAGCGCGTCCTGCCGGAACGGAGAAAGGCGAGCATGGACGCGAGAACCCCCGGCGCGGCAACGATGCCGAGATCGACCGCCGGGTACGGAGTGTGGAAGACGAGCAGAATGTACGGGTTGAGAATCGCAGCGCATCCCACGAAGACGATCGCAGCGGTCTGCCTTCGTCCCTTCGGAAAGAGTTCGAGGAACAATCGCACGGCGGCCACGGCTTGAAGGACGAGCAAGAGCAGCAGCCACAAATGGTTGACGATCAGCGGCGCGATGCCGACGAACTCGAGCACTGCGTCGACCGCGGCGATCGGCAGCATCGGCCGCTTCAGCGCGCCGTCTTCTCCGAAACCCGCGTAGTCGGACCAAGCGGAAGCGTGCTGCGATAGCGCTACGTGCGGCGCAAGTTCGGGCCACGCCGAGTCGCCGCCGAGAACGAATCCCGACGGCAGTGAGATACCTCCGACGACCAAAGCAATCGCCGCAACGAGCAAGAGTCCGCGCGTCACTGCCCGGTTGCGCTTCGATAGCACTCTACATAGCGTCCTGCGATAACGCTCCAATCAAACGCTTTGGCCCGCTCGCGCACGATTCCGGAGATTCGCCGCCGCTCGGCGNNGACGCGATGACGGGGACGCCCGCCGCCATCGCCTCAAGCGGAACGAGCCCGAACGCCTCCCATCGCGACGGCACCCAGACGACGCTTGCGCGGCGTAGCGCAAAGCGCACCTGCTCGCGCGTGACCTGGCCCAACGTGAGAAACCGATTCGAGAGCGCGAGATCGCCGGCAATCTCGCGCAATCGTCGTAACTCCCCGGCGTCGTCACCCAAGAGAACGTAGACCGCATCCGTCGTCCGCATCGAAGCCAGCGCTCGAAGGCCGATGTCGAAGCCCTTCCCATACGTAAGGCGTCCCACGGAGAGCACGACGTTGCGCGTCTCGGCGGGCCAGCCGGGGATGGCACGCTCCGGAAGGTCGCTCGAAAACGCCTCGGCGTCGACGCCGTTGGGAATGACGCGCGCATCGCTCATGTCGCGCGCAATCGAAGGGAAGCGGCTCGTCGCTGCCGAGACCGTCGTTCGCACGGCGGCGCGCCGTACGACGAAGCGCCCGTAGGCGCGCAGATACGCCGCGTATGCCGCGGAGAGCGGGAATCCGACGCGATACGGCGTCCGGGGCTGGCCGTGGAGCGTGAAGACCCACGGCACGCCGTGCCGTTGCAGCAGATGTGCGGCGACGTCGACCATCACGAACGAAACGCCGTGCACGTGCGCGACGTCGTACGATCCGTCGGCAATGAGCGCGCGCAGTTTCCGAAATCCCGAGCGCGTGGGCGGCATGACGGTGCGAAGGAAGGGTGTCGCTGCCGGCGTTGCAAGCAGAGGGATCTCAGCGTATCGAACGCCCGCGCTCTCCCATTGCCGATCCCCGCCGTCGAGGTTTCCGGCGATCACATCGAGCTCGACTCCGCAGCGCGAAACGGCTTCGCTCAACGCGCGAAATACTTCCCCGCCGCCCCCGATCGAATGGGGCGGAAACTCGGGGCAGATCATCACTACCCGCATGGAACCGCAGCGCTCGCGCTACGGACAGGGAGATGCGGTTGCGCCGGGTGCCGGAGTCGGAATGGAGCTCGAGCCGTTGTACTCGCCGTCGAAATATGTCTGCAGGGCAGAAACCATCCCTGAGTCGGTCAACGTCATGCCCCAGTCGATGAGATCGGTCGTCGTCGAGTTCGACGAACCGAACCATACGGTCGAAGCGCCGCGCACCATCGAGATTTTCTCGTGCCCGTTGTCATCGGTGTGCACGGAGGCGTGTGAATCGAGCAAGAGCAGGTCTTGCAGCGCCGCCTTGGCGGTCGTGCTGTACCCACTGTACTCCTCGACGACGACGTGCACGGTCGCGCCGGCCGTCGCCGCGTGGCACATCGCGCGATAGACGTCGTCGTTGTACTCGTTTGGATTGCTGCTGCTCGGATTGAACGACTCCGTGATGAAATCGTACTCCGTGCCGGACTGCGGATTCTCCGTGTTGATGTATGAGGCTTCGTTCTCAAGCGAGAGTTGCTTGTCGGTCGTGAACGTTCCGTTGGTCGGCGGCGAGGACGGGAACGTCGTAAGATCGGTCTCGATGTCGGCGAAGTCGCCGGACTGACCGTCTTCCATGACGACGTCGGTCGTGAACCAGTTGTGACCATCCATGTACGCGAGGCCGTCGACGAGGGCGAACTTCGCGTGAATGTCCATCGACGAATGCGCGTACGTCACGTTCGTCGGCCACGGCGAGGCAGGCGCCGAGCTCGTGTACTCCCACACGATGTGCGCGCCGGCGGTCGCGAGGTTGTTCGTGTCCGTCGTGTTGCTTCCGCTGTTACGCTCGCTGTACGGAATGACGACCGAGACGTTCGAGCCGTTGTGCACCGCCGACGTCAGCGCGTTGTAGACGTCGCTGGAGAAGTCCCACATGCTGATGCAGACGTAGTGCGAGTTGGGAAGAATGGTGTTGAAGAACGTCGACGCTTTGCTCGAAAGCCCCGCAGGCGCGCTCGGCGATGGCGATTGGAGGCAGGAGTTCGTGAGCGGAGAGGACGTCGGTGTAGGCGTCGCAGCGACGGGCGTGACCGGAGAGGTGTAGATCGCGCCCGAGGCTCCGATGACGTAGAGGTTCGAACTCCAGGTAGCGCCGCTCTTTACCGTATCGGCCGCGATGCTCGTGCCGGAACCGGCCTGCGCGCTCCAACCCGGCGTATCCAAATCGTAGTAGTAGATGGTGTTGCCGTTCGTGTCGTCCGCAGGATATCCGAGCGCATAGATGCCGCCGCCCGATGACGCGCCGTTCTGGATCGCCAGCGGAGCGACCGCGCTCACCTGACCGGGAAGGCCGACGTAACTGCCGCTGGAGCTTCCATAATAGAGATAGCCTTGCGAGTTCACGACGTAAAAGCCGCCGGGTGCAACCGTGCCGCCGGGAACGCTGTAGGTTTGCGTATCCCACGAAGCGGCGAGCGAGACGCCCGCGCCCGGCACGTACGTCCACGTTCCGCCGGAGTAGTGCCAGATCGGTTCGTCTCCGCCGCCACCGGAGTTGGAGAGTGCGTAGAGCGAGCCGTCCGACGCGACGGTGATGGCGTTTGCGCCGCCGGCGAGAGCGGTCCAGCTCGAGCCGCCCCATTCATAAATCGCTCCGCTCGAGTTGATGGCGTAGAGCGTGCCGTCCGGACCGACGGCCAACTGCGACGCCTCCCCCGGCATGTTGGTCCACGTGTCGTCCGAAAAATCGTAACGCCAGATGTACTTGTCGGGACCGGCCGGACTCGCCGCGAGCACGAATATCTGCCCGCAGGTGCAGCTCGGATTATCCCAACTGACCGGGCTCGCGACGACTTCGATTCCGTCGCCGGGAATCACCGTCCAGTTGGGGCCCTGGACGTCGACCATCCGCGAGGTCTTTGACGGCGTCTTCGACGTCATCGCGCTCGGAGCGAGAACGCTCGTCTTCACCATTGCGGCTGGATGAATCGATCCGGGATTCACCGACGGGCGCCTCACGGTCGACATCGGCGGCGGTGCGGCCGAGTTCGGAACGACGCTGCTGCCCTCGCTCTTGCAGCCGACGAACAATGCGGTAATGAGAAGTGCGGCAAACGCGAGTTGCCCGTACGAGCCGTTCCGATTCATAAGTCCTATCTATTCGACGTGAGGGCGGCCGAAGCCGCCCTCACCGATCAACCGAATGGTTGCTCTATCGCCGTATTTGCGATGTTCGCCGATGGATGTCCGCAGGCGTGGAGCTGCCCGTGAGCGAGGCGTCGTC
>PKZD01000015.1:83177-83741 GCA_003133745.1 Candidatus Tyrphobacter aquilonaris
CGAGGTTGTTGTAGCAGTTCGTTTCTGCCATGTACGTCATGTCCGGCGCCGCCGACGTCGTGGTCTTGTACGTGCCCGGGTCGCCGGTCCACGTGGCTGTCGTCCACGTCGTCGCGCCACCGGTCAGGTCGTAGAGATCTACCTCGGTGTCGCTGTTGTAGAACTGCCCGTTGTTGCCGCCTTCCCACACGTACACGGTGAGCTGCGCGTTGTACGCAGGCACCGTCACGTCTTGGCAGACGCCGATGAAGCCCTTGACGCGCGTCTTGCCTCCTTGGTCGTAGCCGACCAGCGCCGCATGCGATCCGCTGTGCGGCACCATCGTCTGCGACGGGAACGGCGTCGTCGGCGCGGGCGACCATGTCGGTACCGCTACCGTTCCGACAACGGCGAACGGAGGACTGGCGCTCACGCTGGGAATCGGCTCCGGCGACTGCGTTACCGCGGATGTTGCCGACGGATCCGGTGCCGGACTTGGGTCGACCGGATTCGGGTAGCCCTCGTGCGGCGCGGAGCACGTGTACCATCCCGTGAAGTCGCCGGTCTCGAAGCCGCCGTTCGTGA
>PKZD01000041.1:0-17228 GCA_003133745.1 Candidatus Tyrphobacter aquilonaris
CGTCTCGTACTCCTGATGCGAGATCGCGATCGTAATGCCGCGCTCTCTCTCTTCGGGCGCGTTGTCGATCTCATCGACGCCGCGCGCGACGGCGAGCCCTTCGGTCGCAAGGCAGTGCGTAATCGCCGCCGTCAACGTGGTCTTGCCGTGATCGATGTGACCCGTCGTTCCGATGTTGACGTGCGGTTTCGTCCGCTCGAACTTTGCCTTTGCCATCTATGTATTCTTCCTCGTTATCAGTTACTAAGCTGCTGAGTTGCTTTTGTTGCCGCCCGATTTCGCAATGATCTCCTCGGTTACGGACTTCGGTGCCTTCTCGTAGTGCGAGAACTCCATCGTGTAGGTCGCACGCCCTTGCGTCGCCGAGCGCATGTCGGTTGCGTACCCGAACATCTCGGAGAGCGGAACGTTCGCGGTGATCACCTGGGCCCCGCCCGGTGCGTCGTCCGTCGTCTGGATCATGCCCCGGCGCCGGTTGAGATCGCCCGTGATGTTCCCCATGAAATCCTTGGGGGTCGTCACCTCGACCTTCATGATCGGCTCGAGCAAGACCGGCCCCGCCGCACGGTTGGCCTCCTTGAAGGCCATCGACGCGGCGATTTTGTAGGCGATCTCCGAGGAGTCGACCTCGTGGTACGACCCGTCAACGGCCTGCGCCTTGAAGTCGAGCACCGGATAACCCGCGAGCACTCCGCTTTGCGCGGCCTCAACGATGCCTTCCTGCACGGCCTTCTGGTACTCCTTCGGAATCGAGCCGCCGACGATCTTCCATTCGAAGATGAAACCCTTTTCCGGCGGCTTCAACGGCCCGACGACGAGCGTGACGTCGCCGTACTGGCCTTTGCCGCCGGTTTGGCGTATGAACTTGCCGCGCCGCTCGACTTCCTTCGTGATCGCTTCCTTATACGCTACCTGCGGTTTGCCGACGTTCGCCTCGACTTTGAACTCGCGGCGAAGCCGATCGAGGATGATCTCGAGATGCAGCTCGCCCATCCCCGAGATGATCGTCTGTTGCGTCTCCTCGTCGGTGCGCATGCGGAAGGTCGGATCCTCTTGCGCAAGGCGCGCGAGCGCGGTGCCGAGCTTGTCCTGATCGACCTTCGATTTCGGCTCGATCGCCTGCGAGATCACCGGTTCCGGGAAGGTGATCGACTCGAGTGCAATCGCCGCTTTCTCGTCGCAGAGCGTGTCGCCGGTGCGCGTGTCGTTCAAGCCGACCGCGGCCGCGATGTCACCCGCGCCGATCGAATCGATATCTTCGCGATGATTCGCATGCATGCGAAGGATGCGGCCGATGCGCTCCTTGCGCCCCGAGCGCGAGTTCAGCACGTAGCTGCCCTTGTTCAAGGTTCCGGAGTAGACGCGGAAATACGTGAGGTTACCGTACGGATCGGTTGCAATCTTGAACGCCAGCGCCGCAAAGGGCTCGTTGTCGTCGGGCTTGCGCGTAATCTCGGCGCCGGTCCTCGGCTCGAGGCCGACGATCGTCTTCGCTTCGAGCGGCGACGGCAGATAATCGACGATCGCGTCGAGCAGCGGCTGCACGCCCTTGTTCTTGAAGGCCGAGCCGCAGAGCATCGGCAGGACGGTTCCCGCGATCGTCGCGCGCCGCAGCGCCGCCTTCATGCGATCGAGCGGCAGCTCTTTGCCTTCGAAAAACAGCTCGAGCAGCTCGTCGTCCTGCTCGGCGATCGCCTCGACGAGCGTGTGACGCCACTCCAACGCAGTCTCGCGCAATGGACCGGCCTCGACTTCGTTCTCTTCGATCGCCGAGCCGAGATCGTCGGTGTAGATGACCTTCTTCATCGTGAACAGGTCGACGACGCCCTTGAAGGCGTCCTCGCCGCCGATCGGCACCTGAATCGGAACGGCGCGCGCGCCGAGGCGCTCGCGGATCTTTGCGACGACGTTGAAGAAATCGGCGCCCATGCGGTCCATCTTGTTGACGAAGATGATGCGTGGTACGCGGTACTTGTTCGCCTGTCGCCAGACCGTTTCCGATTGCGGCTGCACGGCGGCAACCGAATCGAAGAGCGCGACGAGACCGTCGAGCACGCGGAGCGAGCGCTCGACTTCGACGGTGAAGTCGACGTGGCCGGGCGTGTCGATGATGTTGACGCGCGTATCGCGCCACACGCATGCGGTTGCGGCCGACGTGATCGTGATCCCGCGCTCCTGCTCCTGCACCATCCAGTCCATCGTCGCGGCGCCGTCGTGGACTTCGCCGAGCTTGTGAACGCGTCCGGTATAAAAGAGAATGCGCTCCGTGCACGTCGTCTTGCCGGCATCGATGTGCGCGGCGATGCCGATGTTACGCGTTCGTTCGAGCGGGAAATCCCGTGTTGCCATGAGTGGAGTCGCGACCGATTACCAGCGGTAGTGTGCGAAGGCTTTGTTTGCCTCGGCCATCTTGTGCGTGTCGTCGCGCTTCTTGATCGTCGCGCCCGTGTTGTTCGCGGCATCGAGCAGCTCGCTTGCGAGCTTCTCCTCCATCGAACGACCGTTGCGCGCGCGCGCAAAGGAAATGATCCAGCGCATCGCCATCGCGGGCCGGCGATCCGGGCGCACTTCCATCGGCACTTGGTACGTCGCGCCGCCGACGCGCCGCGGGCGCACTTCAACCAACGGCATCGCGTTGGAAAGCGCCTGCTGGAACACTTCGTAGGCGTCGCGTCCGGTCTTCTCCGCGACGATGTCGAGCGCACCGTACGTAATGCGCTCCGCCGTCGACTTCTTGCCGCACAGCATCACTTTATTGATGAAGCGCGCCAAGATGCGCGAGTTGTACCGCGGATCGGGAAGAATCTGACGCTTGGGAGCGGGGCCTTTGCGCGGCATTACTTCTTCTTCTCGCGCTTGGCGCCGTACTTCGAGCGCCCTTGCTTGCGGTTCGCCGTTCCGGCGGTATCGAGCGTGCCGCGGATGATGTGATAGCGAACGCCGGGCAGATCCTTGACGCGGCCGCCGCGCACGAGCACGACGGAGTGCTCCTGCAAGTTGTGACCGATGCCCGGAATGTAGGCGGTGATTTCTTCGCCATTGGTCAAGCGAACGCGCGCGACTTTGCGCAGCGCCGAGTTCGGCTTCTTCGGCGTGACGGTCTTCACTTGGGTGCAGACGCCGCGGCGCTGCGGGTTGCCCCTCACTTCGAAGGTCCGCGTCGGCAAATCGGGATGACCCGGCTTCGGTCCGGTGAGCACCATGCGAAACGCACGGGTCTTGACCTTTCGCTCGGTCTTCTCTCGACCGGCACGGACCAGCTGGTTGATCGTCGGCAAACTATCTATTCCTAACCACACAGTAAAAAAGAGCCGCACCCCGGGGTGGGCCTGAACCTCGGCAGTATATCAGGGCGCCTAGGGGCCGTCAACGCCGGAATGCGGCGCGTAATGGCTCGAAATCGCCGTCTTCCATCGATGCGCAGATGCTCGACAGCGAGCCGGCAAGCGACCGTCCAGCGGCCCCAACCTCGTCGGCGTTCGCGGCGAAGATCTGCCGCCAGAGCTCAAAACTCGAGTCGCCGAGCCTCAAGAACTCCGCCGCCGCCGGACCGGACAGGCTCTCCGCCTCAACTCCCGCAGCGCGAATCCGAGCGGCAAGCAGGGCGGCGACGAGTTGCGGAAGGTGCGAGGTTACCGCGACGGCGGCGTCGTGCGTGGCCGCATCGACTGCGACGGGACGCGCGCCGAAGGAGCCGATGAGGGCGCGAGCACTCTCGTCCAACGCGTCGTTGCCGCTCGGAACATACGCCCACCCGCGGTCCTCAAAGAGATCCTCGCGTGCCGCCTCGGGGCCGCTGCGCTCGCCGCCGGCCAAAGGATGGGACGCGACGAAATGCCTCACGCCGACGGCCGCCGCCGCAACCGGCCGCTTCACGGAAGCGACGTCCATGACGAGCGCGCACGCGGGCGGACGACCGCGCAGACGGCGCAGTTCCTCGCACGTGGCCTCGAGCGGCGTCGCGAGGATCACGCATTCGCAGCGGTCGTACAACGCGTCGCGCGTTATGCGGTCGTCAATCGCTCCGATGCGAAGCGCGGCCGATCCGGCGCTCTCGCTCTCGTCGAAGCCGAGCACGCGCATCTCATTCCGCCGCGCCCGCAGACCGATCGACGCGCCGATCAATCCCGTGCC
Organism: Candidatus Tyrphobacter aquilonaris; assembly: GCA_003133745.1. GTDB lineage: Bacteria > Vulcanimicrobiota > Vulcanimicrobiia > Vulcanimicrobiales > Vulcanimicrobiaceae > Tyrphobacter > Tyrphobacter aquilonaris. The sequence continues at coordinate 4,135 of PKZD01000041.1, forward strand.
GAGGATGCCGAGCGTCTTCATCTTATTGTACGAGGTCTGGACGGAGAACGATGGCGTCTTCAAGGTAGACGTGCTCGACCTTGTCCTGCGGCCGCTCCGTGTTCACGTGCATGAGCACGCGGATGCAACGCCCGAGCGCCCCTGGGACGTCGATCTCGGTGAAGTGCAGCATCGGTACCGCAAGCCAGCCCAGCTCGCGCGCACCGATCGCCGGAAAGGCAGCGCGCAGATCGGGGGTGAGGCTGAAGAGGACGGAAGCGATGTCGTCGACGCGCACGGCATTGCGCGCCGTCATCTCGCTCAACAACCGTTTCGTCGCCACGAGGATCGCGTCACGGTCGTCCGCGTTAACGGTGATCGCCCCGCGAATGCCGCGGATCACCGCGCGAAGGTCGTTTCGACGATCGGAATGCGCTCGAGATCGGCGATGATCTCGCTGAAGTCATCGAAGGTCAGCGCCTGCTCTTTGTCGCTCTTCGCTTCAGCCGGATTCGGATGCACCTCGACGAGCAGGCCGTGAGCGCCCACGGCTTTTGCCGCACGGCAGAGTGGGCGAATCCAGCGGCGCACGCCGACACCATGGCTCGGATCGACGAGCACGGGAAGATGCGAACGCTCGCGCAACACCGGCACCGCGGAGAGATCGAGCGTATTGCGCGTCGCCGGTTCGAAGGTTCGGATGCCGCGCTCGCAGAGCATGACGTTCGGGTTTCCCTCTGCCAAGACGTACTCGGCCGCCGCGAGGAGTTCGTCGATCGTCGCGGAGAGGCCGCGCTTGAGCAGAACCGGACGCCCGGCCCGCCCAACGGCTTTGAGGAGATCGAAGTTCTGCATGTTGCGCGCGCCGATCTGGAGAACGTCGACTTGCTCGGCCATCCGCGCGACTTGATCGGTCGTCATCACCTCGCTCACCGTCGGCAAGCCGCTTGCGCGTCCCGCCTCGGCGAGCATCGTAACACCCTCCCAGCCCAAGCCTTGAAAGGCGTACGGGCTCGTGCGCGGCTTGAACGCTCCGCCGCGCAGCATGACCGCACCGCGCGCCCGCACTTCGCGCGCCGTTTCAAGAATTTGCTCGCGCGATTCGATCGAGCACGGCCCCGCGATGACGACAAACTCACCGTCGCCGATGCGCACGCCGCCGATCCGCAGCACGGTTCCTTCGGGTTTCGTCCGTCGCGCGACGCGCGGAAACGGCGACTCGGCGGGCGGCACGATCGGCTCCAGCGTGCGGCGCTCGGGCACGCGCTCGAGCGACGGGCGCACCACGACCTCGTTCGCGCCGATCGGCTCGCCGATATGCGCATCGTAACTTCCCAGGACCGAGAGCGCTTTGCACGCCGCTTTGAGCTCGGCGAGCGCTTCCGCGACGTTCTCGTCGCGCACGTCGCCGTCGAAGTCGACGTAGAAGATTCGTTCGGAGCCGTGGCCGAGATACGGTTTGGATTCCAACTTGTCGCCGTTGATCCCGTGCTCCGCAAGAATCGAAAGGCAATGCGCAAGCGAACCCGTGCGCTCTTCGACTGCAAAGATCAACGACGTCTTGCGCCGTGCTCCCGTGCGCGCGGCGCCGAGGGCGTCGTTCGGCGCCGCATGCTGCGGACCGACGATGAGAAAGCGCGAATAGGTTGCCGGATGATCCGCGCAGTGCGCCGCCAACTCCACGAGATCGTAGATCGCCGCCGCCGAAGGAGGTGCCAGCGCCGCGATCGAGGGGCTGCCGCTGCGCGCGACCTCGCGCGCGGCGACGCCCGTGTCTTCACATGGAATCGCCCGCGCGTGCTCGAGACCGCTGAGGAACTTCCCACACTCCGCAATCACGAGCGGATGCGCGAGCACTTCGCGAACGTCGCGCAACGTCGCGCCGCGAACGCCGAGCAGACGATGATCCGTGCGCCAGAGAATCTCGGCCCACGGCGCCAGTTCGAACTCCGCGATCAAATCGTACGCTTCGCGAACCGTTCCACCGATCGCATTTTCGATCGGGATGACGCCGACGTCGGCACGCAGGCTCGAGAGCGCGGTTACCAGCTCGCGATAACTCGGCACGCCGAGCGTGCTCGCGCCAATGCCGCGCTCGCGCAGAAAATGCTCGAGCACGAGCTGCGAGTATGCGCCGTCAACTCCTTGGTACACCGCGACCCCGGTTTTCACGTTCCTCCGTGTCTTTCGATCAAGCATGAGCGAACCCGTCCCAATACGAAAACGCAAAGCCACGGCTTTGTCAAGTAAGACCCGGCAGGAGGCGGGCAGGGCATCGACGCTTTCACTCCCACGCCCGGACCGACGAAGGCGCCGCGGCTCGACGTTCTGGACGGCATGCGCGGCATCGCGGTGCTGCTCGTTCTCTGGTACCACGTTTGGGAGATCTCGTGGCTGCCGGCGCCGCTCCGCACGCTGCAGTTCCTTCCGGAAACCGGCTTCGTCGGCGTCCACCTCTTTTTCTTTCTCAGCGGCTTCGTCATTACGTATCCGTTTCTGCGCGCGCAACTTCGCGGTACGCCTGCGCCGACGTGGGGCCATTTCGCATGGCGGCGCTTCATCAAGATCGTACCCGCGTACGTGCTCTCGATCGCCGTCGCGTATGCGATCGGGTACGCGCAAGTCCAGGATACGACGCCCGCGCCGCTCGCCGTGTTCACGCACCTACTCTTCATCCACACATGGTTCCCTGCAACGTACGGCTCGATCAACGGCGTCCTGTGGACGCTCGCGGACGAGGTCGAGTTCTATCTGCTCTTTCCGCTGCTCTGGCTCGGGTTTCGCCGCAGCCCGTGGTTGACCGCAGCGGCCATGATTCTCGTCGCGATGCTGTGGCGCGAGGAAACCGCCGTGTGCTGCTACCACGGCCTCTTTTCGATGTACGTCGAGAACCTGCCGGGCTATCTCGACGTCTTCGCCTGCGGCATGCTCGCCGCGCTGCTCTACGCCCGTTACACCGACCGCATCGACGCCTCGCCGTATCGCCGGCTTGCGCCGCTCCTCGCGCTCGCCGGCGCAACCGCGTTCGTCATGCTCCTGCAGAGCCTCTACGCGCACCGCTACGACGATCAGTGGACGGCGGTCTGGCAGATCTGGCGGCGCGAATGGTTCGGCGTCGCTTTCGCGGCGATCGCGCTCGGCGCGCTGTGGAGCGCCCGTGCCTGGCAGTCGCTGCTCGCGAACCGCGTGCTCGTCTTCTGCGGCGCCATCTCGTACAATCTCTATCTCTACCATCAGTTGCTCGCGCGCGAACTGCTGTGGCACCACATTCCGCCGTACCGGGGCGATCCGCATTTCGACCCGCATTGGGAAGTGACGTACACGCTCGTCGCCTTTGCCGTGACGATCGCGCAGGCGGCGCTCCTGACATATCTCTTCGAACGCCCGCTGCTGAGGCTGCCCGATCCCCCGAAGTGCTGGGCACTACTTCGATCGTGGGGGAACGCGGTCAGGCGCTGATCGAGAGCATCGTCGCCGCAGCCGTGGCCGCGGTCATCGTCGCCGCGGTGCTCGGCGGCGCGATCGCCGCGAACGCACACTTCGGAGCGGATCCGGCGCAGAGCGCGCTCTCCGCCGCCGCCGCACGGGAGATGACGGTGGCGCGGAACCTCGTGAAGTACCAAGGCGCCACGCTCCAGCCGGTGACGCTGCAAACCACCGTTCCGCTGGCCGACGGATCGCCGCTCCCCGCCACACTCCAACTGCGAAGCGCGCCGCTGCCGAACGGCGGCGTGCAGGTGACGATCTTTGCCTCGGCGCTTTGGCGCAACTCGGCTCGAACGCTTTCGGTCACCGGGAGCGTCCTCGCGCCAGCGCCGCTTCCCGGCACGTCGCTCGCGCTTCCCGGGCTTGCGCCGGCGCCGACGGGAGCGCCGTAACCGTGCTTCTGCGCGTTCTCTTTCTCGCGTTCGCGGTCGCGTTGCTCGGCGAGACATTGCTCCACGCCGCCGCTGCGCTCGCGATCGCCGCATTTCATCGCCAAGGTACGATGGCGGCGCAAGCGACGTTCGCAAACGCCGCGCAGCTCGCACAGAGCGCGATCGCAAACGCTTTGGCTTCGGGCGCGACGCCGCCCGCGACGATGCCCTCGCCGGCGCCGACCTGTGCGACGAGCGACGGCAACGCGTGCCTCATGATGTCGAGCGTGACGCTGACGAGCGCGACGCCGGCGCCTTCGCCGTGTCCCTCCGCGGGCTGCGATGCCTATCTCCAAGGAAACGACGCAATCGGCGAAGGGCGGATCGCCGTCACCATCGATGCGGTCATTACAAATGCCGCGGGCGAGACCATCGCGACGCGCGGCGGCACCGTTCTCTTTCGAACTCTGCGTGTCGCGCCGTATGCGATCCCCGTGGGAGCACTCGATGCGACGCTCGACGATCTCGGAAGCGCCGGCGACGAAGGCGGCATCGTGCCTGCCGGCTCCGGTGCGGGAACGCTGATTGACGTCGTCTACAAGAATGCGTCGAGCGGCGCTACGATGCCGGCCAATGTCTGGACTGGCCTGGCACCGTCGGCACCGCTCATGAGATCCTGGACGCCGTAGCGTCCGCTATCGGTGCTCCTTTAGAGCATCGACTTGAAGACACTCTCCGTCAATCCGGCAATGACCGGAACGCGCACTTCCTTACCCTGGAAGCCGCTGATAGAGGTCCATATCCATAGGACGAACCAGATCAATCCCAAGATTGGGATGAACAAGAAAAGGAAGTAGAGGTGGACCAACGCGATCATGAGTTGCAGCGCGAAGAGCAGGACGATGTATAGCGCCCACATCGTGATGGATTGGGCTGCCGCCCACTTCACGAACTTGTTCGTGCCGCCGCCGACGAGCATGATGATGCCGCCAAGGATGCCGAGCACGTAAGCAAGGCCCGCTGCTACGTTGGGCTCCAGGCCGAAGGGCGTATCTTTGCTGGGAGGTTGACCGACCATGTGTTTGCAGTATCCTCTCTATCAAAAAGCTCCGTGTGCGCAAACGCTAGGCCCTCCCTTCGGCACCTGCCCGGCGAGCGCCTGGAACGGCAAGGAAGTCAGGCAGCCAGCGTAAAATGGGCGCGCCCGATGGCCAGGCGCGCGTGGAATCTGCTCCTGCTGGTGCCGTTCGTCGCATACCTCGACCCGGCGTGGTATAACCACGTCGAGCCGCGGCTCTTCGGCTTTCCCTTCTTCTATTGGTATCAGCTCCTCTGGGTGGTGCTGACCTCGCTGCTCATCGCGACGGTCATCGCACTCGGGCGCCGTAAATGAGCTCGGTTCGCGACGACATCTTCGTCGGGCTCGTCGTCCTGGTCACGTTGATGGGTTTCGTCGCGGCTCGCTGGGGCGGCGCGAACTTGCAGCGGCTCGACGAGTGGGCCCTGGGCGGGAGGCGATTTGGAACGGTCGTCTCCTGGTTCTTGATCGGCGGCGACCTCTACACCGCATACACGTTTATCGCCGTGCCGGCCCTCATCTACGGCGCCGGCGCGCTCGGGTTCTACGCGGTTCCGTACGCCGCGATCGCCTACCCGTTCGGTTTTCTCGTACTCTCGCGCTTCTGGTCGGTGGCACGCGCGCGCGGCTATATCACGGCCGCCGATTTCGTGCGCGACCGCTTCGGCGACCGGATGCTCGAGATCGCGGTCGCGATCACCGGCGTGCTCGCCTCCATGCCGTACATCGCGCTGCAGGTCATCGGCATGAAGGCCGTCCTCATGCGCCTGGGCGGGTACTTTGCGCTCGGCAACGGCGAGCTGGCGCTGACGATCGCATTCGTCTTACTCGCCGCCTACACGTACACGAGCGGCCTGCGGGCGCCGGCGATGATCGCATTCGTCAAGGACACGCTCATCTACATTACGGTCATCGCCGCGATCGTCATCATTCCCGCGAAGCTCGGCGGTTGGGGGCACGTCTTCGACGTGTCGGCGGCGGCGCTCGCAGGGCGCGCGAAGCCCGCGTCGATCCTGCTCTCGCCGCAGCTTGAAATTGCATACGCGACGATGGCCTTTGGATCGTGCCTCGCGCTCTTCATCTATCCGCACTCGATCACGTCGATTCTCGCGGCGAAGAGCCGGCAGGTCGTGCAGCGCAACATGGCGCTGCTGCCGATCTACTCGCTCATGCTCGGATTCCTCGCGCTGCTCGGATACTGCGCGATCGCAGCCGGCATCAAGACCACCGATACGAGCAGCGTGATCCCGACGCTCCTCACGTCGTACTTTCCCGGCTGGCTCGCGGGCGCCGCGCTCGCCGCAATCGTCATCGGCGCACTCGTTCCGGCCGCGATCATGGCGATCGGCTCCGCCAATCTCTTCGCGAGCAACATCTTCGGCGAGTATCGCCCCGATCGCACGCACGGCAGCGCTCATCTCCCGAGATTGCTCGCGCTCGCACTGCTGCTCTTCGCGCTCGCCTTCGTCGTCTTCGTGCCGACGACGTATGCGATCAACTTTCAGCTGCTCGGCGTCATCTGGATGATCCAGATCGTGCCCGCCTTCGTCCTCGGCCTCTACACGCGCGCCTTCCACCCCAAGGCGCTGCTGCTCGGATGGCTCGTCGCGATGATCGTCGCAACCGCCATGGCGGCGAGCACCGCCGCCGGCGGCACCGGCGTCTCCGCAAACATCACGCTGCATCTCTTCGGAACGAGCATTACCGCGTTCATCGCGCTCTACGGGCTCGCGATCAACTTCGTCGTTACGATCCTCGCGTCGCTCGTTCTCTGGGCGCTACGCATCGCTCCCGGCGTCGACGCAACGAGCGCTTCCGATTACGCTTCATAGCGCGTGCACTAAGAAACTTCAACGTAAGTTAGTGTTTACACCATGTAAAAATGGTGTATTGACAAATATACGCTAGTTCGCTACGCTTTCCGGAAGAGGCGCACGTTGAGCGCCACACCTTCGGGGAGGTTTACTACGATGTCCAATCAGTCAACGGGTCGATCGACACGGCCTTCGTTTTCTTTGACGCGCGCTGAGGCACTCGGTGCGTCCCTCGGATTGCTGCTGCTTCCGGCGTGCAGCGGCGGCGCGAGCGCGCTGTTCCCGTCATTCGGCCGATCATCGTCGAAGAGCGCTCGGCGCCCCGCGCTCGGCAATGTCTCCGTGAAACCAACGCTCAGCTTCCCGGCGCCTCGTCCCGACGGTTCGGCGGCGACTACGAAGCGTCTGCGTCCGATGTCCGGCGGGACGACGACGTTCACATATCAAGGTTATACGATCGACGCCGATGACGCCGACGGTTATGCCGAAGTGTACGACTCCAACGGCAATCTCGTCGCGCAGTACTCTTGGAGCGTCGATCCATCGGGCGAACTCACTGCGACCGCGGTGGGGCCGTCGCAGACCGGTACGATCACCATGCCGACGGTGAGCGACGTCGTGGGCGCGGGTTCGGTTGCCGTCGGCGGCACCGTCGCAACCCTCGACGATTCGTATTCGTTCTTCACGCTAGCGGGCAACGGTCAGTCCGTACTCACCGAGAGCGTCGACTCCGAGGGAAACGCTACGATGACGCCGCTCATGTTTTCGTTGCCGTCGATCAACCTGCAGGTTCCCGTGGGCACTGGGGGCGGCGGAGGGGGTCCCGGCAGACCCCCGAGGACGTTCAACGCCGTCAACTGCGCGGCTGCAATCATCGGTGCGCTCGCCATCATGGCACTCGTCGCCGACGCCCTAGCCGGCGTGGTGCTTTCAGGCTGCGCAGGCGGCCCGGAAGAAGCCCCGGTCTGCGCCGTCGTCGGAATGATGGTCGCGTTCATCATCCAGCAGGTCTCACAAATGCTTGCCCAACTTGTCAACGAGGCTTGTCCACTTTGAGTTCGCGTAACGGAAGGTTGGAACAATGTCGGTCTTACGTCACGATCCCAGCAAACGCAGTCTGCAACTCGGTCTGTTCTTCTTCTTCATGCTCCTTCTCGCCGGTGGCGTAAGCTTGAACCTCGCCTTCGCGCGGGATTTCCTGGAGGGGCGGACCGGGCAGCTGGCCGAGATCGGCATCTACCTCGCGGGCTTTGCACTCGCCTCGTACGTCTATCTCGCGAGCCGGCCGCGCGATAAGCGTGCCCTTCGGGGCGTCGCGATCATCGCGGCTATCGGCCTCGCATGGATCGTCGCGATCATCGGGTTACCGGCCTATGTTATCAGCATCGTCGCGCCCGCACTCGTGATCGCGTTGCTCATTTGGCTGTTTGTGAGACGGAATAAAATCCGCTAGCGGATGCGGAACGGTGCGTTTTCCTCGGTTGCCGCGATGATCGCGCCTCTTTCATCGCCGGCGACATTCCGATTGCTTGTTGCGGTTATGATTATCTCCGTCGCGGCTTTGTTCGCCTTGTACGCAATCAACCGGCAGCATAAGATAGCCGCTGGCGCACCCCGGGAGGCCCGGCTTACGCCGCTTCTAGTGGGCGCCTACGTGCTCACCGGCATATCGCTTACGATCACGTTAACGCTTTGGCTTGGACGACACTGAGCGCCCTCTCGAGTGCTACCCGGAGCGTCTGCTGCGGGGGCCCGGTGTCATCGCGATAGTAATCGCAAGGTTGGACAATCCACAATGACAAGCACCCCGGTCCAAGCCTCCGTCTACTTCTGGATGCTCCGTGCGGGCCCGCTGATTATTCTGCTCCTTATCGCATCCCTCTTCGTGTGGGCGCGCGCGACTCGGCGAGTGAATGCCGACGAACCAAACTCGAGAGGGATAGAGACGGCGAAGCCCTGGCAGTTCAATGGCAGCCTTCTATACGCTCTCGCCGCAGTCTCCGTCTTGTCCTCGCTCGTGTCGCTAGCCGCGAGCGACATACCCCGTATACAAAATGCAGTAACCGCGCTCTTGTCGCCGGCGATGTATTTCTGGTTGCTTGGCATATTGCCCCCATTGACGGCACTCGCCTTCGCGTCGCTTATGTTGCTGGGAAGAACGAGAACGCCGCGGACCATGCGCGTTTGCCTCCTGGTCGTCGCCGCGATGCTGCTCTCGACAGTATCCTTGTTCTTAGCGAGACGCTAGTCGCCGCCGGAAGCTGCAGGCGCAATTCAGCTAGCGGATGCGGAACGGCGCGTTTTCCTCGGTTGCGACCGCGGCGGCGTTGCGCGCAATCACGCGCAACCGATAGGCGCGCAAGAAAATCGGCGGCGCATCGAAGATATCGAGGGTGAAGGCGAAGCGGCCGGGGGCCGTTCGCGGCACATTGATCGCAAAGAGGTTTGTGCGAACTTCCATCGCGGCCGTGTTCGTTGAAACGACGAAGTTCGCGCGCCACGTCTGACCGCGCTGAACATCGAGGGATGAGAAGCGCATCGCGACGATGCGCGGCGGCGCTTCATTGGGAAGAACCGGCGGCGTCGGCCACGCTGTCGGCATGCTCCCGACGACGACGTTAGAGGGCACCGTCGTCGGAGCCGACGCGCACGCCGCAAGCATGAAACCCATGCCCATCAGGGCGAAGGTCTTGTAGAGGCAGGTGCCCCACCTCGCGTTCATGCCCACGTCCTAACCTCGCATGGGCGGGTTTTCCTGCCCGGCGCGCGTAAAGCGACCGCATGAAGCCCGCGCAATCGCTCGCTTTCGACTACGCGTACGGGCTCTGCTGCGTCTGGATCGTAAGCGGTTTCTTTCTCGATGCCTGGGCTCACGGGCACGTGCCGATCGAGTCATTCTTCACGCCGTATCACGGCGTCTTCTACTCGGGAATGCTCGCGCTCATGCTCGTCGTCGCCGGATTCGTTCTCGGCAACCGCGCTCGCGGTGTATCCTGGCGCGAGTCGATCCCGCAGCCGTACCACCTCGCGCTGCTCGGNNAGCCCGACGCATCAAGCGCTCGGCTTGGGCATGTTCGTCCTATCGAGCGGACCGATCCGTTCGGTGCTCGCGAACCGCGCGACGAGCACGACGCTTGCGCGTCAGTTTCCGCTTCTGCTCGGCCTGATCGCGTGGTACGGGCTCGTGCATTTCGGCACCGCGTACGCGTTCGATCCCGGCGCCGCGCGCGCCGACGCGCCGCCGCCGATCGCATTCTCGCCCGAGTATCTCACCGCGCTCTCGATCGGCTACTACAAACTCTCGGTCGGCGTTCTCATCGTGATCTTCCAATCGATCCTCACCGCAGGCTTCGCGCTCTGGAGCGTTTCGCGGCTCGCCGTGCGTCCCGGCTTCTTCACGATCCTCTATCCCTGCGCGAACGCGATGGCGGCCGCACCATTCACGAACCAGACGCCCTTGCTCGCAGTCACGCTCGTCGCATCGCTTGCAGCGGGCCTCGCCGCCGACGTGCTCGTCGCGCGCATCGACCCGCAGCCGGCCTCTTCGGCCTCGTATCGTTGGTTCGCCGTACTCGTGCCGATGATGTACGCCGGCACCTTCATTCTTGCAACGGCGATCTTCGCCGGCGTGTGGTGGGATTGGAACGTCGCGCTCGGCGCATGGTGTTGGGCGGGCGTCGCCGGCCTCGGCCTGAGTCTGATCGGAACCGCGCGCCGCGCATGAGCGCGCTTGCGCGCGTCGGGTTACCGCTCGCGCTTCTCGCTCTCGTTTTGCACGTCGCGACGGCGGGCCGCTACGGTTACTTCCGGGACGAGCTGTACTTCATCGCCTGCGCGCAGCATCTCGCGTGGGGTTACGTCGATCAGCCACCGCTCGTCGCGCTCGCGGCGTGGTTCGCGAAGCCGTTCGGTTACGCGCTGCTCGCGCTTCGTATTTTGCCGATCCTCGCCGCCGCGCTCACCGTCGCACTCGTCGTCGAACTCGTCCGCTTCCTCGGCGGCGGGCGCTTCGCGCAATGGGCTGCGGGGCTGCTCTCGCTGCTGCTTCCCGCGTACCTGCTGCTCGGTAACGTGCTGACGACGACCTCCTTCGAGCCGCTCGCGTGGACGCTCGCAATCTACTGTACGCTGCGAATCGTCCGCGGAGGCGGCGCCTCGTGGTGGGTTGCGCTCGCCGTCGTCTTTGCCTTCGGGCTCTACGGAAAGTACTCGATCGCACTGCTCGCCTTCGCACTATTCGCAGGATTGCTCGCAACGCCGCAACGGCGCGCGGTCGCGACGCCGTGGTTTCCGCTCGCGATCGCGCTTACGTTTTTGTTCGTTTCCCCGAACCTCATCTGGCAGGCCGCGCACGGCTGGCCGATCTTCGAAGTGCTCCGCGGCGACGCCGCACATCGACCCGCGTTCGAGAACGGCCTCGCGCTCGAGTCTCGCAACCTCCTCGCGAACGCCGGCGCCTTCGTTCTCGAACAGTTGCTCTACGAGAACCCCGTCGCGGCACCAATCTGGATCGCCGGCATCGTTGCGCCGTTTGTTCTGCGCTCGCTTCGCGACCTGCGCTGTATCGCCGTCGCCGCGGTCATCGTGCTCGCTGCGGCGATCGCGTTTGGCGCGAAAGGCTACTACGTCATCGGCATCTACGGTTCGCTCCTCGCGATCGGTTGCGTCGGGCTCGAGAGCCTCCGCCCCGCATGGCGCGCGAGCGCAGCCGGCGCGGCGCTCGCAGTCGGTCTTCTCGTGTTGCCGCTCGCGCTTCCGGTGCTTCCGGTCGATCGGCTCATCGGCTACACGCACCTTCTCGGTCTCACCGGTCGCGAAGGTCCGCCGCATCTCGTGCAGCCGGTCTTCGCCGAGGAGTTTGGGTGGGAGCGGCTTGCGCGCGATGTCGCGCGCGTCTACGACGCGTTGCCGCCGCGCGTGCGCGCACGCGTCACGATCTACGCGGATACGTACGGCGATGCGGGCGCGCTCGACTTCTTCGGCCCGCGCTACGGCCTGCCGCCCGCGATCTCGTCACAGAACAGTTACTATCTCTGGGGCACGCACGGCGACGACGGAACGACGGTCATCGCGATCGGCGCCACCCGCATCGACCTGCTGCGCCGCTACTACCGGCGCGTTCGCCTCGTGGGAACGTCGTACGATCCTCTGAAGTGGATCGTCGAAGGGCCGGCCCCGATCTATCTCTGCGAGGATCCGGTCGCGCCGCTCCCGGTGATCTGGCCTCATCTGCGCTGGTACGGCGCATAACTTCGCGTCCCGATTGGCCGATTTGCGGGCACCCAATTCATTATGGGTGCGCGCGAGCGGGGCTTCACGCTGCTCGAGATGACGATCGCGGTGGGAATACTCGCCATCCTGCTCGCGACGGGCGCGTGGGCGCTCGCGTCGCATCCTAATGCGCTGGCCGCGGCAACCGACGATCTCGACGCGTCGCTTGCAGCGGCCCGCGCAATCGCTGCGTCGAGCGGGAACGGTGCGACGCTCGTCTTCGCGGTCCGAGCCGACGATGCGGGGCGCGGAGAGCCCGGCTTCGCGTTGCGCGTCTATCGCGGGCGCCCGAACGCGCCGAACGCGGTCGTCGCAACGTCGGCGATGCCGCTCGTTGCCGACGCGACGGTGCGGGAGCGAACGCTCGGGACGCCGCCGTTTGCGATCTTCATCGACAGCGCGGGGAACGTGAGCGGAAAGGCGCAGTACCCGTCGTTCGATGGCGCCGGAGATGCGAGCTTCACCGTCATCGCACAGGAACCGGCATGCCCCGCCGGCGGCTTCACGCTCACGCTCACAAATCCACAGGGCAACGCGACGACGACGCGCACGCTGCCGTGCCGGATTTCGCTCAGCGGAACGCCCGCGCCAAACCCGTCGCCGACACCGAACGTGCCGGTCGTGGCACCGAGCTCGCTGCTCTTCCATTGGCCGGGCGATCAACAGCAGCAGTTCTTTGCAACCGAGTGGGGCTACACGCACTGGTTTGCATCGACGGGCGGATTCGCGTGTGGCAGCAACGTCGCAACCTATCCCGACGTGTTGCCCTCGCCCTACAGCCCCGCATACGCCGCGTCGGAGACGCAACTCCCGCCACCGCCGCCCGGGCAGACGCCATACTCCTATCCAAACTCGAACGGAGGCAGCACGAACGACGCGCCCGCAAGTTTTCCGCTGCAGCCGGAGAGCGCGGGCACATGCACGGCTGCGGTGCAAGACGATCATGCGCAGAGCGCCTCGACTGCGGTTGTCGTGATGGGTTGGCTGACCGCAAGCTATGCCTCGACGAACGCGACGCACGCATCGGGCTCCATCGCGATTCCCGCGAGCGCGCTGCCGCATGCCGGCAGCAGCGCGAACATCACGATCGCGAAG
>PKZD01000041.1:17294-18607 GCA_003133745.1 Candidatus Tyrphobacter aquilonaris
ACGGCCTCGCTCTCGCCCGCGACGGGGCCCCTCGCGGTCTGGCCCACCGGCGTCGTCTATCCCGTCGCGGGGCAAACTCTCGACGCCGGTTGCAGTGCGATCGCATACAAGAACGCCTCCCTCACGCAAATAGACGCCAACGACTCCACGTACGCCTCGCTCGGCGCCGGAACCAACTCAAGCGGCTGCTACAACGGTGTCGTCATCGTAAGCGAGACCGGGTACACCGGGGCGTTCAGCGTCGCGAACGCAACATGTGGCAATTCTCTAAACTTTGGGATCTGGTCGCCTTCGGACCTCGGACCGAAGGCCTCGGAGCAGCTCTATGGCGGCGCTACGCCGATTCCGTCCTGCACAATCTCTGTGGCATCTACCGATGAAACCGCATCGAACGGCGGTGCTCGGAATGTCGCGGTTGCTGTCGACTCGTGCTCGAGCAGCGGCGGCATCCTAACAATCGGCAGCGGTTGTGAGTTCACGCTGCCGGACAGTTACGGCGATCAACCCGATTGCACGCCGGGTGGCTCTGGCGGCGTACTGGTCAGCGTCGCCGTCATAGAGACGCCCAATCCAATGTTTGGAACGATCACGCAGATTGGCGACAATGGTGTGACTGGAACCTACGTCTGGACGAGGACGGCTCCGGGATCTCAAGTCATAAGCTGGACTGAACTCGAGACGATCTGTTCCGGACATGGAACGACCGCACACAAGAGCACCGGCACGATCACATTCAACTGAGACTGGCTATGGCCAGTTAGGAACATTTGGATCCGCGTAGCCTCGGGGATCCCTAGGAAACTCCGCATCACCGAAAGCCTCGCTCCCACTGTCATATGAGTACCAGGTTCCGCCAAACCATAGTGTATCAGAGGTTGTCGCGAACGGATTACTCCCGTCGTACGCGGGAGCTATGAGCGCAGCCGAACAGCTTGCGCCACCATTGACGGATTCGTTTCCAGTGGTAACCGAGCCGTACGGATTGCTCGGCTCTGGCGTCGGCGGAGGGCCAATGCCGTTCCATGCAACGTGCTCTTCCGCGATCGCACGGCTATTCTCCACCAGCCATTCGTCGGGGACCACGGATGCAAGACTATGCGATGCGCGTTCCGCGTTGAAGGCGGCGAGGCATGGTGTTTCGTTTGCGTTGAGCGTCGTGAGCCGATAGGCGCCGCTCGTTTCCGCCGCGGGCGGCGTGACAAGCGGAATCGGCGGCAGCACGGGCGCGTGCAACGTCTGCGCGCCGCCGTTCGCGGTAATGTTGTCGTGAATCGTCGGCCTGCCGTCGAGTGGATTGACGGAATCGGAGCCGA
>PKZD01000058.1:0-127332 GCA_003133745.1 Candidatus Tyrphobacter aquilonaris
ACCGGACTTTCCACATCTGTGGACAAGCCTGTGGAAAGCATCGCGCTATGTGCTCGCGCCCATGCGTCGGCGGCCCTTGGAGCGACTCGTTTTTCGCGGACTTTCGGGGGTCCGGAATCGGCCATTTCGAGAACGCCGAAAACGCTGGAAAACCGTGGTTATACACGCTGTGGATAAGTGCATAAGGTCGTGGATGATTCCCGCAGGAGCGCCGCCCCATTAAGCCAATGCGACGTGCCCTTGCGCGACTGCAAAGCCGGGGGATTTGTGGGCGGCGGAAGACACTACGTTGCGGCGGGAGATGCAGGGAATGGCGTTTGCGATCGGTTCCTCAGACATTTCGACTGAGTTCTGGCAAACGGTGCTGGGGGCATTGGAATGCAAATTCTCCAAGCCCGTCTTCGAGATGTGGATCAAGCCGATGCGCGTCGTGTCGCTCGAGGATGCCGATCTCACCATTGCCGTGCAGAACGCCTTCGCACTCAACTGGGCCGAGAACCGCTTGAAGGACGGCGTTACCGAGGTGATCCGCGAGCTGCTCCAGGTTCCGATCGACCTCCATTTCGTCGTCGTCGAAGGCGCGCAGCCGGCGGGATCCCCGGCGCCCGCGCTACGGCCGAGCGCCGAGTTACGCGTCGGTAACCTGAACGGTCGCTACACCTTTGAAGAGTTCGTCGTCGGTGCATCCAACCGGTTCGCGCACGCTGCGGCGCAAGCGGTCGCTTGTACGCCTGCAAAGGCGTACAACCCGCTCTTCCTCTACGGCGGCGTGGGGCTGGGAAAGACGCATCTCATGCACGCGATCGGCCATCGCGTCCTCCTCGACAACCCGAGTGCGAACGTACTCTACGTCTCTTGCGAAAAGTTCACGAACGATTTCATCATCGCGTTGCAGAACAACCAAACGCCGCAGTTTCGGAATCGCTACCGACAAGTCGACGTGCTGCTCATTGACGACGTGCAGTTCCTCGCGGGCAAAGAGACGACGCAAGAAGAGTTCTTCCACACCTTCAACGCGTTGCACGACTCCGGACGGCAGTTGGTCATTTCCTCCGATCGGCCGCCGAAAGAGATTCAAACGCTCGAGGCCCGTCTACGATCGCGCTTTGAATGGGGCTTACAGACCGACATTCAAGCGCCGGACATCGAAACGCGCGAAGCGATCCTTCGCAAGAAAGCGCAGAGCGAAAACATCCCCGTCCCAGACGAGGTGACGTCGTTCATCGCGAAGGTCATTCCGTCGAACATCCGCGAACTCGAGGGCGCGCTCATTCGCGTCGTCGCCTACGCTTCGCTGACGAAAGCGAAGATCACGCCGGACCTCGCCGCCGAAGTGCTCAAGAGCGCCGTCGCTCAAGTGCCGCTCCAGCGCGTCACGATCGCGAAGATCAAAGAGACCGTCGCGAGCGCGCACGGTCTGACCGTCAAAGAGATGGACAACGGCCGTCGCGACCAGCGGCTCGCGGGTCCACGCCAGATCGCAATGTATATTGCGACGGCGCTAACGGACTACTCGTTGCCGCTCATCGCTCGCGACTTCGGCAAGAAGGATCACACGACGATCATGTACGCGCGCGATAAGATCAAGGATCAGATGGAGCGCGACGAAGCGTATCGCAATAAAATCGTCCAACTGATGGCGCTGTGCCAAAACCAATAAATAAACCCCAGGTCCATGAACAAGGGCGCTCCTCGCTCCGTGGACAAGGGTCGCAGTTAAGGACGCGGTGGAGATGTCGATAACGCGCGGCGAAGGCTCCACAGCTTATACTTTACGTTATCGCGCCTTGCAACAGCGTAATTGGGGCTTTCCCACAGAACTCACCGCTCTACTACTGTTACTACTATTCTTTTCTATATCTCCGGGAGCACGATACGCTTGAATATCGGTGGAAGATGAAGTTTACGTGTAACACCAAAGACATCGCTTCGGCGGTCGGTGCTGCAAGTAAGGTCGTTAACGCACACACGACGGTTCCCATTCTCTCCAACGTGTTGCTGCAGTCGGAGGACGGCCGTGTCCTCGCACGAGCCACGGACCTCGAGTTGACGCTCGAACTCGCCTTTCGTGCCGAGGTCAGCGAACCCGGATCCGTAACGGTTCCGGCTAAGCTGTTCTCGAGCTATCTCGGCAACTTACCGGCGGCGCAGTTGGAGATGAGTGGAACGCCGACGCGGGCGAGCGTGAAATGCGAGCGCAGCAACTACGACTTTCATGCCCTGCCTGCCGAAGAGTACCCACCGCTGCCCGCGGCGGCGCGCGGCTCGCATTTCACGATTTCGGCAAAACGCTTTCGCGATGCAATCGATGCGACGATCTTTGCCGCTTCGAGCGAGGAAGCACGAGGAGCGGTGCTCATGGGAACGCTGCTCGAAGTAGACGGCGACGCGATCACGCTGATCGCGACCGACGGGTACCGGCTTGCGAAGCATCGGACGGCCCTCGACGACGGCATCTCCGGTCAGGAACGCTACATCGTCCCGTCGCGCGCGCTCGCGGAGGTCGCGCGCAATCTCGGAGGCGCGGAGAAGATTGCAATCAACGCACTCGGAGCGGCAAACAATCAACTGCAGCTGACGGCCGGCGACCTTTCGATCACCGTGCGATTAGTCGACGGTCAGTACCCGAACTACCAGCAAGTGATTCCGGCAAAGTTCGACCGCTCCGTGACGGTCAACACCGCGAGCCTCATCGCTGGCTTGCGGCGTGCCGAACTCGTCGCCGGCGATCGTGCCTCGATGGTGAAGCTCGCGATTGCGAATCAAACGCTCGTCGTGACCGCGAGTTCGGACATCTCGGGCAACGCGTACGAAGAGATCGAGATCGAACAGCAAGGCGAGGACCTGACGATTGCGTTCAACGCGCGCTACCTGATCGACATCCTCAACCACGTCAAGGGACCGCGCACCGTGATGGAGTTTCTCGGACCGCTCTCGCCTGCGGCAATCCGGCCGCACGAGTCGGAGGGCGGAAGCGAGCAGCTCTACGTGTTGATGCCGCTGCGGCAGTGAGGTTGGAGCGGCTCGCGCTCTCGAACGTTCGTAACTACGCGCTTCTCGATCTCGAACCGCAAAGCGGTCTCAACGTCTTCATCGGCGCGAATGCGCAGGGAAAGAGTAATCTGCTCGAAGCGATCGCCGTGCTCGGAATCGGGAAGTCCTTTCGGAGCGGCCGCGATGCGGACATGATTCGGGACGGTTGCGAGCGTGGCATGATTCGCGGTGAAGCGGTGCGAGGAGAGGGGCGCGTGCAGATCGGCTGCAGCATCGTCAAGAATGGAAACAGTACGCGGAAGACGTTCACGCGCGCCGGACGCAACGTCCGATACGCGCAGTTCCTCGGCGCGCTCACCGTCGTGACCTTTGTTCCCGCCGACTTGCAGCTCGTCACCGGGACGCCCGGCGAGCGGCGGGCGTTTCTCAACACCGCGCTCGCGCAGCAGGACGCCGAGTACTACCGCGCGCTTTCGCATTATCAAGCGGCGCTCCGGCAGAAGAGCGCATTGTTGCGGGCCGACGGCAATCCCGACGAAGAACTTCTCGCGGTCTACGACCGCACGCTTGCCGAGAGCGGCGCGATCGTCGTGCTTGCGAGGCAGTCCTTCGTAGAGGCGCTCGCGCGCGAGGCTGCGATCGCGCACGAGCGCTGGTCCGGTCGCGGAGAGCGGCTCGAACTGCGGTACGCGCCGAACGTCGCGTTCGAAGCTGCGACCCAGGAGGCGGTCCGCGCCGCGCTCGCATCGCGCTTGCGCGAGGTCGCGCGAACGGAACGGCTGCGCCGCATGCCGCTCGCCGGCCCGCATCGCGACGATCTGCTCGCAACGCTCGACGGACGCCCGCTTTCGAACTTCGGCTCTCAGGGGCAGCAGCGAACGGCGGTGCTGGCGCTCAAAGTTGCCGAATACTTGGTCATGCGAGACCGATCGGGCGAGGCGCCGCTCTTGCTGTTGGACGACGTGCTCTCCGAACTCGACGAGCAGCGCGCGACGGCATTTCTCGGCGGCGTCGGCGACTACGAGCAAGCCTACGTCACCGCAACGCAACGCCCGCCTCGGCTCCCGGCGCAGAGCGCGCTCTTCATCGTCGACGCGGCGCAGGTGCGGCGTGAAGGCTCCGTCGCATGTTGAGGCCGCTCAGCGAAGCGCTCGTGGGCTGGTCCCCGCGGGAGGACGGGCGCGTCGATCCGCTCACGGCGGTCGCTGCGGCGTGGCCCGAGATCGTCGGACGCGAGGTCGCGCGCAACTCGCAGCCGGTGAAACTCGCCGGTGACACGCTGCTCGTCGCGACGCGCTCCAGCGCCTGGAGCGAGCAGTTGAGCTTTCTCGCCGAGCGGATCCTCGCATCGTTACACGAGCGATTCGGATTGAAGCAAACGGAGCGCTTGCGCTTCCGCAGCGGACGCCTTCCGCGGGCAGCTGCGCCGCGCGTGACTCGAGGTACGATTGCGGCGCCGCGCGGCGCAGCACGCGTGCGCGCGGAAGCGACCTCGCTTGAAGATGCCGTGGCGCGCTTTCGCGAGGACGTCGCTCGCGTGCGGCGGGCGAAATCGGGCGCCGGGTGGAAGGAGTGCTCCGGATGCGCGACGCTCGTCGCACCCGACTCCGGCGCGCTCTGCACCGCATGTGCGGCAGCTGCATCGCAGGAACGGGAGCGGTTCGTTGCGCGATTGCTCTTCGAGGTTCCGTGGCTTGGATACGCAGGCGTCGCGGCACTCGTCGGGACATTGAGCCCGCAAGAGTACGAGACGATCCGCGTGCGCCTGTTGGCACGCTGGTGGGAGACGCTGCTGCGCGCTCGCAGGAGCAAGCGACTGTCGGCGGACCGGCGCGAGCGCTTGATCGCGGGCTCGTACGTGATCGTGAAGAGCGGTCTCGAACCCGAGCGCATCGCACCGGCGACGGTGCGCGATCTGCTCGGCGACGAACTGTGCGAACTGATTTATGAAACGAGAATGAGGAATGTCGAGTAGTTACACCGGAGAACAGATCGAGATCTTGCGCGGCCTCGAGGCCGTCCGCAAGCGCCCGAGCATGTACATCGGGAACACCGCGGAACGCGGACTGCATCAACTCGTCTACGAAGCGGTCGACAACGCGGTGGACGAAGCGCTCGCGGGCCACGCGCATAACGTCACGACCGTGCTGCACAAAGACGGCAGCGTCTCGGTGGAGGACGACGGCCGCGGCATTCCGGTCGATCTGCACCAAGAAGAGAAGATTCCCGCAGTCGAAGTCGTGATGACGATGCTCCACGCCGGCGGCAAGTTCGGCAAGGGCGGCGGGTACAAGGTCTCCGGCGGATTGCACGGCGTCGGCATCTCGGTCGTCAATGCGCTCTCCGAGGCGATGACCACGCGCGTCAAGCGCGACGGCTTCATCTGGGAGATGAAGTTCGTTCGTGGCGACACCGTGCAGCGGCTGAAAAAGCTCGGCAAGACCGAGGAGACCGGCACGCTGCAATGGTTCAGGCCCGACCCCGAGGTCTTCGAGGTCAAAGAGTTCCACTGGGACGTGCTCCAGAAGCGCCTGCGGGAGTTGGCGTTCCTGAATCGTGGGCTCACGATCACCCTGCGCGACGAGCGCGGGGAGCAGCTCCGCGAACGCACCTTCAAGTACGACGGCGGAATCGTCTCGTTCGTCGAGTGGCTCAACGAGAAGAAGGATCCGCTGCACCCGATCGTTTCGACGCACGCCGAGCGCGACGGCGTCGACGTCGAGGTTGCAATGCAGTATACCGACACGTACACGGAACTGATCTACTCGTTCGCCAACAACATCAACACGATCGAGGGCGGCATGCACCTCCTCGGGTTTCGCACGGCTGTCACGAATGCCGTGAACGGCTATGCGCGCAAGCGCGGCGCTCTGAAGGAAGGCGATACCTCGCCTTCCACCGACGACTGCATGGAAGGGCTCACCGCCGTCGTCTCGGTGAAGCTCCAGGAGCCGCAGTTCGAGGGACAGACGAAGACGAAGCTCGGGAACGCAAGGGTGCGCAGCATCGTCCACAGCTTGGTGAACGAGCGCCTCGAATTCTTCTTCGAAGAGAATCCGCGTGTCGCGCGCGCGATTATAGACAAGGTCATGCAGGCGCAACGCGCGCGCGACGCAGCAAAGAAGGCGCGCGATCTTTCGCGCCGCAAGAACGCGCTCGAAGGCTCCGGCCTCCCCGGCAAGCTCGTCGACTGCAAGAACACCGACCCGCGCGAATCGGAGTTGTTTCTCGTCGAGGGCGATTCCGCGGGCGGCACCGCGAAGGGCGGTCGCGATCCGAACACGCAAGCGATCCTTCCGCTGCGCGGCAAGATCCTCAACGTCGAGAAAGCACGGCTCGACAAAGTTCTCGCCAACGAAGAGATTCGTACGATGATCACCGCGCTCGGGACCGGATTCGGCGACGAGTTCGATCTCGCGAAGCTGCGCTATCACAAGATCATCGTCATGACGGATGCTGACGTCGACGGTTCCCACATCCGGACGCTCCTGTTGACGTTCTTCTACCGGCAGATGCGCCCGCTCGTCGAGGAGGGGCACGTCTTCATCGCGCAGCCGCCGCTGTACGGCATCAGGAAGGGCAAGCAGCAGTGGTGGGCGTTCAGCGAAGCGGAGTACCGGTCCATCGTGGGCGACGACAGCAAAGAGTTCGTCGTGCAGCAATACAAGGGCTTGGGCGAGATGGACGCGGAGCAACTTGCGCAGACGACGATGGAGAGCGGCAACCGCCGGCTGAAACAGATCACCGTCGAGGACGCGGTCGAGGCCGAGCAGATATTCACCGACCTCATGGGCGACAAGGTCGAGCCGCGCAAGCAGTACATCTTCGAGTACGCGAAGAGCGTCAAGAACCTCGACCTGTAAGGCCGAGGGCCTCCCGGAGGCTGGGGCAAGGGCAGCGAGCCCGGCCGTCGGGTATACTCTGAAGCGTGCGCAGGCGGATCGTGGTCGCTCTCGCGGCAATCCTCGTCCTCGGCATCCTCGTCGCCCGGCGCCACGAGGTTGTCCGATTCGTGTTGACGCACGCGGTTGCAATCGCGATCGGCGATGACGTTACGCTCGTCGATCAGCGGATCGGGCTGTCGCATGCCGCGCTGATCGGCTTGCACGTCACGCAGCGGGGCGAGCCCGTCATCGACGCGCGGCGCATCGACGTCTGGTACTCGCTGCGCGATATGCTCCCGGGAAGCGCGCGGCGGTTCGGGCTGGTCGGCATCGCCGTCGATCATCCGACCTTCGCGATCATCAAGCGCGCCGACGGAAGCTACAACCTTCCGCTGCCGCAGACGCGTTCGAACCTTCCGTCGCTGCCGGCTGCGCCGAACTCGGTGCCGCTGCGATTCTTCGTGCGCGTGAACGATGCGAACGGCACGCTGCGCCTCGAGGACGAAGTCGGCGCGCACGAGCGGCCGCTCGGAATCCGCGACCTCGGCATTCGCGGCACGATCGATGACACGGGCCGCTCGCATTACACGGTCGTCGGGGAGTTCGTCGAACGCGCGACGGAGCCGTTCACGATCACCGGTACGATCGACGTCCCTCGTGGATACGCCGTGCACCGCATGCAAGCGCGGGTCTTCCCCGTGCAATCCCTCGCGAACTTTCTCATCGACTCGAAGAACGTGGAGGTGCTCGGCGGGACGGCGACCGGATTCGACGCGCGCGTCTTTGCGATCGGGACGAAGCCGAACGGCGACTTCGATTATCACGCATCGCTCGGCTTCGATATGAGCGGCGGAAGCCTCAAGCTCATCGGCCTCATCCATCCCGTCGAGAACATCCGCTGCCGCCTCGGGCTCTACGATGAAACGTTCTTCTTTCAGAGCCTGCACGCGACGATCGTGGGCATCCCGCTGCAAGCCGAAGGCGCGATCTACGATTTCTCGCACGCACAGATTCGCGTCGGCGTGACCGGTGACGCCGACATGGGACAGTTGCGCAAGGCCTTCAACTTCTCCGTGCACCAACCGATCGCGGGCCCACT
The DNA here is from genome assembly GCA_003133745.1 of Candidatus Tyrphobacter aquilonaris. Classification (GTDB taxonomy): domain Bacteria; phylum Vulcanimicrobiota; class Vulcanimicrobiia; order Vulcanimicrobiales; family Vulcanimicrobiaceae; genus Tyrphobacter; species Tyrphobacter aquilonaris. Next base: position 7,978 of record PKZD01000058.1, read on the forward strand.
TTCAATGGGGATTCTCGTGGAAGGTTCGCTCGGCGATCCCATTGTCGTCGCGCATGCGACCTCGCCCCGCGTGACGTATCGCGGAATGCCCTTCGACGCGATGCACGCGGGAATCGAATACTATCACGGGTTGCTCGCGCTCTCGCCGCTGCACGTGCGTTACGGCGGCATCGAAACGGTCGGGCGCGGTACGCTGGGCCTGGGCGATCACATTCGCGAGCGTATGCTGCTGCGCTTCACGACACCCGCGAATCGCTTGCCGTACGCGGGTGCGTTGCTCGGGTCCGAGCCGCTCATCGGTGATGCGGCAGTCGACGGCACCGATCTGTTGCTGCACGTCGCGGGCACGATGGTTGCGGAGCGGGGCGTCGATCGCGCGGCGTCGCTCTTCGATTTCGAACCGAACGGAACGGCGAACGTCGCGCCCTTCTGGATGGCATCGGGACGCGGAGAACTCGCCGGCGGTTATCGTCTCGACCGTCCCGACGGCACGAGCGCCTTCTGGGCCTCGGCGAGCGATCTTTCCATGCGCGGCGGCACGCCGGCGCGGGGCGTACTCCCCGGCGTGATTCTGCCGGAGATTCCGCCGATCTCCGGCGACGTTCGCAGCGTCGGCATCGTCGGCGGCGGCCGTACATCGGCGTTCGAGTTGGCAGGCACCGTCGCTGCGGGAAAGACGACGATCGCGGCCGTCCCGTTCACGTCGCTGACGGCGAGCTTCGCCGGCGGAATCTCACGCGCTGCGATTACGGGCATCGACGCGACGGGTCCGTGGGGCCGCTTTACGGGCGCCGGAACGTTCTCGAGTGCGACGATCTTTGCGCGCGGCCGCTTTGACGGATCGCTCGACGCACTGCGGCCCGNNAAATGGACGGGGCGTCGGTCGACGGCGTTCCCATCGCGCAAGCCGATGGAACGCTCGTCGTCGGAAACGGTGACGTGCGCGTCTACGCCGCGCACGTCCGCGCGGCGGGCGGAGACGTCGTCGTTGCCGGCGACTATCGCTTCGGCGCGCGCGCGCCCGGCGGCGACACGCTCGCCTTCGTTGCACGTGACGTGAACGCGTCGTCCTTGCACGCACTCGGCCTTCCGCTGGAAGCGGGAAATCTCGCCGCCGCGGGCGCGATCTCTCCGGGGGCGTCGTCGCCTTCGTTCGACGGCGGCATCAGCATTGCGGACGGTCGCGTGCAGGGCTATCCGTTCGCGGGAAGCGCCGGCGTCGATTTTGCCGACGGCCGCGCTGCTTTCGACCACGTCGTCGCGAGCGTCGCCGGCATCGACGGCTTCGCGAACGGCTCGATCGGCAACATCGGCTCCGGGGCGCCGACGTACGATCTCCATGCCGCGATTCCAGCCGGCGACGTCGCATCGGCGCTGCGCTCGATGCGCGTTCCTACGTATGAGATGGCGGGTACGTTCGACGCCGATCTGCGGATCGGAGGTGCGGGCAGCCTTCCGAGCATCAGCGGTCTCGTCGGCATGCCTGCCGGGAGCGTCAACGGCCTCCCATTTCTCGACGGCCGCGCGTTCATCGCCGCCGGCTCGGGTGGCGTCAGCGCACAAGACGGAAGCGTGCTCGTCGGCACGACGCGTGCCGCATTCGGCGCGGTCGCGCAGCGCGGCGACAACGCGTTGCAACTTCGCGCGCCCACCGCGACGCTCTCCGACTTCAACAATTTCTTCGATACCGGCGACACGCTGGCGGGAAAGGGTTCGATCGCGCTCTCGCTGCTCTCGACCGGATCCCGGCTCACGACGGCCGGCGACGTCGACGTGCGCGGCTTTAGATTCCGGAGCTTACCGATCGGCGACACCCGCGCGGTGTGGTCAAGCCGGCGCAATCTCGTCAGCGGAAGCCTTGCCGTCGGCGGTTCCGAGGGACTGCTTCGCGCGCGCGGAGCGGTCGTGCTTTCGCCGCAAGCGCAATGGCAGGCGACCATCGAGCGCTCGCGATATCACCTCAGCGCATCCGTGGAGAATCTCGATCTCGGGCTTTGGGTCGCCGCCATCGGATTTCCGCAGGTTCCCATTACCGGACGCGCGTTCGGTGACGCGACGATGATCGGCACCTATCCCGCGCTTCGGCTGCAGGGCTCGGCGCAATTGCGCAACGGAACCCTCGGGCGCTTTCCGATCGATTCGTTCGACATCGGCTTCGGATCCGAAGGATCGCGTTTGGATATCGAGCATGCGGAGCTTCAGGGTCCCGGCGTCACCGCGCGCGCGAGCGGCAGCGTCGGACTGCGCCGCAGCGATCCGATCGATCTTCGCGTCGACGCCTCAACCGACGATCTGCCCGCCTTCCTCGCGAATCTGACGAAAGCGCCCGTCCCGGTCAGCGGCGCCTTTCAGGGGAGCGTGCACGTCGGCGGCACGTTGACGGCGCTCGTGCTTGATGCTTCGTTCAACGCGCAAAACGTGCACGTCGTCGGCGTGCCGATCGCGACGCTTTTCGGCTCCGTTCGGCTTCACGGCAATCGTCTGGAGTTGCATAACGCGGGCGCAACGTTCACGCACGGGACGGCAACCCTCGCCGGCGATCTGCCGATTCGTCTCCATCCCTTCGGATTGCCGCACAACACGCCCGTGAGCTTCACCGTGAATGCAACCGACGTCGACGCCTCGGTCTTCGATGCGCTCTTCGGTCACCACACGATGCTCGGCGGTCTCATCGGAGCCCACGCATCGATCGCAGGAACCGTCGAGGACCCGCGCATGTCCGGCAGCGTCACGCTTGCCAAGGGCTCCTATCAGAGCGACTACGATCGCGCGCCGATCTCGGCGGCGACGGGGACGCTTTCGTTCAGCGGTTCGTCGATCTCACTCGCGCACGTCACCGCGAACGTCGGCGCTGGGAACGTTGCGCTCTCCGGGCGTGCCGATGTGACGGGCGCCTCCGGAGCGACGTTCGACGGAACGATGACCGCGCACGGCGCGCAGTTCAACTCACCGACCTATGGCACCGCGACGATTGACGGAACCTTTCGTCTCACGCGCACGACCGGCAATGCGATGCTCTCCGGCAACACGACGATCACGAACGCGACGATTCCCTTTGCCGTCTTTCTCGGCTCGAACGGCAACGGCGGTACCGCCGGCGCGGCGTGGCCGCTTGCCTTCGACTTGAAGATGAAGGCCGGAGCGAACGTGCGCGTCCGCGGCTCGGGTTACGGCGCCGGTCTCGACATCGGAGGAACGGGAAGCGCGGCGCTCGGCGGCACGTTCGCCGCCCCGACGCTCGACGGTCGATTTGTCTCGACCGGAGGAACGCTCACATACTTCGACCGTTCGTTCCGCGTGCTCCAAGCGAACGTGGCGTTCACGCCGGCGGACGGCATCCTTCCCGCGCTCTATGCCGTTGCGACGGCGAACGTCGTGAACCCCGATCCGGACATCGCGCGCAATCCCTTCGGCGCCGCCGACATCACGATCACCGTCTCCGGAGCGGTCGACGATCTCAAGGTGGACTTCACATCGGATCCGCCGGGCTACACGCGAGATCAGATCATCGCGCTGCTCGCACCTTTCGGCGGCTTCGTCAGTGGAATCCAGTTCAACCCATATCAGGTGCAGATTCCCGGCGGTGCCGCGGCGGTTGTAAACAACGCGCCCGTTCCCGGCGGCGTCTTCGTGCAGCGCAACGGTACGCTCACGGTCAGCCAGGAGGCGTTCAGCATCCTCAACGCACAGTTTGCTTCGGCGTTGCTCGCGCCGGTCGAAAACGTGCTCGGCGAAACGCTCGGGGTGAGCGATGTCAACCTCACGCTCGGATACTTCGGAAACGTCGGCATCTCGGTGCGCCGCGTGCTCGGCAAGACGGTGAGCGCGGTGTACTCCTCCACGTTCGGCTTGCCGAACCGCCAGTCGTTCGGGATTCAAATCGCGCCCGACATGCTCGATGCGGCCTCGCTCTCGTTTTTCTACCAAACGGGGCAATTGCGGCTCTTCGAATCTCCCGGCACGGAGTTCGGCCCCGTGCTGTTGGGGCAACCGCTCGAAGGGCAGAGCGGCTTTAGCTTTACTTTTCAGCACTTTTTCAAGTAGCATGGCCTTGAAAGCCACTCTCAGGGAATCCCCAGAGCGGCGTCCCGCAAGGAGCCGGCTTGCGCGCCGCGAACACTCGGCGACGCGGACCGCCACCACGCGCGTATTCGCGCGCGGCCATTTCCATAGATGACCCGGCCGCTCTAACGCTTGTATCGAGGTAACGACGCCTGCATGATCTTTGACCCTCGGCGCGCTCGGCTCACCCCGTCTCGGTTGGTGGGCGGGATGCTCGCCGTTGCCGTGGCGCTCGTGATCCTCGCCCCTTCGACGGCGCGACCCTCGTCCGTACCGAAGATTGTTTCGGTCGACGTCGAGGGGAACGTGCACGTTCCGACGGCAACGATCATGGCCGTCGTGCAGGTGCGCCCTGGGCAGCCGTTCGATGCGCACGTCGTGCAGGGCGATTTGCAACGCATCAATGCGTTGGGTTATTTTGCAGCGCTGGCGCCACCGCTCATTCGGCCGCGTCCCGGCGGCGTCGCGATTACGTACCGCGTCGTCGAAAACCCCGTGATCACGAAGATCATCTTCAACGGCAACGTGCACGTTCCGAGCGACACGCTCCTTGCGTTGATGGACCTTGCCGTCGGACAAGTTTTTAACACGAATACGTTCCGTTCGGACGTGCTGAAGATCAACAACTACTACGAGCGCATCGGATACGGCGGCCAAGTGCCGACGCACGTCAAGGACATCAATCTCGATCCCTCGTCCGGCCAGCTCACGCTGCAGGTCCAGGAAGGGCTGACGATTCGGCACGTCATCATCGGCGGCGATCCGCTGCTTCCACCGACGCTGATTCTTCCGACGCTCAACGTGAGACCCGGCGTCGAGTACTCGGACGACCTTCGCGATAAAGACGTTCAAGCGCTCAAAGCGCTCTACGAGAATAAGTTTCACCTCGAGCTCGGCAACTTCGAGGGCGGCATCGACCCGTCGTCCATCGATCTGCGAGCCGGCACCGCCGACGTCAAGTACGACATCTACGTCATGCGCGTCGCGGTCGTCCAGATCACCGGCAACACGCGCACGAAGGATCAAGTGATCCGTCGCGATCTGCGCGTCGTGCCGGGAATGGTCGTGAACACGGACGCGATCAAGGCGGACTACGAGCGGCTCAATCAGACGCAGTATTTTTCGAAGGTCGAACCGGATATCAAACCCGGACCGGATCCGAAGAAACCGCAAGACGTGACGATCGTCTGGCACGTCACCGAGCAACGAACGGCATCGGCGTCGGTCGGTTTCGGCTATTCCGGCGGTCTCACCGGAGAGGGGCTCTACGGGACGCTCGGACTCTCCGACAACAATCTCCACGGCACCGGCAACGGGCTCTCGATTCAGTTCGAAGGCGGCGCGCGCACGCATCTGGCGCAGATTCAGGGCTCGATTCCGTACCTCGGCAAGACGCCGAATTCGCAAAAGTACAGCTTGACCGGCAGCATTTTTTCGAGCGGCACGACGTACTTCTATCCCATTTACGAGGACACGCAGAACACGATTCCGAGCATCCCGTCGGTCGGCGGCACGCCGGTGCCGATTCCGGTGACGCTCTATTCGAGCACCACCGCCGCGCAGGTTTCGGACGCCGTCGCGACGAGCGTTTCAGATTCGGACGGCCTCACGGCGCAGCTCGGGCGGCGTCTGAGCGATTATACGCAAGTGCTCGTCGGCGGAACCGCCGAAATAATTCGCTACGACACGACGGTTCCTTCGCCGTATTTCTTCGAATCCTATAACCCGAACGTCTTCGTCGGTCCGACGCCCGGCCCGCTGAACTCGAACCTCGCAACCTCGAACGGCTCCTTCGGAATCGCGGCCAGTTCGATCGCAAACGTCAACACGGGGCTTCCCTATCGGCTCGACATGTTGACCCTTGGCGCCCGAACGGTCACGACCGACGATCCATATAACCCGCGCCGCGGCATCAACGCCTCGCTGAACGACACGATATCGAATCCTTCGATCGGATCGAGTTTCAGCTTTACGCAGACGACGCTGGATTTTGCGAAGTTCTTCCCCGTGCTGCACAGCGGGACCATCGGCGTGCACTTCATCGGAGACCTCTCGACCGGCGTCATCCCGCCCAGCTCGCTGTTCACGTTCTCGGATCAACAGCTGCGCGGCTACAATCAGGTGTTCTATGGAACCGACGCGATGCTGGGTCAAATCGAGTTCCGGCAACCCGTGCTGGCGAGCGGTCAAATGGCGATCGCGATATTCGGCGATGAACTCGACTATCACATCCGCGGCGCGCAGCCGCTCCTCGACCCATATACGAACCGAATCACAGGCTATCCGGCGCAATGGACCTACCTCGGCGATGTCGGCGTCGGCCTGCGCTTCGACGTGCCGCAGTTGGGATTGCACACCGTGCGCGTCGACTTCGCTCGCGGCTACAACGGCTTCCACACGAGCTTCGGCATAGGCCAGAGTTTCTAGGTCAACTACTTCTCACGTTAGGTACAATTAGAATGAAGATACGTTTCCTCCCCACTCTTCTTGTCGCGGCGTTATTGACGACCGCGATCGCGCCTGCAGCGACGGCAAACGATCTCACCGACGTCGGGTATCTCGATCAGACGGCGCTGGCATCACTGCCGGCGTTCGTCAGCGTGAACCGGCAGCTCGCGGCGTACAAGGCGCAGCTCGACCGGCAGTTTGCAACGGCGATGCGCGCCGCGCGCACGCCCGCGGACCGGCAACGCGTCGCCGCGCAGTTTCAGCAGCAATACAGCAACGAGCAGCGCACGCTGGCCGGCCCGGCTTTCATGAGGGCGCAGCTCGCGATCGCGTCGGTCGCGTCCTCGAAGAACCTTTCGGTCGTCGTCGACAAACGCATCATCATCTACGGCGGGCAAGACATCACGCAGCAAGTGCTGCACGTCTTGCAGAGTTCGCAGTCCATCCTTCCGCTCGGGACGGCGCCGCCGCCCTCGGAGATCGGCTTCGTCGATCAGTCGGCCCTCGAAAACTCACCTCAGGTGAAAGCGGCGAGCGACCAAATGGCCGCGTTCGCGGAGCAGCAGAGACGCTTGTACGCGGCGCAGTTCGCGCACGCGGCGTCGGATGCGCAAAAGCAGCAAATCGCCGCGGCGTACACGGCGGCGATGACGAACAAGCAGAACGAAGTTCTCAAACCGCTGCTCGATCACGTGCAGGACGTCACCGGACAAGTCGCGCGGCGCAAGGGGCTTATCCTGATCATCGATCATGCGGACATCCTGTACGGGGGCACGGACATCACGACGGATGTCCAGAATGCGCTCAGCAAGTAAGGCCGCGGCGTTGATCGCACTCTGCGCGGCCGGCGCTTCGTTCGCGGGGTGTAATCGGCTCGACGTCAATTCACCCGGCATTCGCGGCATCGCGTATGTCCGGGTCGATTCCGTCATGCCGCACGATCCGCTCTATTCGCAGCTCTCGCGCATCGATGACGCGATCGCGATGGTCGGCTTGCAGGCGGCGGGGCCGCGCGTGCCCCATACCGCAGCCGAGGTCGCGCAAGAAGACGCGCGATTGCGCGCGGAAATCGCGGCGGCGCAACAGCGCACGCAGCGCATCGTCACGCAGAAGCAGCAGGACTACGGGAATCGTGCTCGCGCCGCGATCGCGAAGGCGCTTGCCGCGGCCGGCGTGAGGGGTTCGAACGTCGCGGCCCTCATGGGACAGGTCTCGACGCAACAATCGAGAGCGGCCCAGATGCAGGCGGGACGAGACTACATGGCCTACCAGCAGAGCGTCGTGCAAGAGAGCAATAGCACGGCCGGCAGCCTCGTGCGACAGTTGCAGAGCGAAGCAAATGAAAAGCTGCAAGCGAAGGCGATGCAAGAACAGCAAACGGAAACCGACCTTTCGCTGCGCCTCTCGCAACAAGACGCCGCACGACGGCTCTCGATCCAGACGCGGCTCTCGATGCTCGCGCTCGACGACGCGACCCGCCGGCAACTGCAGGGGCAGTTGAACGAGATCAACGAGCAAGAGAGCGCGGCCACCTCCGCGCAGCACGCCACGGATCAGCGGGATTTCGCCGCGTATCGCGCGCAGGTGCTCGCGCAGACGAACGCCGCCATTCGCGCGCAGCTCTCGCAGATCCAAGACGAGACGCAGGCGAAGCTCGTCGGCCGCCGCAACGCGGTCGGCGCGCAGTTACGGAGCCTCGCGCCGGCGCCGGCCGCTTCGATCAGCCCGGCAACGCAGGCGCAAATTCGAACGATCGCGCTCCAGTTCCAGACGCAGTATCAGGACGACGTGCAGAACGTCCTGGCCGAGTTCGCTGAAACGCGGGATGCGCTGATCGTAGAAGATGCGATGCTACATGGTGCGGATGCGACCGCAAACGGCGCGGCGTCGCAGGAGACGCAGATACTGCAACAGCAGCGACAGGCTCTCTACCAACAGATCTACGGACACATTCAAAGCGAAGCAGTGCGTCTCGCAAAGGAAAAGGGCTTCAACGTCGTCTTTTCCGGCTTCACGGCGGCCGCCGGCGGTTACGATATGACCAACGACCTCATCCATGACATCGAAAGCGAACACGAGTGAATAAAATAACAATTCTCATCGGCCTTTTTGCAGCGTTGCTCGCGGGCTGCGCTCCGTCGAGCCCCGTCGGCCTCGTCGACACTTCGCGCATCGTCGCAAACTGGTCGCAGTACCAAGGGTACCAAGCACAGTTGATGATGCAGGAGCAGACGATCGCCCAGAGTCACGAGAGCACTGCGCAGAAGCAGAGCGATGCGCAGCAGCTCCAAGTGCGCTACGGCAGGATCACCCAGCAACTGACCGCCGAGGTCCAGAATGCGGCGGAGCAGGTCGCGAAACAGCGCGGGCTCAAGCTCGTCCTGACGCGACAAGGCGTCGGCTACGGCGGCATTGATATCACTCCCGACGTCGAGAAGATCCTGAATATCACGGAGCGCGCGACGCCCGCTCCGACTTCGACGTAATCGCTGCGCCATGCTGGGCAGCGTCGGCGAACTCGCGAAGCGCGTCGGCGGTCGCGTCGTCGGCGATGCTCGGACCGCGATCGCGCGCATTGCCGCGGTCGATGAAGCGGAGAGCGATGCGCTGACGTTTGCCGTCGACGAGCGATATTTCGCGGCCGCGCTTCGCAGCAAGGCCGCGGCCGTGCTCGTCGACGCCGCCGTCCCGCATCCCGATGCGCCGCCGAAGCCTTTGATCGTCGTCGAAAACGCGCGCGCCGCACTCGCGGCGCTGCTTGCGCAGTTGCGGGCCCCGCGTCCGAAGGGACCGTTTCGTCACCCCTCCGCCGTCGTCGAATCCGGTGCCCACGTTGCGGACGACGCGTACATCGACGCTCACGCATATGTCGGCGCCGGCGCGCGTCTCGGCGCAGGGTGCATCGTCGGCGTCGGTGCGTACGTCGGAGCCGGCGCGGTGCTCGGTGATGAGGCATGGCTTCATCCGCGGGCGAGCCTGATGGAAGGCTGCGCGGTCGGCAAGCGCGTCGTGCTGCACGCAGGCAGCGTCGTCGGCAGCGAGGGCTTCGGGTGGGCGTTCGTCGACGGACGGTTGGAACGAATTCCGCAAACCGGCAACGTCGTGCTCGACGACGACGTCGAAATCGGCGCGAACACCTGCGTCGATCGTGCGCAAACGGGGAGCACGCGCATCGGCGAGGGGACGAAGATCGACAACCTCGTCCAGATCGGTCACAACTGTCGAATCGGACGCCATTGCGCGTTTGCATCGCTGACCGGACTCGCGGGTTCAACGGTCGTCGGCGACTACGTCAAAGTCGGCGGTCAAGTCGGCTTCAAGGGCCACATTACGGTCGGTTCGGGGGTGACGATCGCCGGTCAGACGGGTGTCTGGGGCGACGTCCCCGACGGCATGATGCTTTCGGGCATGCCGGGACGCGAACACCGCGAGCATCTCAAGACGGAGGTCATGCTCCGAAGGCTGCCCAAACTCATCGCTCGTGTGGAAGCGCTGGAGCGAGAGCGCTCGGACTGAGGTCTTCGTACAATGATGCAGGCGACGTTACGGAGCGTTGTCCGTTTTGACGGCATCGGCTTGCACACGGGCGCCGATGCGAGCATCGAGATTCGACCGGCCGCGCCGGATTTCGGGATTCGGTTTCTGCTCGGCGGCGCGCACATTCCGGCGACGGTCGAGTACGTCGTCGAAACCTCGCGAGCAACCGTCCTCGGGATCGGCGAGCGGAGCGTTTCGACGGTCGAGCACGTGCTCTCCGCGCTCGTCGGACTCGGCGTCACGAATGCCGAGTTGGCGGTGAGCGGGCCCGAGGTTCCGATCGTCGACGGAAGCGCGAAGGCCTTCGCCGACGCGATTTTCGCGGTCGGCGTCGAAACGCAGCCGCGGCCGTGCGCGATGCTGGAGCTGCGCGAACCTTTCGAGATACGCGAGGACGATCGCGCGCTCATTCTGCTCCCGAGCGATCGGCTGCGCGTTCGTTTCTTGGCGGACTTCCCGCCGCCGATCGGCGTGCAGTACTTCGATCGCGTGATCGATCCGGACGTGTACCGTGCCGAGGTCGCGCCTGCGCGCACGTTCGGCTACCTCGACGAGATCGAAGCGTTGCGCGCGCGCGGCCTCGCGCGCGGCGGCAACATCGAGAACGCGCTCGTCTTTTCGCCCGAAGGTGCGATGCAGACGCTGCGCTGGCCCGACGAAGTCGTGCGCCACAAAGTCCTCGATCTTCTCGGCGATTTGGCGCTCCTCGGCTTCGGGTTGCGATGCGACGTCTTCGCCGTCAAGAGCGGGCATGGGTTGCACGCGCGTGCGATGCTCGCACTGCGATCGCGCCATCTGGCTGCGCTCTCCGCGCGGAGCGCCTGAGGAGCAAGCAATGGCGGACATGGACATCAGGCAGATCATGGAGATCCTACCGCATCGTTATCCGATGCTGCTCGTGGATCGCATCACCGAGCTGGAGCCGATGGTCTATGTTCGCGGATATAAGAACATCACGTTCAACGAGCCGGTCTTTCTCGGGCACTTTCCGGGATATCCGGTCTTCCCCGGCGTCTATCAAATCGAGGCGATGGCGCAGATGGGCGGAGCCGTCGTCCTGCGGCGTGGCGAGTTTTCGCGCAAGATTCCGTATCTCGTCGGCATCGACAAGGCGAAGTTCCGCCGCATCGTCATCCCCGGCGACCGGCTCGACATGGAGATTCGCATGCTGCGCCACAAGCGCAACGTCGGCTGGGTCAAAGCCGAAGCGAAGGTCGACGGCCAGATCGCCTGCATCGCCGAACTGATGTTCTCGATCAACTCCAACGATCGCATGATCGGGGCGGACGCCTCGGTGCTTCGTACGTGATTCATCCGACGGCGATCGTCCACCCGAGTGCGATGATCGAAGAGGACGTGGAGATCGGTCCGTACTGCATCGTCGGCGAAAACGTGTCGATCCGCGCGGGGACGGTGCTGCAAGCGCACGTCGTCGTCAACGGCTGGACGCAGATCGGATCGGAGTGCGTCGTCTACCCGTTTGCGACGATCGGGGCCGCGTCGCAGGACCGCAAGTATGCGGGCGAACGCGCGATGACGCGGATCGGCAATCGGACGGTCCTGCGCGAATACGTATCGATCCAGCGCGCCACCGGCGAGGATCAAGTGACGGCGGTCGGCGATGATTGCCTGCTCCTTGCCTACGTCCACATCGCGCACAACTGCATCCTCGGCAACGGCGTCACGATGAGCAACTTGGCGCAACTCGCGGGTCACGTCGAGATCGGCGATTTCGCGCTCCTTGGCGGCATGGCGGGCGTCCATCAGTTCACGCGCATCGGACGCTATGCGATGGTCGGCGGCATGAGCAAGATCAACAAGGACGTGCCCCCGTTCTTCCTCGTCGAGGGAAACCCGGCGAGGCCGTACGGGCTCAACAGCGTCGGCTTGAGACGGGCGGGCTTTTCGCCCGAAGAGCGCACGGAGATCAAGCAGTTCTACAAAGTGCTCTACGATCCGAAGATGAACGTTTCGCGCGCGGTCGAGGTGATGAAGGAAAGCGTCACGACGCAGCGTGGGCGCGAGGTCATTGCCTTCCTCGAAGCGCCGTCGCAACGCGGAATTCTGAAGTAGTGTGCGCTACTTTTTGTCTACGGGCGAAGCATCGGGGGAACTGAACGCCGTTCTTCTGGTGCGCGCGATTCGTGCGCGCGATCCCGAGGCGCGCTTCGAAGGCATCGGGGCGCACCGCATGCGCGAGGAAGACATCGCGCTGTGGCGCGACCACACCGGATGGGCGAGCATGGGCCCTTTGGCGGCGATCCCGCGCATCCCCAAGCTGCTGCTGCAGATGTGGCAGACGGCACTGCACGTAGCGCGTACGAAGCCCGATCTCGTCGTGCTCGTCGATTTCGGCGTCTTCAACGTACGGCTGGCGAAGATGCTGCGCGAACGCCTACGGTACGCTGGTCCGATTCTCGATCTCTTCCCGCCGGGTGCGTGGCTCGACAGCGAGGACACGGCCCGCGCGGTGAGCGGCTGGACGGCGCCGGTCACGGTTTTTGCGCATCAGGCGGCGTTCTACCGCGGCCACGGATTGCCGATTGAATACTTCGGGCATCCGCTGCTCGACGAATACGTCGAGCGCGCCGCGCGCGCGGCGCCGCCGCGCGACGGAGGTTGCGTTGCGCTGCTCCCGGGAAGCCGCGGCGGCGAGTTGCATCGACACGTGCCGGCGCTCTTGCGCGCGCTCGAAGAGCTGCGGCGCACGCGGCCACGCCTGCGAGCGACGCTCGGCGCGGCCGATGCCCAAGCGCAGAAAGCGCTGAGTCGAACCGTTCTTGCTCTCGGCGCCCACGACGTCCGCGTCGAGATCGGCGTGCGTGCGGCGCTTGCCGATGCCGACGCGGCTTGGGTCGCGTCGGGCACGGCCGTTCTCGAAACGGTGCTCCTCGGCGTTCCGGCGATCGCGCTCTATATCGTCGCGCCGAGCGTCGTCTGGTACGGCCGGCGCATGCAGCGGCGCATCGTCGGCGGCCGCTTCATCACGCTGCCGAACCTCGTCGCAGACAAGGAGATCGTGCCCGAATATCTGCAGGACGACGCGACCCCGGAGCGCTTGGCGCGAGCGATGGACGATCTGCTTGCCGATCCGGCGCGACAGCGCGCGCATTTCCCCGCGCTGCGCGCAGCGCTCGGCGAACCCGGCGCGCTCGACCGTTGCGCGGCGTTCGCGGTGAAACTGGCGAGCGAAGGCGCGGCGTGATTCGCTGCTATCACACCTCCGATCTGCACGACCATCGCGGCTTCGCGCCCCGGCTCGCCGACCTGCGCGCGCAGCGTCCCGGACTGCTCTTCGATTCCGGCGACTCCTTGCGCGGAAGCCAGACCGTCTATCATCGCCGCGAGCCGATCGTCGCGGAGATCGACCGCGCCGGTTACGACGCGCAGGCGATCGGCAATCGTGAGTTCCACTACCTCTTCCGATTGCTCGAAGCGCGCGCGCGACGGATGCGTCACCCGCTCGTCTGCACGAACTTGCACGATCTCAAAGGAAGGCCGCTTCCCTTCGTGCCGTCGCTCGTGTTGCGCGCGAGCGACGCTCCCGATGCTCCGCGCGTGCACGTCCTCGGTCTCTTGATCATGCAGTATCCGGTCGGCAGCCGTTGGGAGCGTCTCTTCGGATGGCGCTTTCTCTCGCCTGAGGATGCGGTCGCGCCGTACGCGCAAGACGTACCGGACGGCGACGCGTTGATCGTGCTCTCCCACGTCGGGCTGCGCCTCGATCTCGCGCTCGCGGCGGCGGTGCCGCGCATCGATCTCATTCTTGGCGGCCACAGCCACGACACGCTCTCCGAGCCGGAGTACTCCGGCAGCGTACCGATCGTTCATGCCGGCCCGTACGGACAGTACGTCTCGCGCACCGAACTGGAATACGACGAGAACGCAAGGCGCTACGCGATCTCGAGCTTTGACCTCCTTCCATTGCTCGGTGCCCCGTGACAAGCGTGCTCTTCGTGAGCAACGGTCACGGGGAAACCGCAATCGCCGATCACATCGCCGCGGAGTTGCGCGCGCTCGCGCCGGAGCTCGAGATCGATCATCTGGCGTTGGTCGGGGACGTGCGGTCGCAGTTCGCGCGCGACGTCGGGCCGCGCAAGCGCATGCCGAGCGGCGGGTTGATCGCCATGGGCAACGTCGGCAACCTGCTGCGCGACCTCCGTGCGGGCCTGCTTGCGCTCACGCTTTCGCAGTGGCGTCTGATTCGCGATGCGCGCGGCTACGCGGCGATCGTTGCAGTCGGCGATGCCTTCGCGCTCTGGATGGCATTGCGCGCGCGTGCGCCGGTCGTCTACGTCGGGACCGCGAAGAGCGTCCACGTGGCGCCGTACGGTCGCGGTGAGGAGCGGCTGATGCGGCGCGCGCGCGCTGTGTTCGTGCGCGACGAGGCGACGGCGGAACGGCTGCGCACGCACGGTGTCGCGGCGCAAGCGCCGGGCAACACGATCGTCGACCTTTTTGCCGAGGACCGCAACCCGGGGTTCTTGGCGGCCGCAGCCGGTTTCGAGCAGATCGTCGCGATCTTGCCCGGCAGTCGTGGCCACGCATACGATGACGCCGTCTTTCTGCTCGACGTCTTCGCCGACGTTGCGCGCGATGCGCCGGCGCTCGGCGCCGTACTCTCGATCGCTCCCGGAATCGAACCGGCACGCATCGCGAATGCGCTCCGCGCGTCAGGGCGCGTCGTGCGCGACACGCCGCATCCATCGGTGCCTTTCGAAGTGCTCGCCGGCGAACGTCCGATCGCGCGAGCGTGGAGCGGCGGGATCGGAGCGTTGCTTCATCGCTCGTCCCTCGTGCTCGGTCAGGCGGGCACCGCAAACGAGGCCGCCGCGGCGGCCGGATTGCCGATCATCGCTTTCGATCGCGGTATCGATCGCGAGCACGCCTGGTACCGGCGTCGCCAAGAGCGATTGCTCGGCGAAGCGCTCGTCATGCTGCGAGACGATCGCACGCTGGCGGCGACCGAGGTTCGTGCGATGCTCGCGGATCCACAACGCCGAGCGCGATTGGGCGCAATCGGTCGCGAACGCATGGGGCAGCCCGGCGGTTCGCGTCGCATCGCCGAGCGTATCGCGGCGATCGCGTCGGAGGCGCACTGAGAGTGCGAGCGTTCACGGCGGCGGCCTTTGCGTTAGCGAATGCGGCGGTGCCGCTCTTCCCGTCGTTCATCATGTTGGCGCCCGTGCAACCGCCGGGGATCTCGCTGCTCTCTCCCCATGTTGCGGCGGCTTTGCTCGCACTCGTCGCCGTGCTCGGCGTGATCTTCGCCGTACGCCTCGTGCTGCCGCCGCGCGAAACGTCGCCGACGCTCGTGCCGCTGCTCGCGTGGCTTGGCGCGGGCATGCTCGCCGCGCTGCTCGGTTTCGACCCGCGCGCCGGACTCGTCTTTCTCGCGATCTTCGCACTCGGCATCGTGTGGCATCTCGGGACGCTGCGCTACTATTGCGACCGCGTCGTCGCTCGGACGATCGTGTGGTCCATGCTCTTGACCTGTACGATCGCATCGAGCGCCGCGATCGTCATGGCCGTGTTGCGTTGGCCGACGGCGCAGTACGTCATCGGTCATGGGCGCGCGGTCGGTACCTTCGTCTTGCCTGGCGAACTCGCAGGCTATCTCGTCGTGCTGTTGCCGTTTGCATACGGCGTTGCGGTGACGACGCGCAGCACCGCACTGCGAGGCATCGCCGTTTGCGCATTGGCCGCGGGTGCGATCGCGATGGTGCTCACGTTCTCTCGTACGGGTTGGATCGGCCTCGCGACCGCGGTTGCGTTTCTCGTCGCAGTGCGCGCACGGCGCGCGGGCGCGCTTGCCGCCGGTACGATCGTCGCCGCCGGTCTCACCGCGGTGCTGCTCGTCTTCAATGTCCACCACAACCCGAGCGAAAACTACACGCGCATCTCCATTTGGGAAGCGGCGTTCCAGATCATCGATCGCTTTCCGCTCACCGGCGTCGGCCCGTTCGAGTTCTCGCACCTGTATCCCGTCGTGCGGCTCCCCGATGGCGATGCGACGGCCTTTCACGCACACAGCGTCTACCTGACCCTTCTCGCGGAAACCGGCATCGTCGGCTTCGCCGCCGCCTTCTGGACGTGGTGGCGTTTCGGCGCCGAGTTGCGGCGGCGCATCGCGCAGGCACGTCCCGAGTGCGCGCTGCTCGCGATGGCGATCGCGGCGGGACTCGCCGGGACGCTCGTGCAAGGGCTGATCGATACGGTGAGCGTCGTGATATTTGGATTGTGGCTGCCGACGATGGCGCTTGCGCTCTCGGTGGCTCGGTACGGCTTGATGGAGGCGGAGTGATCCGCTTCCTCAGCGTGCTCTGCGCGTTGGCTGCGATACTATGCGCGTGCAGCCCGCGCCCCGCGGTCTCCACGTCACCTTCCCCCGCGCCGGGCCGGCCCGGGCACGGGCCATGGCTGCACATCACCGGTTACGGAACGGCAACGCAACCGGTGCGCATCGTTCAGCAGCAGGGCAACCGAAAGGAATACGATCTCATCGCGCATTCGTACGTGAGCAACGGCGCGCAAGGCAGCGCGATCGCAACGTTTTTCACCGTGCATGTCACGTTCTTCGGCAAGAACGGCATGCAACTCGTCGCCGACGCGCCGGAAGCGATCCTCGACGAAGCGTCGAATACGATCACGCTGACGGACCGCGTCCACGCGAAAACCGATTCCGGTATGACGTTGGACTGCGATCGCCTGAGCTATGACCGCAACACGGAGATGGTACACGGTAATGGACACGTGGTGATGAAGAATGCGCACGGCATGCGCGCGACCGGCAATCGCGTCGATTCGGATATCACGCTGACGCGGGCGGCGATGCAGTGAACGAACGCGCAATCAGGATTCGCGGTCTCGTGAAGCGTTACGGCGAACGAACGGTCGTGAACGGCGTGAGCGCGGAGGTGCGCGTCGGCGAAGTCGTCGGACTGCTCGGCCCCAACGGCGCCGGGAAAACGACGACCTTTTACATGACCGTCGGTCTCGTGAAGCCCGACGGCGGCAGCGTGCTGCTCTACGACGGCGAAAAGGAGATCGATCTCACGGCACGGCCGATGTACGAGCGCGCGCGCAATAAGATCGGCTATCTCGCGCAGGAAAACTCCATCTTTCGCAAGCTCTCGGTCGGCGACAACATTCGCCTGATCTGGGAGCAGAGCGGCGTTCCGCACGAAGAGCAGGAGCGTCGCCTGCCCGAATTGCTCGAAGAGTTCGGGCTGCGCGCCTTTGTCGATGCTCGTGGCGATGCGCTCTCCGGCGGTGAACGGCGTCGCGTCGAAGTCGCACGTGCGCTCGCAATCGATCCGAACTTTCTTCTGCTCGACGAGCCGTTCACCGGCATCGATCCGATCGCGGTTGCGGATATCCAAGCGACGATTCGCCAGTTGCGCGATCGTGGCATCGGCATCTTGATCACCGATCATCAAGTCCGCGAAACGCTCGCGATCGTCGATCGCGCCTACATTCTGAACAACGGTCGCATCGAGGTATCGGGCAGCGCTCAGGAAGTGCTCGAGTCGCCGATCGCGAGGAAGTTCTACTTGGGCGAAGGCTTCCGGCTCTAGCATGACTCATGTGGGAGTGCGCTCCGGCCTGAGGGCCGCGCTCGGATTTCGCCCGACGATCCTCGACCGCTATATGCTTTCGGAGTTGGCCGGGCCGTTCGGCTTCGGCCTCTCGGCGTTCACGTTGATCTTTGCCGCGACGCAGATGCTCTCGATTGGACGACTCGTGAGCGAAGATCACGTCCCGCTCTTCGCGGCAATCGCGCTCTTCTTGTGGCAACTGCCCGGGGAGATCGTGCTCGTCATCCCGATGGCGCTGCTGCTCGGAACGCTGCTCGCGATCCAGCGCCTCTCCGGCGAGAGCGAGATCAACGCCATGAAAACGAGCGGCATCACGTTCTGGCGCATCATCGCGCCGCTGCTCTTCGCGGGGTTGGTGATGTCGTTGGTCATGTACGGGCTCCAAGAGGGGATCGTTCCTTTCGCGAACGACCAAGTCTCGTCGATCGAGAACGACGCGCTGAACCACACGAGCGCCTTCAACCGCGACCTCACCGTCTCGGCTCCGATTCCCGGCGGCGGACGCCAGGTGACGATCGCAACGGCGTACGATCCGAACTCGCAAGCCCTGTTGCACGTCACGCTCGTGCAGTACGACCGCGTGGGCGCGCCGACGCAGATCATCTTCGCCGACGAGGCGCAGTTCGCGGCCGACCAATGGCTGTTGAAAAACGCGAGCGCCTACCGCTTCAACCCCGACGGGACCACGATCTCCGAGCCGAACGTCTCGGAGCAGGAGGTCGATCTCGGGGAGAAGCCAACCGACATCGTCAAGCGGATTTCACATGACGATCCGGAGCAGATGAGCCGCTCGCAAATCGCAGCCATCGTCGCCACCGGGCAACTGACGGAAACGGAACTTCGCAAATACATAACAGTCTATCAAGAGAAACTCGCGCAGCCCTTCGCGTGCTTCGTCTTCGTCCTGATCGCAATCCCGTTCGGGTTGCGCTCGTTTCGCGGCGGTGGAAACGTGAGCTTGGGGTTTGGCTTGGCCGTCCTGATCGTCTTCGTCTATTACGTCGTGATGACGGTATTCTCGTACGTGGGCGAAGCGCTCACCGCGCTCGCGCCACTGTGGGCGTGGGCGCCGAATATCATCTTCACGGCGATCGGCGCCGCGCGTCTTCGCCGCGCGGCGGCGATCTAGGCGTGCAAAGGCTCGTCGCATGAGTTGGGTTGATTTCGTCCGGGGCCTCGGCGACATTCTCATCATCATGGCGATCTCGGGAGCGGTCGCCTACGTCGGCGATCGGGTGGGCCATCAAGTCGGACGGCGGCGACTGACGCTCTTCGGGATTCGGCCGCGATACACGTCCACGATCATCGCCGTGGGGACCGGCGTCTTCATCGCGCTGGTCGTGACGCTCGTCGCGATCTTCGCTTCGCAGCAAGTGAAGACCGCGTTCTTCCGGCTCAACGCGCTGAACTCGCAGATCACGCAGCTCCAGCGGCAGCAGCAGCAGCTCGAAGCAAAAGTGAACAACGGCCGGCTCGTGGTTCCGACCGATACGTTGATCACGCCCTTCCGCCTCATCCTCACGCAGTCGGAGTCGCCGATGCAGCGCGAGCAGCAACTGCACGCATTTTATATGCAGGCGGTCAAGTACATCAATGTGACGTATCCCGCCCTCGGCTTACGGCCTTACGTCGTGCCGCGCAACATCGACACCGTGCTGCACGACTTCCTCAACGAGGCCGTTCTCCAGGCGGAACTCTCGCAATCAAACGTGATGCTGACGGCGATCTCCGATCAGAACCTCTTCGTCAACGATCCATTTCATTTCTCGCTGAACGCCGTTCCCGACGTGCGCACCTTCGCGAAGGGACAGTTGGTCGCGCAACTCAAGATTCCCGGAGGCAGCGGCGCGAGCATTAACATCGCGCTGCGCGAACTGCAAGCCGAGGTCACAACCGACGCCGAATACGCGCACATGCCGCCCTTCCTCGCTTCGTACGTGCAGCCGACCGAACTCGTGCCGAACGTCGAGCAGATGCAGGCGATGCTCGAGCGCCCTGGTCTTTACTACCTCACGGCATACGCGGCCGACGACATCTACCCGCACACCGGCGGCATCTCGATCGCGATTTCGCTCGCTCCCGCGACGCCGACGAGGTGAGCGTTCTCGGGATCGACCCGGGGATGCGCAAGGCCGGCTACGCATTGATCGCGCAGGACGGGAGCGTGCTCGCACGGGGCATCGAGCCCATCGACCGCCTCAGTTCGCGCATCGCAGCTCTCGTCGAGCTCCACGCCGTCGTGGCCCTGGCAGTCGGGGCCGGCACGAACGCCCGGAAGATTGCGACCGAACTGAGCGCTTTCGGCATCCCGCTCCGGCTCGTCGACGAGCGCGAGACAACGCTTCGGGCGCGCCGGCTCTACTACGCCGAAAACCCCCCACGAGGCTGGCAGCGCCTGCTTCCCCTGGGGCTGCGCTTCCCCCCGAGGCCGATCGACGACTATGCGGCCGAGCTCATCGGCCGGCGCTTCCTTGCCGACCGCGAAGGCGAAAAAGCCGCTCCGGCGTAATGAAGCCTTCCGGAATTTCCGAAGTAGTATAGGGTGAGGGGCGCCGGTCCGGCGCATCCGGAGGGAAGGGGACAGAGTGGGGCGTTTAGTCGGCTTCGTCGTGGCTACGGCCTTTCTCGTCGCGGCAGCGGCTCCCGCTCGCGCTTCGACCGTTCTGCCCGCACCCGCGAGCGTCGGCGCGGCCCTGATGCTGCGCCTCTTCGGTGAAGTCTCCGATGCGCGCGCCTCGTTCTCCGCTTCAAGCGGTGACGTCGCCGGCGAGTCGCCGTTGCGCGATGCCGCATTTCGCGTCAGCATCGCTGCAATGCCGCAGTCGACCCCAGCGCTGCTCGTCGCGCCCGACGACGCCGCGCTCGCAAAACTCGTCACGGTCGGGCGACTCGCGCGCGTGCGTCCGGTCGATAGAACGGCCGTCGAGAATCCCGGCACTTTCGCGCACGTGGGCGCGAGCATGCAGCCGGCTCGCCACATGGTCGCGCGCACGCCGATGCCGATGCTCGTGACGGCGGAGTACCAACCCGCGCCGACGACACTCGACGACGGAGCGAACGATTCCAACGCCTTCGCGTTCGGCGGGCAGCGTAGCGAACCGATGTCCGGATCTCCAACGCAGACATTCTC
The DNA here is from genome assembly GCA_003133745.1 of Candidatus Tyrphobacter aquilonaris. Lineage (GTDB taxonomy): Bacteria > Vulcanimicrobiota > Vulcanimicrobiia > Vulcanimicrobiales > Vulcanimicrobiaceae > Tyrphobacter > Tyrphobacter aquilonaris. Next base: position 28,753 of record PKZD01000058.1, read on the forward strand.
GTTCCAAAACGACAGCGCACTCGGTTCGCAGGCCCAAAGCGTCCAACTGCCGCTCGCGCTGCGCGTCGGCAACCTTCACCTCCAAGCGCGCCTCGGCGCGGCGCAACTGACCTCGGCGAATGCGGACAATGCGGAGAATCTGCCGGTCTACATTCCGCCGTACGCGGGCGTCAGCCGCGCCTCGCTCGGCGCGACGCTCGCGCTTCCGGTTGCGCCGCGGCTGTTGCTCGGCTTCGGATACAACACGGAGCACCTGCTCGGCGGCTACGACATGCCCGACGGACTCGACGCGCGCAACGACACGTACTCCGGCGGCCTGACGTTCCTCTTCCCGCGCCTGTCGAGCGCGATCTCGCTCTCCGCGCAACAGTACCGCTATCAGGACAACCTCGTGCCGACGAACACGTACACGGAACTGCGCGAAGGCCTGAACCTGACCGTCAAGTTCTGACCGAGATCCCCGTGCGTGAAAACGCGATGCGCACGATCGTCGTCGCGGCGATTGCGCTCGTTCTCGTTGCGTTCGCGTGCATCCAGTTTGCGTCCGATGCCTTCAGCGCGAGCGCCGCGGCTCCGGGATCGGTGCCCTCGCGCGTACCGATTCGCCTTGCGCTCGATATCTATCGCACGCTCGGACGAGCTGCTCCCGCCGCGTACGTCGAAGCGACGCTCGCGCAGTACGAGCTGGAGCACGGCGACACCGACGCTGCTCAACGCGACGCGGTGCGTCTTCCGCCGATCGCGGTTCGCAATGAACTGCTCGGCCAAATCGCGCTCGCGCGCGGCGACCGCGTGCTCGCGCTCGAATACTTCTTCGCGGCGCCCGATATCGCCGCGCTCGGCCGCGAAGTGTTGCGCGTCGCGCGAACCGATCCGGCCGCCGCATATGCCTTCGAGCGCCACGTGAGCGACCGCCTCGTGACGCTCCAAACGCATCCCGACGCAGTGGCGGAGACGCATTGGACGATGTCGCAGCTCGCCGCGGAGGCGGCGCACCGGCTGTCACCGGGAAGCGTTGCGCAAACGACGTGGCTGCGCCGAGCTCTCGGCGACGGTATCGCCGCGGTGCAGCTCTCGCCACTCTCGGAAAAGTATCTGCTCCAGGTCGCGGCGCTCCAGCTTGCGCTCGGAAATCCGGACGCGGCGCGCCGATGGTATCACCGCGTTCTCGGCGTGGATCCGGGAAGCACGGATGCCCTTGCGGGTCTGCGTTCCGCAGCTCGGGCTCGTGCGCGCGCTCGCCCGCAGTGAGGATTGCACTCGACGCCCAACTGACCGTCGGCAGCGCGACCGGCATCGGCGAATACGTACGGGGGTTGCTGCCCGCGTTGCGCGACGCCGGTATCGACGCCGTCGCGTTGCGCGAACCGGCGCTCGATCCGTGGCGATTCGACCGCCGCGTGTTGTGGGACCAAGTGCTGCTTCCCGCTCGAGCATCTCGATGCGGTGCAAGCCTCTTGCACTGCGCATCGGGAACGGTGCCGCTCGTACGCCGCCTTCCCGTCACCGTGACCGTCCACGACGTCGCGTGGCTGCGCGTGCAGGCGCATGCGCGCGCATACGCGCGTTATTACTTCGGTGGGTTCTCGCTCGCGCGCTATCGCCGCTGCGAAGCGATCATCACCGACTCCGCCTTTTCCCGCGCGGAGTTACTCGATCTCCTTCCGCATCTCGAGGTCGCGCGCGTGCACGTCGTCGCGCCGGGCGTCGCGCGGGAGTTCGCGGAGCTGCAACGCGGCGCGGGTGACCGCCGCACGATCCTCGTCGTCGGAACGGTCGAGCAGCGGAAGAACCTCGGACATGTGCTGCGCATGCTGCGCAAGCTGCCCCATGCGTGCCTCGTCAGCGTCGGGCCGCCGACGCCATACATTGAGAAATGCCGCGCGCTCGCAGTTGAACTCGGCGTTGCCGAGCGCGTCGAGTTTCGCGGTTATGTTTCGCGCGCGGCGTTGCTCGATCTCTACGCGACCGCGGCGGTCGCCGCCGTGCCTTCGCTCTATGAAGGCTTCGGCTACGCGGTCGCGCAGGCGCTCTGCGCCGGCGTCCCGTGCGTCGCGAGCGACCGCGCCTCGCTTCCCGAAGTTGCCGGCGGCGACGCGCGCATCGTGCCGCTCGAAGACGAAGAGGGGTGGATCGCCGCGCTCGCGCGCGCCCTCGCTGGCGAAGAGGATGCTCGCGCGACGCAAGCGCGCGCGCGTTCGAGCGAACGCTTCTCCTGGACTACCGCCGCGGCGGCGATGCGAGCGGTCTACGCAGACGTAAGCGGCGGATCAATAGACGGGTGAACCCGGGGCGCCCGGCGCGACGCTGCCGTCGTCGGGCGCAAAGACGAGATCGAGCGGATAGCTGGAGCCGCCTTCCGGAATCGTCTCGATCGTCACTCGCACGAACCCGCGCGCGGGAACGACGTATTGACGGATCTTGTAGCGCGAGAACGCCGGGACTTGGTGTGACTGGACGAGCACGCCGTCGATCAAGTACGTTCCCGTCGCGCGCCCGCCGCGGGGGTTTTCGTAGATCGCGATGTCTTGCGGTTGCGCGCTCGGATTCTCGACGTTGACGACGAAGGATTGCAGCACGCCGTAATCGCCGGAGAGCGCCTCGCCCTGAAGGCTGTTCGGCAGCGGCAGTTGGCCGATCTGCAACTCGAGATAGGGATCGTCGACGTTCCATTCCACGCCCTGGTGGAACTCGGGAACCGTGTAGATGCCGCGCGCGTGGCGCTGCGAGCCGACGAGGAGGTCCGTTTGCGTGATCGGTGCGCTCGGATCGTCGGTGGCGTTCTGCGCGAAGAGCGTCAGGTGGATGTGGTCGCCGGAGAGCAGACGCAACTGAAGCAACGCGCAGACGACCGAGCCGTGCGGAAGGTCGGATTCGACGAGATTCAGCGAAGAGTTTGCGCCGATCGTGATGAGGCGGCCCTCATTTTGAATCGTTCGGACGAGAAACTGCTTCGTTGCGTCATGACCGCTCTCCATCTCGTTCGGACTCGGTCCGCCGATCCCGCGAATGAACTGCACGAGCGCGGGCTCGCCGGAATCGTTCTCGGCGCGCAGGACGATGCGCCGGTCGGGCTGCGCCGGCGGATCGTAATGATAGAACAAGAAGCGCGATGGCGCCTCGGAGCGGAGATCGGCGGTGAAGAGGACGCCGTTTTCGGTCAGCACCTCCGGGAAATCGCTGACCATGAGGCGGTCGGGCGATATCCGCGGCGCGGCGACGTTCTCGACGTGGACGCGCGTCGTGCCGCTGACGCTGAAATACTGCTCGCCTTGGATCAGTACGCTCGTATCGATATCCGCGGCGTCGTCCTCGCCGAGCCGCCCGTCGAACGCAACGTCGTCGGGCCCGACCAACACCTGCGCGCCCGTCCGCGGCTGCGCCGCGCGCGCGACGACGCTTGCGACCGTATCACGAATGAAATCGGCCGAGGCGGGATCGCCGGTGAGACGCAAGTCGAGCAGCGGCGCGATCGTTCCCGCTTGGTAAGCGACGGTCACGGGGACGTCCTTCGTCAAACCGCGCGCGTCGCTGATCGTAATGACGGTCGTTCCGGGAACGAGTCCGGTGAGCGTCACGATGCGCGTGTCTTGGTCGATCGAGACGGCGACGAGACTCGGGTCTTTCGCCACCGCGTTGATCGGCGAGAAGACGCTGCCGACGACGAGTTGCTGCGGCACGCCGATCGGCGCTTGCGCCGCTTCGGGCGAGACGGTGATCGGCGGCGGCGTCGGCGTGGGTGTCGCGGTCGGCGTCGGCGTGGGCAGCGGAGTCGGCGTGGGCAGCGGTGTCGGCGTGAGCGGCGGCGCTGGCGTCGGCGTCGGTTGCGCCTGTCCGGCGGCGCGCGGCGAGGCTGCGGCGATCACGCCCACGAGCGCGACCGCGCCTGCGAATATCCGCACCGCGTTCGGTTTCAGAGAGATCCTCCCAAGCGCCCTGGGGAGCCGCCCCTAGGCGATTTTCGGTTCGGCTCGGCTCACTGCCGATACGAGCAACGTCTTGTAACCGAAGCTCGGGAAGAGGACGGTGACAAGGTCTCGCTCCATGCGCTCGACCGTGCCGGTGCCGAACTTCGGGTGAAAGACGACCTCGGCTATCTTGTACGGGCCGGCTGACCAGCCCTCGTTTGCCCCGCCGGCTCGAAAGATTAGGCAGTTGTCGCACGCGGCGCAGTTGACGGTGTCGAAATCCTCGCCGAAGTAGTTGAGGATGAAGCGACGGCGGCAGACCGGGCTTTCCGCATATTGGAGCATCATCGCGAGCTTGCTCTGATCGTACGATTTCTTCGTTTCGTAGTTCGCGAGGCTGAGAACCAAGTTGCGGTTCTTGCGCACGGCCTCCGTCAAACCGTAGGCGGAGCGGCCGAGGGGCTCAATGTAGCCGGACTTCTTGAGCAGCGCGAGGATGACTTTGAGTTTCGTGAGCGGCAGTTGGAGGATCTTGCGCAGATCCGTCATCGAGACGCCGGCGCTCTGATCGCCGAAGACCTCGATCGTGCCGAAGACGCGCTGGACCTCTTCGATGTCCGGATACTTGCCGGTGAGAAAGTAGTTCTGCACGCGGGTGTCGCTCATCCGGTAGATGAGGATGCAACGCGACGGCTCTCCGTCGCGGCCGGCGCGCCCGGCTTCCTGCGTGTACGCTTCGATCGATCCCGGCAGATCGTAGTGAACGACGAATCGGATATTCGGCTTGTCGATGCCGAGGCCGAATGCGTTCGTTGCGACGACTGCGCGGATCTTTTCGTCCATGAAGAGCTCGTGGACGGTCGTGCGATCCTCTTTGTGCAGCTTCGAATGGTAGACCGCGGCCGGAACTGCGAGATGCTCGTTGAGATAGCGCTGAACTTCGAGCGCGTTCTTGATCGTCGCAGTATAGATGATGCCTGTGCCTTCGAGCGCATCCGCTCCGGAGAAGAGTCGAGCGAGGATCTTGAGCTTGTCGCTCTCCTTGTCGGCCTTGCACGCCTCGTAGACGAGGTTCGGCCGGTCGAAACCCTTCACGATGGGCTTGACGTGCTCGATGCCGAGCTGGTGGAGAACGTCTTCCCGCACGGCCGGCGTCGCCGTCGCGGTCAACGCGAGCACCGCAGGTCTCGCGAGGCGGTCGATGACGTGACCGAGCGCGAGATAGGCGGGCCGAAAATCGTGCCCCCACTGGCTGATGCAATGCGCTTCGTCGACGACGAAGAGCGGGACTTGGATCGAGCGCAGGAGCGTGAGAAAGGCTTCGTCCTCGAGCTTCTCCGGCGTCGTGTAGACGATCTTCACGCTGCCGGTCCCGATGCGCGTGCGCGCGGCCGCTTCTTGATCCTCGGAGAGCGTCGAGTTCAGGGCGACGACGTCGGTGATCCCGCGCTGGCGCAGCATGTCGACCTGATCCTTCATCAGGGCGATGAGCGGGCTGACGACGACCGTCGTGCCGTCCAGGAGCAGCGCCGGCAGCTGGTACGTGAGGCTTTTTCCGGCGCCGGTAGCCAAAATCGCGAGCGTGTCCTTGCCGTCGAGCACGCGAAGGATCACCTCTTCCTGACCCGGATAGAAGCGGTCGAAGCCGAACCTCTCGGCCAGCGCCTGGTGCAGGTCCACCCTACTCATCGAAATCAAATCTTAGCCCAGCATCACGGGATTCGAATAACGCAAATCCGGCAGAGGAATGACCCCCCGCTCTTTCTACTACCTATTATCGAACGGAAGGGTTCCGATATTTATGGGTCTACCCTCCGGCAGGCGCCCCCAAACGCCGCTTCGTACTCCTAGAGTCCTTCGATGCATCCCCCCTATCGAGAGTCGCCCTAGGTGTCGCTTTACCGCGCGTGGCGCCCGAAGAGTTTCTCCGAGCTGGTCGGCCAGGATGCCGTCGTTCGCACGCTGAGCAGCGCCCTCTCCAGCGGCAAACTCGCGCACGCCTACCTTTTCTCGGGGCCTCGCGGCTCGGGGAAGACCTCCGCGGCGAAGATTCTCGCGCGCTGCATCGACTGCGTCGCGGGGCCGACGCCGACGCCCGACAACACCTGCGAGAACTGCCGCGCGATCATCGACGGCACGGCGCTCGACGTGCTCGAGATCGACGCGGCGAGCAATCGCGGCATCGACGAGATCCGCGCTCTGCGCGATGCGGTGAAGTTCGCACCCGCCGCGATGCGCAAGAAAGTCTATATCATCGATGAGGCGCACATGCTCACGAAGGAAGGCGCGAATGCCTTTCTGCGGACGCTCGAGGAGCCGCCGCCGCACGTCGTCTTCATTCTTGCGACCACCGAGCCCGAGCGTCTTCCGGTCACGATTCTCTCGCGCTGCCAACGCTACGCGTTTGCACGCATCGCAATTCCGGTGATGATCGAGCGCATGCGCGAGATCGCAAACGCGGAGAACATCGGTATCGACGACGCCGCGCTTGCCGCAATCGCCTATCGGGCCGACGGCGGCCTGCGCGACGCGCTCACGATGCTCGAACAAGCCGCGGCTTTTGCCGCCTCGAACGGCGAGAGCATCGACACGCGAACGATCGAACTCGCCTTTGGCACCGCGGGACGCGAGCGCGCGCGCGCATTGCTCGATGCGCTCCTCGCCCGCGATGCGGCCGCGATGATGCGCGGGATCGAAGAGGCAAGCGATGCCGGCACCGACATGCAGGTCCTCGCGCGATCGCTGATCGCCGAGTTTCGCAACCTGCTCGTCGCGCGCGTCGATCCCGATCTGCTTTCGCGCGATCTCGCGCCCGAAGATGCCGAGCGCGCAGCGAAGCGCGCGCCCGAGATTGCGCAGGCGACGATCGTGCGCGCGCTGCGAGTGCTTTCGGACGCGCTCGCGCTTGCGCGCGGCGGCGGCAACCCGCGTCTCGAACTCGAAACCGCGCTGCTCCGCTTCGTGCTCGCCCAGGAAGACCCGTCGCTCGACGCGCTTGCGGCGCGCGTCGCGGCACTCGAAGAGCGCAAGGGTGAAAACGCCGCCGTCGCGACGGCCCCGGCGGCAGCGAAGCGTACCGTTCCCGTCATCTCGAGCGCGGTCGAGGCGGTGGCGGAGCAGCCGAAGTCGGCGATGTCGCTGCAGCGCGTGCGGGCCGCGTGGCAGAGCATCCGCGGCAAGGTCGAAGCGCAACGTCAGTCGCTGCGCGCGCCGCTCTCGCGCGCGGTCGTCGAAGGAGTCGACGGCGGCGCGATCACGCTCGCGCTTCCCCAAGCGGTCTTCATGGACGTCCTGCGCGATCACGTCGCGCTGATCGAACGCGCGGTCGAAGACGTACTCGGGACGCCGTTGCACGTGAAGCTCCGCGTCGACGGAACGGTTCGCACGAAGGCACCGGCGACCGATCTCGAAGACCCCGACGAACTCTTCAACTACGCAAGCGAACGGATACCCAAGAAACCATGAACCCCGCAAACATGATGGCCCAAGTCAAGAAGATGCAGGCCCAGATGCTCAAGGCGCAAGAGGAGCTTGCGGCGACCGTCGTGACCGGACGTGCCGCCGGCGGCGCGGTAACGGTCGAGATGTCGTGCGATCATCGCGTGAAATCCGTGAAGATCGCCCCCGAGGCGATCGACCCGAACGACGTGGAGACGCTCGAAGACCTCGTCGTCGTTGCGACGAACGACGCGCTTGCGCGCGTCGCCGAAGAATCGCAGAAGCGCCTGGGTGCGGTGACCGGCGGCATGCGCATTCCCGGAATGACGTGAATGCCCAGCCCAGGCACAATTGCCGGACCACTCCAAGCGCTCATCGACGAGTTCGCGAAGTTTCCCACGATCGGTCCGAAGACCGCGGCGCGTTTGGCTTTCTACCTCCTCTCGCGACCGCGGCACGAAGCGCAGGCGCTCGCCGAGGCGATTCTTGGAATGAAAGACAAAGTGCGCTTCTGCTCCGTCTGCTTCGCGCTGACGCAGGACGACCCGTGCGATCTCTGCACCGACGAACGCCGCGAATCGGCGATCTGCGTCGTCGCCGAGGCGAAGGACGTCTACGCGATCGAGCGCACCGGATCGTATAAGGGGCGTTACCACGTGCTCGGCGGCTTGATCTCTCCGATCGACGGCATCGGCCCCGGTCAACTGCGGATTCGCGAACTGAACGATCGGATCGGCGTCGAGCATCCAAACGAGATCATCATCGCCACGAACCCGAACTCCGAAGGTGAAGCGACGGCGCTCTATCTCTCGCGCGTCATCGCGCCGCTCGGCGTTGCCGTGACGCGCTTGGCGTACGGCTTGCCGATCGGCGGCGATCTCGACTATGCCGACGAGATCACGTTGAGCAAGTCGCTCGAAGGCAGAACCGCGCTCTCTTAGGGCGTCGGCGTGTATTCGATCACGACGGTGAACTGCGTCGGAGCGATGCTCGTGGAGAGCAACTCGCTGCGCGAGACGCCCGCGCCGGTGATCGCGATCTCGACGAAGCCGTTTCCCGCGACGCTGCCGTCGTTGAGTGCGTACGAGACCGGGACGACCGAGGCGCCGGCAAAGAGCGGATCGTAGATCGGGCTCGCGGCATCGGCGATCGCGGTTGCCGGATAGCTCTTCGCGGAGAAGGCCGTGATGCCGGAGAGCACGGCGCCGGGCTCGGGCGAAGCGCCCGCCGCGACGGCGAAGCGCGTGAGGCTCCGCGCGCTCGCGTCGTAACGATACGCCCACCGATAGGTGCGCCGCGTCGCATCCTGCGTCGTGAAGTCGACCTCGTGTCCGTCGGCGTTGCTTTGCCCGTCGAGGTCACTCGCGGGGACGGAGATGCTCCACGCGCTCGCCGCCTCGCTGCGCATGCGTTCGAGTAGCTGCTCCGTGCCGGTGCGGGCGAGCATCTCGGCGTGGCGCGAAGCGGAGGCGACGACGAGGGTGTGGAGGAGCGTCACCAAGAGGCCAAAGACGAGGAGCGCGATAGCGGCACCGAGGGTGAGATCCAGCAGTGCCGCGCCACGCTGGAGCCTACAGGCTCCTGGGCCTCCCACGATCGGGTAAGTGCCCCGCTGGCCCCGAAATGGACTTTGTGGTACAAAGTAGACGTGACCGAGTTGGAACGGGCGCTCTCCGACATCGCCGAGGTGCGCGAGCGCCTCGCGATGGAGCAGCGCTTCAAGGGTTACTCCGGTGTCGCCGCGATGCTCTCGGGCGTGCTGGCCGTGCTGGCCGGGCTCGCGCAGCGCGCGATCGTGCCGGCTCCGAGCGGAACGCACCAAGAGCACCTCTATTTTGCGATTTGGTTCCTCTGCGCCGCGCTCGCCGCCATGATCAACTACGGCGCGATCCTGAACTGGTTCTGGAGCGACGCGAGCGCGCGCGATCGTTGGCAGACGCGCACGGTCGGCCTTTCAATTCTCCCCGCGCTGCTGCTCGGCGCCGGCTTCTCGTTCGCGCTGCTCGTTCGCGGCGAGGTCGCCGCGCTGCCCGGCGTTTGGTACGGCTGCTACGGCGTCGGCCTCTTCGCCTCGCGCACGATGCTCCCGCGCGGCGTCGTTCCAATCGCGGCGGCTTTTCTCGTGATCGGCATCGCGCTGCTCTTCGCACCGCCGTCGATCGCACTCGCGTGGTGGGTCCTTCCCGCCGGCTTCGGCATCGGCCAAGCGGCGATCGGCGCGCTCGTGCGCCGGGATCGGGCGGTCGCGCAATGACCGTAACGAAGCTCGATCGCGTCTTTCACGAACGCGGACGCCTTGCGATTTGCTCGACGCTCATCGCGCGCGCAGGCGGCATCTCGTTTACCGAGCTCCAGAGCGCGTGCGATCTTACCGACGGCAATCTCAATCGTCACTTGCACGCACTCGCCGAGGAGGGCATCGTCGCGACGGAGCGGCGCACCGGCATGGGGCGGCCGCAAACGATCCTGCGCATCACCGACGCAGGCCGGCGACGCTTTCTCGCCTACATCGACGCGTTGGAAGAGATCGTGCGCGACGTTCAGCGCTCGAGCAAACGTACGGAGTCGCCCTTGCGCGCGATGCCGGCGCGCAGCACGTCGCAATAGACTCCGAGTATCGCAGCGCGCTCGCGCGCGACGTACGCGAGGATCTCGGGATCCGGCGCATCCTTTTCCGGGTGGTATGTGATTGCGACGCAGCGTTTGTTCGCCACGCGCACGCGCAGGCGCACCTCGCCGATCTCGATCTGCGCATCCTGGAGGTCGCCCTCGCGCAACGCGAACTTTTCCTCGGCGCGCACGAGAAAGTTCGGGCGAAAACGCTCCGGCTCGACCGCGTAACCGACGTGCGCGCTCACTTCGTCGACCCAGCGATCGACCATCAGCGAGATCGGGGCCATGTCGAAGAAATGCTCGCCGCTTTCGGGGCGTAGCGTGATCCCCCGCGCCTCTGCCAGGGAGAGCGCTTCGTCGACGCGCTCGGTCAGGTGAAGGCGCGCGTCTTCCTTACCGCGATAGGCTTCCCCGACGCGTGAATGGCCGCTTTGCACGACGAGCCGTTGCGCGCGATCTCCTGGGATGCCCGCGGCGTCCACGTGAACGACGTCGAGCTCCTCACCGCGCAGGCTCTTGACCGGAAAGCGCCGGATGCACGCGAGCGTTCCGAGCAGCATGCGATCTCCAGTTCGCGAGGAGGTGCTCGGAACATTCCAGAAGCGATCACGGGAAATGGGTGCATCGCCGCCGGTCGTGCTGCGTCCCCTCGGCGTCGGCGAGATCATCGATCGCGCCCTATCGCTTTACGTCCGCAACTTCGTGATCTTCACGGCGACGATTCTCGTCGTCATCCTCGTTCCGTTCGGCATAGGCGAGTATCTGCTCGCGGGCGCGCAGGGCAATCAACTCCAAATGATATTCCAGATCCTTGCGCATCCGAACGCACCGCTTCCAGCCTCCGCCACCCAGCCGTTTGGAGGCGCGCCGTTCGCCCAAGTCGGTATCGCGTTCGCGATGCTCTTCGTCGGCGGCATCCTTGCGGTCTTCGCCAACAATGCGGTCGCGGTGAATGTCGCCGCGATCTATACCGGGCGCGCACCGAGCGTCGGCGGTAGTCTTCGTTTGGCGTTTTCACGCTGGAGTCAGTTGCTCGGGCTGCTGCTCTTGGAGATCGTTGCCGCCATCGGAGCATACGTCGCGCTCGTGCTGCTCATCGTGGGCGTCGTCTTCGCCGCCATCGCGATCGGCGCGGCGTTTCCCGCCGCGTCGCGATCGATTCTCCTCATCGTGTTGCTCGTCGTCGTTGCGATCGTGCTCTTCTTCGCATTGCTGATGCTCGCGCTGATCTTCGTCGTCGCGCTCGCCTTTGCGGGGTATGCCGTCGTCATCGAACGCAAGAGCGCAATCGAAGCACTCGGTTCGGGGTTCGGGCGCATCTTCAATCGCAAGGAATGGGGAAAGGCCGCCTTGATCGCGCTCGTCGCGATCTTGTTGAGTTTCGGCATCTCGTCGGCCAGTGGAGTCGGCGGCTTGCTGCTCGCGCTGATTCCAGGCGCACATGCGGTCCAGGCGGTCTGGACCACGCTCTTCTCCGCGATCTCCGCATCCGTGCAGACAGTCTTCTTCGCCGTCTACTATTACGACGTGCGCATTCGCCGCGAGGGCTTCGATCTCGAGGCCGCGCTCGCACGCCTTTCGCCGCCGGCGTCGTGAAGCCGCCGATCGATCCGGCGCTCGCAGCGCGGACCGAACTTGCGACGCCGTTTCGTTATCAATTGCAAACGCAGCCGCCGGCGCCGGAGCCGTGGTGGCTGCGGGCGTGGGACTGGATCTCCAATTTTCTCAGCCGCCTCTTCAGCCATGCGAGCGGTGGGCATGCGATCGGTGCGCTCCTCGGCGACGTCCTCATCGCGGCGATCGTCGCGCTCACGCTCTATCTCTTCGCGCGCTTGATACTGATCGCGACGTCGAGGCGGCGGCACGCCGACGCCGCAATCGAGGCGCTCTCCGCCGAGCGCGACGAGCATCGGCTCGCGCGCGAAGCGTTCGCCGCGGCGGAGCGCGGCGACATTGGGCTCGCGGTACGGCTGCTCTTCGCGGCGGCGGTGACGTTGCTCGACCTGCGCGGCGCGATTCGCGACGACGTCAGCGCAACCGTCGGCGACCTGCGGCGCGCGGTGCGCCCGCTCGGCGACGGCGTCGCCGCACCCTTCGGCGAGATTGCATCCGCGTACGTCACGAGCGTCTACGCCGAACGCCCCGTCGAGGCCGCCGCATGGAGCCGCGCCTACGCGGCATACCGATCGCTTCAAGGGTTTGGCGCGTGAAAGGGCGCGGCGAGATCGTCCTTCTTGCGATCGGTTTGGGCATCGCAGTGCTGCTCTCGCTCCTTCGCTCGCAGCAACAGGTCACGCTCTCGACGTACTCGTCTTACGATACCGGCCCCAACGGTTATCGCGCGCTCTACGAGGTCATGCGGCGCGAAGGCGTGCCGACGCGCCGTTTCGAGGGCGATCTGGAAACGTTGAACGCGCGATCGGGAACGTTGCTCGTATCGTCGAGCGATCCCGAACGCTACTCCTCCGAGCCCTCGGGGATCGTCGATCCGAGCGATGCCGCGCGGCTCGCGGAGTTCGTGCGCGGAGGTGGTCGTCTGGTCGTGCTCGGCGATGCGCTGGCGTTTGCCGGCCAGAATGCGATCGCGCCGCCGAAGACGACGCGCATCGATGCCGCCGCATCCGCGCAGCGGAGCACGAGCGGTGCCTTTACCGACGGCGTGCAGCGCGTTGCCGCAGGCTTCACGGCGGCATTTGTCTCTCGCCCCGGAGCGCGCACGCTTCTCGTTGCGCGCGGCCGGCCGGTGGCAATAGCCTTTCCCCTCGGGCGCGGCAGCGTGATCGCCGTTTCTTCACCCGACGTCTTCAGCAACATCTTTCTCGCGCGCGATCAAAACGCGCGATTCGCATACGACGCGCTTGCCGGAGCGGGTCCGCTGCTCTTCGACGAGCGCGTGCACGGCTACGCGACCGGTGAATCAATGTGGGCGGTCTTGCCGCAGAGCGTGCGCATCGCGGTGTGGACCGCGATCGGGATACTCCTCGTAGCCGTTTTCGGCGGCCTCTTCCGCTCCGCACCGCCGATGAGCGTGGAACCGCCCCGCCCGCGCGATTCCTCGGCGTATGTCGCCTCGATGGCGGCGCTCCTCCGGCGCGCGCGCGCCGGAAGCTCGGCGATCGAGCGTTTCACGCAGGATGCGCTGCGCCTCGCACAGATGCGGCCTTCGATCGCGCGCACCGGCGCGGTCGCCGCGCAACTCGCCGAACTCGAGGCGCTGCAAGGGCATGCGCATCCGAGCGACGCTGCGCTGCTGGCCGCGGCGCGCCTCAACGTTCATCTGAGAAAGGAACTCGCGTGATCGACGAGCGCTCCCCTTCGACCGCGGATCTCGCCCGGCGCCTGCGCGGCGCGATCGACGCTTCGATCGTCGGCGGCGAACGCATTGCATTCGGCCTGCTCGTCGCGATGTTTGCCGGCGGACACGCGTTGATCGAAGGCGTGCCCGGCACCGGCAAGACGCTCGCGGTGCGCACCTTCGCGCTCGCGCTCGGCCTGACGTTCCGGCGAATCCAGTTCACGCCCGATCTCATGCCCTCCGACGTCACCGGCACGACCGTCTTCAATCCGCGCAGCGGCGAGTTTTCGTTGCGGCCGGGTCCGATCGTGACGAACGTCCTTCTTGCCGACGAAATCAATCGAACGCCGCCCAAGACGCAGGCGGCGTTGCTCGAAGCGATGGAGGAATCGCGCGTCACGATCGACGGATCGCCGATCGAGCTGCCCGCGCCGTTCATGGTCTGTGCGACGCAGAACCCGATCGAGTACGAAGGCACGTACCCGCTGCCGGAAGCGCAACTCGATCGCTTTCTCGTGAAGATCGACGCATCGTACCCGAGCGAAAGCGACGAGCTGCGTCTGCTCGAACGCGTTGCGACCGGTTTCGACGCGCGGCGCTTGGAGGCGTCGGGCGTCGCATCCGTGACGACGGCGGCCGAGTTGCTCGCCGCACGCGAGACGGTACGCCGTTCCACGTGCTCGCCGGAGGTGCGCACGTACGTCTATCGCATCGTCGAGGCGACGCGCACGAACCCGCGGCTTTCGCTTGGCGCCTCACCACGCGCGGGCGTCTGCGTGCTGCTCGCGGCGCAGGCGGCCGCCGCCATCGACGGGCGCGACTTCACGACACCCGACGACGTGAAAGAAGTCGTACCGTTCGTGCTGCCGCACCGTTTGATCGTACGTCCCGAAGCCGAGATCGAGGGGGCGCGCGCACGGGAAATCGTCGCCGATCTTCTCTCCACGGTCGCCGTTCCCCGGAGCTGACACGCTCCCACTCTGGTTCACGCCACGCTTCCTCGTGATCCTCGGGACGATCGCGGTCGCGTTCGCCTGCGCGCCGGGAGCGCCGTGGCTGGAAACGGCCGCGTTCACCGGGGCCGCGCTGCTTGCAGCCGCGACGCTCGCCGATCTCGCGATCGGTCCACGCTCGAGCGTCTTGCAGATCGAGCGACAGAGTCCCGAGCATTTCTCGATGCGCGTCGATGCGGAACTCCGCTACGAAGTGAGCAATCGCGGGAACCTCTTCGCTCGCGTCGGCATCGTCGAAACGCCAATCCGCACGCTGTTCTTCGTCGACGACGACGTCTGCGCGGATGTGCCGCCGCGGCATCGCGCAACGCTCGCGCGTCGCGTGACACCGGTTGCGCGCGGCCGGGAGCGGCTGGGCGATCTGCACGTCTGGTACGAAAATCCCCTCGGCCTACTGCGACGGCGCAAGCGCGTCGCGGCGCCGGAGGAGATTCGGGTCTACCCCGATCTCTCCGCGGTGGAGCGCTACGGCAGGCTCGACGTGCGCAATCGCTTCGTCGAGGTGGGATTGCGCCGCATTCGCATGCTCGGGACCGGAACCGAGTTCGAAAGCCTGCGCGAATACGCGACCGGCGATGCCTTTCGTTCCATCGACTGGAAAGCGAGCGCGCGCCGCGGCCGGATGATGGTCGCGCAATATGAGGTCGAGCGGAGTCAAAGCGTGATGCTGCTGCTCGATTGCGGACGGCTGATGACGCCGTACGTCGGGGATCAGCGCAAGCTCGACTACGCGGTGACGGCGGCGCTCTCGCTCGCTTCGATCGCGGCCATCGCGAGCGACCGCGTCGGCGCGGCGGCCTTCGCGCGCGAGATCATCACGGCGCGCGCGCCGCGTTCGACCGCGGCCTCGCTCCACGACCTCTCGGAGGCGATCTACGATCTCGAGCCGCGCTTCCAGGAATCGGATTACGCGAAGGCCTTCGATTTCACGGGGCGGCAGTTACGCCGCCGCAGCCTCGTCGTGCTCCTCACCGACGTCGTCGATCCGATCGCGCAGAGCCTCGTGCTCGCCGAACTGGCCGCGCTTGCGCGCAGACACCTCGTCTTGTGCCTGTTCATGAACGACGCGGCCGTGGCGAACGAACTGCAACGCGCGCCGCACAACGTCGCGGATGCCTATCGGCTCGATGTCGCGCTCGGCCTCTCCTACGAACGTCGCGCAGCGGCCGCCAACCTCGAACGGCGCGGCATCATCGTCGTCGACGCACCCGCGCGCTCGCTCAGCGTCGCGCTCATCGATCAATACCTGCGCATCAAGCAGCGGGGTCTCTTGTAGAGCGTCCGGCGAAGCCGAAATACCAGAGGAGCGCGAGCGCGGTGAGAGCCCCGATCGAGATGCGCATGGCGATCGACGTGCGCAGCGGCGAGATGAAACCTTCGATCGTTCCCGCGACGAGCAGCATCGAGACGACGCCGCCGAAGAGCACCGCGGCGCGCCGAGAATTGAACGCGATGGCGTCGCGGCGTCGCAGGCGTCCTGGGAAGAGTATGCCCGCGGCGATGAGCAAGCCGGCCGCGCCTGCGATCTGAATGGCGCTGAGTTCGATGACGCCGTGCGGCGCGACCGTCGCCCAGAAATCCGCGCCAAATCCCGCGTGCGCGAACATCGCGCCCAAGCCGCCGAGCATCAAGCCGTTGAGCGCGATGATATAGAGCGTGAACGCACCGAGCGTGACGGCGCCGGCAAAGGCGATCATGGCGACCTTCACGTTGTTCGTGATGATGAAGGCAGACATGAGCGGCGACTGCGTCGTCCCGAAGGCAAAGTTCGAATCGTGGAGGGACTTGCGGATCTGCGCCGGGATCATGTCGTGCGGGAGCAGTGCGTAGGCGTCGTCGGGATGCGCGCCGATCACGGCGTAGGCAACGACCGCGCTCGCGATCGTCAGCGCGGTGCACAAGAGTATGGGAAGGATCGACCGACGCACCTCGCGCGGAAACTCGGAGGCATAGAATCGCCGTAGGCGGTCCCATCCGCTCTGCGCAGTTGCGCCGTAGACGTAGGCGTGGGCGCGCGCGATCGTGCGGTTGAGGTATTCGACGAGCCGCGCGTCGTAGCGGTCCTGGGCATAGGCGAGATCGCTCGTGAGCGAGCGATACAGCTCCCCCAAACGTTCGACGTCTCCCGGCGCGAGGGCGCGAACGCCGCGCCGTCCCGCGCGCTGCAGCAGCGTTTCGACCTCTTTCCATGCGCCCGAGCGGCGCTGCACGAACGAGCGCTGGGTCATCGCCGCTAGAGTTGGCCGGGGCACGCGGCACCTCTTGCAGAAACTACAGCTCGATGGATCGGAGCGTCGAGGTCCGCACGCCGGAGAGCGTCGCCTTTGCCTATCAACTCGCCGGGCTTGGAAGCCGATTCTTGGCGGTGGTCGCGGACATCGTGCTGCAGTATCTGCTCCTCTTGGTCGTCTTCTTCGGCCTCGCGCTCCTGGCGGATCGCCTCGCGAAGTTGCCGGGCGGTCACGCGCCGCCGTCGCACTTCGCGACGAACGTCGGCATCGGAATCGTGATCTTCATCGTCTTCATGATTCTCTTCGGATATTTCATTCTGTTCGAGGCGTTCTGGAACGGGCAGACGCCGGGAAAGAAGCTGCTCGGCATCCGCGTCCTGCGCGACGGAGGCTATCCGATCGACTTCTCCGCATCGCTCATTCGCAACTTGATTCGGGTCGGCGAAATGATTCTCGGATTCTACCTGATTGCCGCGATCAGCGCGCTCATTTCGAGCGAGAACAAGCGCGTCGGTGACTTTGCAGCGGGGACGATCGTCGTGCGCGACGCTCGCCTCCCGGCGCCGGCGGCGATCGTCGAGAGTCTGCTCGAGATGCCGTCATATGCCGCGACGACTTTCCTCGCGGGAGAAGAGCGTGAGCTCGTGCACCGCTTCATCGAACGGCGCGAGACGCTGCCCGCGCCGCAGCGCGCGCAGCTCGCGGCGCAGCTCGCGGCGCGCGTACGTCCGCGAGTCGGACCGGAGTTAGCTCGCCTCGACGACGAATCCTTACTGGAGCGGCTCTAGAAGCGGCTGCGGAACTTCGCGATGAGTTCGCGCGCGAAACGGAGCGCGTCGCTCTTCGTTCGCTCGTAGAGCAACGCCGCATCGTTCTTCGTCATGTGATCGCCGTGCTCGAGGAAAAAGGTGACGCCCTCGCCGACGACGATCGTGCCGGCGTACGCGATCGCGCCTTTGATTGCAATGCCCGCGACCGGCACGAAGCCGGATAACTCCCGCGCGAGCGTGCGCCAGCCGAGGCCGCCGCCGATGACCGGAAGCAGTTTCCAGAGACGCTGGAGGTCGGGGTCCTTCCCGTACGCCGCCTCAACGTGCATGAGGAGTACGATTTGGATTCCGGTGATTGCGACCATGTCGCCGGCCGACGCCACCGCGCCGAGCACGAGCCCGACGACGGGGATGTGATCGACGACCGCGCTCGCGATCGCGACCTTCAACGAGTTCGCTGCGGCGTCGCGCGTGAGCTTTGCCGCGACGCTCTCCCGCAACGGCGGCAGCGCGCGCCCGACGGCAATCTCGACGCCGCGCGCGCACTCGACAAGATGGGGGAAAAAGCGGCTGCGCAGCGCCTGCGGCGTGAGCGAGGGCACGACGTACTCCGCCCAGGCGCCGCCGATCGGCGGCGTCGCCGGACCGATGGGCGCCGCGTCGGGATCGACCGTGACGCCGAGGATCGGCAGACTCAAGGGGGAGAGCGCGGAGAAATCCGCGCCGGCGAAATCGCCGCGCCGCCCGAGAAAGATGACCGCGCGCGCCTGCTCGCCGGGCGGCGCACTCGTCGCGCTTGGCGAGATCGTTTCCAGACAAGCGGCGGCCTCCGGCGGAATCGCGGAGTCCGGGTGCCCCGAGAGGAGCAGCGCGCGAAGCTCGGCGACGAGCGCGGGATCGCCGCACAAGAGGAAGCGGAACGGTTTGCGCACGTGCGCGCTTACCGCGCCGGGATCGATGCCCTTGCGAACGAGTTGGAAGAGATCGCGGGCGCCGAGCACCGCTGAAGACATCGTCTAGATCGTCGCCGCGGCGCCCGACGACGACGCCCCGGTGAGCTCCTTCGCGGGATCATCCGTGTAATCGAGGTAGACCAAACCCATGAATATCTCGAGCGGCCACGCGTGCATGCCGTGTTCGTTCGCAAGATCGACGATCGGGGTCTTCGTGCGCAACGACTCGTCGACGATCGCCTGCGGCGTGCCGCCGGTCGCGAACATGCCGAACCANNTGGCGCGAGCGCGCCATGTTGTAGAGCTGTGCCGCCTGAGACGCCGCCGTCGCGGAAGCGTTGAGTTCCTCGAGGATCTTGCTCATGCGCGGCACGAGCCCGTTGTAATCGGGAACGGCGAGGTCGCCGCTGATGCCAACGTACGAATGATCGAGCGCGAGGAAGAACTCATCCAGGTCGCCGACGCCCTGATCCATGAGCGTCAACGAGGCGCGCGACGCATCGATCGCGCGGAGCATGTCGCCGTCTGCGAGCGAGAGTTGTTGCAGCATTGCCGAATATGACGGCAGAACGGCGAGTGAATCGTCGGGGACGGGATGCATCGAGAGCGGCGCTGCCATCTCGTCGAGGATGTCGCGGCTCTCCCGAAGCAAGCCGCTCTCCTTGTTGACCTCGAGCGAGCCGATTCCGGTGATGACTTGCGTGCCGTCGTCGACGCCGCTGTTCACTGCGCGCGCCATCGCGGCGAGGTTGCTGACGACCGCCGACATGCGCGAGTTCGGACGCACCGTGATGTTGCCGAGATTGGGCATCTCGTATTCGATGTCTTGGAGGCGTGATTCGATCGCCTTGAGTTGATCGTGCGCTTGGTCGCGACGAGTCTGGAGCTGCTGCGCCGCCGTCTCCTCGGTTTGGCGAGCGTCGGCGANNCCGCCGCAAGACGATTGAAGTTTGGGTCGAGTTGCAGCAGCGCGACGCGATGCACCTCGATCTCGCGCAACTCCGCCTGTCGCGTGACGACGAGTGCGCGCGCCTGCGCCGAGCCCGACTGCGCTGCCTGCGCCAGCGTCTGCGCGCTCTTGCTCGTGAAACCCAGTGCCAACTGCGCCTGTGCGAGCCTCAAGAGGGCTGCGACGTTGGTCGGGTCCGCGTGCACGATCGCCGAGAGTTTGTACGCGGCGAACGAATAGCGCGCCCGCTCTTCGTCGGACAACGCTTGGACCAACCGTTGCTGCGGGGTCACGATCGTGGGATCGAGTTCGGGGTAACCCATGAGATGCGCGACTCGCGCTTTGGGATCGGGATGGTCTTCGAGGTACTTATCGACGAGATCGTTGTGCTCGTCCTCGAGCAAACCCATGTGCGTCATCATCGTGACCATCGCGTAGGGGTCGTAGCCCGCACGCGACATGAGCTGCAGGCCATAGCGATCCGCTTCCAGCTCATCCTCGCGTGACATCTTCGCCATCACCGTCGCGCCGATGAGATTGCCGGCGTCGTAGATGAAGGGTGAGAAGATCGACGCGATGCCGAGCAAAAGGCTCAGGACTGAGGCTTTCGTACTGAGCGTGACGACGTGGCGCCGCTCGATGTGCCCCGTCTCGTGTCCGATCACGCTCGCGAACTCGTCGTCCGACTGCACGAAATCGATGAGCCCCTCGTCGATGTAGACGAAGCCGCCCTCGGTCGCAAACGAGTTGACGTCGCTCGCCTTGATCACTTTGATGTTGTACGGAACGTCCTTGCGTGCGACCTGAAGCCACAGCTTGTTCGCAATCGACTGGACGTAGGCGTTCAGCAGGGGATCGTTCTCAATTACCTCACTGCGCGTGATCTCTTCGTCCTCGGCTTGCCCCGCGCGGATCTCCGCCTGCGTGCTGAGCGCCGAGGCCGGCGCCGGAACGGCGGCGCAGAGCAGCGAGAGGATGACGGGCAAGGGAAGGACGCGATGGAGCGGCTTCATGAGGCGCTCTATTCGACCCGGGAGCCTGCGGCACTTCGAGCCTCGCCGTATATGTGAATTTCATGTGGATAAGCACAAGAACTTGCGAACGACATGTGGATGACGCAGGGAGGGGCACGGTACCGGCTCCAAAGCGCGCCTCTAGGATGATCCGTGGGAAGGGCCTCGGACTTGAGGTCGTGCTCTCCGAGCATGATCTTGGTCGCGCGCTCGCCGACCTCGATGCTCACCTTGCCGAGCAACCCGAGTTCTACCGGGGCGGAAGCGCCACGGCGCTCTTCGGAGAGAGCGTCCCGACGCTCGAGCAACTCGAAGAGCTCACCTCGCTGCTCGAGGCGCGAGGCATCGCTCTGCGCGCGCTCTCGGGGGGTGCGGAGGTGGAACAGTTGGCGCGTTCGCACGCGCTCGATTTCACGATTGCGGCGTCGCAAGCTCAACTCTCGTCCTCGGCGCGCTCGCTCGTCGCCGACTTCGCGGGCGCGCGCTCGGACATCGCCGCTCGCCGCAAGCGCGGTGAAACGAGCGTTCGGCGGCCGGAGTTTCGCGAACCCCAGCTCCGCCTCGTCGAGGCGATCACGACACTCTACCACACCGGCACGCTGCGCGGCGGACAGGCACTCCACCACGTCGGGAACCTCGTCGTCGTCGGCGACGTCAACCCCGGTGCGGAGGTCGTCGCGACCGGCGACGTCGTCGTCTTCGGACGACTCTGCGGCGTCGCGCACGCGGGCGCGCAGGGCGACGAAAGCGCTCGGGTCTACGCCGTCCATCTCGACGCGGTGCAGTTGCGCATCGCAACCTGCATCGCCGCCGACGACGAAGCCGGTCAGCGCCCCGCGCAGCCGGAGGTTGCATTCGTCCGCGACGCGCATATAGTCATCGTCCCATTCGATCGGCTCGACCAAGAGAGGCTAGAGGCATCCAACTGAACGCGCGAAAGATCGTCATCACCTCCGGGAAGGGCGGCGTCGGCAAAACGACGACGACGGTGAATCTCGGCGCCGCGCTCGCCAAGGCCGGCAAGCGCGTGATCCTCGTCGACGCCGACATCGGTTTGCGGAACCTCGACCTCGTTCTCGGTTTGGAGAAGCGCATCGTCTTCGATCTCGTCGAGGTCGCCGAAGGGCGCTGCCAGTTGCGCCAGGCGCTGATCCGGGACAAGCGCTTCCCCGCCCTTTCGCTTCTACCCGCGGCGCAAACGCGCGACAAAGACGCGGTCAACGAAGAGCAGTTCGCGGCGATCGTCGATCAGGCGGCGCGCATCGCCGACTACGTCCTCATCGACTGCCCCGCGGGCATCGAAGGCGGCTTTCGCAATGCGATCGCGGGCGCGAGTGAGGCGATCGTCGTGACGACGCCGGAGGTGAGCGCCATCCGCGACGCCGATCGCGTCGTCGGCAAGCTCGACGACCGCGGAATGCCGATCCGATTGATCGTGAATCGTTTGCGTCCCGAGATGGTGCACAGCGGCGACATGCTCTCCGTCGACGACGTCTGCGAGGTGCTCGCGATCGAACTGCTCGGCATCATTCCGGACGACGAGGAGATCATCGACACGACGAACCGTGGCGAACCGCTCGTGCTCGTCGAGGGTAACCGGCTCGGCGCGGTCTACCAGAAGATCGCGCGCCGCCTCGAAGGCGAGATCGTCCCCTTTACGACCTTCAACAACGGCTTGCGGCAGGGGCTTTTCGGCCGCCTCTTCGCCGGCCTGAAAGCAGGATAAGCGCATGCACGTGCTTCGCCAGCCGCAAGATCCGACGCAGGAGGCAACACACGGCGTGACCGGCGAGACGACGAAGCTCGGACGCGCGATCGTCGTCACCTCGGGGAAGGGCGGCGTCGGAAAGACGACGACGACCGCGAACCTCGGAACCGCGCTCGCGCAGCGCGGCGCCCGCGTCGCGCTCATCGACGCCGATATCGGCCTCCGAAATCTCGACATCGTGCTCGGACTCGAAAACCGCATACGGTATCACGTGCTCGACGTGCTCGAAGAGACGGCGACGATCGACGACGCGCTGATTCCCGACAAGCACAGCGAGACGCTCTTCCTCCTCGCCGCCGCGCAGGCGCGCGAGAAGGACGAAGTGGACACCGAGAAGATGCGCGCGCTCGTTGCGACGCTACGCGAGCGATTCGATTACGTCATCATCGACTCGCCCGCGGGCATCGAAAAGGGCTTCAAGAACGCGGTTGCGGGCGCCGAGGAAGCGATCGTCGTGTGCACGCCGGAAGTTTCGGCCGTTCGGGACGTCGATCGCATCGTCGGGCTGCTCGGCAATCGGTTTCGCCCCCAGCTTATCATCAACCGCGTGCGACCGCAGCTCGTCAAGAAAGGCAAGATGCTTTCCGTCGAGGACGTGAACGCGTTCTTGCGCCTCCCGCTGCTCGGCGTGATCGCCGACGAACCGCAAATCATCGTGACGACGAATCGTGGCGAACCGCTCGCGTTGCAACGCGAGGGCGCGACCGCGAACGCCTATCACGCGATTGCGGCGCGCATCGCCGGGGAGAACGTTCCCGCACCGACCGTCGAACTCAAGAAACCGTCGTTGCTCGAAAAGATGGGCACGATGCTGCGAGGAGGACGCTGATGCTGGATCTCTTACGGCGGCTCTTCGCCGGCACGGCGCCGAGCGCGAGCGCTGCGAAGGAGCGCCTGCGGCTCGTGCTCATGACCGATCATCTCGCGCTCGCGCCCGAGATCGTCGAAGCGATGAAACGCGATCTCGTCGACGTGATCTCGCGCCACGTCGAGGTCGATCGCGAGAAGATCGAGGTCACCTTCGAGCGCCAGGACCGTGCGGTCGCAATGCTCGCGAACATTCCCATCCTCTCGGTGAACCGGCCCTCGCCGCCGGATCGTTCCCTACCGCCGCCGGTGCGCCCGCGCCGGAAGCGCGGCCGGCGCCGCGCGGCGAACGCGCCGGTCCCTGCGGAACCCGCCCCCGCAACGTAGAAGCGCCAGGCGGCGCGCAAGGTGCGCCGCCATTAAGTAGAAGTAACGGGGCCTGATGGCCTCGGTCGTGCTCCGCAACGATACCACTCTTCGGCGGTATCTTCGCAACTTCAACTGGCCGCTCGCCCTGTCGGTCACGTTGATCTCGCTGCTCGGCGTGCTCTGCGTGCAGTCGGCGGGGCTGCACGATCCCGACGCGGCCGGCGAATACCGGCGCCAGATCGTCTACCTCGTGCTCGGCGTGCCGCTCATGCTCGGGCTCTCCTTCGTCGACTACCGCGCGTGGGCGCGTTGGGCGCCGTTGCTCTACGTCGTGAACTTGGTGCTGCTCGCGTTCATCCTGCGCGGTGGTCACGCGGCGTTCGGCGCGCAACGCTGGATCTCGCTCGGACCGCTCGGAACGTTCCAGCCATCGGAGCCGGCGAAGCTCATCCTCGCGATCGCGCTCGCAGCGGTGCTCTGCCGCGGGACGTACGAACGCCTTGCCGATCTCTGGAAGCCGCTGCTCACCGTCGCGATTCCCGCGCTCTTGATCCTCAAGCAGCCCGATCTCGGGACGGCACTCGTGCTGCTCGCGATCTTGAGCGTGCAACTGTTCTTCGCGCTCCCGAGATCGGGAGATTTCTTGATCTACGCGATGGGCGTGCTGCTCGCCGCCGCGGTCGCCATCGGCACGAACCTCTTGATCAAGCCGTTCCAGAAGGCGCGACTCTTCAGTTTTCTCAACCCCAGCGCCGATCCCCAGGGCGCGGGCTACAACCTCGATCAGGCGAAGATCGCGGTCGGCAACGGCGATTGGTTCGGCCGCGGACTCCATCACGGCACGCAGACGCAGTTGAACTTCGTCCCATTCCACTCACGCGACTTCGTCTTCACGGTGCTCGCAGAAGAGTTGGGATTCCTCGGCGCGGTGCTGCTTCTCGCGCTCTACGGCGCGATGCTCTGCGGCGGAATCATGACGCTCTTCGCGGCTCGCGACCGCTTCGGTTTTCTGCTCGCAGCGGGCCTCGTCGCCATGCTGTTCTTCCACGTCTTGGTGAATATCGGAATGACCATCGGCATCATGCCGATCACGGGCATTCCGCTGCCGTTCATGTCGTACGGAGGTTCGGCGATCCTCACTGATTTCGCAGCAGTCGGTCTGTTGCTGAACATCTACTCGCAGCGCGATCGGGACGTGCTCGGCAACGCCTAGGAGTCCGGCTGGACGCCGAGAGCGTCCCGGGAAGGGAATAAGCCCAGGGCCCTGAAGATCGGTCAAGCAAGATTTTTAAGACAGGAGCATCGCGGCGGCGCCGCGCGTCGATTCGCTCGATGGCGTGCCGTGGGCTCTCGCCCCACAATTGAGGACACAATTTGACGACCGAGATCCTGATCTCGAGCGATCCCTGGGAAAACCGGGTCGCCATACTCGAGGACGGCTCGCCTGCCGAACTCTACATCGAGCGCGAAGAGCGCGTCATCGGCTCCATCTACAAGGGAAAAGTTCAAAACGTACTGCCGGGCATGGGCGCGGCGTTCGTCGACATCGGCCTCGGCCGTAACGCATTTCTCTACGTCGACGACATCAACAAGCAACCGCTGAACATCGGCGACGTCGAGATCACGCAAGGCCACAGCGGCTTTACGATCGGCGAGAAGGTCAAGCGCGGCGACGAAGTGCTCGTGCAGATCGTCAAGGAGCCGCGCGGGCTGAAGGGTGCACGCATCTCGACGAACATCTCGCTGCCCGGCCGCTATCTCATCCTGATGCCGACGGGACGTTACTCCGGCGTCTCGCGCAAGATCGAATCGGCGGAGGAACGCAATCGACTCAAAGCCGTGATGCGGCGCATCCGCCCCGAAGGCATGGCAACGGTCGTGCGGACCGCGGCGGCCGCCGTGAGCGAAGCGGAGTTGATCGCCGACCTCGGCGTCCTGATCCGCATGTGGCACGGCATCCTCGAGACCTATAAGCGCGCGCCGGCCCCGTCGCTCCTGCACAAGGACATGAACCTCGTCTACAAGGCGGCGCGCGATTTCGTGACCGCCGACGTCGAACGCGTGCTCATCGACGACGAGACGGAGTATCGTCGCGTTCGCGAGTTCCTACAGCTGCTCGGGCCGCAGTACCTCGACCGCGTTCAACATTACGAGCGCGGCCACAAGCTGTTCGAAGATTTCAAGGTCGACGAGGAACTGCAGAAGCTGCTGCGTCCGAAGATCAATCTTCCATCCGGCGGCTCGATCGTCATCGAATCGACCGAAGCGCTCACCGTCATCGACGTGAACTCCGGCAAGTTCACCGGCGGTAAGAACCTTGAGGATACGATCGTGAAGACGAACTTCGAGGCAGCCGGCGAGATCGCGCGCCAAGTGCGGCTGCGCGACATCGGAGGCATCATCGTCGTCGACTTCATCGACATGTCGACGGAGACGTCGCGGAACAAAGTCATCAAGGCACTCGAGGACGGGCTGCGACGCGATCGAACGCGATCGACGATCCAATCCTTCTCGAACCTCGGCCTCCTCGAGTTCACGCGCAAGCGCATCGGCCGCGACCTCGGACAGCAACTCCAAGGCGCCTGCCCGACCTGCATCGGACTCGGCCACGTGATGTCGCCGGAATCGGTTGCCATCGAAACCTTCCGCCGCATTCGCGAGGAAGGCAAACACGGCACCGGTCCGCTCTATGTCTACGTCGCGCCGACGGTCGCCGTGCAGATGGAGTTCTGGTACGAAGACGAGTGCAAGACGCTCGCCGCGGAACTGCAGCGCCATATTCACGTGCGCGTCGACCCGATGCTCCATCCCGAACGCTCGCGCATCGATCGCACGCCCAGGGATGACGGCAAGGTGCGCGTCGGCGACGAGCATGAGGTCGAGTTGCTCTCCGGACGTCTGCCCGTGGGAACATCGGCTGCGGCGGTCGTCGGCAACCGCGTCGTCGAGGTCGAAAACGCCGCGAACAACGCAGGAGGTTCGGCGCGCATTCGCATTCTCGACGTCGACGACGAGAGCGACGCAGTCATGGCCGAACTCCTTACGGCGGCCGGCGCTGCGAAGAAGAGCCGGCGCCGCAAACCCAAAGCCGCTCCGAGCGTGGCCGAGCAGACGAAGGCGCTGCGTGAACTGGCGGAAGAGGCAGCGCAGCAGGCGCAGGCGCGGCCGCCGATCGGCATCACGACGGTCACCGAAGAGGAAGAGAAACAGGACAAATCGTTGGCAGCGGAAGCCAAAGCGCAGCAGCGTCCCGAGGCGATCGTCATCGGCGAAGCCGGAGACGGCGAGCACCGTAAGAAGCGCCGCCGCCGCGGTCGTCGCGGAAGAGGCGGACGCGGTCGCGCCGGCATCGAGGCGGCGCATGCCGTCGGCATCCCGCCGCAGAGCGCGGAAGTGCAGATCGAACTCGAAACACCGGCGCCCGCCGCATCGCCGGCAGCACCAGCGGGAGTGGAAGGCGGCGGGCATCGCCGCAGACGCCGCCGTCGTCGCCGCGGTCGCGGCGGTGCAGGACAAGGCATCGTTGGTGACCGGCAGATCTTTGCCGTAGACGGTGCGGGTGCGGCGCACCCGACCGGCGTGACTGCGCCGCGCGAGCCGTCGCGCGCAATCGCTCCGGTGCGAAGGGCGACGCCGGCGGTCGAGGCGCCGCCGCCGAGCTTGAGCGTTCACGAGGAAGAGCCGCGCACCGCGAAACCGACGCGCCGCCGGCGTCCGCGTCCCGCCGCGGCAAAGGAGTTGGAGGCGACGCCGGTACGTGCGCTTCCCGCGCCCGAAGAAAAACCGAAGCGCAGGCGCGCGGCGGCGGGCGCATCGTCAAAGAAGAAGACGAGCACGACGCGCGTCGCGCGAAAGAAGAGAACCTAGTTGTTGTTGTCGCTGAGGCGGGCGAGCTGGTCGTTCAGGTACTGAAGCGCGCGTTGCAACTGCGAGTCGCGTGAGGGATCGCCGAAGCGCGGCGCGGCGTTCTCGGCGATGTTGATGTCAGGCGCGATGCCGAGATGGTTGATATCGCGGTTGTGCGGCGTGAGATAGCGCGCGGTCGTGATCTTGACCGCGGAACCGTCTCCGAGCGGGTAGATCGTCTGGACGACGCCCTTGCCGAAGGTCCGGGTTCCGATGATCGCGCCGACGCCGCTGTCCTGAATCGCACCGGAGGTGATCTCCGAGGCCGAGGCCGTGTGACCGTTGACAAGGACTGCGAGCGGAAGCGGCGGGGAGATCGCGGTGTCGTCGGCCTCCCACGTCGTCACGTTGGAGGCGCGCTCTTCGACCGAGACGATCGGACCGCTCGCGATGAACTTCGAACTGACCGCGATCGCCGAATCGAGATAACCGCCGCCATTGTCGCGCAGATCGAGAACGATCGCGCGGACGCCTTCCTGTTGCAGGCGGTCGATCGCGCTTGTGAGTTCGGCGCCGGTGCTCTGACCGAAGACGGTCAACTCGACGTATCCGATTCTATTGGGAAGCATCTTCTCGAAGACGCTCACGTCGTGGATCAGCGCGCGCGTGATGACGATCGGCGCGGAGAGCGGCTTGCCGAGGCGCTCGATGCCGAGTGAGACCGTCGTCCCCTGCTGGCCGCGCAGGTGCCGGCTCGCCTGGAGCGGTTCCATGTTCTTCGTCGAGATGCCATCGATCGTGACGATGACGTCGTCTTGTTGGATTCCCGCCTTGTCGGCAGGGCCATCCGGGATGACGTTGCTCACGGAAATGTAGTGGCTCTGGTCGTCCTGCTGGATCACGATGCCGACGCCGCCGAAATCGGTCCCGTCGAGGTCTTGATTGAGGGCTGCGTATTCCCTGGGATCGAGGAAGACGGTGTAACGGTCGTTGACCGAGCGCATGATGCCGTCGATCGCGGCGTAACTGAGCAGATGCGCGGAGCTGTGATGGCCCGCTTCGCTCACCGCGCGCTCCACCTCGGTGTCGATGGCGTGGACGTTGGCCCCGGCGAGTCCGTTCGCGTGCAGTGCGGGCAGCGTCGCACTCGCGACGCCCGCGCGGCGCAACGTCGCGAGCAGATCGCTGCGCACGCTGTCGAGAACGACTTGCGGTGAGACCCGCTGGTAGAAAGCGGTCGTCAGATACTGATAGCTGACCGCGATCTCGCCTTGATCGGCGCTCGAGAGCGTTGCGGGGGCGGCGCCCGCGGCGGAGCCGGCCAAGAGTGCCGCGATGCACGCGCACGCGAGGAGCAGGGGTTGGGCCTTCATCATTACCTCAAGAACGGAGTTATCGGTGTAAGAGTTGCCCGATGCGGGCCTTCGCTGCCGCGAGCTGCTTGTCCGCAGGGGTATCGATCAGGCGTGGGTCGACGCTCTGGTCGATGAGTACGTCCGGGCGGATCCCTCGGTGCTGGATATCGCGGCCGTTCGGCGTGACGTAGCGCGCGGTTGTGATCTTCAGCGCGCCCGCATCGCCCGGCATCGGGTAGATGCTCTGCACGACCCCCTTGCCGAAGGTCTGCGTTCCCACGAGCGTGGCCAAACGATAGTCCTGCAGCGCGCCCGCCGTGATCTCCGAGGCGCTGGCGGTGTACTTGTTGACGAGGATGACGACGGGTTGCAGGCCGTCGATCATCGTCCCGTTTGCAGTTTGAACGTTGCGATTGCCGTCGCGGTCGACCTCGGCGACGACCGTCTGGCCGGCGGGAACGAAGAAGCTCACGATGTCGACCGCGGCGTCGACCAAGCCGCCGCCGTTGTCGCGGAAGTCTAAGATGTATCCCTTCGCACCGCGGGCCTTGCCGTCGAGCAGCGCGGCGTGCATCTCTTGCGCGGATGTTTCGCCGAACTCCGAAAGCCGAATGTAGTCGATGCCGTTCTCCATCTTCGCGTGCACGCTCGGCACGTGGATGATCTCACGGACGATGTGATACGTGTGCTCGCCCTTCGGCTTCTGATAGGGATGCGCGGTGATCGTGACCGTCGAGCCGGCACGCCCGCGAATGAGGTCTTGCACGCGATCGGGGGAGAGCCCATGGATCCGCGCGCCGTCGACCGTGTCGAGAACGTCCAAGGCTTTCATGCCCGCGTGCGCCGCCGGCATGCCGTCGAGCGGCTCTACGAAGACGTCGCCGTTGCGCATCGGATAGATGTAGACGCCGATGCCGCCGAAGTCGCCGCCGGCGAGCATCTCGTCCAACTGGCGAATCTCGCGCGGCGAGAGGTAGACGGTGTAGGGATCGTTCACGGACGCCATGATTCCGCCGATCGCCGTCTGCACGAGGTCATCGCTGTCGCCGGGCGCCAGTCGCGCGCCATAGTGCGACTCCGCGTAGGTCAGGATATCTTCGAGTCGCGACGCGTCGACCGACGGGTCGCCGGTTGCGGTCTCGTGCGGAAGCGTGGCGGCGATGTGCTTGCCCTTCAGATACGCGAGCAGCGCTTGCGTCTCGCCGCTGAATGGCGTTTGCGGATTGATGGGCTTGTAGTACTGATGCTCGAGCTGTTGGAGCGCGATGCCGACGAGCTGCGCATCGTCGGGCGCTCCGCCGAAGAGGTCGGCGATGTTTCCGGTCGTCGCAACGCGGAAGTCGAGGGCGGACCCCGATTGCGCGGTGTCGCTCGCACGGTGGCCGAGGTAGAGAGCGCCGGCGATCGCCGCGACAGCGATGACGAGCGCGACGAGCAACGCGCGAGACTTCATGACTTCCTTCTTACCCAGAGCGTCAGTGAACGAGCCGAGGAGCCGGATCGACGGGCTTCCCGTTGATTCGGACCTCGAAATGGACGTGAGGGCCGGTCGAGTAGCCGGTCGAGCCGACCGCTCCGATCGCCTGCCCACGTTGCACCACCTGGCCGACGGAGACGTAAATCGCCGAGCAGTGACCGTAGCCGGTCGAGTAGTGATTGCCGTGATCGATCAAGATATAATTTCCGTAACCGCCGTACCATTGTGCCATGATCACCGTTCCCGCGGCGGCGGCGGTAATCGTCGTCCCCGTCGGCGCGGCGATGTCGAGCCCTTGGTGAAACTCCGGGCCACCCCCAAATGGATTCGAACGCCAGCCAAAAGGCGAGGTGATGACGCCGGTGACGGGCCAGGAGAAACGGCCGTTGGAGCGCGGGGGCGTGCCCGCGATGCCCGCGGCACGGCGCCCCGACGACTGCTGCGCCTCGATCTCCCGCTGCCGCTCTTGAATGAGCGATTCGAGCTGCGCCTCCTCGCTTGCCGAGAGATCTTCCATCCCGGCAACTTGGGTCGCGATCCGCCGGCGATCCCGATCGGCTAAGCCGACGAGGTTGCCGCGCTCGGTCGCAAGCGAGCCGAGTTGGCTGCGCGCTTGTGCTTGCTGCTGCTCCTCGTCGTCCAGCGCGACTTGGTTGGCTTCGAGGATACGCTCCGTTACGAGCACGCGTTTCGCAGCCTCGCGCCGATCGCGCACGACGCGCTGGTTTGCGGCGATGAGCAGCCGGAGGTCATCCCAGGACTCGACGAAATCGCTGAACGATTTTGCGGCGAGGAGGACGCTCAGGTAGTTCGGGCTGCCGTATTCGTAGACGTTGACGAGGCGGCGCCTGAGCATCTGGTCGTGCAACTGGAGAGACTTCTGCGCCGCGACGAGTTGGCGCGCGAACCATGCCAAGCGGCGCTCCGTCTCATGCTGTTCGGCGCCGAGGTGGGAAAGCGTCGAGTCGACGCTCGAGATCGCCGCGTTCGTTTGGTCGAGTTGCGCCTGCAGATCGTTCACGCGCGCCGTCGCTACGTGAAGCTGTGCGCGCTTCACGTGAAGCTGTCGCTGGATCGCCGCCGCCCGCTCGCGATGAATCTCGATGCGTTGCTGCAGCGTAAACCCGCCCGCGCGATGCGATGCGGCCGGCGCCGCGATCGGAACGAGCGGCAGCAGGAGCAGAGCGAGTGCGAGCATGCGGCGCATCATGTCTGCAGGTAGCGTCCTACGGAAATCCACGCCGCGAGCACGCCGACGATGCCGCCGACGAGGAGCAGTTGCAGCACGAGGCTCGGAAGGTCGACGACCGCCGCGTTGAACTGGACGAAGGGAAGCGCCTCGAGCATGCGGGGCCAGACGGTGACGCGCGCGACGCCGAGGACGATGATTGCGGCGATCGCACCGATCAGACCGTCGATCAACCCTTCGCAGATGAAGGGCATGCGAACGTAGAGATTCGTTGCGCCGACGAGCTGCATGATCGCGATCTCGCGCCGCCGCGCGTAGACGGCCAATCGCGTCGTATTCGAGATGATGATCCCCGCCACGATGAGGAAGACGCCGATCAGCACCATCCCGATGCGCCGTAGCACGATCCCGAGACGCAGGAGGCGCTCGACGAGGGCTTGTCCGTAGACGACGTTGCCGATTCCGTTCAGGCGGTGCAGGTCCGCGGCGACCGCCGGAACGAGTTCGGGCGCACGCACGCGAATGCGAAACTTGTCCGGCAGCGGATTCTGCGTCAGCAGCGACGTGTCGACGACGCCGCGCATGCGTTCGCGCAGTTCTTTCAGCCCTTCGCTCTTCGGGATGAACTCCGCCGACGTAATGCGGGGATCGGCTTTGAAGGCCGCACGGAGCGCAGCGACTTGCTGCGGCGTCACGTTCGGGTCGAGGTAGGCGGAGATTTCGATCTGCTCCAGCACGCCGTTGCCGAGATCGGCGAGCGTCGTGCGGATGAAAAGGAAGGCGCCGAGCAGCGTCACCATGACGGCGACGGTGCCGATCGCGGTGATTTGCATGACGGTGTTACGGGTGAAGCTACGCCCCACCTCACCCAGAAAGAACTTGACTCTGCCCCAGTCCAAGATAGTAGTAGCCCCGTTCCTTGTCGGTAGTGATCTTGCCGTTGTCCAATCGCACGACACGGCGGCGCATCCGATCGACCACCGCTTGGTTGTGCGTTGCGACGACGACGGTCGTGCCTTTGAGGTTGATGCGAAGCAGCAAGTCGACGATCTCGGTCGTGTTCGCCGGATCGAGATTGCCGGTCGGTTCGTCGCAGAGCAAGATCTTCGGATTGTTGACCAGCGCGCGCGCGATCGCGGTGCGCTGTTGCTCTCCGCCCGAGAGCTCGTCGGGATACATGCGGCTGCGATGCGAGAGCCCGACGAGATCGAGAGCGCGCGGCACTTGGCGCATGATGTCTTTGGTCGGCGCTCCGGTGACTTGCATCGCGAACGCGACGTTTTCCCAGACCGTCTTATCGGGCAAGAGCTTGAAGTCTTGGAAGACGACGCCGAGGTGGCGGCGCAGCGCCGGAACCCGCATGCTGGTCAGATGGTCGACGCGAATTCCGTCGACGGTGATGTCGCCGGCGGTCGGCCGCGTCTCGCGATAGAGCAAGCGCAGCAAACTCGACTTTCCCGTGCCGGAGTGACCGACGAGAAAGACAAACTCACCTTTGGCGATCTCTAGACTGACATCGTCCAGAGCACGCACGCCGTTGGGATAGAGCAGCGAGACGCCCCGCAGAGAGATCATCTGGTCGGGAGGGTTTTGCTCAAGCCCCGGACCTATACCTCCGGGCGATGGACTTCGACCTCACGCCTGAGCAGCGGGCAATCCAGCAGCTTGCAAGGGAATTCGCCGAAGGCGAGGTGCGCCCGAAGGCCGAGGAAATGGATCGCGAGGAGCGCTTCCCCTACGATCTGACGGCCAAAATGGCCGAGCTCGGCTTCTTCGGCCTCCCGTTTCCGGAAGAATACGGCGGTGTGGGCGGCGACACGACGAGCTACGCGCTCGCGGTCATGGAGATCGCGCGCGCCGATGCATCGACGGCCATTACGCTCGCCGCAGCGGTTTCGCTCGGCGCGATGCCCTTCTACCTCTTCGGAACCAAAGCGCAAAAGGAGCGCTATCTCGTTCCGCTCGCGCAAGGCAAGCAGCTCTGGGGTTTCGGGCTGACCGAGCCCGAGGCCGGGAGCGATGCCGCAAACTGCAAGACGCGCGCGCGGCTCGAAAGCGGCTCGTGGGTCATCAACGGAACGAAGGCGTTCATTACGAACTCCGGCACCGACATCACCGGCGGCACGACGATCACCGCTGCGACCGGAACGCGCTCCGACGGCAAGATCGAGATCTCGAATATCATCGTGCCGCAGGAGACGCCGGGCTTCGCGCGCAGCCGCAAGTACCGCAAGATGGGCTGGCGCGCTTCCGACACGCGCGAGTTGTCATTTGCGGATGCGAAGGTTCCCGAAGATCATCTGCTCGGCGTTCGAGGCGAGGGCTTCACGCAGTTTCTCACCATCCTCGACGGCGGCCGCATCTCCGTTGCGGCGCTCTCCGTCGGTCTCGCCCTGGGCGCGTACGACGAAGCGCTGAAGTATGCAAAGGAACGCCGCGCGTTCGGGAAGAGCATCTCGTCGTTCCAGGCGATCCAGTTCAAGCT
Organism: Candidatus Tyrphobacter aquilonaris; assembly: GCA_003133745.1. Lineage (GTDB taxonomy): Bacteria > Vulcanimicrobiota > Vulcanimicrobiia > Vulcanimicrobiales > Vulcanimicrobiaceae > Tyrphobacter > Tyrphobacter aquilonaris. Next base: position 62,232 of record PKZD01000058.1, read on the forward strand.
CGTCGACATGATCGTGCAGATCGATCACGCGAAGCTCATGATGCTGAAGGCCGCGTGGGAGAAAGACCAGGGCCGAGACTTCGCGTACAACGCGAGCCTTGCGAAACTCTACGCCGGCGAGATATCGCATCGGGTCGTGAACGATGCGGTGCAGATCCACGGCGGCTACGGGTTCATCGACGAGTACCCCGTCTCGCGCATGTATCGCGATCAAAAGATCAACGAGATCGGTGAAGGGACGAACGAGGTCCAGCGCATGATCATCGCGCGGATGATCGGAATCTAAGAGGAAGGCGCCGCGCGCTCCGAGGCTTCGCGCCGGGTGAGGCGAACTCTCGCAGTCGCCCATGCCGCTGGAGGTTCCGATGTTTCTCCGTTCCGCCGCCGCCGCGATTTTCACGCTGACGCTTACGACTGCGCTCGCCTTCGCCGCGCTCGGTCTCGGCACGAAGGCGCCCCCGTTCACCGCACAGGCGTCCCTCGGCGGCACCGTCTTCAGCTTCAGCCTCACGGACGCGTTGAAGCGCGGGCCGGTCGTCCTCTACTTCTATCCGGCTGCCTTCACCCAAGGCTGCACGATCGAGGCGCACGACTTCGCCGATGCGATCGATCAGTACAAGGCGCTCGGGGCGACGGTGATCGGCGTTTCGCACGACACGATCGAGACGCTCAATCGCTTCTCCGTCAGCGAATGCCGCAGCAAGTTCCCCGTGGCGGCGGATCCCGACCTCAGCGTCGCCCGTGAGTACGACGCGATCTTGCCGCAGCACGCGCAGTACGCGAATCGCACGTCCTACGTGATCGTGCCGGACGGAAGCATCATCTACACGTACACGAACTTGGACCCGTCGCAGCATGTCGCGAATACGCTCGCGGCCCTGCGCGCCTGGGAGCAAGCCCATCCGATGCCGCGCCGTTAGGCGCTCCCTTTGCTCGCACGAGCATCGATCGCCGTGATCTGACGGACCTCGATCGTCAACGGCTCGGCGGGGGCGAGTTCGTCGTCGGCGAGCGAGCCCAACTCTTTGATCTTGCGGCCTTTAGGAAGGACGTTGCGCTCGAGCGAGCCGACCGCTTTGTTGTAGGTTTCGACCGACTTCCCGAGCGTTTCGCCGAGCCGTGCGAGATGCTCCGCGAAGATGCGCACCGCGTCGTAGAGATCGTGCGCCACCGCGGCGATTCGCTCGGCGTTCTCTTCTTGGCGAACCGCTTGCCATCCGAGCGCGTACGAGCGCAGGAGCGCGATGAGCGTCAGCGGGCTCGCGACCAAGACGCCGTTGTCGAGGGCGTTCTCGATGAGCGCCGGATCCTCGTGGAGCGCGGCGCTCAGCGAGCCTTCGCCCGGCACGAACATGACGACGAGTTCGGCCGAGCCGTCGGCCTGCGCGTATCCCCGCCGTCCGAGCAGGATCACGTGATCGCGCAAGAGCTTCGCATGCTCGCGAAGGAGCGCGTGACGCGCATCCTCGCTTCCCGCCTCGAGTGAGTCGAGGAACCGGTCGAGCGGGACCTTCGCGTCGACGAAGATCCGTCGGTTGCCGGGAAGGTTCACGGTAACGTCGGGGCGACCGCGCCCTTCGTCGAGCAGGACCGTCTGCTGCTCGCCGAAGTCACAGTAGTCGAGCATCCCCGCCATCTCGAGGACTTTGCGCAGCTGGATCTCGCCCCAGCGTCCGCGCGCCCTCGGATCGCGCAACGCGGAGGCGAGCGACGACGTCTGCGTCGTGAGCGCATTGGCCGCGGTCTCGAGCTTCTCCGTGCGCTGCAAGAGGCCGGTGATTTGCTCCTTCATGCCCTCGTGATGACCGACGCGCTGTTTCTCGACTTCGCGCACGATCGCGTCGAACTCGGTCAACTTCTGATGGAGCGGCTTGACGAGTTGCTCCACGCGTTCGCCCGCGCGTGCCGCGGTCGCATCGCGCAACTCGTTCTTTGCGCGTTCGAGCAGCGCTTCGAGCGCGTTGGTTTGCGACGTCTTGGATTCTTCGAGCGTCGCTCGAAGCGCGGCGGCGTCACGCTCGGCGGCAACGCGCTTCGAATCGAGATCGAAGCTGCGGGCTTCGGCTTCCACCGCGCGCCGCTCGACGGAAAAATAGCGTTCCTCCAGTCGAGCCTGCACCGATCGCGTCGCTGCCCATGCGAGCGCCGCTCCCACGAGGAAGGCCGCGGCCGCCGCGGCGCCGATCTCGACGGGGAGGACGGTCATGCTGGAAGCGTTTGACCCGGCGGCGAAGAGGCCTGTTATGAATCGTAGTGCGTTCTTGTTCTCATCGGCGTCACTTGCCGCCGCGGGAAGCGCCGTCTCGAGCGCGGCGACGATCCCCGGAGGCACGCATCTCGTCGAGCGCGCCCAGGATTTCGACGCCGCCGCCTTCGCGCGAATCCTCGGGCGCCCGGCGCGGATTCGCCAACTCGTGGAATCCGTTGCATTCAAGCCGGCCATGCTCAACAACGTGAAGAACGCGTTCAACGGCCTGCAGTTTGGATTTGGGTATCCCGCCGACGCGATCGCCGTCGCGTTCGCGAATCATGGCCCATCCTCGGCCTACGGTTACTCCGATGAGATGTGGCGCAAGTACCGGATCGGCGAGTTTCTCTCGATCGTCGACGCGCAGGGCGCGCCGCTGACCGCGAACGTCTATTACCCCGCCGCGTCGTCGTACCATCCGAGCGACGATCCCGACGACGTACACGGCATGTACCAGGACACGTCGATCGCGATGCTCCAGCGGCGTGGCGCCGTCGTCCTCGCCTGTCACACCGCGATCGAAGAGCAATCGCGCGCCATCGTCGTGAAAGGCTTCGCGCCGGCCGGAGCGCAGCCGCAAGACGTCGCCGCCGATCTGCTCACGCATTTGATTCCCGGCGCCGTCGTCGTGCCCTCGATGGTCGCCGCGATCGCGGTGCTCCAGGCCGACTACCACTACGCCTACCTGACGCTGACGTTCTAAGCCGTTGCGCGCGCATCTCGTCGCATTGCTTGCCGCCGTTCTCTTCGCGAGCGCGTGTCATGGCGCACCGCAGCAGGCGGCGCTAGCGCCGTACGATCCGAGCGCGTTGCCGAGCGGCGCGCTCGGTGAGGAGATCCGTTATGGGCGCGAGATCGTCATGGAGACGCGACGCGTTCTGCCCGCGGACGTCCGTGTCCGCATGGATTGCGCCGCCTGCCATATCGGCGGCGGAACGCGACCGCGTGGCGGCAGCTTCATCGGAACGTACGCCGCATTTCCGCAATGGAACAAGCGCGCGCATCGCGTGATCGCGCTGCAGGATCGTCTCGCGGAGTGTTTCCTCTACAGCATGAACGGGCGGCCGCCCGCGTATTCAAGCCGCGAGATGGTCGCGCTCGTCGCGTACATCGCGTGGCTCTCTCGCGGTACGCCGACGCTCGCCACGAATCGCGCGCAGAGCTTCATCGAAACGCTCCTCTCGCCGTCGCCCGATCCGTCGCATGGTGCACAACTCTACGCCGCGCGCTGCTCCGCTTGTCACGGCGCAAACGGGGCGGGCGTCGCCGCGAGCTTCCCGCCGTTATGGGGCAGCGGATCGTTCAACGACGGTGCGGGGATGGCGCATCTCGACCGCATGACCGGCTTCGTCTACTACAACATGCCGCAAAACGCGCCCGGCTCGCTCTCGCTGCGCGACGCGCAGGACGTTGCAGCCTTCGTACTCTCGCACGCCCGCCCGAAGTTCCAAGGGCGCGTGCCGATCTTCTTTCCAGCGCAGCCGGCACGGTATTTCTAACCCGCCGGGCGCTAGTGGACCGCGATTCCGATCGGTTCGTTCAAGAGCGTCGACGCGCCGGTGATCGTCTGCACGGGCGCGACGTTGCCGTTTGCCGACGCTGCGTATACGAGCACGGCGTTGTTCGTGGCATCGGCGACGTAGATGTAGCCGAGGCTGTCGACGACGACTTGCTCGGGATTCCCGATGCCGGTGCTCGCGCCGGTGATCGTGCGCATCGGCGTCGGACTCCCAGTCGCCCCGGCAGCGTACTCGATGATTCCCGGCAGGTTCTGGTCGGAGAGCCAAAGATTGTCGGAACGGTCGCGCGACATGCCCCACAGCCGCGCATAATCGGTGTTTGCGATCACCCCGGTCGGCGCGACGTTCCCGTTTGCAGACGATGCAAACTCGACGATGGCGTCGGTCGGGCTGTTGCCGCGCAGCGCCCAGAGGTTGCCGCTCTTGTCGGGCCACGTCCACGCAGAGCTACCCAGATCGGTGTTGGAGCCGTGGATCTGCGCGGAGGGCGTGGCGTTTCCGGTCGAGCCGGAAGGGAAGAGCAGCAGGCCGGAGACGAAATCCGCGACCTCGATCGTCCCATTGGCACTGACGTAAATGCCTTCGGGGCTGCCGAGCAAGGTGTTGGAGCCGCTGATCGTTAGCGTCGGCGCGACGTTGCCGCTCGCACTTGCGGGAAACTCTTCGATCGACGGGGCTCCGGTCGTCACCCAGAGCGCGCTGTGCGCTGAATCATAGAAAATGCCGATGGGAGGAGTCAAACCGGTGTTCGAGCCGGAGATCTGCGCGACCGGCGCAACATTGCCCGTCGCGGTTGCGGAGAAGACCAGGATGCTCGTGCCGCCCGTGTTGGCAACGTAAATCTTCGCTGCTCGCGCGAGCGTGAGGGGAGGGTTCGGAGGCAAGTTGATGCCCGCGGCCTTGCTCAGGCATCCCGTGAGGCAGGCGAAGGCTCCCAGAGCCAAAGTGAGCGCGACGGCCGGTCGAAACATCAGCCTACCTCCTGGAAAAATCAGAGCAACGAGGGGCTCGTTCGGCGCCCGATGGCCACTGCCTTGGCGCGTGCGCCCGCGGGTAGTTCGGTCATAGGCTCGACGGGCGGGGTGCGGTAGGATGCTGGGGTCCCGCGGTGCGCGAAGGTTACGGATGAGGAGAAAAACTTGGCGGATACGATGGTGAGGGTGACGCTGCCCGAGATGGGTGAGTCGGTCACGGAAGGCTCCATCGTCGAATGGCGTAAGAGGATCGGCGATTTCGTCGCCGAGGGCGACCCCCTCGTCGACGTGACGACCGACAAGGTCGACGTGGAGGTCCCGGCCACCGCGTCGGGCGTGATTACGCAAATCCTCGCCGGCGAAGGCGCGACGGTGCGCGTCGGCGCGGCGCTCGCCGAGATCGACACGACGAAGACGTCGAACGGTGCGACGGCGTCCGCAAAAGCACCGCCCGCGACGGCTGCACCGAAGACGCCCGCGGCCCCGGCCCCCGAGAAATCGGCGCCTCTTCAACGAGGCGGCGAAGTCGTTGCGACGCCGCAAGCGACGCGGCTTGCGCGGCAGAGCGATCTCGATCTCGCGCGCGTGCACGGCTCCGGCCCGAACGGCCTGATCCTGCGTGGCGACGTCGCGCAGCAAGCCGATGGTGCAAAGCGCGCCGCATCGACGCCCCGCGTGCCGCTGCCCGCCGGCGCGACGCAGACGCCGCTCAAAGGGCCCGCCGCGGCGCTCGCCGGCGCGATGGAGCAGAGTCTTTCCATTCCGACGGCGACGAGTTTCCGTACGATCGCGGTCGACTCACTCGACGCCCGACGCAAGGAGCTGAACGCGGCGCTCAAGAGCGCGAACCGCTCGCAGAAGATATCGTTCACGCATCTCGTTGCATTTGCGCTCGTGCGCGCCGCGCGCGAGCAACCCGTTATCACGTATTCGTTCCGGCGCGACGAGAACGGTCAGCCGCAACGCGTCCAGCCCGGCATCCATCTCGGCCTCGCCGTCGACAGCGAGCGCAAGGACGGCACGCGCTCTCTCATCGTTCCCGTCATCAAGCGCGCCGACGAACTCGATTTCGCGCGCTTCTACGCAGCCTACGACGACATCGTCACGCGCGCGCGAGAGAATAAGCTCGTTGCGGACGACCTCGCCGGCGCCTCCTTCACGCTGACGAATCCCGGCGGCATCGGCACCATTGCGTCCGTGCCTCGCTTGATGGCCGGGCAGGGTGCGATCATCGCAACGGGCGCCATCGGCTATCCGACGGGGCTTTCGAGTGCGAGCGAGCAGGCGTTGCGCTCGCTCGGCATCGCGAAAGTGATGCAAATGACGTCGACGTATGATCATCGCGTGATTCAGGGCGCGCAGTCTGGCGAGTATCTGCGGCGCGTCGACGAGTTGCTGCAAGGGCGCGGCGAGTTTTACGAAAGCATCTTCGCGGCGCTCGAACTCGCACCGCCGGTGCCGATCGCGCCCCCTGCGGCGCGATCGCTCGAGGCTGCGCTCGAGAAGGGACCCTCCGAGGAGATGCTGCGCGCGGTCGCCGCAGGCATGGCGATCGTTGCCGCGTATCGCACGCACGGTCACCTTGCGGCGACGCTCGATCCGCTCGGTGCCGAGCCGCCCGGCGACCCGTCGCTCGACCCGAAGAGCTACGGATTGACGCCCGCACTGCAGAGCGCCGTTCCCGCCGCGGTCTTAGGCGTGAAGGTTCCGGGCGATACGCTTGCCGAGGTGATCCCCGAACTGCGCGCGACGTATAGTTCGACGATCGCCTTCGAGATCGAGCACATCTCGAACATCGAGCAGCGCCGTTGGCTGCGCGAGTACGCAGAATCCGGAAAGCACCGCGTCGCCTTCTCGCCCGAGCGCAGACGCGAGATCCTGCGCCGCCTCACGCGCGTTGAAGCGCTGGAGCGGTACCTGCGCAAGGCCTTCATCGGTCAGAAAACTTTCTCGATCGAGGGTCTCGACGCGTTGATCCCGATGCTCGAGGAAGCCCTCGAGTTGCTCGCCGGCGGCCGTACCGAGAACGCCGTCATCGGCATGGCGCATCGCGGACGCCTCAATACGATCGCGCACATCTTGAACTTGCCATACGAGGAGATCCTCGCCGAGTTCGAAGCGGCGAACGAGCGCAGCGGCGTCGGCGACGACGACGTTACCGGCGACGTGAAGTATCATCACGGCGAGACCGGCGTCTATCGCACGAGCGACGGGTCGTCGATTCACGTCACGCTCGCGAACAACCCGAGCCATCTCGAATCGGTCGATGCGGTGGTCGAAGGCGCGACGCGCGCGATCCAGACCGATCACGAGCGGCCCGAGCCGCTTGCGGATCGTTGCAAGGCGGCGGCGATTCTCATCCACGGCGATGCCGCGTTCACCGGACAGGGCGTCGTTTCGGAGGTTTTCAACCTGCAGGCTTTGCCCGCGTACTCGACCGGCGGGACGCTGCACTTCATCGCGAACAACCAGATCGGTTTCACGACCGAGACGTTGGATGCGCGCTCGACTCGCTACGCCTCGGATATCGCGAAAGGCTTCGACGTGCCGATCGTCCACGTCAATGCCGACGACCTCGACGCGTGTATCGCCGCGGTGCATCTTGCGGTCGAGTTTCGGCGCAGCTTCGAACGCGACATCCTCATCGACCTCATCGGCTACCGGCGCGTCGGGCACAACGAGACAGACGAGCCCGCGTACACGCAGCCGCGCATGTACGAGAAGATCAAGTCGCATCCCACCGCACGCGAACTTTATGCGAACAAACTCGTCGCGCAGTCGCTCCTTACCGCAGAGCAGGCGAATGAGTTGGTGATCGAAGCGACCGCGGCCGTGCAGGAAGCGCATCGGCGCATCAAAGGCGGCGGAAAGAACCTCGCGGGAATTCTCGCGGATCTCGCCGGCGAGATGCCGCCCGCGCCGCCCTCGCTGCCGTCGCTCGACCGCGCGCAACTCTTGGCGTGGAGCGACGCGCTCGTGACCGTACCCGAAGGTTTCGCGTTGAGCAAGAAGCTGCAAACGCAGTTCGAACGGCGCCGCGGCGTGATTCACGAGCGCGGGCTCGTCGATTGGGGCATGGCCGAAGCCCTTGCTTTTGCATCGCTCGTCATCGCGGGCGTGCCGATTCGTCTCACCGGACAAGACACCGAGCGCGGGACGTTCAGCCATCGTCATGCCGTGTGGCACGACGTCAAGACCGGCGCGACCTACGTGCCGATGCGACATCTCGACGACGCGCGCGCCTCGTTCGAGATCGCGAACAGCCCGCTTTCGGAGTACGCCTGCATGGGCTTCGAATACGGCTACAGCACCGGCACGCCGAACGCGCTCGTTCTTTGGGAGGCGCAGTACGGCGACTTCTTCAACGGCGCGCAGATCGTCGTCGATCAGTTCATCTCTGCCGGGCAGGCGAAGTGGGGGCAGATCTCGCGTTTGACGCTGCTGCTGCCGCACGGTTACGAAGGCGGCGGCCCGGAGCATTCGAGCGCGCGGCTCGAGCGCTTCTTGCAGTTGAGCGCCGAAAACAACCTCCGCGTCGCGTACCCCTCGACGGCCGGAAACTACTTCCACCTCCTGCGCATGCAGGCCGCGACCGCGACGCCGGTGCCGCTCGTCGTCATGTCGCCGAAGTCGTTGCTGCGTCACGAGCCCGCGTACGGAACGATCGACGAGATGGCGCAGGGCTCGTTCCGTCCGGTTATCGACGATCCGAACGTCAAGGAGAAGTCGAAGATCGAGCGGCTCATCCTGTGCAGCGGGAAGGCCTACTACGATCTCATCGCAAGCGATCGCTATGCGAGCACAAAGAAGACGGCGATCGTGCGCATCGAGATGCTCGCACCGCTGCCGCACGAAGATATCAGCGCGATCATCGACTCCTATCGCGGCGTCAAGACGATCGTCTGGGTGCAGGAGGAGCCGAAGAACATGGGCGCGCGCGCATACGTCCGGCGCCGCCTGCTCGAGCGCCTCGGGAAGAAGCTCGACATCGAGTACGTCGGCCGACCCTATCGTGCGAGCCCCTCGGAAGGCTACGCCGGACAACACGTCGTCGAGCAAGATCGCATCATCGCGGAGGCATTAGCAGAATGAAACACGCAAGCGGCGCTATTGCATTACTCTCACTCGTACTGCTCGCCGCTGCGACGCCGCTCGCGTATCCGCAGGCACGGAGCGACAATACCGTCGACACGTACTTCGGCGTGCAGGTTCCGGATCCGTACCGGCCGCTCGAGAACGTCGATTCGGCGCCGACGCGAGCGTGGATGGCGGCGGAAGAGACGCTGACGGCACAATACTTCGCCGGAATTCCGGAGCGCGCGCGCATCAAGGCGCACCTCGAACGGATCGTCGATTACGCGCGGTACGGGCAACCGTTCCACGCCGGAAGCCACTACTTCTACACGTATAACTCGGGCTTGCAGAATCAGAGCGTGCTCTACACGATGGATGGTCCGCACGGGAGACCGCGCGTGTTGCTCGATCCCAACGGCCTCTCGAGCGACGGAACCATTGCGCTCGGGGGAACCGCGCCGACGTACGACGGACGTTATCTCGCTTACGCCACGCAGCAATCGGGCTCGGACTGGCAGACGTGGCACGTGCGCGTGGTCGCGAGCGGTCGCGACCTTCCCGACACGCTGCTCTGGAGCAAGTTCTCCGATGCGACGTGGCTGCACGACGATAGCGGCTTCTACTACGAGCGCTATGCGACGCCGGAAGCCGGCGAAACCTACAGGGCCGCGCTTCCGGATCAGCGCGTGTACTTCCATCGTCTCGGGACGCCGCAGTCGAGCGATCTCCTCATCTACTCGGATTCGGCACACCCGGATTACTTCTATGGAACCGACGTCACCGAAGACGGGCGCTACCTCATCCTTACTCAATCGAGCGGCACGTCGATCAATAATCGCATCTTCTACGAAGACTTACATTCGCTCCATCCTCATTTCGTCGGGCTCTTCACGAAGAGCGACGCAAGATACTCGATCGTCGACAACGACGGGTCGCGCTTCTACGTCGATACCGATTTGAATGCGCCGAACTATCGCATCGTCGCCGTCGATCTCGCGTCGCCGCAACGGCTGCGCAGCGTCGTCGCGCAGACGAGCGACGACCTCCAGAGCGCCGGCAGCGCGGGCGGCCGCCTCTTCCTCTCATATCTGCACGACGTCCATTCAGTCGTGCGAGAGTTCGCGCATGACGGCCGTCTCGTTCGGACGGTCACGCTGCCGGGTTTGGGAATCGCGACCGGCTTCGACGGCCAGCGTACCGACACGAGCGTGTACTACACCTTCGTGAACTTTACGTCGCCCGCGGCCAACTACTCGCTGAACATCGGTTCGGGCGGGAGCGCGCTCTTTAGCAAGCCGCACGTCGCATTCGACGCGGCCGGCTACACGACACGCGAAGTCTTCTACCGCAGCAAGGACGGAACGCGCGTGCCGCTCTTCATCTCGTATCGCAAGGGCCTGCGGCTCGACGGCAACAATCCGGCGATCCTGTATGCCTACGGTGGCTTCGACATCGCGACGCTGCCGTCGTTCTCCGCCTTCGTCGCATCGTGGATGCAGATGGGCGGAATTTGGGCGGTTGCGAACATTCGCGGCGGCTCGGAGTACGGCGAAGCCTGGCACAGGGCGGGCATGTTGCAGAACAAGCAGCGCGTCTTCGACGATTTCATCGCCGCCGCGCAGTATCTCATCGCACAGAAGTACACGTCGACGCCGAAGCTCGCGGTCTCCGGTGCGTCGAACGGCGGCCTGCTCATCGGCGCCGTGGAAACGCAGCGCCCCGAGCTCTTCGGGGCCGCGCTGCCGAGCGTCGGCGTCATGGACATGTTACGATTCCAGGACTTCACCGTCGGGAAGGCATGGATATCCGAGTACGGCTGCTCGACGTGCAGCCAGGCGCAGTTCGAAACGCTCTACGCGTACTCGCCGTATCACAACATCAGGCCGAACACGGTCTACCCGCCGACGATGATCTCCACCGCCGACCATGACGACCGCGTCTTCCCCGCGCATTCGCTGAAGTTCGCCGCACGGATGCAGACGGATCAGACCGGCTCCGCACCGATCATCCTGCGCATCGATACGAAGTCCGGGCACGGCGGCGGCAAACCCATCACGAAGCTCATCGACGATTACGCCGACGAGTTCGCGTTCTTGGTGCGCAACCTTCACATGACGCTCCCCGCGAACTACTAAAGAGCGCGACTATGCAAGGGCGTCGAGAAGCGCGCCGATCGAGGCCTCGATGACGATGAACTCGCGCGTGGCCGGCGGGAGCAAGCCTTCATCGAGCATGCGATCGAGAAGTGCGATCAACGGATCGTAGTAGCCATCGGCATTGAGGATGCCGACGGGTTTGTCGTGGATGCCGAGTTGGCGCCACGTGAGTGCCTCGAAGAGCTCGTCCATCGTCCCGATGCCGCCGGGGAGCGCGATGAAGGCGTCGCTGAGCTGCGTGAGGAGCGCCTTGCGTGCGTGCATCGAGTCGACGAGATGGAGCTGGGTGAGGCCGGAGTGCGCGACCTCGGCCGTCGCGAGCGCTTGCGGGATCACGCCGATCACTTCACCGCCCGCTTCGAGGCCGGCGTCGGCAAGCGCGCCCATCATGCCGACGCGGCCGCCACCGTAGACGATGGCATCGCCGCGCGTGACGATCGCGCGCGCAACATCACCCGCGAGCGTGAGGTACTCATCACCACGACCGGAGCGCGCGCCGCAAAAAACGCAGATGCGGCTCACGCGCTAGCTCGGAAGTATCGTGCGCGGCGCCGGGCATGCTCGAACGTCGTACGGCTCGTCGTCTTGCAACGGCTTCCACACTTTCATCCAGCAGCGCCCGAGAAGCGAGCAGTAGCAGATCGAGATGCTCGCACCGCGGCGAACGGCAGCCCCTTGTAGCGCTGCGGCGAGACCGGGGAAACCGTGAAGCGAGATGGGTTCGTCGGTCACGCCGGCGCGGATGACCTCACCCGGCGAGATCGAGCGATACGTTCCGGTAGCGGTCTTGCCGCGCGTTGCCGGAAGCGGCGTGAGCATTGCAAGCACCGCCGAGCGCCACGAGCTCTGGGGCTTACCGTCCAAGGTGATCCAGGCGGAACGAATGAGCGCCGGTCCCAAGCCGTCGTTCGCCACTGAAAGCGAGAACGTCGACTCCGAACTCGTCACCGAGAACGTCAGGTAAGGCCAAACGGTCGCGCTGAACTGTTCGGAGATCACGTGTGCCTGGTAGACCGATGCAATGGATGCGACGCCGCTGAGAACCAACGCAAAAACCGCGATCAGGAGGTCGAACCGAAGCGATTTCTCTCCCACGCGTTGTTCCTACGCGACGACGAGCGCTTCGTCCCGCACGCCGGCGTTGCGGAGCGCCTCGTGGATCATCTCCTCACGAACCACCTCGTCCTTCCAGCGCTCGCGCGCCGCCGGCGAGAGTTGATCGATCGGATCGAAGTAGATGAAGGCCTTTCCGGGCTTCACCGACGGTGCCGCGTAGACGGCGATGCCGTTCTCGCGGTCGTAGCGTTCGTATGAGTGCACGTCGCGTTTGCCGCCGCCGCCCGGCGCGTCACAGACGAACGTCGGCGTGTTGAAGCCCGCGGTGCTGCCGCGCACGAACTTCTCGACGTCGACGGCCGTCTGGATCGTCGTGCGCAGGTCCTCGACGCCTTTCACCATGTCGTGCATGTAGACGTAGTACGCATGCACGTGCACGTATCCCAGGCGCTTGACGAGGCGCTGCATTCGCTCCGGATCGTCGTTGACGCCGCGGATGAGCACCGACTGGTTGCGCACGAAGATGCCGCGCTCGAAGAGAATGCGCAGCGCTCGCTGCGTGATCTCCGTGATCTCTTCGGGAGCGTTGAAATGCGTGTGCACGACGACGTCTTTGCCCATCGTGCGGCCACGGTCGACGATCGCGGTCAGCGCATCGACCCACGCGTGATCGGAGATGAGCTTCATCGGCATGATCGCCGGGCCTTTCGTCGCGAAGCGCATGCGGCGCACGTGTGGGATGTCGAGCAACGCGCTGCCGATCAACTCGAGGTTTTTCGGCGGCAACTGGTACGCGTCGCCGCCGGAGATGACGATGTCCTCCAACTCGGGACGGCTTGCGATGTACGCGAACGCGTCGTGCCACTGCCTCGGCGTCTTCGCCAACCCGACTTTGTCGACGTTTTCGGTGTCGGGGCCGATCGCGTAACTGCGCGTGCAGAAGCGGCAGTAGACCGGACAGACCGTGAGCGGCAAGAAGAGTGCCTTGTCGACGTAGCGGTGCACGAGCCCCGGCACGGGCGAGTCGGCCTGTTCGTGCAACGAGTCGAGCGTCAGGCGTGGATGATCGGGAAGCAGCGCGGAGGCGACGGGAATGAACTGCCGCCGAATCGGATCCCGATACGGATCCTTCCAGTCGACAAGCGCGATTGCATACGGCGAGACGCGCACGGCCATCGGCGCCCGCTTGAATCCGAGTTCGGCGTCGCGGATGAACTCCGGCGAAGCGAGATCTCGAATCGTTTCAAGCAACTCTTCGGGCGTCTTGACGGAGTGGCGCTGCTGCCAGAGATGATCGAGAAACATCGTCTCATCGACATCGCGATAGGCGGGGATATGCCGCCAGAACTCGCCGCCCACGAGGTCGCGATAGGCGAATGTCTCGGGCGGAGCGGCCGGCTTTTCGTGGAGGATCTCAATCATGAGCGCTTTCCGTAGATGTGTTCGAAGTGCTGTAGTATCGCCGGGTGCGAACGCAAGGTTTCAAGTGCGATCTGCGCGTGGTTGGGCGCGTAGCCGCTTCCGACGATCATCGTCACATCTTTGCCGAGCCCTTCGGCGCCGAGCGCGGCGGCCGTGAACGAGGTCGCCATCGAAAAGAAGTAGATGCGTCCGCCGTCCTTCGCGCAGAGGATCGAGGCGGCTTCCGTGCCCGGACAGTTCACGCAGTTGACCACCAAATCGGCGCCGTCGGGGGCGCTCGCAGTCACGCGTTCTGCAAGCCGCAGCGCGTCGCGCGCATCGGCCTCGACGAGCGCATCGACGAGATGCGCTTCCTTCAAGAGATGAGCGCCGCGCGTATCGGCCGACGGAACGACGCCGATGACGCGGCCGCGCTCGCCGACGCGACGCTTCGCCTGCGCGCATGCGAGGATGCCGCTCTTGCCGTCGGCACCGATGATGACGACCGTATCCCCAGGCTCGCAGAGGCGGCGCACTTGTGCGGGCGCACCGGCAACGTCGAGGACTGCGAGCGCGACGCGATCGTCGAGGTCGTCGGGCAGCTTTGCCCACGCGCCGCTCTCGAAGAGCACCGCGCTTGCGCGCACGCGGATGCGCGCGGTCGCGAGATCGACCTCGAGGACTTCCTCTAACTGCAGCGGCGTGAGCGTGAGCGAGACGAGCGAGGCGATGCGGTCGCCGGGTTCCAACGCAATGCGCGCGCGCAACGCCGCACCGATCTCGCGAACGCGCCCCACGAACATGCCGCCCGAGCCGGTGACGGAATTGTGCTGTTTGCCGCGCTCCCGCACGGTCGCGAGGATGTGCTCGCCGATCGCATGCGCGTCACCGCCGCAGGCGTCACGGATCTGCGCAAAGGATGCCGAGTCGATGTTCAGCGCCTCGACCTCGCAGAGAATCTCGTTTTCACGCGCAACCGGCGTTGCGTCAAGACGCCACGCTGCTTGCGGGAGCGCGCCCTGCGGCTCGAGCACGCGGTGCGTGCCGAAGCGATCGGCCTTCGAGCCGACGGCGTTCGTCATCGCTCGCCCACGGCAAGCGCGATGCCGCCGCGCTCGTACGGCGTCGAGAGGACGATCGTCGTGCGGGTGCGCGCCATTCCGGGCATCGTCTTCAGACGCGCGAGCAGGTCGTCGAGATGCTGCGTATCGCGTGTCACGATTTTGCAGAAGTAACTCTCCTCACCGGCGACCGAGTGCACCTCGCAGACTTCGGGCATTGCAGAGAGCCGCTCCATGAAATCGTCGTAATCGCAGTCCGGCAACGTGTAGCAACTGACGAAGGCGGTGAGCGCGCAGCCGAGGCGGCGGCTGTCGAGGCGCGCGCCGTAGCCGAGGATGAGGCCGCGACCCTCGAGCCGCTTCACTCGCTCGTGGACGGCCGGCGCCTTGAGCCCGACGATGCTCCCAAGCTCGGCGAAGGTCGCCCGTGCGTTGCGTTGAAGCGCGTCGAGCAGCCGGAGGTCGAGTTCGTCGATTTCGTTCGTAGTCGCAATCATATTCGGAGAATGTCGATGAGTGGCGTAAAGATGTTCGGGAAGAACAGCCTAACACGCCGCATTTGTTCGGCGCAAGCTCTGGCGATGGCGCTCCTCCTCTCGTGCTGCTCGGGGCCCCAGGCGCTGCCGCTTGATACGCTCCGCTTCGACCTCGCCGCCGATCCAACGACGCTGGACCCCCTCTTCCTCCACCCGGACGCCGCCTCGGTCGAGCAGCAGATCGCGCGCCTCCTCTTCGAGCCCTTCATCGACCTCGATCCGCGCGGCCGTCCCGTCCCCGAACTGCTGACGCAAATCCCGACGCTCGCCAACGGTGGTCTCTCCCGCGACGATCGGACGATCACGTATCATCTGCGCCCGAACGTGCGATGGAGCGACGGCGTCGCCGTGACGAGCGCCGACGTGCTCTTCACGCTGCACGCGATTCTCGATCCGCGCAATCCCGTTCGCTCGCACGAGGGCTACGATCTCATCGACCGGGCCTCGGCGCCGGATGCGCATACCGTCGTCTTCCATTTGAAGCACGCGTGGGCGCCCGCGGTCATGACCTATTTCTCTTACGGTTTCTCGCCGCAGTTCGTGCTGCCGGCGCATCTCCTGCGCGCGCAAGCACCGCTCGCGCAGGCTGCGTTCGGCTCGGCTCCGAGCGTCGTCGACGGGCCGTATCGGTTTGTGTCGTGGTGGCGCGGCGAAGGATTGCGCCTGCAAGCGAACCCGCGCTACTGGCGCGGTACTCCGCAGGTGAAGAACCTCGATCTGCGCATCATCCCGGATCCGTCGACAAACCTCATCATGCTGCAAACCGGACAACTCGATTGGAATCTCGTCGCGCCGGTACAATGGGCGCTGCTGCGCGGGCGTCCGCATCTGCGGTTCGTGCGCGTCCCCACGGCCGTCGTCGCCGGGATCGCGATCAACGTATCGCATCCACCGCTCGACGACGTTCGCGTGCGCCGCGCGATCGCGATGTCGGTCGACCGCGCCGGCATCACGCTGCGCATCACGCTCGGGCGCTATCCCGTCACCGACATGATCCAGCCGCAGTTCTCCTGGGCCTATGATGCGCGGGTGCGCGAACCGGGATACGATCCGAGCGGAGCGGATGCGTTGCTCGATGCGGCCGGCTGGCGGCGCGACCCGGACGGCATGCGCCGCAAAGACGGGAAGCCGATGCAACTCGTCTACGTCGCCTTTCCCGAGACGGCGAGCGGCGTTCGCATCGCCACCGAAGTGCAGGAGGAGTTGCGCAGGCGCGGCATCGACGTCGAGATCAAGAGCATCAGCAACGCGCAGCTTTTCTTGCCGATCACGGGAACGCTCGCGACCGGGAACTTCGATCTCGCGTACGTTCCCTGGACGATGGGCGTCGATCCCGACGATTCGAGTGTGCTCGGCTGTCATGGACCCTCGAACTACATGCGCTTTTGCGATCCGCAGGTGGACGCGCTCGAGCGTGAGGCGCTCGGGGCAACCTCACAAGCGCAACGCAAGGCGCTCTATTCCCGAATCGCGCAAATCGTGGCCGCGCAGGTTCCGATCCTCTATCTCTTCAACGCGGATTACATCTACGCATATCGCGATCGCTTGCGCGGTTTCTCGCCGAACGCGTTTCTGCCGACATGGAATGCCTACGACTGGCGATTACGCTGAGCGGCGTTTCCTCTCGGGCGGCTTGAGCAGTTCGGCGAGTGTGTTGACCGCGTCGACGAGAATGTCACACTCGGAGAGGATGACACCGGCGTCGGGGTCCGCCGCTTCGTTGAGTTGATCTTCGGCAGCGCGGTAGAGGTCGCGCAATGCGGGCATGGAGCCCAACGATTTTCCGCTGCGAAGGATTTCGGCGCATGCGCGAAGCGCGCCGTCGACGCCGTCACGAAGCGGCGCGAGCATCGGCCGCGCGATCGGTGCGGCGGTCTCGATGTAACCGTTCAGCGCGAGCTGTGCCAAACCCAAGCGCTGCGTCGCAGCGAGAACGCCGAGCGCCACGTTCGTCGGAAGCACGTGCGTCTGCTTGGGCTCGGCGAGCATCGCATCGACCGATGCCTCGGCATGCGCGCGCTCTTGCCACGCGCGGCTCTGCAGCTCGCGCAAGCGCTTCGGATTTCTCGACGCCGGATCGACGTACGCGTCGAGCAAAGCCGAAATGTACTTGCGGTAGGCGTCGAGTTGCTCGGCGAGGAGCACGCGCATGCGCCCCGACTCCCACGTCGGCCAGGCGAGATACGCGAGCGCGGCGAGCGCCGCGCCGACGAGCGTCGCAAGCGCACGCGTGACGACGGCGTCGTGCTCCGGCGTGCCGATCAGCGCAAGCAGAAAGACGACGTACGCGGTGACGGTCGCCGTGTAGACCGCGTAGTTGAGCCCGAAGACGAAGTACCCGAGCGCCGCAAAGAGGATCGCAAGATCCGCATCGAGATTCTGTGACGGGTGCAGCTCGGTGACGATGACCGTCGCGAGCACGGCTCCGAGAAGCGTTCCGACGATGCGCGCAACGCCACGCGTAAACGTCGTTCGGAAATCCGGGCGGAGCACGAGCAGCGCGGTCATCGGAACCCAGTAACCGCGCTGAAGCGGTCCGAGACGCGCCACCGCCATCGCGATCCCGAGCGTGACCGCCATTCGAGCGGCATGGCGGCCGAACGGGGAGTCGAGACCGAGATTCGCGCGCAACGTGAGCCACGTCTCTTGCAGCGATGGGAAGAACGGTCGCGGTTGCGGGCGCGTGGGCTCGGGTGCGAGATTTCCGTGCGCCGGCATCGACGCGTTTTTCCATGCGCTGCGCATCTGGCCGAGCAATGCCTGCGCTTGGCTGCGTGCGTGTTTCCCGATCGCGCCGGGCAGCGGGTCGAGCGCGGCGGCCGCGCTCTCGGCACGCTTCCATTCGTACCCGATCGTCTTCGGAGCGCGCGCCTCGTGCAATGCCTCGGCGATCTCTTCCAACAGCGGAGCGACCGCTTCGCCGAACTCACCGATCGCACGCACCTTCTGCGGGTCGTCGCGCCGCTCGTATCGATAGCGATCGGTCATGAGTCCGGCGAGGCTCGCACGAACGCGCTCCGCTTCGTCGAGCAATGTTTGGAACGCGGCGATGTCACCACGGCGAGAAAACGGCGCGGGGTCGCTGAGAATCTCGCGCACGCTCGCGATCGCTTGTGGATGCGGCGCACCCGGGGCGCCCTCGCAGAGGAGATTCGCGTACGCGCCGAGCGCGCGATACGCATCGCCGAGGACGTGCCGCTCCGCGGAGTACCGCCGCGTCGGCCAGAGGACGACGAGAAGAAGCGTCTGCTCGATTCCGCCGGCAAGCACGAGCAACGCTTGCATCGGAACGATCGAAGCGTTGTTCCCGGCAAACGCGTCGGCGATCACGAGCGCGACGACGGAGTTCAATCCCACGGCGGACGCAGCGGGACCGAGGCTGGAGAGCAGGCCGTAGAGATAGCCCCAGAGCGCAACCGTCACGATCATCGCGATCGTCGCGTGCGCGGCGAAACCGCCGACGAGCGTCGAGAGTGCCATGCCGAATGCGGTGCACAGCATCGCGGCGGCGCGCGTCCGGTAGACGCCTTGCTGTGACGCGAACCCGGTCGAGAGCGCGCCGAGCGCGGCCGATATTCCGTACTGCGGTTGGTGAACGATCAGCGAAACGAAGAGAGGGATCGCGACGCCGATCGAACAGCGCAACGCGAAGCCGCGCTCGAAGTTTGAGAAATCGAGTTTGAATGCGGCCCTTGCCGAATGGATCAAACCGGGCGGCTCACAGCTCCTTCACCGCGGCGGTGAGCGCGTCGACCGAGGCTTTCGCGTCGCCGAAGAGCATCGAGCAGTTCGGGAGCTCGTAGAGCGGGTTCTCGATGCCCGCGAAACCCGAGCGCATCGAGCGCTTGAGGACCACGACGTTCGCTGCTTTGTCGACGTCGAGGATCGGCATACCGTAGATCGGAGAGCTTTTCACGGTGCGCGCGGCGGGGTTCGTCACGTCGTTTGCACCGATGACGAGCGCGACGTCGGCCGTAGGAAACTCGGCGTTCGCCGCGTCGAGATCGAGGAGTTGTTCGTACGGCACGTTTGCTTCGGCGAGCAGGACGTTCATGTGTCCCGGCATGCGCCCCGCGACCGGATGGATTGCGTAGAGCACCTTCACGTCACGCTTCTCGAGTTGATCGGCGAGCGCTTTGACGCCATGCTGCGCTTGCGCGACAGCCATCCCGTACCCCGGAACGAACATGACTTTCGATGCGTAGGCGAGCATCGCGGCAACGTCGTCGACGGAGACGCTACGCACGTTCTGTGGTGCTCCGCCCGCAGCCGCCGGCTCCGTGCCGCCGCCCGCACCGAATGCGCCGAAGAGCACGTTCGTGAGCGAGCGGTTCATCGCGCGGCTCATGTCGATCGTGAGAATGGTACCGCTCGCGCCGACGAGCGCTCCGCAGATAATGAGCAGCGTGCTCGAAAGCTCGAATCCCGTGATGGCAACGGCGACGCCGGTTGCGGAGTTGAGCAGCGAGATGACGACCGGCATGTCCGCTCCACCGATCGGCAGCACGAAGAGAATGCCGAGCAGCAGCGCCGCGACGAGCAGAGCCGGATAGGTCCACGGCGGGACGACACCGAGATGCGCGATGAACCATCCGAGCAGTCCAAGAATCGCGAGCGCGACGAAACCATTGACGATCTGCTGACCTACGTACGTGATCGGGCGCCCGGTCATGAGTTCTTGCAGTTTGGCAAACGCGATGAGCGAGCCGGCGAAGCTGACCGCGCCGATGACCGCCGAGAGTGCAAGCGAAACCGCGACGACCGGGTCGAGCGCCTGCACTCCGTTCGCCCGCGAAACCACGAGCTCGACCGTCGAAACGAGGGCTGCCGCGCCGCCGCCGGCGCCGTTGTAGAGCGCGACCATCTGCGGCATCGCGGTCATCTTGACGCGCACGGCCGCGACGACACCGATCGCTCCGCCGACTGCGATGCCGATCGCAATCGCCCACCATCCAACGCCCATCGTCTGCACGAGCACGACGACGAGCGCAATGAGCATGCCGACCGCGGCGAGCCGGTTGCCGAAGCGCGCGGTCGGCGGCGCGTTCAGGAAGTGCAGGCCGCCGATAAAGAGTGCGATCGCCAGCAGATCGAGCAGTGCAAACGCCACGGTCATCCGCGCGGATTTCCCTTGCGTCGGAACATCTGCAGCATTCGCTCCGTGACCGCGAAGCCGCCGAAGACATTGATGGCTCCTAGTGCGACCGCGACGGTTGCGAGGGTCGTAAACAGCGGGCCGTGCAGCGGCGTGCCGAACAGCGCGGCGACGACGACGATCGCACCGACGAGCACGATGCCGTGGATCGCGTTCGTTGCCGACATCAACGGCGTGTGCAGCGTCGTCGGAACCTTCGAGATCACCTCGAAGCCGACGAAAACTGCGAGCACGAGCACCGTCAGCAACTGGAGCAGATGAGAGATATCGGTCATGGATTTCCTCCGACGAGCACGGTGCCGTCGCGCACGACGCACGCACCCTTGACGATCTCGTCGGCGGGGTCGAGCACGAGCGCGCCGTCCTTCACGAAAGAGGAGAGAAGAGCGAACAAGTTGCGCGAATAGAGCCGACTTGCGTCGTACGGCATCGTCGCGGCGAGGTTCAGCGTACCGATGATCGTGACGCCGTTGTCGCTGACGATCGTTTCGCCCGGCTTCGTGAGCACGCAGTTGCCGCCGGTTTCCGCGGCGAGATCGACGATGACCGAGCCCGGCTGCATGCCGGCCACGGCTTCCTGCGTGATGAGAATCGGCGCCGGTCGCCCCGGCACGGCCGCGGTCGTGATCACGACGTCGTTTTTCGCGATCGTGTCGGCCATCGCGCGCTGCTGCCGCGCGAGTTGATCTTCCGTCAACTGCTTTGCGTAACCGCCCGTGCCCTCGGCTTCGCCGATGTCGAACTCGACGAACGACGCACCGAGAGACTGCACTTGCTCCTTCACGGCAGGGCGCGCGTCGTAACCGCTGACGACCGCGCCGAGGCGCCGCGCCGTCGCGATCGCTTGAAGCCCCGCGACGCCCGCGCCGATGACGAAGACTTTGGCGGGCGGAATCGTTCCGGCGGCGGTCGTGAGCATGGGAAAGAAGCGCGGCAGCGAGCTCGCCGCGAGCAACACCGCCTTATATCCCGCGATGTTGCTTTGCGACGAGAGCGCGTCCATCGGCTGGGCCCGCGTGATGCGCGGAATCGACTCGACGGCGAGCACGGTCAAGCCGCGCGCCGCGAGGCGCTTGAGGTATCCGGGATCGCCGAGCGGATTGAAAAAGCCGACGACCGTCGTGCCTTTGCGCAACAGTGCGAGCAGTTCGTCACTCGGTCGTCCGACGCCGGCGAGCACGTCGGCATGTGCGAGCATTCCTGAATCCGGAACGATCGTCGCCCCGGCTTTCTCGTACAGAACGTCGGGGAATGCCGCTTTGATGCCGGCACCGCGTTGCACGTGGACGCCGACGCCTAACTTGACGAAGCGAGCAACGGTCTCGGGCACGAGTGCGACGCGCCGCTCGTTTGGAGCAGCTTCGCACGGAACGGCGACGATCATGCCCGGTGTTACGGGGTCATCGAATGGCGACCCTGTTACGCAACGTGCCGATTCCTTCGATCTCGACCGCCATCTCGTCGCCGTCCCGCAGAAACTCCGGCGGGTTGCGGGCGAAGCCGACGCCCTCCGGCGTTCCGGTCGCGATGACGTCGCCGGGTTCGAGCGTCATTCCGAGGCTGAGTTGTGCGATGAGGCGCGGAATCTTGAAGATCATCTGCGACGTATTGCTGTGCTGTTTTTCGACGCCGTTCAGGCGAAACGTAATCTCGAGGTTCTGCGCGTCGAGTTCGTCGCCCGAAACAATCCACGGCCCAATTGGGCAGGCGTCGTCGAGGCTCTTACCCTTGAACCATTGCCCGTGCGCGCGCTGCAAATCGCGCGCGGTCACGTCGTTCACGCACGTATAGCCGAAGACGACCTCGCGCCACGCGTTCTCGGCCACGTCCTTACAGCGCATGCCGATGACGATCGCCAACTCCGCTTCGAAATCGTATTGCGACGAGACGCGCGCCTCGAAGTGCAGCGTTGCCTCGGGCGCCGCAATCGCGCTCGGTGCCTTCGTAAAGAACGTCGGCACCTCCGGCAGCGTGAGATCGTGCCCCGACGCGCGCGCTCCCTCTTTCGCGTGTTCGAGGTAATTGCGGCCGACGCAGAAGACGTTGCGCGCCGGACGTACCGGCGCCTCGAACCGCACCTCCGCAAGCGAAAGCGCCTCCGACGTCACGTGGCGCGCGCGCTCGTGCGGCGGCAAGGCGATAAAATCGCGCAGCGTCGCGCAGTCGATGCGGCGGACGAGATCGTTTTCGAGGATGCCCGGTTGCGCGGAAGCCTCGCCTGTGCGAAAGCTTACATACCGCACGCCGACGCTCCGTCTAGTGCGGGGGCGGTGTCGGGGTCGCGCCGATGATGTTTTGCAGCGGGGGAAGGTTTCTGCCGGATGCCGATTCGGCTTCACGGCGCGCCGTGTCGAGCATCTCGTTCGCAGCGCCTTCGACGTTACCCCACGTGCCGCCGCGACGTATGAGCGCGATGCCGCGACGCACCATGTGCGTGCGCGGGTCGTAATCATAGGTCACGCGGTAAAGCCCGATGTCGGCGGATCCGTTCGGGTGGCGGATCCACATCTGCAGTGCGTTCCCGTACGTTTGCGCGTTGAACGTCGTATTGCTGCAGCCTTTCGCGCTCTTCACGCGCACGACTTGGCCGAACTTGTTGACCTCGACGACGAACTCGGTGTGCAGCCTCACCGTCGGCAGATGAATGATCGGAAGACGCGGCGCCGGGTTCGCATGGGAAGCCGGTGATGCAGCCAGCAACGGCACTGCGATCAACAGCGCCAGCCATGGCTTCTTCGAAAAGGTTGGGAGCAAGGGTACTCTAATTGCGAGAGAGAGCGGTGAAGGCGTGCCCGCACGAGCCGCACGCAACGACGACTTGAATGTGCGCTTTGTCGCGCATCGCTTGCGCATCGTGATCGCCGTCATCGCATCCGCAGAAACGACAGCGCGTCGACGTTGCCCCCTCGCTGCCTTGTTCGTCCACGCGCCTCACCTTACTCGCGCCCGCCCCGGCAACCTCCCCCGCAGGCCTGCGATTGCCCCGCCGTCGAAGGGCGATCCACCGATGTCGGCCGCTCGAACCTTTGCCGCCGCGCTGCTCGCGTTGCTTCTCCCCGTCAGCGCCTTGGCCGCTAGGCCCATCGTCGATTTGCATAAGCTCGACGCTTACTTTGCCCTCTTCGCCTCGGACTCAAACGTACCGTGGAGAGCGACGAGCGTTCGTCTCGACACGTATTCAAGCGCACCGGTCGATTTCGCAGTCTATCAAGTGGATCCGGCGGACGTGCTCACCGCCGGTTCGAACGAAGGCTCGCGAGCAATTGCAACGCGTTCCCTGCATGCGATTGCGCGGTTCGAGTACACGCCGCCCGGTGGATATCAGTTTCAGCCGAACGCCGTCGACCTTCGCCTCGGCTCGCGCGCGGGCTTCTTCGTCGTCGAGGCGCGTCGCGGTCGCGTCGGAGAGCAAGTGTGGGTCAACCGCTCGCGGATCGGGCTCGTTGCGAAGCAAACGCCGGCGCAGCTCCTCCTGTACGGCGTCGATCTCGCAACCGGACGCGCGCTTTCGGGCATGCGCGTGCAACTGCTCGTGAGCGATCGCTTCGTCACCGAATATACCGACGGCTCGGGGACGGTTCGATGGAATCGTGACGAGCGGCCCATCTTTGCGCTCGCGCAATGGGGCGACAACTACGCGTTCGTGAGCCTGTTGCCGCAAGCACCGCTGCCTTCGACGATCGTCGGCGTGCGAACGGCTTCGGCCGTCGTGCACGCGGGCGGGGTCGTACGTGTCGTCGGCTTCGCGCGTACGCGCGCCGGCTCCATGCTGCGGCCGGCGCGCGGCGATGCAACGATTTCAATGCGCAACGGCGCAACGCTCATCGCGGAACAGCGCGTGCCGATCGACCGTGCGGGCGCGTTCTCGGCGGACCTTTCCGTGCCCGCAAATGCGATCGCCGGCGACGATGCGATTCTCGCGCAGGCGGCGGGCGGCGTCGGAGGCGCGAGCGTGCACGTCGACGCCGATGCCGGCGATCTCACGCTCGACGTCGCCTCCGCGTGCGGCGACGCCTGCAATCCGAGCGACGACGTCCCGGTCTCGATTCGTTCTTCCCGTGGGAACGTCGACGTTCGCGTCACCGTCATCCGTTCGCCGCACGTCTACGTCGGCTACGTGCCGGCCGTAACGCCATGGGGCACGACCGCGTGGCTCGACGAGCGCGTGACCACCGGCGGCGACGGGCGAGCGGAGATCACGATTCCGCATCCCACGGATTCACTCGGCTCCACGTACGGCGTTCGCGTCGAGTCGGGAGGCGCAACCGCCGATACGCGCATCGTCGTGCCGAACGCGCCCGTCGCGGTGCGCTTGCAACTCGATCGAGAGGAGCAGTCGCTCGGAGCACCGATCGGGTTCGACGTCTACGCGGCAGAGGTGCAAAACGGGAGGCCCGTAAGCGGAAGCGTGAGCGTCACGCTCGCGCACGGCCCCTCGGTGCAGCAGCAAATGGTCACGCTCGATGCCTCCGGTCACGCGCGCGGCACGTTCTCGACGCCCGACCTCGGGACCGATCTCGTAATTGCGCGGCTGATGGCCGGGAACGCTGCGGCCGAGGATGCCGCGCAGGTGCAGATCGTTCCACAAGCATCGTTTGATACGTCTCAGGGCAACAGCGCCGACGTCTCGGTGACGCTCGATCGCAGCCGATACGATCCCGGCGATACGATCCGCGTCGAGGCGAGCGCGCCCGGTGCATCGGGGGATGCCTTGCTCACCTTCGAAGGCGCGCTCGGCGTGCAGACCGTGGTCGTGCCCGTCGCCGGCGGCCGTGCGTCGGCAACGTTCAGAGCGGTCGATGCGCCGGGCGCACTCCAGATCGGCGCGATCTTCATCCGCGACGGCACGACGCTTTCGACGACCGTGCCGCTCGACGTTGACGGCGCTGGACGCGCCGCAATCGCGGCACTTTCGCTCGAGCCCGCGCCGCAACCGGGTGCCGACGTGGCGCTCACGCTCCGCGGCGTGCGCGACGGCGCCGGTACGGTCGCGATTCGATTGACGCAAGGGGATCCGTCGGGGAGCGCGCTCTTCGACTCGGCGACCGATTTACTCGCACCGGGATTGACCACGACGCAGAGCAGCGCGACGGAGGGAACGACCTGGCATCCTTGGGTGGACTCCACGGGCGATCATCCGCTCGTGCTTGGATTCGAACGACGCGGCGAACCGCCGCCGAATCTCACGCTCGCGCAATCCGACAGCCGAGCCGTTTCGTGGAGCATCGCGCGCGATGACGGCGGAGCGCTCCACCTGCAATTGCCGTCGGCCGCAGGGCACTACACGCTCTCCGTGCTCGAGATCGGCGACGACGGCCGCGTGATCGCCGCCTCGTCGACGGTCGATCTACCTTAAGAGAGATGGCAAAGACGGCGCGCGCGGCCTCCCACGAGCGCGACACGCTCATGCTGCTCGACACGTATGGGCTCGTCTATCGCGCGTTTTTCGCGCTGCCGCCGCTCACGACCGTGAAAGGCATGCCCATCAATGCCGTGTACGGCTTCACGATGATGCTGAACAAGGTCATCGCCGAGGAGAAGCCGACGCACGTCATCGCGGCGTTCGACAAGGGCATGCCCGCGCACCGCGTCGCGCTGTACAAGGAGTACAAGGCGCAGCGCCAGACGATGCCCGAGGATCTGCGCGGTCAGTTCGCGCTCGTGCGCCGCGTGCTCGATGCGTACGGCATTCCGATCGCCGAGATCGAAGGGCAAGAGGCCGACGACGTCATCGCGACGCTCGCCGCGCGCGCGGAATCCGAAGGGGCTCACAATCTCGTCGTCACCGGCGATCTCGATCTGCTGCAGATCGTCGGCGAGCGCACGACGGTGCTGGCGACGCGCCGCGGCATCACCGACATCGCGCGTTACGACGTCGCGGCCGTCGGCGAGCGTTTCGGTCTCGAGCCGCGCCAGCTCGCCGACTATCGCGGCCTCAAGGGCGATCCCTCCGATAACCTGCCCGGCGTCCCGGGCGTCGGCGAGAAGACCGCTTCGAAACTGCTCCAAGCCGCGGGCTCGCTCGACGAACTCGTCGCGAACCCGTCGCTTGCGGGATCGCCGAAGCTGCAGCGCTTGATCGAAGAGTTCGGCGATAAGGCGCGGCTCTACCGCGATATTTCGCGCGCCGACCGCGAGCTTCCGATCGAAGTCGATTGGCCGGGAAGCCGCTACGCGAAGCCGACCGACGCGATGCTCTATCCGCTCTTCCGGGAGCTTGAGTTCAAGACGCTGCTCGCGAGGATGAAGCCGCCCTCCGATCTCCCGCTCTTCGGCGGCGAGCAGCGCATCTCGGGGACGTATCGCAGCTATGTGGCCTCGGTCGATCCGCCGGAGTTCGAACGGCTCGCGGGAGAGCTGCGCGCGCAAGCCGGCGCGCCGATCGCGGCGATCGCGCTCCATGACGGCGCGCTCGGAGCGAGCACGCGATCCGGCGAGGCGCTCGCATTTTCGATCGAGGCGTTGGCGCACGAGCCGGTGCGCGCGGCCTTCGTCGAGATGCTCAAGCGTGCGGGGACGCGCGCCGTACACGACGCCAAGCGCGCGTCGCACGCGCTCCACGCGCACGGCATCGACGTGCGATTCGATGACGACACGATGCTCGGCGCGCACCTGCTCAACCCGTCGCGCGGCTATGGCGAGATCGCCGAAGCGGCGGCGGAATTCCTCGACGCCGGCATCGGGGACGATGCGGCGGCGCGCGCCGACGCGACGCTGCAGCTTGCGCAACGCTTGCGTGGCGCGCTCGCGGAACGGGATCAACTCCGCCTCTACGAAGAGGTCGAGGTCCCGCTCGCTCCCGTGATCGCCGCGATGGAGCGCGCGGGCGTCGCGATCGAACCGGCGGAGTTGAGCGAACTCAGCGTGGAGATCGATGCGGCGATCGCGCGGTTGCAGAAACGCATCTTCGATTTCGCCGGCGAAGAGTTCAACATCGGATCGCCGCAGCAACTCGGGAACGTCCTCTTCGAGAAACTTCAGATTCCCGGCGGCAAGAAGACGAAGATCGGCTGGGCAACCGGCGTCGAAGTGCTCCAAACGCTCGCGCGCGAGTACCCAATCTGCACGCTCGTGCTCGAGTGGCGCGAAGTCACGAAGCTAAAGAACACGTACGTCGACGTCATCCCGCAGTTGATCGATCCGAAGGACGGGCGGCTGCACACGATCTTCAACCAAACGTCGACCGCGACCGGGCGGCTCTCCTCGACGAACCCGAACCTGCAGAACATTCCTGTCCGCGGCGATCTCGGGCGGCGCATTCGCCGGGCTTTCGTCGCGAAGAGCGACGATCATGTCCTGCTCGCCGCCGACTACAGCCAGATCGAGTTGCGGCTGATGGCGCATCTCTCGGGCGATGAAGCGATGCGCCGCGCCTTCGAAGAGGGACAGGATATCCACGACTTCACGGCGCGCCAGATCTTCGGCATCGCGCCGGATGCGAGCGTCGATCACAACCAGCGGCGAATGGCCAAGAGCGTGAACTTCGGGTTGCTCTACGGCATGTCCGACTTCGGCCTCGCGCAACGGCTCGAGATCTCGCGTGCCGAGGCGAAAGAGATCACGACCGCATACTTCGCTCGCTTCCCTTCGGTGCGCCGCCACATCGAAGCGACGCTCGAGGAGGGGCGGCGGAACGGCTACGTTTCGACCATCCTCGGGCGGCGTCGCTACATGCCCGCGCTCACGTCGTCGAACTATGCCATCCGCAGCGCGGCGGAACGAGAAGCGACGAACGCGCCGTTACAAGGGAGTGCGGCGGACCTCATGAAGCTCGCGATGGTGCGGATCGACCGCGCGCTGCAGAGTACGGACCTCGATGCGACCCTGCTCTTGCAGATTCACGACGAACTGATCTTCGAAGTCAGCGCGAAAGACTTGCACGAGACCGCACACCTCGTGCGGGATGCCATGGAAAACGCGATGCAGCTCTCCGTTCCGCTCGAAACAACGCTGAAATCAGGAAAAAACTGGTACGACGTCAAGGCCTTCGACGCATGACCGATCTCAATCCCCAAGCGCGTCAAATGGCCGACGAGTCGATGGTGCGAAACTTAGATGCGCAGGCGCGCGCAATATGGCCGCAAGAGAAGCCGTTGTTTGCGCGGTATGCGCCGCCCGCGGGCGCGCATATCCTCGATGCCGGCTGCGGAACGGGCGAGATCTCCTCACGCCTGGCCGAACTCTTTCCGACGGCTCGGGTCCTCGGCATCGACATCATTGACGCCCACTTGGATCTCGCGCGGTCGCGCTACGGGAGTTTGCGTCCCAGATTGACGTTCGAACACCAGAGCGTATTCGAGCTTGCCGCCGAAAACTGCACCTTCGACCTGACCGTCTGCCGGCACGTGCTTCATGCGATCCCGCACGTCGACCGCGTCATTGCCGAACTCGTCCGGGTCACGCGCCGCGGCGGCTTCCTCCATCTCATTCCCGAGGACTACGGAATGCTGCACTTCCAAGGCGGCGGCCCGCACGACCCACGCACGTTTTGGTACGAAGCTCCCCCGAGTTTCGGCTCGGCGACCGAGACCGATCTCTTCATCGGACGCAACATCTTCGGGATTCTTCGTGCCATGAACCTCGAAGATGTCACGATCGACTACATCACCGTCGACACGATCCGTACCCGAGACGAGTTTGCCGCGATCCTCGAAGCTTGGCGGGACGGCTATGCCGACGCAATCGGAGAGCTCACACCGATCACGCGTGAGGCCGCCATCGAGTACTTCAATCAGATGATCGCCAACATACGCGATCCGCACGGGTACGCCGTGTGGATGGTTCCCGTCGTCGCAGCCAGAGTTCCGGAGGCGGGTTCGTGCGTTTCCTGATTCTATGGCTCATCGCGTGCGCCGTGCCGCCGCTGCCGCCTCCGAATGCGGGGCTGCCGGCGACGGTCGTCATCGCGCCGAAAGCGCGGCTCGTGCTCGAGACGGCGACGACCGCGGCGCAGCGCGAACGCGGTCTCATGAGCCGCACGTCGCTCGCGCCGCACACGGGGATGCTCTTCGTTTTCGAAAGCGACGAGCCGGTGTCGTTCTGGATGAAGGACACGTTGATCCCCCTCGACATGATCTTCGTCGCATCGGACGGAACCGTGCGCAGAATTTTCGAGCGTGTTCCCGTGTTGGCGCCGGGCACGCCCGACAACGCAATTCCGCTCGAATCGGCATCGGCGCGATACGTCATCGAACTCGCCGCCGGTGAGGCCGAGCAAGACGGCATCGAATCGGGAACGCGATTGCGCTTTGCCCGAACTCCCTGAAGCCGAAACGATCGCGCGCGATCTCGACCGCGCGGTCGCGGGCGCGACGATTGTCGGCGTCGACGTACGCCTACGCAGAATCGTTGTCGCGTCGCCCGGCAAGAACTTCGCGAAGGCGCTCATCGGCGAACGCATCGCGAGCGTTGCGCGCCGCGGAAAGTACGTCGTCCTGAATCTCGGCTCCGGGCTGCGCGTGGTGACGGGCTTACGGATGACCGGGCGCCTTCTCGTACGGCATACCGAGGAAGCCGAACCGCCCGGCGCCCACGTTGTGCTGCGGCTGGAGGACGGGCGCGCGCTCTGCTTTGCGGACGTGCGGACCCTCGGGCGCATGCGCCTCGTCGAACGCGGCGAGGCGTGGGACGAGGCGCTCGGGGCCGAGCCCCTTGACGCAGGCTTTACAGTGGAGAGCTTTATCGGTATGCTGGCGGGGCGGACGACGCCGGTGAAGGTGCTCCTGCTCGATCAACGGCGCATCGCGGGCATTGGAAACATCTATGCATGCGAAGCGCTCTGGAAGGCCGGGATACGCCCGAGCCGACCGTCGAGGGCGTTAACGAAGCCGGCCGCGCGACGGCTGCACTGCGCCGTCGTTGAAGTCTTGACTCGGGCGATTGAACTTCGCGGGTCGAGCATCGACGACTACGTGGATGCGGGCGGCCGCAAGGGAGGCTTCCAGAACGTGCTCGCGGTCTACGGGCGGCGAGGACGACCATGTCCGCGTTGCGCTCGACCGATCGTTCGGACGGTGCTCGCGCAACGAGGAACGTGGTGGTGCCGAAGCTGCCAGCGTTAGTTCGTAAAAATTAAAATCAGAAAGTAGGAAGCTCAACATCACAACCACTCAACTGCCACCGATCCACGAGGAGGATCAACTCGCGCTGGAGCAGCGCATGTACGAAGAATCGCTGAAGGTTCTCGACGAGGGCCAAGTCCTCACCGGGACCATCGTCCAGAAAGACAAAGACGAGTTGCTCGTCGACGTCGGCGGAAAGTCCGAAGGCGTGCTCCCGTTCAAAGAACTCTCGCTTGCCGTCGATCACAAGACGCTCAAAGTCGGAGACGCTCTCGAGGTGATGATTCATCGCATCGACGAGCTGGACGGAACCCTCTTCCTCTCCGAGCGCCGTGCTCGCGCGCTCAAGACCTGGGAACAGGTCATTGAAGCCCATGATGCCGATCAAGTCATCGAAGCCACCGTGACGCACGTCGTCAAGGGCGGCGTTCTCGTCGATCTCGGCATGCGCGGCTTCGTTCCCGCTTCACAGATCCGGCGCCAGCCGGTCGGGAACCTCGACGAGCTCCTCGGCCAGCAGCTCCGCCTGAAGGTCATCGATCTCGATCACAAGCGTCATCGCGTCGTCCTCTCCCAGCGGCAGGTTCTTGAAGAAGAGCTGCAAGCAAAGAAGCAGGAGCTGCTCGAGACGCTCGAGGTCGGACAAATCCGTGACGGCGTCGTCGTGCGGCTCGCCGATTTCGGCGCGTTCGTCGATCTCGGCGGAGTCGACGGCTTGATCCACAACAGCGAGCTCTCATACGCGCGCATCAAGCACCCGTCGGAGGTCGTCAAGATCGGCGACGTCGTGCAAGTCGAGGTGATGAAGTTCGACGCCGAGTCGAAAAAGGTCAGCCTCTCGCTCAAGCACACGCTCCCGGATCCTTGGGACGAACATGCCGACAAGCTGTACGAAACGAACCGTTTGATCGCCCAGGTGGTCAAGGTCACGCCGAACTATCTGCTCGTCGAACTGGTTCCGGGGATTCTCGCCATGGTGCCCAAGGGTGAGTTCGACGCTGCGGCTCAATACAGCCCCGGCCAGGAGATCGAGGTCACGCTTCTGACCCTCAACCACGCGACGCGCCGAATCACCGCGTCGATCCAGCACATCGCGGACGTTCCGGTGGAAGAGATCGAAGCGATCGCCGTCGAGGACATCGAACCGGCCGAAGCTCCCGAACCGCAAGCCGCCACACCGATCGAATGATCTCGAGCTCCGGGGGAGCCGGAAGCTCCCCTCGATGCGCGTCGCGTTAACAGGCGGCATCGGGAGCGGAAAGAGTGAGGTCGCGCGGATCCTCGAGGATCTCGGCGCGTACATCATCGATACCGATGCACTCGCCCGTGAGGCCGTCGCACCGAACAGCGACGGCCTCATGGAGATCACGCGCACGTGGCCCCAAGTCATCCGCAACAACACACTCGATCGCGCGGCGCTCGCGGAGATCGTTTTCAGCGATGCCGACGCGCGGGCTCGTCTCAACGCGATCGTCCATCCCCACGTGCGACGTCTCGCGCTCGAACGTGACGCGTTCGCGAAGCCGGGGCAGATGATCGTTCACATCGTGCCCTTGCTCTTCGAAACGAATTACCTCGACGACATCGACAAGAGCGTCGTCGTCATCGCGCCCGAAGCGCAGCGCATCGCGCGGATCACGTCGCGCGACGGCATCGATGAAATGCGCGTGCGCGCGAGAATGGCGGCGCAGATCGCGCCCGAGGAAGCGCGGCGGCGTGCGGACGAGATCATCGAGAATGATGCAGACCTTGCGACGCTGCGCGAGCGAACGCGCATTCTCTACGAACGAATTCGCACAGAATCCTGAGAATGCTCGCCCATAGCGGGCTCCCGTGCGGCGTAGGCATGAGAGGCCAGTTTTTGGGCATATGGAGCGCTCGCCCACAGCGTTTCTCCAGACGCGTGCAGTAGGATTCGGTCATATCCCCTAGCCTTGGTTTGGCGAGCGCTCGTATGGGTAAACGGGCGGTGTACTCCCTTCTTTTTTCGAGGTGAAGCAACCCAAATGCAAAACGAAATTCATGGCGGCGGCATGAGCGTCCGCGAAGCGGGACGCCGCGGCGGCGAGCGCGTTAAAGCGAAATACGGGACCGAGTTCTATGAAGAGATCGGCCGTAAGGGTGGCGAGGCGACGAAGAGCAAATATGGCCCGTCGTTTTACGAAGTCATCGGTCAAAAAGGCGGACAGAAGCCTAAGCGCAAGAGCGCTTAAGACTTCTATTCATCCGCTCGGAGATTGATTGAGCATGGCAAAGAGCCCAGGCGGCGACGCGGATCGCGAGATGTCAGTCCGTGAAGCCGGCAAGAAGGGCGGCGACACTGTACGCGACCGATATGGTTCAGGATTCTACGAGGAGATTGGGCGTAAAGGCGGCCGCGCCACGCGCGACCGCCACGGCGTTGAGTTCTACGAATCGATCGGCCAAAAAGGCGGCAAGGTCGTAAAGGAAAAGTATGGCCCCGATTTCTACGAAGAGATCGGTCACAAGGGCGGACAGAAAGTCAAGAAACTCATCGCGGAAGCGAAGAAGAAACTCGCCGAAGACGCTCGCGAACGCCGCCGCTAAGGGATCCCCACGGCACCGTCAATGTGCCCCAGGTGAACCTCGTTCTTGTCGAAGTCGATCGCAATCGTTCTGATCTTCAGCGTTTGCCCTCCGACGTGCAAGAAGCTCGGATGATCCATTCGTAAGAGCTTCGCATCGTTCGTCCACGCGACGTAATCCGTGTCGAACGAGCGCTGCATGGGGTCGTCGAGCATCTGGATGTGCACGAGCCCGACGGCGGTAAAGTCGAGGGTCTGCGTGTTCAGCGCGATATGGCGCGCGGCGATCTCGACGTACGGCTTCCCCTTCCGGTAGATGATGCCGTTGTGCACGCCGTCGAGCGTGCCGGTCGTCCCGTCGGGCGAAAACTCACCACGATCGTAAGAGAGACTCCACGAACGCGATGCGACCATGTGGTTGTTGCCGCGCACGTTCCCGCCTTCGAGCACGATCGGTGCCGAGTTCGGCGGGTTCGGCAGTTCGCCCAGCCCCGCCAGAACGATCCCGACGACGAGAAATATCCCAAACCCGACGCAGGCGCCGATCAGCAGCTGCCGCCGCCGCTTCTTAGCGATCGTCATCCTGAACCTGTCGAAGGAGTTTCCGCGGAGCGACGAGTGCGATGTAGAGCAGCGCGAAGAACGCGATGACGGGCGTCGGGCCGATTCGCGCAAAAAGCGAACCGGTCGGCGGTCCAACGTAACCGACGACGCTCGTTTGTACGTCCATCGGCGCGAGCGCCGTCCACCGGCCGTCGGGAGCAATGATGCCGCTGACGCCGGTCGCGGCCGCACGCACGAGCCACGTTCCGTTTTCGATCGCGCGGAGTTGCGAGATCTGCGCGTGCTGATACGGGCCCGACGTTTCTCCGAACCATGCGTCGTCGGTGCTCACGATCAACAACTGCGCGCCGCGGGCGATCTGCGCGTGAACGCGATCGGCAAACGCGGATTCCCAGCAGACAAGGGGCGCCACGAGTAGACCTGCGGCGGTTGGATAGACGCCGTCGACGCTCCCCTCCGAGAGGCCGCCGTTGAGCGTTCCGATGTACGGAATCCAGAAGAGATACTTCGCGAGCGGAAAGTCTTCGGCGAACGGCACGAGCTGCCGTTTGTCGTAGATCTCCGTCGCGCGTCCGGGAGTAAAGAAGAACAACGAGTTGTAGTACTTTCCTTCTTGTTGTGCGACCGACCCGACGACGACGGTTGCGTGCACGTCGTTTGAGAGTTCGGTGAACCGGCGTTCCAGCACCGGATCGAGGTTGAGCCCGGTGCCTTGAACGGTGATCACCGTCTCCGGCCAGACGATGAGTTTGGGGTGTTGTGCCGCGAGCGCGCGCGTCATCGCACTGTAACGCTGCACGGCGAGTCCGAGCGAGCCGGGCTGCCACTTGATCGACTGCACGATGTTGCCTTGCACGGCGGCGACCGGAATCGTCGCGGGTGCCGCATGCCGCGCGGGCCAGAGGAACCAGCAGACAAGCCATGCGAGAACGATCGTTGCGAATGCGGCGCCGAGCGGGCGCAACGTACGGCGTGAGAGCGCGTCGGCGGCATATGCGCCGATCACACAGAGCACGAACGTGACGCCGTAGGTCCCGATGTACGCGGCGAAAACGCCGAGCGCCGTCTCCGCCTGCGAGTAGCCGAGCTGTGCGAAGGGAATGCCGACGGGACCGACCGATCGCAGCCATTCCCCGATTGGAAAGACCGCGGCGAGTGCGAGCGGCGCAAGCGCCGGCAGCGCACGGCGTCGTGCCAACACGGCGAACGCTCCCACCGCTCCCCAAGTAAGCGCGTCCACGGCAGCGCAAATGAAGACGGCGGCGCCGGCGAAGAACGGTCCGACGTCGTGACCGATCGTGTACGTCCACCACGCGAAACTGATCGAGAAGAAGATCGTGCCCGCGACCCATCCGAGCCCGAACGCACGTTTCCAGGAGGCTCTCTGCCACGTCCAGAACAGCGCTGCCGTCCCTAGTGGGATGAGCCACGATGCGCCGATCTTGGGGAAAGCCAAGGCGAGCGCGGCACCCGCGATCGCAGCGAGCAGCACATCGCGAACGCGCAGCGAGGAGAGCATGATCCGCAAACTCGGCCTAGCAGTCTTGGTCACAGCGCTCGTCGTGGCGGCATGCGGTCGTCAGGTAACCTTTCCGAAGTATGCCGCAAACGGCGGCCTCTCGAGCGGCTTCATGACCGTACGGTTCACGGTCGCCGCGCCGTTCGCTTTCTCGAGCTACGATTACATCATCGTTTTCAATACGACGGGCAACGGCTTGACGCCGTTGCCGAACGGCGGCGCGCAGTCGAACTACGCGGCCTTCAGCGACGCGATCGTGGTCAACGGAACCGCCGGCGGCTCCGTGCAAGCCGTTCCCGTGCAGTTCGTCACCTCCCAGGGCACGTCGCTGCCGCCCGTCGTGTATCCGCTCAACGGCGTTCCGGGTCAGGACTTCATGTTCAACGCAAACTCGAACGGCATCCAAACGCAATTCCAGGTCACCTTCTTCCGGAAGATCTTTTCGCTCTATCTTACAACATCGACCCCGGCGCCGACGCCCACGCCGACTCCTACGCCGACCCCGACGCCGACGCCCCCCGGCGCCACTCCGAGCCCCACACCGATTGCGACTGCCACGCCCACGCCCTCACCGCAGAGCATTTGGAAGATCAACTGCTTCGTGACGGCGCCGCAAGCCGCGAACAGCGGCAGCAACTTCTCCAACTACACGCCCGTCGATTCGCTCGGCATCGGCGGCGGCACGGATACGTCATACAGTTCCCCGGATCTCGACACGACCATTGCCTTTGACCTCACCGCAAATGCGCAAGCGCAGAACGCCCCGACGCAGAGCGCGGTCATCACGAGCTGCGAGTTCCAAAACACTCCCTAGAAGTTGAAGTTGCTGGGGATGATCGGGCCGCTCTGCCCGACGCCGAACCCAGCGGCGTGTGACGGGAACGCGAGCAGGTTCAGCGAGACATTGACGAGCTTCGAATCCTGATTGTACAGCACCTGAATCTGGTAGCATTGCCCGATCGTCTTCGTGAGGTAGACGATCTTGTCGGTGATGCGGCGGTGGTCTTGCCAATCGACGTTGCCTGCGAACTCGAGCTGCGTGTCGCGCCCGAGCGGCGTCGAAAACTGCACGTTCGTCTCCTCGAAGCCTTGATGCGGACCGGGAATGAACGATCCGCCGAGAAGCACGATCGACGATGGCGAGGGGCTGACCTGGAGCTGATAGCTGACGGGCTGCGCCAGCGCATCGAAGAGCGTCGAGAATCCGAGTGAGAGATTGTAGACCGACCCGTTGAAGAATCGGAGCAGGTCTTGCGCGCCCTTCGTGTTTTCCGTGGGCTGTTGGTCGAGGTATTGAAACGGCACTGCCGCGGGCCCGTTGTAGTTCGATTCGTTGTACGTGATCGTGTTGACGAGGTGGTTCGAGATGATCGGCGTCGTCAGCGTCATCAACTGCTGGATCGACGCCTTGAGGTCGCCCGTGCCGTACGCGTATTGATTGACGTTCACGGTTGCCTGAAAGTCGCTGCCGAAGACCTTGTAGAGCGCGGGTCCAAGGACGAACGCGAGGTCCGCACGCTGCGTATGGAAGGCATTCGACGGCTCGCTGTAGTTGCCGATCGTGAACTGCGCGGACATCGGAAAGACGAAGTGCGGAAAGAAGGCGTACGGGCGAATCGCGAGTTCGGGGAGCTTGTCGTCTCCGTACGGCACCCGCGAATAAGATCTGTCCCACGTCAGTTCGTAGTCCGCGCCCTTCGTCGTCCAGTGCAGCACGGAGTCGATCGTCGCGGACGAGTTCGAGGACGAGAAGCCGCCGTAGTTCGACTCGCTGTTCGTCAAGCTGAAGTTGAGAGATTCACTCAACGTCGGCGTGAAGCCGATGGTGTCGGCGAAAGAGATTGCATTCGACGCCGACTGCGATCCGACGGCGGAATGCGTGAACGTGTAGTCCTGGGAATCCTTTTGCGTCTGGTGAACGACATTGAGGTTGATGGCCGTGTTCGCGGGTAGGTTCGTCAGCGGCCCGAAGTTCGACTGATACGTGTACGCGATATTCGCGCGCAGCGTGCGCGAGAAGTTCTCCGTTTCCTGGACGGTGAGGTTCGTCTGAGTCGATTCGACGCGCCGGTCATGGATGCGGTAGAAGTTGATGTTTCCGCTGCGCCGGCCGTTGCGACGCTGGAAGAAGGCAACGTACCCCAAGCCCAATCCGACCTTCGTGTAGTAGTTGATCTCATAGTACCCGTAGTAGTACTGATCTCGCCCGAACGCATATTTGGTCTGAATCCAAAAGCCTTCGTATTGATCGTATCCGACATCGGGGAAGTACTGCGGGCGCGTGCGCTGGTCTTCCACGGTGCGCAGCGGGATCACGACCTTCGGGAGAAAGAAGATCGCGGCTGCGCCGAGCCAGAGAATGGCTTGGTAGATCACGATCCGGTCGCCCGGAATGATGTCCATGTTGCGTCCGGTGATGTGATATCCGCCGCGCGGATGCTCGCACGTGGTGAGGTTCGGATGCTGGCCGTGGCCGACGCCGGTTGCGTCGGTGTGGAGATCGTTCGCGGTGTAGTGGACGAGGCCGCGCTCCACGCCTTGCGAGCTTTCGCCGCGGCCGTTGACGAGCTTCGCCGTCTGATCGAGCGTGTCGAAGTAGATCGTATCGGCCGAGAGAATCGAATCGTGCGCCTGATCGACGATGAACGGGTTGCCCGTAATCGTCACCGTGCGGGCGCCGTCGTAGTGTGCCTTGTCGCCGACGATCTCGTCTTGCCCGTAATAAATGTGCACGTTGCCTTCGGCATCGCCGGGATGTCCGGGCCTCGTATTGCCGCTCACGCGGTCCGCGATGAGCGCGACGTATCCCGGCGCGAGCGTCGGGACGCCGGCCGGCTGCGGCGTTGCGGGCGGGCGCTGCTCTCCGGCCGGCGTAATCGGCGGCGGCGTTTCGCCGCCTCGCTGCAAGAAGACCGGACCGTTCGACGGCACCGGCGTGACGGTGATGGGAAGCGGCGGCGCCGACGGACTCGGAGAGCCGGCGGGCCGCGGCGTCTGGAAGAACTGGAGCGTGCCGTTTTGCGGAGCGCCCGGAAAGCCCGGCGTCGGCGCCGCGCTCGGCGTCGGGGAGGTTGCGCCGGTCGCCGCCTGCGCGACCTGGCTCTGGTGAAGGTCGGCGGCGCACGGGCGCGCATCGAGCAGCGTGATCGCACGTTGCTCGT
Source organism: Candidatus Tyrphobacter aquilonaris (assembly GCA_003133745.1). Lineage (GTDB taxonomy): Bacteria > Vulcanimicrobiota > Vulcanimicrobiia > Vulcanimicrobiales > Vulcanimicrobiaceae > Tyrphobacter > Tyrphobacter aquilonaris. Next base: position 100,264 of record PKZD01000058.1, read on the forward strand.
CGAGGCTCAGCGCCTGCGACGCGGCGTCAGCCGCGGAAAAATAACCGCTGAAAACGGCTGCTAGACAAGCAACCGCGGCAAGCGCGGGGCGTTTGGCCCGGAGTCCATGCACGCCCTAGCGCTCTTCGAGCCAGAGCAGGAACGCCCCCGCGAGCCCCATGACGACGTTTGGGATCCACGCTGAGATATAGGGATTGATCGCGCCGTTGCGCCCGAACGCCGACGCCGCCGACGTCATGACGAAGTAGACGAAGAACGCGACAATCGAAAGCGCCATGCCGAGCATGCGTCCTCGCTTGCCGAATCGCATGGCAAGCGGCAGCGCGATCAAGATGGCGATGAAGCAAGCGAAGGGCCACGCGAGTTTGTTGGCCAGCGTGATCTGCAGATTGCCGAGCGCCGTGCCGCCGATGCCCTGCGATTGCAGCGAGCGTACCTGCATCGCGAGCTGCTTGCTGCTCATCGTCCACGGATCGCTGTTCGCGGTGCTCAGGAACTGCGCGGCCGTTTCCTGGATCGGAAGGCCGATCGATGCGGAGTTCACGTGCTGTTGGCTCGAGACGTACCCGTCGTTGTTGAAGCGCGTGTCGATGACGTCTTTGAGCACGAGCGTGCTGCCGTCGACGACCGCCGACTTCGCCTGGAGCGTTTCATTCCACGGACCGAGATGCGCCGGCTTGAATATCTGCACTCCGTACATCGTCCGCCCGTCCGGCGCGACCTGCGTCACGAAGAAGACGTTGCCGGTGTCGGGATCTTTGCGAAAGAACTGCGTCTCGATCGGCAACGAGTCCGTATGATAGATCATCTGGTAGAAGGTGCGCGTCGAGAGATCGACCGAAACCGGCGCGATCCACTCGTTCATGCCGTAGGCAAGCAGGAACATCGTAAAGCCGAAGATGAGCGGCGTCGCCGCGATCCGCATCACGACGATGCCGGATGTTCGCATGGCGGTCAGCTCGTTGTCGCCGATGAGTCGTCCCATTGCGAGCAGCACCGCAACGAGCGAGGCGAATGGAAACGCCATCGGGATCGCTTGCGGAATGCGCAGCACGACGAAGCGCAAGACGAGGAAAAACGGCGCGTGTTGATTGATGATGTAATCGGCGGAAAGAATGAAGATGTTCAACGCCCAGAAGATGAAAAAGGCGAAGAACCCACCGATGAACGGCCATACCATTTCGCGGAGAAGGTACGCGTCGAGAATCGGAAGCAGATGCGCGGTACTGCGCGCATGCGGCAAGAATCGGCGCAGTGCCAGCGTCGCCATCGGCATCAGGGGCCGGAAGGCCCTAGTAACTCCGGTAGTTCGAAAGGACGCGTTCGACGTACGCCTGCGTCTCGGCATAGGGCGGAACGCCGTGATAGCGATCGACGGCGCCGGGTCCCGCGTTGTACGCCGCGACCGCAAGTCGCGTGTCCCCACGGTAGCGAACGAGCAGCGACTTCAGATACGAACTGCCGCAGTCGACGTTAGACGTGGGTTCGAAGGGATCGATTCCGCAGTGCGCCGCGGTGCCGGGCATCAATTGCATCAAGCCTTCGGCGCCCGCAACCGAGATCGCGGAGGGATCGCCGCCGGATTCCGCCATGAGCACCGCGTTGACGAGGCCCGGCGGGAGCGCGTGGTCGGAAGAGGCCTGTGAGACGAGGGCGCGGATCTCGGCCGCGCTGAGGGCATGCGAGGCGTACGGCATGAAGCCGCCGCCGCTGCAGCCGTAGAGCAGGCACAAAAGACACGCGAACGAGGCGAGCCGCTGCATCGGCATCAGGCTTCGTTTTCCCATCTCGGGGTGCCTTGTACCAGGTGAGCATGGGAGCCCCCAGGCTTGGCCGGCCTTGCGCCCGGCGCGCCTCGTGCGTATAGTGGGTGGAAGTGGCACCTGGTGGAAGCCAAGGGAGGACCATTGCCGGAACTGCCGCGTTTGACGGGCCTGGTGGAGCACGCTCTCGACGAGAAGGGCCGTCTCGTCGTGCCCGCGCGCTTCCGGGAGCGTCTGGGGCCCGGCTTCATCCTCACGATCGCGCGTCCGGACCCCTGCCTCGCGCTCTACCCGAGCGCCGTCTGGGCGGAGCTCTGCGCTCGGCTCGAGGCGGTTCCGCGCAAGGACGACGCCTACCGCCGGATCGTGCGCTCGATCTTCGCCCACACCGACGAGGTCGCGTGCGACGCCCAAGGGCGGATTCTCATTCCCGGAGCGCTGCGCAAGTACGCCCGCATCGATCGCGACGTCGTCTCCGTCGGCTCGCTCTCCCGGGTCGAGATCTGGGCGGCGGACCGCTATCCCGAGCATTCCGAGCCGCGCGGCGAAAACACCGATCTCTTCGGCGAGCTGGGTCTTGCGTGATGACGGACGGCGCACGTGAGTCACATCCCGGTTCTCGCCTCCGCCGTTCTCGAGTACCTCGCGATTCGTCCGGAGGGCGTCTACGTCGATGCAACGTTCGGCGGCGGCGGCCACAGCCGTGCGATTCTCGAGCTTCTTCACGGCGGACGGCTGATCGCACTCGATGCCGATCCGGAGGCGGAGTCGCGCGCGCGCGCTCTTCTCCAACCTTCATTCACCTTCGTGCACGCGAACTTCCGCGAACTCCCTCGCATCCTCGCAGAACTCGAAATCCCGCGCGTGGATGGCGTGCTCTTCGACTTGGGGGTCTCTTCGATGCAGTTTGACGACCCGCGTCGCGGCTTTTCCGTGACGAAATCTGCGCCGCTCGACATGCGCATGAACCCATATGCCGGGCGAAGCGCTTACGATGTGCTCGCGAACGCGAGCGAGCGCGAGTTGGCCGACATCTTTTACGCCTTCGGCGAAGAGCGCGCGGCACGCCGCGTCGCGCGCGCGATCGTCGCGCGCCGGCGCGAGGGCACGCTCCCGACGACGACCACCGATTTTGCGCGCTTCGTTTCGGGCGTCGTGCAGCGTCCCGGTCACCGGGAACGCCTCCATCCGGCAACCCGCATCTTTCAAGCGTTGCGCATCGCGGTGAACGAGGAGCTCGACGCGTTGCACGACGGCTTGAGCGCCGCGGTTGAATCCCTGCGGGAGGGCGGCCGCGTCGTCGCGATCAGTTTCCATTCACTCGAGGATCGCATCGTCAAGCAGATGTTGCGCGCCGACGAGCGGATCGACGTGCTCACGAAGAAGCCGATCCTTCCGAGCGACCGCGAGATCGCAGAGAATCCCCGCGCGCGTAGCGCGAAGCTCCGCGCAGGCGAGCGAGGGGTGCCGTTGTGATCGCGCGCGAGTTTCACGCGCCCGCGCGAATCCGCAATCCGCGCACGGCGCGCTACGCCACGCAGCGGCGCATCGGGGCGACTCGCCGATCCCGCTACGAGACGCTGCTCAGGGTGACGTTCGGCGTCGCGGCGGTCCTCGTCGTGATGCTCGGCTACGTCTTGCTCACGTCGAACATCACGGCGCTCTCATACGCCGTGCAGCGCGCGCACGCGCAACGGACGGAACTCGAGCTGCAGGATGCACGACTCGACGACCAGATCGCCTCGCTCACGTCGGACGATCGCCTCGCCACCGTCGCCGCAAGACTCGGCATGGTTCAGCCCGAGGAGTTTCTGCGCATCAGCCTCGAAGCGCCGCGGCCTTCGGGCATTCACCCGCTCGCGTTTCTGCCGTTGCGGTAAATGCACAAACGCGCGTTCTCGCGCGTCACGCCGCTGCGCGCGAAGCTCTTCTTCTATCTTTGCTTCGCGATCGCACTCTATTTGGTATGGCGCCTGTACGACGTGCAAGTGTTGCGGGGGCCGGTCTTCGCGCGTGCGGCGCTGAGCCAGCGCACGCGGCTCGTCACGATCTCGGGGCATCGCGGATCGATTCTCGACCGGGACGGGAATGCGCTCGTCCGTTCGCTGCCGTCGGAGTCCATTTACGTCGATCCGCAAGAGGTCGAGAACTTCCCCGAGGTGACCGCGAAGTTGCGCGCGGTCGTCGGGCCGCTCGATTCCCAGACGATCGCGCTCATGCATTCGCCGGGCGAGCAGTTTGTCTACATCGCTCGCAAGGTTCCCCACGACGTCGCGCAACGCGTCGTCGCGCTCGATCTTTCCGGCGTCTTCGTGCAGCCGGAGGTCACCGGACGCCGCGTCGATACGGTCGGCACGCTCGCGGCGACGCTCATCGGCTACGTCGGCATCGACGAAAACGGCCTCGCGGGCGTCGAGTATTCATATGATGACGTGCTGCGCGGCGTCTTCGGCAGGATGCTCGTGCAAGAAGACGAGCTGGGGCGGCCGATTCCGCTCGCCGGCCAGCGCATCGTCAAGCCGTCGGAGGACGGGCTCGATCTCGAGTTGACGATCGACTCGTACCTCCAGTTCATCGCGCAACAGGCGCTCGCGGAGCAGATGCGGCGTTATCACGCCGCGGACGGCACCGCGATCGTCATGAATCCGTGGACCGGCGAAGTGCTCGCGATGGCGAACTTGCCCGACTTCGATCCGAACCATTGGGAACGTTCTTCCGCGGACGCGCAACGCGATCGTGCGGTAATGGACGCGTACGAACCGGGCTCGACCTTCAAACTCATCACCGCGGCGGCAGCGCTCGAATCCGGGAGGGTGACGCTTGCCTCGCGTTTTCCGGCGCGCAGCTCGCTCAAGGTCGCTGATCGCGTCATTCACAACGCCGAGGACTCGATGCCGACGAGCGGCAGCAGCGAGACGCTCGAGGAGATCATCGAGTATTCGCACAACGTCGGCGCGGCCGAGGTCGGTTTGCGTATCGGCGGACGCGTGTTCTATGACATGGAACGACGCGCGGGATTTGGTGATCCGACCGGGATCGGTTTGGCGGGTGAGAATCCCGGAATCGTTCCCCCACCTTCGCAGTGGAGCGGAGCCTCGCTCGCGACGATGGCGTTCGGTCAAGGCGTCGCGGTGACGCCGATTGCGATGGCGCGCTACTACTGCGCGATTGCAAACGGCGGCCTGCTCATGCAGCCGCGCATCGTCCGCGAGGAACTGAATGCTTCGGGGCACGTCGTGCGCTCGTTCGCGCCCCGGGTGGAACGCCGCGTCTTCTCGCAGCGCACCGCGAGCATCTTGCGCCGCTTTCTGCGAGACGTCGTGCTGCGCGGCACGGGCGATCCGGGGGCGCAGGTTGCAGGCTACACGACCGCAGGGAAGACCGGAACCGCGCAGATCGTCGAGAATGGAGAGTACGAGCCGGGAGCGTACTCGGCTTCCTTCATCGGCATGGTACCGTACGAACATCCGCGCTACGTCATCTACGTGAAACTCGACCGCCCGGTCGGCGCATATTACGGCGCGATCGTCGCCGCGCCGGCATTCGTGAAGATCGCCCGCGCCGCGATGCTTCGCGACGGGATCCTGCCCCACGACGCGAGCGTCGTCGAAACGAGATGAACCGCGTCGCGCTCGCGACGCTGCTCGCTCGGCTTCCGGGATCGATTCGGGTCACCGGCGATGCCGCGGACGTCCTCATCGATAGCATTGCAACCGACTCGCGTCGCGCCGCGCCCGGCGCGCTCTTCGTCGCGATGCGCGGCGAGCACGTCGACGGACACGACTTCCTCAAACAGGCGATCGCGAACGGCGCGGCAGCGATCGTGGTCGAGCGCGAAGGCGTCCGCGAACTCGCGCCCGGCGTCGTAACGATCGAGGTCGAGGATTCGCGGCGCGCGCTCTCGGCGGTCGCTGCGGCGTTCTTCGGCGATCCGTCGCAGGGGCTCTCCGTCGTCGGCGTGACCGGCACGAACGGCAAGACGACGACGACGCGCATGATCGCGGCGATCGCGAATGCGGCCGGGATGCCGTGCGGCGTGATCGGCACCGTCGGCGCCGAACTCGGCGAGCGATCGTGGCCGCTCGCGCACACGACGCCGTTTCCGAGCGAACTGCACGACCTNNGCTCGAGCGCGTCGAAGACGTGCGCTTCGCCTGCGCGGTGCTCACGAACGTGACGCGCGACCACCTCGACTTTCACGGTACGCAGGACGCGTATGCCGCGGCGAAGCGTCGCTTGTTCTCGATGACGCAGGCGGCCGTCCTGAACGTCGATGACGAGTACGGCGCGCGGTGGGCCGAGGAGCTGCACGGTCACGTGCCGCTGACGACGTATGCATTGGAGGCTCCGGCCGATCTCGTGGCACGCGAGGTCGTCGTGCGCGCGGACGGCAGCAGTTTCGTCGTCGACGGAACGCGCATCGAACTGAAACTGCCGGCGCGCTTCAACGTCGCCAACGCCCTCGCGGCGATCGGCGCGGCGCGAACGCTCGGCATCGACGATGCCGTCAGCGCGCGCGGGCTCGCATCGCTCGTCCGCGTGCCCGGGCGAATGGAGCTGGTCGGCCCGGGCGACGTCGCCGTCGTCGTCGACTACGCGCACACGCCGGATGCGCTCGAGCAGGCGTTGCGCGCGCTTCGCGAAGGCGCGGTCGGTGCGCTCGCGGTCGTGTTCGGTTGCGGCGGGGATCGAGATCGCGGAAAGCGTCCGCAGATGGGTGCGATCGCGGCACGGCTCGCCGATCGCATCTACGTGACGAACGACAACCCGCGCACGGAGGAGCCGCGCGCGATTGCGGAACAGATCGTCGCCGGCATCGGCACGCGCGAACACGTCGTGGAGTTGGACCGCCGAGCCGCGATCGAACGCGCGGTCCGCGAAGCGCGCCCGGGCGACATCGTGCTCATCGCGGGCAAGGGTCACGAAGCGTATCAAATCATCGGCGAAAAAGTGCTGCCCTTCGACGACGCGAGCGTCGCGCGCGACGCGCTGGCGAAGCGCGCATGAGCCTTCCATTCGACGTTGCGGTAAAGGCGACGAGCGCGCGCGTGCTCGACGCGAAAGGCGCGCCGCAAGAGCTGCGCATTTCGACGGACACGCGGACGCTGCGCCCCGGCGATACGTTCCTCGCCTTGCGCGGCGAGCGTTTCGACGGTCACGACTACGCGGAGCGCGCGGTTGCGGCGGGGGCTGCGGCCTTGATTCTCGATCGAGAGAGCGCGCGCGTGGATGAGATTCCGACGCTGCTCGTCGCGGAGACGCTTGCGGCGTACATGGCGCTCGGCGGTGCGGCACGCGAGCGGTTTGGCGGGCGCGTCATCGCGATCACCGGAAGTGCGGGAAAGACGACGACGAAATCGTTGCTCGTCCAACTGCTCGCGACGCACCATCCGGGGCGCGTGCTCGCGGCCCCGGGAAACGAGAACAACGAGATCGCCGTCGCGAAGCTGCTCCTCGCCGCGTCGAACGACGAGCACGACGTGCTCGTCGTCGAGATGGGCGCGCGCCGCTCCGGTGACGTCGCCGCGCTCGCCGCAATCGCGCGGCCGCAACTCGCTATCCTTACGAACATCGGCGAAGCGCATCTCGAGATCATGGGCTCCCGAGAAATCTTAGAGGAGACGAAGTGGGGACTCTTCTCGAAAGGGGCGCGCGCGGTGTTGAATCTCGCGGACGAGGCGTCGCGCCGCCGCGCGCCGTCGCTCGCGCAACCTGCGCGCTGGTTCTTTGCGGGCGACGAGTTGCCCGAGATCCCGAAGGCGCCGCTCTGCGCCGTCATCGGAGCCGGACGCCTCGCGCTCGCCGACGAAGCCGGCCGCATCGACGAACGCGCGATCGACGTGCGGCTCCCGGGTGCGCACAACCGCGCGAATCTCGCTGCCGCACTCGCCGCGGCGCTCGATCTCGGCGTACCGCTCGACGCGTTGCTCGAAATCGTTCCGGGGCTCGCGTTACCCGGCGGGCGATTCGAGCGCATCGACCTCGTACGCGGCCCGCGGCTGATCTACGACGCGTACAATGCGAACGCGTCGGGGACGATCGCTGCGCTCGACGCTTTCGGCGAGGAATCCGCGGCTCGCCGCATCGCGGTGCTCGGCAGCATGGCGGAGCTGGGAGCGGAGTCGGAGGCGTTGCACGAGCGCGTCGGCGCGCACGCCGCCGGCATCGTCGATTGGTTGCTCGTCGGGGGCGAGTTTGCCCCGGCGCTCGCCCGCGGCGCGCAAACCGCCGGGCTCCCGCAGCAGCGCATCGTGCCGTTCGCGACGAATCGAGAGGCGGCGACCTGGTTGCGAGAGCACGCGCAGCACGAGGATCTCGTGCTGCTCAAGGGCTCCCGCAAATATCAATTGGAAGAGATCGTCGAGGAGATGCGTTGATACGACCGTTGGCGGTGACGCAAGCCGAACTGCCGCCTGGACTCGTGGCCATTCCGGTGCGCACGGCGCTCGTGCGTACCGGTGACGACCTGCCCGCGCTCATTGCGCGCGCGGTTCGCGGCATCGCGTCCGCGGGCGACGTCGTCGCCGTCTCCGAAACGGCGGTCGCGATCGCGCAGGGCGAGCTCGTGCCCGCGGAATACGTTCGCCCGTCGCGTCTTGCCTACGCGCTCTCGCGGCGGGCGGGAGTGCTCGCAACGGTGAACCAGCCGGAGTCGCTGCAACTCGTGATCGATCGAGTCGGTGCGGGGAAAGTGATCTACGCCGCGGCGATGCACGTCCTCGGGCGGTTGCGGGGCCGCCGCGGCGTTTTCTACGAGATCATGGGTGAGGCGGTGACGGCAATCGACGGCTACACCGGGACGCTGCCGCCGTACGAGCGTGCGATCGTGCTCAGCCCGCGCGAGCCGGACAACTTCGCGGAGCTCGTCGCGCGGCGAGCGGGCGTGGCCTGCGCGGTCGTCGATGCGAACGATCTCGCGAAGGCAAAGGTTCTCGGCGCGAGCAAACGCGTCGCGCGCGCGAGCGTCGAGCGCGCTCTCTTGAGCAATCCGCACGGCAACGGTGACGAGCAGACGCCGATCGTCGTCTTGAAGTGGCGTGGCGAAGGCGCGAACCCGCTCCTCGATGCGGAGACGCCGGCATGACGCTCTACGACATCCCGACGCTCACCTGGAATGTTGCGCTCGGCTTTGGGATTGCACTCGGCGTTGGATGGCTGCTGCTCGGGCTCTTGCCGCGAATGCAGGTGCGCCAGATCGCATACGAAGACGCACCGGAGAGCCACCAGGGGAAGACGGGGACGCCGACGATGGGCGGCCTCGCGATCCTGGCGGCGGTCGCCGCGGCCGCCATGGTCTCCCAAGGTCCGGAGACGACGGCCCTCCTCTTCCTCGTCTTCGGCTGCGCGCTGATCGGCTTCATCGACGATTATCTCGGCGTGCGTCGCGGCAAGAACGCAGGGTTGCGCGCGCGGACGAAGTTTCTCGCGACCGCGCTCGTCGCGACGGTCTTCCTACGGCTCGTCGCCGACGTGGGCGGCGACACGCTCTTCCACGCGGGAAGCTTCGCGCTCGTCGTGCCGCACTGGCTATGGTTCGTGCTCGGCATTCTCGCCATAACCGGAACCGCGCACGCAGTGAATCTCACCGACGGCCTCGACGGCCTCGCGGCGGGCGCGATCGTCCCGCCGCTCTACGTCTTCTGGGCGATCGCGATCGTGATGCGGCTACCGGCGGGCGATAATTGGCCCGCCGTCGTCGGCTTTGCCATCGGCGGATGTCTCGGTTTTCTCGTTTACAACCGGCATCCCGCGCGGATGTTCATGGGCGATACCGGTTCGCTTGCGCTCGGCGCGCTGCTTGCCGGCGCGGCGATCCTCGACGGGCAGATGCTGCTGCTGCTCGTCGTCGGCGGCGTCTTCGTTGCGGAAACGCTTTCCGTGATGCTGCAAGTCGCGTACTTCAAACTCAGCGGCGGACGCCGCATCTTTCTCATGAGTCCGCTGCACCATCACTTCGAACTCAAAGGTTGGCCGGAGTCCGTCGTCACGCTGCGTTTCTGGCTCGCATCGACGCTCTGTTCCGTGGTAGGATGGGTGATCGGTCATGCAAGATAGCTTCGAGCGCGAGACCGTGCTCGTCATCGGGCTCGGGAAGAGCGGCCTCGCAAGCACAAAGGTGCTGCGCGAACGCGGCGCCGTCGTCTTCGCTACCGACGAGAAAGCGCGCGAAGGGCTCGTCACCGCGATCGCCGCGATCGAAGCGCAGGGCGCGCGATTCGTCGCCCCGGCCGAACTCGCCGGCATGCTCGGCAGCGTGACGCTGGCGGTGCTCTCGCCCGGCGTTCCTCCGAGCGCTCCGGTTCTGCAGCAGGTCGTTGCCGCGGGGATCTCCGTGATCGGCGAGATCGAACTCGCTTCGCGCATCTGCGCTGCGCCGATCGTCGCGGTCACGGGAACGAAGGGCAAGTCGACGACGACCGCATTGATCGCGCACATGCTGCGCGCATGCGGCCGCGACGTGCGTCTCGGCGGAAACATCGGCGATCCACTCGTCGGGCAGGTCGTCGGCGCCGCGGCGAGCTCGTGGGTGGTCGCGGAGGTCTCGTCCTTTCAATTAGAGACGATCCGCTCGTTTCGTCCGCGCGTCTCGGTGCTGCTCAACATCGCGCCCGATCATCTCGACCGGTACCGCTCGCTCGAGGAGTACGCCGAGGCGAAGTTTCGCATCACGATCAATCAAGGCGAAGGGGACACGATCGTGCTCGATCTCGACGATCCTCGGCTCGCCGCCTTCAAAGCTCGGTACGAGCGAGCGAACGGCAAGGCGCGCATCCTTGGATACACATTGCGCGACGCCGGCGACGCCGCGATCTTCCTGCGAGGCGAGCAGATACTCTGCGCATCAGGCGGAAGCGATGCCGCGCCGATTCTCGATCGCGCCGACGTGCCGCTCCCCGGGGAGCACAACTTGCGCAACGTCGTGGCCGCGTTGCTCGCCGCGCTCGCCGCGAACTGCGAGAGCGGGCCGCTGCGCGATGCGGTTCGCACGTTCCGCGCATTACCGCACCGGTTGCAGCCGGTCGGAGAGATCGACGGCGTTCTCTACGTCGACGATTCGAAGGCGACGAACCCGGACGCGGCCGTCGCCGCGCTCCACGCCTACGATCGCCCGGTCGTGCTCATTGCGGGCGGCCGCTCGAAGGGAACCGATTTCGCAACCCTCGGCGCCGCGATTCGCCTTCGAACCAAAGCGTTGATCCTCATCGGCGAGAGTGCCGATGCGCTCGCGCGGGCGGCCGGCGACGTTCCGCACGAACTGGCAGACTCGGTCGAAAACGCCGTCGAGCGCGCGCGCATGCAGGCGCGGCCGGGCGACGTCGTGCTGCTCTCCCCCGCGTGCGCTTCGTTCGATATGTTTACCTCCGCCGAGGAGCGCGGCGAGCGCTTCACGCGCGCCGTCGAGAATCTGCGGGAGCGCGTGCGTGCGTAGTTCGGCATCGCTGCGCCGCTCCGGCCCCTCGCACGAACTCGCGACGCGCCGCTCGTACATCGCAGCGCCGCCGGATGCGTGGCTCTTCGGTGCGGTTGCGATTCTCGTCGGCATCGGCCTCGTCATGATTTACTCGGCGTCCAACGTGACCGCGTACGCGCAGCACCTCGACACCGCCTACTACGTGAAGCGGCAGTTTCTCTGGCTGCTCGTCGGAACGATCTGCGCGTTCTGCGCGTACCGCATCGATTACATGCTGTTGCGTCGCTTTGCGCCGTACATCTTGCTCGCGGGATTCATCGGGCTTCTGCTCGTGTATGTGCCGCACATCGGCGTGCGCATCAACGGCGCGCACCGCTGGATCGGCATCGGGTCGTTTTCTCTGCAGCCCTCGGAGTTTGCGAAGATCAGCCTCGTGATCTTCCTCGCATCATGGCTTTCGGGACGCGAGCCACGCATCGACATCACGCGGCTCGCGAAGGGGCTCGTTCCGGCGTGCATCCCGGTTGCGGTCATCGCGTTCTTGGTGCTCAAAGAGCCCGACCTCGGCACGGCGAGCCTCATCGTGATGACCGCGGCGGCGATCTTCTTCGCGGCCGGCGCGCGCATTCTGCACCTCGCCGCCGTCTCGCTCGCGGTCTTGCCGCCGCTCGTCATCGAGGTCGCGCGGAACGCGACCTGGCGTACGCGGCTCTTCGCCTTTCTCGATCCATGGCGCGATCCGCAGAACACCGGATTCCACATCATCCAATCGCTCTACGCCCTCGGCAGCGGCGGGATCAGAGGCGTCGGGCTCGGCGCGTCGGGCGAAAAATTCTTCTACCTGCCCGAACAGTACACCGACTTCATCTTCTCCGTGCTCGGGGAGGAGTGGGGGCTGATCGGCGCCCTCGGCGTGCTCGCGCTCTTCATGCTCTTGGCGTTTCGCGCGATTCGCATCGCGCTTGCCGCGGAGCCGTTCGGGTTTCTACTGACGATCGGCTGCACGGCGATGATCGTGCTGCAGGCCTTCGTCAACATCGGCGTCGTCACGTCGTCGTGGCCGGTGACCGGCGTTCCGCTTCCGTTCATCTCCTTCGGCGGCAGTTCGCTCATCGTCGATCTCATCGCCGTCGCGCTGATTCTCAACGTCGGTCGCCGGCGCCGCATCAGCAGCGGCCGCTGAAGCGTGGTCGTGCTCTTTGCCGCCGGCGGAACGGGCGGCCATCTCTACCCGGCGTTCGCGATCGCCGAAGCGTTGCGCGCACGCGGCGATGAGGTGCATTTCGTGGGAACGCGAGATCGGCTCGAAGCACGGCTCGTCCCGGCGGCGGGCTTTCCGCTGCACAGTATTTCCGCGCATCCGCTGTGCCGACGGCTCTCCTTCGACCTGTTGCGCACGATCTTCGCAAATCTGCTCGGGATCGCACAGAGCCTGCGCATCTTCGCCCGCGTTCGCCCCGACGCCGTGATCGCAACCGGCGGCTACGTCTGCGTTCCCGTCGTTATCGCCGCGCGTCTGCATCGTGCGCTGCGGCGCCGCACGATGCCGATCGCGCTCCTCGAACCGAACGTGCTTCCGGGCGTTGCGAACCGGGTGCTGGCGCCGCGCGTCGACGAGCTCTGGAACGAATCGAATACCGGCGTTCCGATTCGCGCCTCGCTGACGCGTCTGCCGGCGCGCGCCGAATCGATCGCGCGTCTCGATCTCGACGCGCAGCGCAAGACGCTGCTCGTCTTGGGCGGAAGCCAAGGGGCGCGCTCGATCAACGACGCGCTCATCGCGCTGGTGGAGACGGCGGCTTTGCCGCCGGGATGGCAACTGTTGCTCGTGACCGGAGAGCGAGACTACGCGCGCGTCGCGGCAGCGATCGGCGAGCGCGCACGCGTTCGGCCGTATCTCGACGACCCCGCCGACGCGTATGCCGCCGCGGATCTCGTGCTGGCGCGCGCCGGAGCCTCGACGCTCGCGGAGCTGGCCGCGCTCGCTCTTCCGGCGATCCTCGTTCCGTATCCCCATGCCGCGGAGGCCCATCAGCGCGCGAATGCGGCGGCGGCCGCAGAGGCCGGGGCAGCCGTCGTTATCGAGGATGCCGCGCTTTCCGAACGGCTGGGAGCGTTGCTCGCGCAGACGACGGCACCCGATCGGCTCGAGGCGATGCGCGCCCGCGCTCTGCGCGGCGGCGCTCGCGATCCCGTTCGTGCGATCCTTGCCCGGATTGATGCGCTTGCAGCGCGAAGAGGGTAGGTTCGCATGGAGCGGTGGCACTTTATCGGAATCGGCGGCATCGGCATGAGCGCGATCGCCCGCGTCTTGCTCGCGCGCGGCGTCTCCGTTTCCGGCTCCGACGCAAAGGACAGCGCGTTGCTCGTGCGGTTGCGCGAGGAAGGCGCCGACGTGCGCATCGGCCACGCACCGGAGAACGTCGACGGCGCGCAGACGGTCGTCGTTAGCTCCGCAATCGATGCGCGCAATCCCGAGTACGCCGAAGCGCTGCGCCGGAAAATCCCCGTCCTCCATCGCGGCGAAATGCTGGCGCGGCTCGTGCGCGAAGCGCGCGGCATCGCGATCTGCGGGACGCATGGCAAGACGACGACGACTGCAATGGTTCACGCCGTGCTGCGCGGCGGCGGCGTCGACGCGAGCCTCGCTCTCGGCGGCATCGACGCAGAACTCGGCTCGAACGCCTACGTCGGAAGCGGCTCGTGGTTTGTAACGGAGGCGGATGAATCCGACGGCTCTTTCACGCTGCTCGAGCCGGAAGTCGCAATCGTCACGAACATCGAGAACGATCACCTGAAGAGCGACGACGAACTGCCGCGCCTCGTCGACGCCTTCGCGGAGTTCCTCGGCCGCGTTCCCGAAGACGGCCTCGCCGTCGTCGGCGCCGACGATCCGCTCGCGGCATCGCTGCCGTCGCGCGGAGTTCGCGCGGGCGTCGTGACGTTCGGTCTGCGCGAACCCGCGGACGTGTTCGCGCGGGACGTTCGTACCGCGGGTTTACGCACGAGCTTTGACGTGATCGTGGGCGGCGTCTGCCTCGGCAGCGTCGAGATGGGAATACCGGGCGCGATGAACGTGCGTAACGCGCTTGCGGCGATCGCCGTCGGCCGTCATCTGGAGGTGCCGTTCGCGCAGATCGCCGACGCGCTGCGCGCCTTTCGCGGCGTGCGCCGGCGTTTCGACGTTCTCTGCCGCGATTCGCGCATGATCGTCGTCGACGATTACGCGCATCATCCAACTGCGATCCGCGAAACGATCGCGACCGCGCGCGCCTGCCACGGCGGCNNGCGGCGCCGATCGCGTCTACCTTGCGCCCGTCTACGCCGCGTCGGAGCCGGTGATGCCCGGCGTCAGTTCCGCCTCGATCGGCGAGCCGCTCGCGGCGTTGGGCGGCGACGTGACGTGCGTCGCGGAGGTCGGCGATCTCGAATCGCGCCTGCTCTCCGACGCGCCGTCGGGTTCGCTCGTCCTCATGCTCGGTGCGGGCGACATTACCGAGGTCGCGACGCGGCTCGCGCGGCGGATTGCGCCGGCGGAGCGCATCGCGTGAGCGTCACGACGGCGCAGGGGCTTCGCAGTTTGCTCGAGGAGCGCGACCGCGCGGCGCTCACGGAGATCGTGGGCGAGCGCGCGCGCTTCGACGAACCGCTTTCGCCATACACGTCGTGGCGCATCGGCGGCCCCGCCGATGCATTCGTCTCCGTCGAGAGCGAGGATGAGTTGGCGGCGCTCATGCGGTGGTGCTTCAAACGCAGCCTTCCGTGGTTCGTTCTCGGCAGCGGCAGCAACGTGCTCGTCGGCGATGGCGGCATGCGCGGAATCGTGCTGCGCCTCGGCGGGCGGTTTGCCGAGATCGACGTGCGCGCGGAGAACGGCAGCGTCGTCGCCGAGGCCGGCGCCTCGGCCGGCATGGCCGCGCTCACCGCGAAGGCCGCTTCGGCCGGCGCGCGTTCGATCGGCTCCCTTGCCGGAATTCCGGGCACCGTTGGCGGATCGTTGCGCATGAACGCCGGAACCGATCGCGAGATCGGCGATTTCGTACGCGAAGTGTGGGTGCAATCTCCGAGCAAACCCGATCCGCATGCGATCAGCCTTCAATACTATTATCGCCACACGACACTCGCGCGCGACGCCGTCGTCTCCCGCGTCACGCTCGCATTCGAGCGCGGCGATCCGGCGAGCGTTCGCGCCGAGATGCAGGAGCGGCTCGTGCGCCGCAAGCAAACGCAGCCGATCGCGATGCCGAACGCCGGTTCATGTTTTCGCAATCCCGACGGGGACAAGGCGGCGAGGCTCGTCGAGTCGATCGGAGCGAAGGGCTGGCGCGAAGGCGACGCGGAGGTTTCTCCGCTGCACGCAAACTTCATCAACAACCTCGGAAACGCATCGGCGAAGGACGTCGCTACGCTGCTCGCGCGCGTGCGCCGGAGCGTCGCGGAGCGCTGTGGCGTAGAGCTCCAACTCGAAGTGCATTTGGTCGGAGTCTTCGTCGATTGAGCAAGCGGATTGCCGTCGTGATGGGCGGCCGCAGCGCCGAGCGAGAGGTCTCGATACAATCGGGAACCCTGGCGTTGCGGGCGCTTCGCGCACTCGGCTATGAGGCGCACTCGCTCGACTACGACGAGAAGTTCGTCGACGCGCTGCGCGACATCGCGCCGGATGCGGTCTTCAATGCGCTCCACGGAACGGGCGGAGAGGACGGCGAGATCCAAGGAGTGCTCGAATATTTGAACGTTCCGTACACGGGCAGCGCGCTCGAAGGCTGTGCGCTCGCAATGGACAAACATTTGACGAAGAAACTCATTGCCGCCGAAGGTCTCCCGACCGCGGTCTGGGACATCTTCGATCTCTCCGCCGGAACGCTGCCGCTGCTTCCGGGTTCGCTCGACCTTCCGCTCGTCGTCAAGCCGCGCTTCGAAGGCTCGTCGGTCGGCGTCGCGATCGTGCGCACGCACGAGCAGTGGACGACCGCCGTCCTCAACGCGTCGAAATCGTACGCGCAGGTGCTCGCCGAGGAATACGTGGACGGGCGCGAGTTCGCGTGCAGCGTCCTGGGCGAAGAGGCCCTTCCGGTCGTCGAGATCGTGGCGAACGTCGACGACTTCTACTCGTACGCCGCGAAGTATGACGCCGGAGGCAGCACGCACATCGTGCCCGCGCAGATCGATGCGGATCTCGCGGCGCGGCTGCAGACGCTCGCGCTCTCGGTGCACCGCCTGCTCGGATTGCGGGACTACTCGCGCACCGACTTCATCATGAGCAAGGAAGGCCGCCCCTACGTCCTCGAGGTCAATGCGCTGCCCGGCCTCGCGCCGACCAGCCTGCTGCCCGACGCCTGCTCTGCGGCCGGCATCAGTTACGAAGCGTTGATCGACCGGCTCACCGGCTACGCGCTCGCTCGCGCGGTTTCGTAACCGGGGTTGGAGTTTTCGGCTTAGGAGTGCCGAAAGCGGAGTGCAGGAGGTTTGCGATGAGCTTTGACTGTCGTTGCCCGCACGCGCCGTATTCCGCGGCCGTCTTCGATGAGGCGGAGCGGTACTTCGGCCGCCGTGCATTCCTTGCCGGAGCCGCTGCCGCCGGATTGGCACTTCTGCTGCCGATTCGATTGCGGGCGCAAGCCGAGAGCGTGACCGTGCTGCGCGCGGCGCGTCTCTTCGACGGGTTCCAAGTGCTCACGCCCGGCGTGCTCGTCCTCCGCGGCGACCGCATCGCTTCGATGCATGCGGGCGACGCCGGCAGCGGCGCCGAGGTCATCGACCTCGGCGATGCGACGATCATGCCCGGGCTCATCGACTGCCATACGCACGTCGCGTCCTTCGTCGTGCCCTCGATCTACATGGTCGGAATGTTCGGCGCCGAACGCGTCGCCGACAACGTGCCGGAGGCGACGCTCTACAGCATTCGCAACGCGCAGGTCATGCTGCGCAACGGGTTCACGACCGTGCGCGACGTCGGCGGCGGCGCGGGCATCGACCTCGCGCTTCGGAACGCGATCGCGAACGGCGCGCTCATGGGACCGCGGATCCTCGCGGCTGGGCAGGCGCTCTCGATCACGGGCGGCCACGGCGATTCAAACGACACGCCGGATTGGGTGAGCGAGGACCCGACCGTTCGCATGGGCGCGATCTCGTTCGGTCCGTATGGATTCCGTGAAGTCGTGCGCGAGCATGTGAAGAACCACGTCGACCACATCAAGATCCTCGCGACCGGCGGCGTGCTCTCGTACGGCGACGTCTGGGACATTCCGCAGTTCAATCTCGACGAAATCCAAGCCGTCGTCGACGAGGCGACGAAGTTCGAGCGGCGCGTTGCGGCGCACGCGCACGGCGACAAAGGGATCGCCGTCGCCGTCGAGGGCGGCGTTCATTCCATCGAACACGGAACGGGCGTGAGCGACGAGACGCTGCGAAAGATGGTCGATCGCGGGACCTATCTCACGCCGACGGTCTGGGCACTCGATTCCATCTTGCAACCGGGAAATCCGAATCACATCTCGGAGCAGTCGATCCAGAAGGCGGAGTACGCGAAGCAGTTGCGCGACGAAGGCATGCACCGGGCGGTCGCGTCGAGCGTGAAGTTCTCCTACGGCACCGATGCCGGCGTCTTCCCGCACCGGCAGAACAACAAGGACTTCGCGCTCATGGTGCGTCTCGGCATGCGAAGCATCGACGTGCTCCGCTCCGCGACGAGCAGTGCCGCCGAGATGATCGGCCTCTCCGACCGCGGCATCCTCGCTCCCGGAAAGACGGCCGACGTCGTCGCGTTTGCCGGCGATCCGGTGCACGACATCGCGCTCATGGAGCAGCCGCCGGCAATCGTGATGCTCGGCGGCAAGCGCGTCGACGCGTCGAAGCTCGCGCTCTAGGGCTTCGCGAAGGAAGCGCGATCGTCGAGATCGAGCATCTCGATGAGCGGCGTCTCGCGCGGGAGCGACGCGGCGACGGGATATTTCGCTACGAACTCGGGATCGTCGATGCGATCGGCGATTCGTCGCTGCCGTAGTATCGCGTTGATCTCTTCGTAGCGCGAAGGGTCGCTGTGTTCGCGAACCCAAGCGACGATCTCGTCGTCGCTCGATGCGCCCGCGACTTCATCGCGCAACGCGGATTCCTCGATGCCCAACCCCGACATCAGGCGTACGCTGAAGCCGGGAATTTGATAGGAGCCGAGATTGCCGCCGGGGAGCGTTGCGCGGAGCTTGTCGATCGTCCGCGCAAGCATGATGAGGCCGCCGAGGCGCTCGTTCGGGCTGCGCGGCGGGCGGTTCGTGAGGTCGAGTGCGTCCATGCGGCGCCTTTCTGCAAGGGGGTGCGCCTTTACCCTCGGAACCTCTGGGCATCATGGCAACCGACGTGCGACGGCGCGGCACGATCTCTCGGACGACGAAAGAGACCGCGATCGAGTTGAGCCTCGACCTCGACGGCGGCACCGCCGAGATCGCAACCGGCGTCGACTTTTTCGATCACATGCTCCACGCGCTCGCGAAGCATGCCGGCATCGGCTTGCAGCTTCGCGCGAAGGGCGACGGCATGGATCAGCATCATCTGATCGAGGACGTCGGCATCGCGCTCGGCAAGGCGATTCACGATGCGCTCGGCGAGAAACGCGGGATCGCGCGCTTCGGCTCGGGCCTCGTCCCGCTCGACGACGCGCTGATCGCCGCGAGCGTCGACATCTCCGGACGTCCGTATCTGAACTTCCGCGTGACCTTTCTTCGCGAAGACCTCGGGCAGATGCCGACGGAGATGATCGGTGAGTTCTTCCGCGCGCTGACCGACAATGCGAAGATCACCCTGCACCTCATCCAGATGAACGGGTACGTCGCACATCACGTCTGCGAGGCGACGTTCAAGGCTTTCGCACGCGCCTTCGCGCAGGCCAAAGCCGTGGTCGGCGACGAGATTCCCTCGACGAAGGGCGTGCTCGAATAGCGAACGCGAGGATCGCGGTCATCGACTACGGCGGCGGCAACCTCGGCTCGCTCGTCGCCGCCCTCGAACGGCGCGCCGCCGATTTCGTCGTCACCGATCGCGGCGCGGTCATCGATGATTGTGCCGCGGCGATTCTTCCCGGCGACGGCGCCTTCGGCGCGACGATGTCGGCGTTACGCGCACGCGCGCTCGACGCGCCCGTTCGCACGTTCCTGAAGAGCGGACGGCCGTTCTTGGGCATCTGCGTCGGGATGCAGTTGCTCTTCGAACGCTCGAGCGAGTTCGGCGCGGCCGAGGGCTTCGGCGCGCTGCCCGGCGAGGTCGCGCGCTTCGAGCGGGCACCGCGCGTTCCGCACATCGGCTGGAACCGCCTCGAGCCGATTCGTGCGCACCCGTTCGTCGAAGGCCTCGCGGACGAGGAGTACGCGTACTTCCTCCATTCCTATCGCGTGCCGGTCGGCGCGGCCACGCTCACCGCGGCGACGCACGGCGAGCGCTTCTCGGCGATCGTCGCGCAGGACTCGGTCATGGGAACCCAGTTTCATCCGGAGAAGAGCCGCAGCACGGGCTTGCGCCTACTCGAAAACTTCATTCGTCTCGCCGACGGGCGCTAGAGGAGCGACATGCAAGTTATTCCGGCCATCGATCTCAAGGGCGGCGCGTGCGTTCGCATGGAGCGCGGCGACCTCGCGACCGCGACGGTCTACGACCGCGATCCGGTGGCGCGCGCGAAGGCGTTTGTCGCCGCCGGCGCGCGGCGGCTGCACGTCATCGACCTCGACGGTGCCTTCGGTTCGGGGGAGAACCTGCGCGCGATCGAGCGCATCTGCGCCGAATCCGGCGTTCCCGTGCAGACCGGCGGTGGGATTCGCACGCTCGAGATCGCCGAGGCGCGGCTCGCCGCGGGCGCGAGCGAGATCATCCTGGGCACGCTCGTGGTCGAGGAGGAGCGCATCGCCCGCAACATCATCGGGCAACTCGGCGCGCGCGTGATCGCGGGCATCGATGCGCGCGGCGACGAGGTTGCGACGCATGGCTGGGCGGAGCGCACGCCGGTCTCCCGCGACGCACTCGTGAAGCGGGTCGCGCAGTGGGGCGTGCAGCGCGTCATCTTCACCGAGATCTTTCGCGACGGCATGGGCCTCGGCTACGATCTCGAGGCATTGCGCGCCGTCGCCGATGCGGCACCGGTCAGGATTACGGCGAGCGGCGGCGCGCGCAGCATCGACGATCTCCGGGAACTCGCGGCGAACTCACCGGAGGCCGTCGATTCGTGCATCGTCGGCAGCGCGCTCTACAAGGGAACGATCGATTTGGCCGAGGCAATCGCCGCCGTCGGCTAGTCGTCGTCGTACCGGCGCGGGACGTGCGCGGGCAGACGCGCGACGATTTCATAGTTGATCGTCTCCGCCCATTCCGCCCAATCCTCCACCGTGACCGAGGCGTCGCCGTCGCGACCGATGAGCGTCACCGCCGTTCCGGCCTGCGCGTGCGGTGCCGGCGTGATGTCGATCGTCGTGAGGTTCATCGCGACGCGCCCGACGATCGGACAGCGCGCGCCGTCGACGATGAATGCGCCGCGATTGGAGAGCGCGCGCGGCACGCCGTCGGCGTAGCCGAGCGGCACGACGCCGATGCGCATCTCGTTCGTTGCGAGGAACGTGTTGCCGTATCCGACCGGCTCGCCCGAAGCGATCGCGCGCGTCACGGCGAGCGAGGAGCGGAGCGCGAGCGCAGGCTCGAGCGGAATCGCCTCGCGCCCCATCGCTTCGCGCGTCGCCGCGGAGGGCCATAACCCGTAGAGCGCGATGCCGAAGCGCACGAGATCGAGCCGCGTTTGCGGCCAGAGCATCGCTGCCGCCGACGCGGCGATGTGACGGATCGGCGTGATGCCCTGCCGTTCGAGCAGCGGCGCGGTTTCCGCGACGGCGCGTTCGAAGCGCGCGAGCTGTTGCATCGTGTACGGCGAGTCGATCTCCTCGGCGGATGCGAGGTGCGAGAAGATGCCGGCGATGCGGAGTTCGCTCAACCGCGCGTAATCCTCGACCGCGTCCGCGACCTCGCCGGGTTCGAGGCCGAAGCGATTGAGGCCGGTGTTCACCTTGACATGGACGCCGAAGGGCTCGGAACGGCGGCGCGCCGCAGCGGCGAGATCGTGCAGAAAATTCCGCGTATCCCAGAGCGCGATCTCGGCGCGCGCCGCGATCGCCGCGTCGAGCATCTCCGGCGGCACGGGACCGAGAATGAGAATCGGCGCGTTGACGCCGCCTTCGCGCAGCGCGAGCGCTTCTTCGACCGCATAGACGCAGATCCGCGATGCAAAACCTTCGATGGCGATCGCGGTCGCGGTGAGGCCGTGCCCATACGCGTTGCTCTTGACGACAAACGCGGCCTGCCCGTGCCCGACGAGGTTCTGCAGCGCGCGCGCGTTGCGCCGCAGCGCCCCAAGCGAGATGCGCAGCTCGCCGATCATCGGAGCCTGGGCGAGAGGGCGATCATTCGCCCCCCTTCGACCCCGCTTCCAACGAGCCCCCAAGCATGGCCTAACAGCCCTTTAAGCCGTTTCTCGGTTTCCCGAGATACGATGCAAGCATGGTGCGCGGTCATCGGGCCTTCGATGCGGCCGACATCGTCGTTTGGATTGCGACGGCATTACTTGCCGTGCTCTGCGGTCTCGGGATCGGGTTCGTTCTCTGGTCCGTGCTCGCGGCGACGAACGCACCGTGGCCGTGGGACGCGGGTGTCTATCTCCTCGGCCTCGTCACGCTGCTCGCGTGGCCGCTGCTGCGCACGACGCACCTCCGGCTTTTCCTTGGGCTTTGCACGCTCACGATGCTGCTCTGTTTCGCTCTGGGCGGACCGCTCTTCGCCCCGCTCCTCTCCGGTTAGGGCGGGGAAAGCGGCCGGGCGTGCGAAGCGCTCGGCGATGCGAGCCGCCTTCATTGCCCTCTGCGCATTCCTCGTGACGCTCGCGCCGGCGTCCGCGCTCCCCGGCCAGACGCTGCCGGCGTTCCGAGTCTGGGCGCGAGGCATCGTCCTCTTGCGCGGAATCCAGCCGTACACCGACGAGTTGAGCGGCCAGCCCGCATTCCAGTTGACGCAATCCGACCACGGGATCAACTGGCACTTCACCGCCTGGAGCCTGCGCGGCCAAATCTATCAGGAGTACCTCGGCGTCGGCGAGGGTACGGGCACGCCCGGCAGCCTGCGGATCCGTCACGACGGCACCGGCTATGGCTTCGTCTTCTTCAAGTCGCTCTATGGCAGCGGCGTCGCCTCAGATTTTCTCGCCGCGAAGCTCGTCGGCACGGCGGTCGATCGGAGCGTCAGGCCGGCGAACACCCAGAGCTTCTATCGAGGGAGCCGCTTCGGCTACGAACTTGGCACGAACGGCGGCGGCGTGAGCGTCGTCGCGCTCTTCCGCCTCCCGGGCGACCTGGCGCAGGCCCGCCGCTGCGACGCCCGTCCGGAGCGCTGCAGCGAGTAGCGGCAGCCTGAAAGGTTGAAAGGTCGCTTGCACTCCTTCTCGTAGTCTGCTAACATCGTCTGGCGCTCTCAGCCCGAGAGTGCTAATCCCCATCCCAAGCCAAATCTTCTGTTGGAGGTTTCTCGTGAATCTCAAGCCTTTGGGCGACCGTGTCGTCATCGAACATGTCGAGCAAACCGACAAGAGTTCGGGCGGCGTGTTTCTGCCCGATACCGCAAAGGAGAAACCCCAAGAGGGTATCGTCCGCGCGGTGGGCACGGGCCGCGTGAACGACGAGGGCAAGACACTGCCCATGAGCGTGAAGCCCGGCGATCGCGTCATCTACTCGAAATACTCGGGAAGCGAAGTCAAGGTTGACGGCACCGAGTACCTCATCGTCTCCGAAAAAGACGTTCTCGCGGTGGTCGACAAAGTTCCGGCCGGCGTTAAGTAAGGAAAGTGTGAAGTAATCATGGCTGCAAAGCAAATAGTTTTTGACGAAAACGCCCGACGCGCGCTCGAGCGCGGCGCGAACATTCTCGCCGACGCCGTGAAGGTGACGCTCGGACCGAAGGGCCGTAACGTCGTTCTCGACAAGAAATTTGGCTCGCCGACGATCACGAACGACGGCGTGACGATCGCAAAAGAGATCGAACTCCCCGACCCGTTCGAGAACATGGGCGCACAACTCGTCAAGGAAGTCGCCTCGAAGACGAACGACATCGCCGGCGACGGCACGACGACCGCGACCGTGCTCGCGCAGGCGATCATTCGCGAAGGCCTGCGCAACGTGACGGCGGGCAGCAACCCGCTGCAGATCAAGCGCGGCATCGAGAAGGCCGTCGAGATCACCGTTAAAGAAATGGAAAGCTACGCGCAGAAGGTCGACTCCAAAGAGAAGATCGCGCAAGTCGCTTCGATCTCTGCCAACGACAAAGAGATCGGCGACTTCATCGGCGAGGCAATGGAGAAGGTCGGCAAAGACGGCGTCATCACCGTCGAGGAATCGCGTACCCTCAAGACCGAGGTCGAGACGAAGGACGGCATGCAGTTCGACAAGGGCTACATCTCGCCGTACATGGTCACCGACAGCGAGCGCATGGAAGCCGTGCTCGACGATCCGTACATCCTCGTGACGGAACGCAAGATCTCGGCGATTGCCGACATCCTGCCGATGCTCGAGAAGATCGTGCAGATGCAGAAGCCGCTGCTCATCGTCGCCGAAGACGTCGAAGGTGAAGCGCTCGCGACGCTCGTCGTCAACAAGTTGCGCGGAACGTTCACGTCGGTTGCGGTGAAAGCGCCGGGCTTCGGCGATCGCCGCAAGGAAATGCTCAAGGACATCGCCACGCTCACGGGCGCGACGGTCGTCTCCGAGGAGCTGGGTCTGAAGCTCGACAAAGTGACGCCGGATCAACTCGGCCGCGCGAAGCGCGTGACCGTCACGAAAGAAGAGACGACGATCGTCGACGGCGCCGGCAAACCCGAAGAGATCAAAGGCCGCATCGAGATGATCAAGCGGCAGGTCGAGGAAACCGACTCCGACTTCGATCGCGAGAAACTGCAAGAGCGGCTCGCGAAGCTCTCTGGCGGCGTCGCAGTCATCCAGGTCGGTGCGGCAACCGAGACGGAGCTCAAAGAGAAGAAGCATCGCATCGAAGATGCGCTCTCCGCGACCCGCGCCGCCGTGCAAGAAGGCATGATCCCCGGCGGCGGCAGTTCGCTCGTGCACGCGATTAAGGCGATCGACAAGCACATCGCATCGGGTCCGAAGACGAACGGTCAGCCGTCGTCCTGGGCCGATGAGAAGATCGGCATCGACATCGTGCGCAAGGCGCTCGAAGAGCCGCTTCGTCAGATCGCGTACAACGCGGGCTACGAAGGTTCGGTCGAAGTGAACAACGTCAAGGGCAAGGCCTCGCCGATGGGCTTCGATGCGATGACCGGCCAGGTTGTCGACATGTTCAAAGCCGGCATCGTCGAGCCGCTCAAGGTGACGCGCTCGGCCCTGCAAAACGCGGCCTCGATCGGCGCGCTCATCCTCACGACGGAGACGCTCATCGCCGACAAGCCCGAGCCGAAGAAAGAGCCGGCGATGCCCGGCGGCGGCATGGGCGGTTACGGCGACATGATGTAAACGCCGCTCCGGCGTTCGCATGCGAGAAAGAGCCTCGGCAGTTATGCCGGGGCTCTTCTCTTTGGCCTCCGGCGCCCTGCGCCGGAACTCCGGCCGCGCACCGCGAAGTACGGGAACGTGCTCCATCCGCGCGTCAACGATTTCACCATTCGGGTCGCGACCGTCAACGGCTCGGGGAGTCAGTCCTCGAACCTCGTCCTGAGCAACGCGATCTTCCGCTTGGGCATCCCGGTGGCGCCGAAAAACGTCTTCCCTTCGAACATCGAAGGCTTGCCGACGTGGTTCGACGTGCGCGTCACCTCGAAGGGATATCAGTGCCGCACGCGCGACGTCGACGTTGTCGTCGCGCTCAATCTGATGACGTGGCGGGAAGACGTTGCCGGCGTGAAGCCCGGCGGCATCATCGTGCACGAGAGCGCGTATCCGGTTTCGGGCGAGACGCAGCGCGACGACGTGACGTACTACGCCGTGCCGTTTGCCGAGATGGGGAAGAAGCATTTCGAAAACGCCGACCTGCGCAAGTACCTCATCAACATGATTTATGTCGGCGTCCTCGCGGAGTTGCTCGGCATCGATGAAGCGACGATCGAGGCCGGCGTGAAGACGCAGTTTCGAAGCAAGCCTGCCGCCGTCGAGACGAACATGCGCGCCGTGCGGCTCGGCGTCGAGTACGCGCGCGAGAAGTTTTCAAAGCAAGATGCGTTCCGGCTCGAACGCATGAGCGGGAAGACCGAAGGCACGCGCTTCATGGAAGGGAATCGCGCGGCGGCTCTCGGCTGCATCATGGGCGGCTGCACGGTCGCGGCATGGTATCCGATCACGCCGTCGTCATCGCTCTGCGAAGCCTTCATCGAATACGCCGAGCGGTATCGCGTCGATGCGAAGACCGGTGAGAAAAACGTCGCGATCGTTCAGGCGGAGGACGAGCTCGCTGCCGCGGGGATCGTCTTCGGCGCGGGTTGGGCGGGCGCGCGCGCGATGACGTCGACCTCGGGGCCGGGCATCTCGCTCATGGCGGAGTACGCGGGTTTCGGCTACTATGCGGAGATTCCGGGTGTCATCTTCGACGTGCAGCGCGCGGGGCCGTCGACGGGCTTGCCGACGCGCACGATGCAAGGCGACGTCGCCTTCGCGTACACGCTTTCGCATGGCGACACGAAGCACATCGTGCTGCTGCCGGGCACCGTCGACGAGGCGTACGCCTTCGCGATGGAAGCCTTCGATCTCGCCGATCGTTTCCAAACGCCGATATTCGTGCTCAGCGATCTCGATCTCGGCATGAACTCGTGGATGAGTGCGCCGTTGCCGTACCCGGAGAAAGGCTTCGATCGCGGCAAAGTCTTGACCGCGGCGGATCTCGACAAGCTCGACTCGTGGGGCCGCTATCGCGACGTCGATCGCGACGGCATCCCGTACCGCACGCTGCCGGGGACGAATCATGTGGGCGCGGGATTCTTTACGCGCGGCACCGGCCACGACGAACAGGCGCGCTACTCCGAGAACCCGCAGACGTGGCAGCGCGGTCTCGACCGCCTCGTCCACAAGCACGACACTGCGCGGACGTGCGTCCCGCAGCCGATCGCCGACGACACCGGGCGCAAGATCGGGCTCATCGCGTACGGCACGACGCACCACGCGGTCGTCGAGGCGCGCGACGTGCTACACGACGACGGCCTCGACATCGACTACCTGCGCGTTCGCGCGCTTCCGCTCTCGCCGGAGGTCGCGGCCTTCGTCGATCGACACGAGCGCGTCTACGTCATAGAACAAAACCGCGACGGTCAACTCTACGGCATTCTGCGCACGGAGCTGGCGCCGCATCTCATCTCTCGCCTCCACTCGATTCGCCACTACGATGGCGTGCCGATCGACGCGCATGCGATCGTCGATCCGCTCGTCACCGCGGAACGCGAACCGGCACTCGTTACGGATTAACCATGAGCACGACGAACCTCAACATCATTGGCCTCCCGCGCGACACGTACAAAGGCCTGCCGACGACGCTCTGCGCGGGCTGCGGCCACAACTCGATCACGAACCATTTGATCAAGGCGCTCTTCGATTTCGGCGTCGAGCCGCACAGGCTCGCGAAGATGAGCGGCATCGGTTGCTCCTCGAAAACGCCCGCGTACTTCGTGGAACAGGCGCACGGCTTCAACGGCTTGCACGGACGAATGCCGTCGGCGGCGACGGGTGCGAAGCTCGCGAACCGCGATCTGCTCGTGCTCGGCATCAGCGGCGACGGCGACACGGCGTCGATCGGCTTGGGTCAGTACTGCCACATGATCCGTCGCAACGTCGACTGCACCTACATCATCGAGAACAACGGCTGCTACGGTTTGACGAAGGGGCAGTTCTC
>PKZD01000058.1:127432-160237 GCA_003133745.1 Candidatus Tyrphobacter aquilonaris
TTCATCATCGGAAGCAAGGAGATCGTCGTCGACTACGAGCCCGGCACCGTGCAGGACATCGAGTTCGACGACGGCTCGCATGTGCTGCTCCGCAAGCTCGAGCGCGAGTACGACCCGACAAGCCGCATGGCGGCGGCGCAGATCGTCGAGGAGACGCGCGAGCGCGGCGAGCTCATCACGGGGCTGCTCTTCGTCGACACGGCTGCGCAGGATCTCTGCGGGCGCGAGCACATGACGAAGACGCCGCTTGCGCAGTTGCGCGAGGAAGACTTGCGGATCAGCCGCGAGGAATGGGCGAAGCTCACGGCGCCGTCGGCGTAGACGTTCCGCGCTGCCGCAGGGCTACAAAAGCGTAGTAGACGGGCACGGCCACGAGCAGCAATCCGAGCGTGACGAGCGCGTTGGCGAGTGAGGAAACGTACGTCGTCACGACGACTCCGACGGCGACGATTAGAAAGAGCGCGGTCGTGAACGGGTGCAGCGGCACGCGGAAGCCCGGTGCCGGCGTTGCGCCCGCACGATCGCGCGCTCGGAAGACGAAGAGCGCAATCGCCGCGAGCGCGAAGAACACGTAATCGACGGAGATCACGTAGTTGAGGATATGCGCATAGTCTTTCCAAAACGTGATGGCGATCGCGACGGCGCCTTGTAGCGCGATCGCGACGATGGGCACGCGCGTTCGGGGATGCAGCCATGCGAGCTGGCGAAAGAAGATGCCGTCCTCCGCCATTGCGTGGTAGACGCGCGGCGAGACGAGGATTTGATTGCTCAGGAAGCCGAGCGTCGAGAGCGCGATGAGCGCCGCGATGAGTCGCGCGCCGAGCGGTCCCATGAAGGCGCGAAGAACGTCCGATGCGGGCGCGTCCGTGTGCGCGAGTCCGGTAGGCCCGAGGACGCGTAGGCAGACGACGTTGACAAGCAGATAGAGCACTATGACGCCGCACACGCCCCAGAGTATTCCGCGCGGCAAGGATCGCGATGGATCCTTGAGCTCGCCGGTCATGAAGCTCGACGTTTGCCAGCCGCTATAGGCAAAGAGCACGGCGATCATCGAGACGGCCATCGCGCCGAGCAGCGAGAGCGTCGTGCCGGTCGGAAGTGCGGGCTGCGCCGCGCTCGCGGCGGGATGCGCGAGGAATCCGACGAGGACGAGCGCTGCGATCGCAACGATCTTTAGCACCATGAAGAGATTTTGCAGCCCGCTTCCCTGGCGAACGCCCAGACAGTTCACGATCGTGAAGAGCGCAAGGACGATGAAGGCGAGCAGTGTCGGTGCGACGTGCAATCCGACGAGCGGCGAGAAATATCCCGCGAAGGTGAGCGCGGCTGCAGCCATGCCGCCGCTCTGCGATACGAGTAAGAGTGTCCAGCCGTACATGAAGGCGACGACGGGGTGGAAAGCATCCCGCATGTAGGCGTAGAGGCCACCATCGCTCGGACGTCGTGCCGCGAGTTCTGCGAAGACGAAGGCACCGAGCAACGCAACGACGCCACCGGCGATCCAAACGCCGAGAATAGCCCAGCCGACGTGAAGGCTCTGCGCGACGACCGAGGGATTGCGAAAGATACCCGAACCGATGATCCCACCCATGACGATGAGCGCGGCGTCGCGCGGGCCGAGCCGCCGCAGCAGTTTTAGTGGGTAGTCAGCCACGCGTCGATCGAGGTGAAGAGATTCGGATCGAGATACGACGCGATGAAGTACTCCAAGCCCGTTGACGGCGCATCGCCGGGAATGTTGAGAAAGAGATGATCGTCGCCTCGCAGCAGATCGACGGTGACGTTGCGATGAGCGGCGCGCGCAGCATTCACCAAGCGCGGCAGATCGACCGCGAGAACTTGGATGTCTTTCGTTCCTTGCAGGATCAGAATGGGGCATGGAACGCGCGCGATTGTCTTCGCCGGGTCGAAGCCGAAGGAGCTGCGCAGCCAACGTGCCGACGGCGTATCGATCTTGCCGGAGTTGATCAGCGCGATCTGCGCTGCCTCCCTGCGCACCGCTGCGATCTTCGCGGTGCCGGTGAGGTCTCGGCTGTACTGCTGCAAGAGTATCTGATCGAGCGGGATTGCCGGCGGCGCCATCAACAGGATGCCGCGCAGGCGGCCGTCGAGAATTGCCAGACTCGGCACGAGTTCGCCGCCTTCGCTGTGGCCGAGGACGTAGATGCGCGCGGCATCCACTCCGGGTTGACGGCGTAGAAACCGTACGGCGTCCTGCGCGTCGGCGATCAGCCGGCTGCGAACCGGGAACGTGCCGCCGCTCTTGCCGCACGAGCGTTTGTCGTAGCGCAGCACGGCATAACCCTCGTTCGAGAGATGGTTCGCGATCTGCGCGAAGATTTGGTTCGGGCCGATCGCCTCGTTGCGATCGTTGCATCCGCTCCCGTGAACGAGCACGAACGCCGGCACTCGCGTCCGCGTGCGCGGCATCGTCAGCGTTCCCGCCAAACGCACGCCGTCGTCGGCGATCACGGTCACGTCTTGCGACGCGTAATGCGGTGACGGCAGCGGAAGCGGAGTGGGCGTCGCGGGTGCTCGCAGCGGCTCTACGGCGGGACCGTACGATTGCAGAAGGATCGTGAGACCTTGCGAGGCCAGATCGATGCGTTTGACGACATATGAGGCCGGGTCGTACCAGAACGTCATCGTTTGGTTTTCGAACTCGACCGCGGCGCTTACGTCGTTTGCCGGAACGTCGGCTGGACGGGGTGCCGTCGCAGGGACAACGACGGACGGCACTGCGACGAGCGCTCCACAGACGCAAGCCATCGTCAGGGTCTTGCTCCCGGTGGCGTGCAACTGCGCAGGTATCAGCGCAAACCCGGCAACGAGATTATCGTTGACGAAGAACGGCGCGCCGGCGGGCGCCGAGATCGTCGTGGTTTTCGTTCTGACATGCAGCACGGCGCTCGTGGACGTGAGCAGCAGCGTTGAGCCTATCGCGGATCCGGGGCTGCTTTCGTCGTAGCGCAACGCGGCAAACGTCGTGGCGTCGAGGATGCGCCGGGTCACTAGGGCACTGGGACCGAGCGACGCGCTTTCAGATATTTGGATCGTGCTGCCATGGTGCTGCACGACGATCGTGCTGAGGCCGGCCGTCGCACCGTTGACCGTCGTCACGTAGCGGTACGTGCCGGTCGGAATGGGCGTGCTTTGCGCGCCCAAAACCGGTAACGTCAGTGCGCCCGCGGCGAACGCGGCGAGCATCCAAAGGTATCGCATCTTCATCGCGAAGTCTCCCGCATGTTCGTACTCGCCATGCTCCTCGCCTCGCTGCTTGCTCCGCTGAGCATCGCGCAGGCCGCGCCCCCTGCGGCTCCGCCGTCCGCGACCCCCGCGGTGGCGCCCGAAATCGCAACGCTGAACAACGGGCCTTGCTTGGATTCACCTCGCGCCGTTCCCCATGTCCTGCAAGAGCCGGTCGTCAGGGAGATGCAGATCGTGCGCATCGATCGCGTCGTGTCGACGGCGTCGATGACGCGCGACGAGCTCATCGGCTTCCTCTATACGACGCCGGACGGCACGACGTGGCTCGGCCAGCGCACGCCGCCGTACATGTCGGCGGAGAACGCGCGGCATATCAATCAGGTGCTCGTCTCCACCCGCCTCTCACCGATCGAGCCGAGTGCCTTCCCGAAGACGTCGGCGTTCGGCGTGCCGGTTCGTTCGGAGCAGTTCTTCCGCGTGCAGATCCCGTTGAGGGCGTTCGAACCGCTCCGAATTCGCATCGACCCGTGCGTTGCCTGGCCGCAGGGGCGCTCGCTTCCCGACCCAACGTTCTAAGAGCTGCATCTCCGTGACGCTCTTCCGGGTCTCAGCATGAGATGGGCCTTGTGATCCGTCCGCGTCTCGCGCACTTCGAACCGAATGCCGACGTCTTCGTCAACGACGGAACCGCGACGGCGGTCGTCACCGTTGAAGTGGCGGGCGCCGATCCTGAGAGTCTGCGCATCGAAATCGATGACGAGCGCGGATTGCTCATCTCCGGACGGCGACGCGAACCGGATCGTTCGCGCGCAGGCTCGTTTGCGCAGAAAGAGATCGCATACGGCGATTTTGCGAAGCGCGTTCATCTTCCGATTGCCGTCGAATGCGACGGCGCAACCGCCACGTACGCGGACGGCGTGCTTGCGATTACGCTCACGCTCGCGCCCACCGCGTATCGACCGACCTCCCGCACCGAAATACACATGATCGTGAAAAGGATTCCCTGGTAGCAATGCCCGCGCACAAGGCCTCCCGAGTCATCCCCGTCGCCTCGATCGGCATCTTGCCGCTCCAGGAAGCGGTGCTCTTCCCGAACACCGTGATTCCGCTTGCGGTCGTAAAGAAGCCGGGCATCGCCTTGGTCGAGGAAGCGTTGCGCGAAGGCAAGTCGATCGGTCTGTGCGTGATCAAGGATCGCGAAACCGAGAACCCCGTGCCGGACGACGTCCAGCGCGTCGGCACGATCGGCATTATCCAAAAGATGCTGAAGATCCCAGACGGGACGTTGCGATGCATCGTCGCGGGGCAGCAGGTGTTTCGCATCGAGCAGTTCACGCAAGAAGAACCGTACATGGTTGCGACCTATACGGAACTTCCCGACGTGACCGTCGAGAACGAAGAGCTCGTTGCGATGCAGCGCAACCTCGCGGGACTCTTCCAAAAACTTCTCTCGTTCCTTCCGCAGGCGCCGCGAGAGATGGAGATGGAGGTCCAAAATATCACGGACCCTAACGTCCTCTCCTACTTCGTCGCATCGACGATGCGTCTCGATTCGGCGGATCGCCAGGCATTGCTCGAAGAGCGCGACACCGCCAAGCGGATGCGCAAGCTCACGATGCTGCTCACCAAAGAGCTGGAAGTCGTCGAACTCGGCCATAAGATTCAGAGCGACATCCAGCGTGAGATGGAGAAGAACCAGCGCGAGTTCTATCTCCGTCAGCAACTGCGCGCGATCCAAGAAGAACTCGGTGAGGTCGATCCGCAGCAGGCCGAAGCGAACGAGCTGCGCACGAAGATCGGGGAAGCCCGCATGCCGGAGGACGCGAAGAAGACCGCGGACCGCGAGTTGGAGCGCCTCTCCCGCGTGCCGCAAGCCTCGCCGGAATACAGCGTCATCCGCACGTACCTCGACTGGCTCGTGCAACTGCCGTGGAACAGCGAAACAACCGATCACATCGACATCGAGAAGGCGCGCAAAGTTCTCGACGAGGATCACTACGATCTCGACAAGATCAAGGATCGCATCGTCGAGTATCTCGCCGTCGGCAAGTTGAAGAAACGTCTCACCGGCCCGATTCTCTGCTTCGTGGGGCCGCCGGGCGTCGGCAAGACGTCGCTCGGGCACTCGATCGCGCGCGCGATGGGGCGCAAGTTCGTGCGTCTCTCCGTCGGCGGAGTTCGCGACGAGGCCGAGATTCGCGGCCATCGCCGGACGTACATCGGCGCGATGCCGGGAACGATCATTCGCTCGATGCGCGACGCGGGCATGAAGAACCCGGTGATGATGATCGATGAGATCGACAAGGTGGGCTCGGACTTCCGCGGCGATCCGCAATCGGCGCTCCTCGAGGTGCTCGACCCCGAGCAGAACGCGAACTTCCGCGACCACTACCTCGACCTGCCGTTCGATCTCTCGCACGTCTTGTTCATTTGCACGGCAAACAGCCTCGACGTCGTTTCGCCTGCGCTGCGCGACCGCATGGAAATCATCCAGCTCGCCGGATACACGGAACAGGAAAAACTTCAGATCGCCAAACGCTACCTCCTCGCGAAGCAACGCATCGCGAACGGTCTCAAAGAGACGCAAGCGCAGATCAGCGACGCGGCGGTGCGCGCGATCATCACCGATCACACCCGCGAAGCCGGCGTGCGTAATCTCGAACGCGAGATCGGTACGGTCTTTCGCAAGATCGCGCGCAAGATCGCCGGGGCGCCGCGCTTCAAAGGGCGGATCAAACCCGAGAACCTCACGGAGTTTCTCGGCAAACCGCACTTCTACAACGAAGCGCGCCGGCGCGTCGCATCGATCGGCGTGGCGACCGGCATGGTCTGGACGCCCGTCGGCGGCGACATCATCTTTATCGAGACGCAATCGATGCCCGGAAGCGGCAAGCTCGTGCTCACCGGTCAACTCGGCGACGTCATGAAGGAGAGCGCGCAGGCGGCGGTCTCGTTCCTACGCTCGCGCTCGCAAGAACTCGGTCTGCCGGACGACTACTTCGCGAAGCACGATCTCCACGTTCACGTACCCGCCGGTGCGACGCCGAAGGAAGGGCCCTCGGCCGGCATCGCGCTTTCGGCCTCGATTGCATCCGCGCTCACGGGCATGAAGGTCGATCCGTCCGTCGCGATGACCGGCGAGATTACGCTGACGGGCCAGGTGCTGCCGATCGGCGGCCTCAAAGAGAAAGTCTTGGGTGCAAAACGCGCAGGCATCGCGAAGATCTTGATGCCGAAGCGCAACGAGATGGACCTCGACGACATCCCCAAGGAAGTCCGCGACACGATGGAGTTCGTTGCGGTCGAACAGCTCTCCGATGTCTTCGCGCACGCACTCGGCAAGCGCATCATCGCACCGACCGTCTTCGAGAGCGGCCGCACGAGCAACGTCGTGCCGATGCATCGGAACGGCGCGGCGAAGCGCGCACGCATTCACCGCAAGGCGCGTCGCTGAAGCCTTAGACCTGCTGCCGGTCGAGAATGGGCTTGACGAACGGTTTTGCGAGGTCCGGAAGTTTGTCATAGATCGCATCGTCGACGCGTTGGTTCTGTTGCGCGAGCAACGCGACCAGGCGCGACTTGTGCAGATCCGTGCGGATCGCTTGCGAGAGCGGGAAGAGCAGCCCGATAAAGAGCACGACCCAGAGCAGCACGACGCCCTTCGCGAGACCGACGATGCCGCCGCCGAGCGCGTTTCCGGCGCCGAGTACGGGGAGCGTCACATAGCGGCCTAAGAACCAAATCAGAACCATGATCACGCCGTAGACGATGAGTCCGGTCAGGACCAAGCCGGTGATGTGCGCGGAGCCGGGATTCAACTTGAACGCATGCTCCAATCCGTTGTCGAGCAGGCCGTTGTAGTAGAACGGTGCCGCGAGCGCCAGGACGACCGCAACGATTCCACCGAGTTCGGAGATGAAGCCGCGCGCAAATCCCTTGATGGCTGCCAGCGCCAAGACCGCGATGATGACGATGTCCGGCCAACCAAATGATGTTCCAGTCATACTCGTACCGTAGCCCCCAATCGTTCGTGGAGCGCCTCGACGGCTCGAGCCACGGCGGCATCCGCCTCTTCGTCCGTGATCGTTCCGTCGAAGCGTCGCATCGTGGCTCGCACGGCCAAACTCTTCCGGCCTTCTTCAACCTGCGGGCCGCGATACTCGTCAAAAACACGCACAGCCGTACAGATATCTCCGATGGCTTGCGCCGTGATTACTTCGACGCGCTCCGCGCTTACCTCTATGCCCACCGAGAGAGCGAGGTCCCGGTAGGTCGAGGGGAAACGCGAGGGCGGGTGGTAGCGCGGCGCGGGCCGCTCGGGCAGGCGGTCCAGTCGCACCGAGGCCGTGTAGAGCGGGAGGGAGGAGCCATAGGTACGCTCCTGCCTCGGATCGACGCGACCGATGACGGCGACCTCCACCCCCTCGATCGTGAGCACCGCGCATTTTCCCGGATGCAGCCCGCCGCGCTCGGCGGCCTCGATGCCGCCGTTCTTTCCCGTCAACATCCGTACGAGCGCCTCGCACTCGCCGCGCAGCCGGAGAAACTCGGTGTCGCGCCAGGGCGCCTCATCGTGACGCTCGGCGGCGTAGGCAAGCGTCAGCATCGGAAGCTCGACGACGACGTCACCTTCTCTTGCAAAGACGTGGCCGATCTCGAAGAGACGGTACGGTCGTCCGATGCGCGCGAGATTGGAGAGGAGCGCGGATGTGATCTCGGTTCGCAGATAGCGCTGATCTTCGGAGAGCGGGTTGCGCAGCGCGACGGCGCGATCGCTCGAGCCGGCGTGCAGCGAATGCGTGATGATCTCGTGGTAGCCGAGCGCGAGCAGCGCGCGCGCGGCATCGCGTTCGAGATCGTACTCGCGGCTCGAAATCTCATGCGGCGCGATCGCCGGCACCGTGCCTTCGATCGCATCGTAGCCTTCCATGCGCGCGACCTCCTCGACGAGATCGGGTGCGATCTCGAGATCGCTGCGCCAGCGCGGCACGGTCACGGTGAAATCGCTCTTGCGACGCTCGACGCCGCAGCCGAGCGCGGCGAGTTGTTCTGCGATCCGCTCGGGCGCGAGACGTAGTCCAAGAAGGCGTTCGACGTCGGAGGCGCGCAACGCGATCGTCCGCGGCGCCGCGAGCGGCGCGCCCGCGATCGTGGGCGCATGCGCGCGTCCTCCGGACGCCGTGACGAACTGCGCGGCGCGCGCGGCAGCGATCTCGGCGAGCGCGGGCGGCGGCGATTTTTCGTGCCGCGCGGATGCCTCGGTGCGCAAGCCGAAAAGTTTCGCCGTGCGGCGCACGCGCGCGCCGTTGAAGCTCGCGGCCTCGAGAAGGATCGCCGACGTTTCGTTTGTGACCTCGCTCGAGGCGCCGCCCATGACGCCCGCGATTCCGAGCGGTCCTTTGGAGTCCGCGATGATCATTGCCGCGGGCGAGAGCGCGCGTTCGACGCCGTCGAGCGTCGTGAGCTTCTCCCCCGCTTTCGCGTCGCGAACGATCAGCCGTTGATCGGCGACGCGCGCGGCGTCGTAGAAGTGCATGGGCTCGCCGGTCTCGAGCATGACGTAGTTCGAGATGTCGACGAGGTTGCTGATCGGCCGCACGCCGCAGAGCGCGAGGCGCACGCGCATTCTCGCCGGCGCCGCTGCGACGCTGACGCCGTCGAAACGCTGCAGCACGAAGCGCACGCAATCCGGGGACTCGATCTCGACGCGCGGCGGCGGCTTCGCCGCACCCTTTCCAGGATTCTCGAACGACGGCAGGCGGAGAGGAACTCCGTAGGAGGCGGCGAGTTCGCGACCCAGACCGATCGCGCACATCGCGTCGACGCGATTCGCGGTGATCTCGATGTCCAGCACGTCGTCGCTCAGGCCGAGCAGCGCGACCGCGTCACCGCCGATCGGGAGACCGTCGTCGAGCTGCATGATGCCGTCGGCTTCGAACCACTCGGGCGGCAGGGCCAACTCATCGGGCGAGCAGAGCATGCCTTCCGACTCGATGCCGCGCATCGTGCGGCGCTCGATCACCAGATGCGGCAAGCGTGCGCCGATCGTGGCAACCGGAATCACCTGCCCAGGCGCGACGTTCGTCGCGGCGGTCGCGATCGTGAGGGGCCGGTCGGCGCCGACATCGACCGTGCAAACCTGCAGTCGATCCGCGTTGGGATGGCGCTCGAGGGCGGCGATTCTTCCGACGAGCACGTTCGTGATCGAAGGGCGCCGCACGATCTCCGCAACCGGGAAACCGAGCATGGCCAACCGGTCGGCAATGCTCTGCGAATCGCCGGGCAGATCGACGTACTCACGCAGCCATGAGATCGGTATGCGCATGCGTTCTCTACGCGAGCTGTTCGAGGAAGTCGGGGTCGCTGTCGATGAAGCGGCGCACGTCGTCGACTTCGTAGCGGGAGAGCGCGATCCGCTCCGCGCCGAATCCGAACGCCCAACCGGTGACGACCTCCGGATCGTAGCCTACGTCACGCAGCACGTTCGGATGCACCATGCCGGCGCCGCCGAGTTCGATCCAGCCCGAGCCGCCGCACATGCCGCAAACTCCGGTGCCGCCGCACTTTGGACAGGTCGTGTCGACCTCGGCGCTCGGCTCGGTGAACGGAAAGAACGACGGGCGAAAACGCACGCGTTGATGCACGCCGAAGAGCGTGCGGCAGAGTCCCGTCAGCATGCCCTTGAGGTGCCCGAAGTGGATGCCCTCGGCAACGAGCAGGCCTTCGATTTGATGGAACTGGAAGAGGTGGCGCGCGTCGACGGCATCGCGCCGATAACACTTTCCTGGCGCCACGATCGCAATCGGAGGCCGGTGGAGTTGCATCGTCCGAATTTGCATCGGCGAGGTGTGCGGACGCAGCAGCAAAGTGTCGTCGATCCAGAACGAGTCGAAGCCTTCGCGTGCCGGATGCTCCGAAGGAATGTTCAGCGCGTCGAAGTTGTAGAAATCCGGCTCGACCTCGGGACCGAGCACGACGGCGAAGCCGTGGCGCTCGAAATACGCGCAGGCGTCCTCGATCACGCGGCGCACCGGATGAATCGAGCCGACGGATGCCGGGATCGCCGGAAAAGTGACGTCGATGCGCTGCGCGAGCTCGGCTTCGACTTCGCTCGACTCGAGCGCGCCGCGCCGCTGCGCGAGCAGCGCCTCCATCGCGTCGACTGCATCGTTGATCTGTTTTCCGGCGCTCGGGCGCTCGTCGACGGGCAGGCTGCCGATGCCGCGCCGGATCGTCGTCACCTCTCCGTTGCGGCCGAGGTACGCGACGCGGACCTCGTCGAGATCCCGCTCGCCCTTCGCTGCCCCTGCGGCGGCCGAAAAACGCTCGCGTAGCGCCGCGAGCATCGCGGCCAGTTCACTCATCGACTCCGAACCCCGCCTTCGCCAATAACAAAACGCCCGGCCTCACTCTTCTTGCCGGGCGCTGTTTGGAAAGGCCTTCAGGCCTGCTGCGTGGGTTCAGCTCGGACTCGGTGCGGGATGCGTCCGTCGATACGCCAGATAAGCGTTGATCGAGCCCGTTTGGGCGAAGAGCTTCCAGAAGAAATCGCAGGTTGCCATACAGCGTCTGGTCTCCTTCTCTGCACCGGAGTGTCCGGCTCGGCCGCCGGAATGGGCAAAGTATACCACGGGCTCCGGGGGCCCGGTAGTCTTGACAAGCCCCACACAATCCGCCCCGAATCTTTACCGGCCGGCTGCTTCGAAGAGGGCTATGGAGGCGGCCACGGCGGCGTTCAGGCTCTCGACCCGTCCCTCCATCGGGAGCGCAACCAGGCGAGCACAGAGGGGCGCCCATTCGCCGAGTCCCGAGCGCTCGTGCCCGACGACGAGGACTGCCCGCTCCGGCAGGCTCCCCTCGCGNNCGCAGCAGCGTCCCTGCATTGCCGGGATCGTTCACGGCCGCCAAGACGAGGACGATCCCCGGTCGCGCGAAGAGGAGCGGAAGTTCCTCGAACCGCCGCCGCGCGACCGCGACGATGCCCGTCGGCGAGGTCACGTCGGAGAGGCGCGCGGCGCTTCTTTCGTCGATCTCCCACACGGCGACGCCGTCGCGCTCCATCTCGCGAAGAAGCGGCGTGGATTCGAAAGCCGCGTTCGTCGCGAAGACTTCTTCGATCTCAGCGCCGCTCTCGCGCGCCTCCGCGAGCAACGTCGGTCCCTCGAAGAGGAAGCGCCCTTGCTCGCGCCGGCCCTTTGCGGAATGCAGCTTGCGCGCATCCGCGAGCCGCGTCGCGTGCGCGCCGAGATGCTTGGGCATCAGCGTCGCACGCGCGCGGCGTAGGCGCGCGTTGCGATAAAGAGCAGCGCCGCGAAGATCCCCGCGAGCACGTCGGCAACCTTATCGTTGAAGTGATGTGGGACGACGAAGATATTCATCGCGTAGACCGCGAGCACGAGCGCGATGAGAAAATACGCGAGCCATCCCAACTCTCCAAGGATCGAATTTCGCCGCACCCCCGCTCCTACGTTCGGAGAGGGGCGGACCCTCCTTTGGCGGTAAAGGTGCTCGTGATTCCCAAGACGACGAGCTCCCGAATCGCGTTCGAAGGGCGCGTCTTTCGCGTACGCATCGACGAGGTGCTCTACGACGACGGCAGCACGCACCATTTCGACGTCGTCGAGCATCCGGGATCGTTCGGCATCATCGCGCTTTCCGCGCCAAACGAGATCGTGCTCGTGCGCCAGTACCGCCATCCGGTGCGGCGCTATCTCTGGGAGATTCCCGCCGGAACCGCGGAACATGGCGAGGATCCCGCGCTCGGCGCCGCGCGCGAACTCGCCGAGGAGACCGGCTATCGCGCCGAGCGCATTCGTCCACTTGGCACGACCTTCATGACGCCGGGCTTCTGCGACGAAGTAATGCGCTTCTTCGTCGCCGAGGGCTTGAGCGCGGGCGGCCAGGCACTCGACGACGACGAGCGCATCGAAGTGGGGCGCTTCGCGAAGGAACGGGCGTGGGAACTCGTTCGCAGCGGTGAGATCGCCGATGTAAAGACTCTGCTCGCTTTGCGCTGGATGGCGGGAGAACGGGGTGAACTCGTTCCCGGAACGGTCGATAGAGTAGATTGACCATTGCAATCTACGGAGGAAAGAACCGTGGAAGTCCCGGGTGATATCGACGCCGTCCTGAAGCGCCTTCTCAACGGCACGCGCCCTGCCGCGACGAAGGATGATCGCTCGGTGCTTGCCGCCGAGGACGAAGCGTATCTTCAATCGCTGGTGTCGGCCGTTCGCACCGGACGCCGCGCCGTGCTGATCGTCGAAGACGTCGACGAACGGCTCCGCTACATGTTCAGCAACGCATCACCAGCCGAAGCCGTGGCGATGCTGGGCAAAGTCACGGAAGCCACGGGCCGCCGCATCGCGGACAACGAGATCTAAGGCGTAAACGACAGGAAGTCTATTTTTCCGTCGGACGTCACCGTAAAACGGAAATGGCGTTCGCCGTTCTTGAAGAGAACGAGAAACTCGTAGGTCGTCTCGCCGTGCGCGCCCGGTGCGCTCGAAACCGGCACGATTGAGAGGACGCGCCCCAGCCTCGCGATCCCGGCTTCGCGCACGACGCGATCCGAAAGATAGGCGCTGAAGGCCGGCGTTAACTGCGTCCGATCGATTCGCCCCGTCGCCAAACGCTGCAGCCAATCGCGAGCGCGCGCGATGATCGCGTTGTCGACGCGTTGCGCGCCGGGTGGAACGAGCATGTCGAGGATGCGCCCGGCAACGTTCTCAGGCAACACCGAGGGGCCGTGCAACGAATCCGCGTTGGCGAGCACGATTACGGCAACGTGATCGTCGGGCAGTAATGCGTTCATCGCATGGTATCCGGGGATCTCGCCGTTCTGCCAGACGAAACGCCTCCCGCCGCGCTGGTCGATGTTCCAAGCCATGCCGTGGAGAGCAGTGCTGCCGGGAAGTCCGGGCGTGAACATTTCGCGCACCGCGTCGACGCGCAGCAGTATCGGGAACTCGATGTCCCATTTCGCAAGATCGTAGACGTCGCTCACGATGCCCGCGTCGCCGCCGAGACGGGTCGTGCTCCACGCCGAGGCGGCCGCGAATCCGCCGTTGCCGAGCGTGTAGCCGACTGCGCGCGATGGCGAGATGCCGGTGTCGCCTTCGAAGAACGAGCCGTCCATGACGAGCGGAAGAAAGATGTGCTGTTGCACGTAGTCGGAGATCGGAACGCCGCTCGCGCGCTCCACGACGACGGCGGCGAGCAGATAGTTCAATGGATTCTCCGCGTAGACCGTGCCCGGCGGGGCGACGGGCCGCGCGCCGTTCACCGCGGCGATGAGGTGCTCCCAGTTCGTGATCGTGGGCAACCCCGACGTCTGATCGAGCAGCTCGCGAATCGTCACGTAGCGCGCAACGGTCAACTCGGGAATGTAGCGGGTGACCGGATCGTCGAGCTTGAGCTTCCCATCTTGCTCGAGCAGCAGGATGGCGGCGGCGGTGAACTGTTCGCTGATCTGTCCGATGCCGAACTGCGTTCCCGGCGAAACCGGGATGTGCCGCGAAAGATTCGCGTCACCAAAACCACGCGCGTAGACGAGCCGTCCCGATTCGACCACGCCGACGGCCATTCCGGGCGTGCGCTGCGCGTGAATCTCGGTCTCGACGATCGCGTCGACGCGGTGCGCGAGCGCCGGAGTGAGTTCGAGCGCCGCCGCGAGCGTCAGCGTCCCGAACATTTATTTCCCGACGGCTTGCTTTGCGAGATCGAGCAGCGTTCCAAAGGCCTTTGCATCGGTGATCGCAAGATCGGCGAGCGCCTTGCGATTCAACGTGACGCCGGACTTCTTCAGCCCGTGCATGAGCAGCGAGTAGGAGAGACCCTCGCGGCGCGCGGCTGCGTTGATGCGGCTGATCCACAGCGAGCGGAAGTCGCGCTTGCGGACGCGGCGATCGCGAAACGCATAGGCGAGCGACTTGAGCAGCGCTTCGTTCGCGACGCGGTAGTTGCGCCGGCGAGCGGCGCGGAAGCCCTTGACGAGCTTCATCACGCGGCGACGGTGTTTGAGGCCTTGGACGCCCCGCTTGATTCGTGCCATCTTCGATCCCTCCTAAACCAAGTACGGGATCATCGCGCGAATGCGGCGCATGTCTCCGGGCGCCGTCGGCTGATCCTTGCGGAAATGGCGTTTGCGCTTCTGCGACTTCTTGCTGAGAATGTGACCGCAACCGTCGAACTGATGACGATGCAGCACTTTGCCGTTCGCCGTCACCTTGACGCGTTTGGCGGTTCCGCGATGCGTTCGAATCTTAGGCACTGGGCTGCTCCTTTTGTTTTGGCGGCACGGAGTACTTCGGCGGACCGGTTGGCACTGCGCGCGGCGCCAAGATCATGAACATGTTCTTTCCTTCGAGCCTCGGCTCGCGCTCGACGATCGCCAGCGGCGTCATATCTTCGGCCATGCGATCGAGCAATCGCCGTCCAAACGCCGTATACGTGATCTCGCGCCCGCGGAACATGATCGTCACTTTGATCTTGCTCCCGTCCTGGAGGAGGCGCTCCGCCATCCGAGCCTTCGTCTCGTAGTCGTGCGTCTCGATCTTCGGGCGCAGCTTCACTTCTTTCAACTCGAAGTGCCGCTGCTTTTTTCGCGCGTCCTTGTCTTTCTTCGACTGCTCGTACTTGAGTCGCCCATAGTCGCCGATCTTGCAGACCGGCGGTTGCGCGTTCGGTGAGATTTCGATCAGATCGAGTCCGGCGACGCGGGCTCGCGCCTGGGCGTCGTCGGTCGGCATGATGCCGAGTTGTTCGCCGTTTTCGTCGATGACGCGAACGGAGCGAATGCGTATCTGATCGTTGATGCGGAGCGGTCGAGCTATGGCGTTACCCCCTTGGAAACAAAAAATGGCGCTGCCGAAGCAACCCCACTTGTGGAACCGGCCGGCGGTTCCTCGAGTGCGACCGGATCGCCCGAAGGCATCCGGTGAGCGCCCCTGGCGGGACGCTGCTTCGGCTCGGAGAGCGTACCAGGGGCCTGCCGCAGTGTCAAGCGCCCGCGCCGACCTTTACGCCGGGACGAGGATCGCGTCGGCGAAACGATCGAGCAGCAGTGCGGTCGCTTCGTTATCGATGACGAGCGGCGGTGCGATCCGCAGCACGCGTTCGTGCGTATCCTTGGCGACGATGCCGCGCGCGAGCAGCGCGTCGGCGAGGGTGCGCGCAGGCATGTCGAGCTCGACGCCGATCAGTAGCCCGCGGCCACGCACCTCTTTGATCCTCGGCGACGGCATCGCCCGCAGCCCCGAGAGGATCGTCTCGCCCGCGCTCCGTGCACGCCCCGGCAGATCCTCCTCGACCGTGACGTCGAGGGCCGTCCGCGCGACCGCCGCGGCAAGCGGATTGCCGCCGAAGGTGCTCCCGTGGTCACCCGCGCCGAAGAGCTCCATGAGCGCACGGCTTGCGAGCACCGCGGAGACGGGGTAGTATCCGCCTCCGAGCGCCTTTCCCACGATGAGAATATCGGGACGCACGCGTTCGTGGTCGCAGGCGAAGAGATCGCCGGTGCGGCCGAGCCCCGTTTGGATTTCGTCTGCGACGAAGAGCACGTTGTGCTCTCGACACACGCGTGCGGCGTCCGCCAGAAATCCCTCCGGCGGAACGACGACGCCGCCCTCGCCTTGAATCGGCTCGATCAGCACGGCGCACGTGCGCGGCGAGAGCGCGCGTTCGAGCGCGCCGAGATCGCCGAAAGGCACGAAGACAAAACCCGGCAGAAGCGGTCCGAAACCGGAACGGTACTGCTCCGTTGAGCTTGCGGAGATCGCCGTGATCGTTCGGCCGTGGAAATTGTTGTCGAAGACGACGATCTCCGCGCGGTCGGCCGGGATGTTCTTGACCTCGTAACCCCAACGGCGCGCGAGTTTAATCGCGGTCTCCACCGCTTCGACGCCGGTGTTCATCGGCAGCGCCGATTCGTAACCGGTGACCGACGAAAGCCGTTCGAGAAGAAGCGGAAGTTGATCGTTGTACATCGCGCGCGACGTCAAGGAGAGGCGCTGCGACTGTTCTACGAGCGCCGCGCGAATGCGCGGATGGGCATGGCCATGGTTCAGCGCCGAGTACGCGCTCACGCAATCGAGATAGCGTCTCCCGTTGACGTCCCAGAGCCAGACGCCTTCGGCGCGCTCCACGACGACGTCGAGCGGGCGATAGGT
Organism: Candidatus Tyrphobacter aquilonaris; assembly: GCA_003133745.1. Taxonomy (GTDB): domain Bacteria; phylum Vulcanimicrobiota; class Vulcanimicrobiia; order Vulcanimicrobiales; family Vulcanimicrobiaceae; genus Tyrphobacter; species Tyrphobacter aquilonaris. The sequence continues at coordinate 143,809 of PKZD01000058.1, forward strand.
GTGCGCACCGTAGCGCTCTTCGAGGGCGATCAGTTCGCGGGCACGATCGGGCATGATACGTATGATACCATTCCCATGATGCCCGACTCCGACGCCCTCGACCGTTTTCTCGCGCGCGACCACGAGCGCGTCTCCGCGCCGGGGAAGACGATCGTGCTCTCGCACGGGGGCGTGCGCCCGCGAGCGATCGTGCTCCTTCACGGTTTCACGGCCAGCCCGACGCAGTTCATTCGCTTCGCGCGCGATCTCTTTGCGCGCGGCCACAACGTTCTCGTGCCGCGCCTTCCGCGTCACGGATACGGCGAGCGGATGACGGATGCGCTCGCGGGGCTGACCGACGAGCACTTGCGATGGGTTGCGCGGGAGAGCCTCGAGATCGGACGCACGCTCGGCGAGCAGGTTACGATCGCGGGATTCTCCGCAGGCGGTACGCTCGCGCTCTGGCTTGCGCAGCGTGAGAGCTTCGATCGGGCCGTCGCGATCGCGCCATTCCTTGGCGTCCCCTGGATGCCGAACTCCCTCATGCGTATCACGACGAACGCATTGTTGCGCGTGCCGAATTGGTTCATCTGGTGGGATCCGGTTCGGCGCGAGCGCCTCATGCCGGCGCACGGCTACCCGCGCTATCCCACCCATGCGATCGCATATCTCTACCGCATTTCAAACGACGTGATGCGCGACGCGGCGCTCGGCCCTCCGAAGACACGCGCGGTCGTCGTCGTCTCGAACTCCGGGGAAATGGGCGTTGACAATCGTGCGATTCGCGCGCTCGTACGCCGCTGGAACGCGCACGGCGCCGCGATCGAACATCGCGTATTACGCGGAATGCCGCCGTCGCACGACATCATCGAACCCGAGCACGCCGTCGCACTGGCCGACCGCGTCTATCCCGCGCTTCTCGACGCGATCGATCCGACACGGCGCGCGGGCGGTTCCCGGGCCCTCGAGCAACCTAGCTCGATCAAGCCATAATTCGGGGGTTCGCATGGGTCGGTTGCCCCGCCGTGGAATGGAAGCGCCGCATGCCACGACTGAAGATTGCCGTCGCACCCAATCGATCGAACTGGGTGGACGTGATGCGCGCCGCTTACGAGCGCGCTTCTTATAAAGACGCCGCACGGACCTTCGATTATTTCGCCGGAAGCGCTGCGCCGTTCGACGCTGCCCTGCTGCGCGCTCGCATATTCCTGAGAGATGACGAGTATCCGTCCGTCATACGGCTCCTGACCGACCGAAAAGGCTCGGGACAAACAGAGCCGGCGCAACGCGCGATGTTGCTCGGCGCCGCCAACGGTGAGATGGCGAAGTTCGCCGCCGCGGACGAGTTCTTCGACGAAGCCGAGAGGTTAGCGCGATTGAAACGAGATCGCGATTTGCAGGGTGAGATCGCGTACTACCGGACGCAACGCTATCTCACCGAAGGGAAGACCGAAACGGCTCGCGAGCTGCTCGCACTCGTGCAGAAGGCCCGCACGCCGATCCTGCGGTTGCGCGCTCGCTACCTCGAAAGCTGCGTCTTCGCCCGCGAAGGGCGCTATCGCAAGCAGGCCGACGTCTTGCTCGACCTGTTGCGAAAAGCGGAATCGCACGGCGGTGAAGCGGCCGAGATCAGAGCCGACGCGACGCAGTCGCTCGCAGTGCTCGCACGAGAGATGCACGTTCCCGGCGCCTTGGCCGTCGTCGATGCGCAGTTAGCCGGCGCCGCGTGGCCCGAGGATTTCGCGGTGCAGCGGTTCCAAGCGCTTCGGGCCGTCGGCTGGTGCCACGCGCTGCTCGGCGACTATTTCAACGCTTTTCGCTATTTGAAGTGGAGTGGCGAGCAGCCCGTCGGCGACGCGTGGCGCGCGGTCGCGGCCTGCGATCGCGCCTATCTCGCGCGCAGCAACGGTGAGCCGCTGTGGACCGCACAGGAACTCGCCGAAGCCGAGGACTATGCCGCGCGCGCCGATTGGCAGAGGGCGCGCGGCGAGGAGCGGACCGGACTTCTACTGCTCGCCGAACTGTTCGCGCCGAGTGACACGTCGAAGGCGGCCTTCTATCTCGCGCAATACGACGAGTTGAGCGACAGCAAGTCGCGTCATTCGCAGTTCCATGACGATCCGCGGCTCGCGGCGATCGCCGGGTACTCCTCCGGCGTCGTTCATCTCGCGACCGGCAAACGGCGGCTCGGCATCGAATCGCTGCGCAAGAGCCTGGACGGATTCAAGAAGTACGGTTACGAGTGGCGCGCGGGACGCGCCGCGCTGCGGCTCTTCGAGGCGATGCGCGACGAATCGTACCTCGACATCGCGAAGGAAAAGTTGCGGCACTACATGGGGAGCTGGCTCGGCAAGGAACTGCACGTCATGGGCGACCAGCGCCATGCGAAGCTTCCGCCGATGCAGCGGAAGGTCTTCGAAGCGATGTGCCGCGGATTGTCGTCAAAGGCGATCGCGAAGGAACTGGGACGCAGCGAGTTCACGGTGCGCAACCACATTAAGCTTGTTTTCAAGACGTTCGGCGTGAATAGCCGTTCGCAGTTGCTGGCAGAGGCTGCGCGGCAAGACATTATTTAACTTTAGACTTCGTAGGAGGTGTGCGATGGCTAACCGACAGCAAATCTGGGCGGATTACGACGCGTTCGAAAACTTCGGACTTTTCTATTCCGTTCATCAGGATTTCGAACAGCAGCGTGAGGTGAACAACGCATTCGATCTCGCAATCGCCGCACGCATCCCCAGCGTGCAGGCCGGTTCGGTGATCTTGCGGCCGCTCAAGGAGGGGCCGTGGGCGATGAAGCTCGGCTATGAGAAGGGAAGCATCGGCGGCGAGGTGAGCCATTGGCACGGCGTGCTGCCCGACGGAAGCCCGGGCGCGTGGGAGAAGGGCGGCCTCTTCTCGGCGCGTTTCGATCTCACGGTCCGAGTCGACGTCGAGATCGACGAGGTCGGCGCGATCAAACTGCCCACGATCCGCAAGGTCGTTTCCTTTCCGCTGCATTGGAACCCGGAGACGCAGCGCTACGTGTACGTTACCATTTAGCGTTTGCGCGTGAAGAAGCGTCAGCGTTGCGCGTGGGCGACCACGCCGGAGATGATCGCGTATCACGATCGCGAGTGGGGGCGCGCGGTGCACGACGATCGCACGCTCTTCGAGTTCCTCGTTCTCGAGGGAACGCAGGCGGGCTTGAGCTGGCTGACGATCCTACGGAAGCGCGAACGCTATCGCACGGTGTTCTCCAACTTCGATCCCGCTCGCGTCGCGCGCTTCACGTCGGCGAAGATCGAGCGCCTTCTCGAGGATCCCGGCATCATTCGCAATCGAATGAAGGTCGAGTCCGCGGTCACGAACGCGCGGGCGTTCCTCAAGGTTCAGCGTGAGTTCGGCTCCTTCGATGCCTACGTCTGGCGCTTCGTGGGAGGCAAGCCCATCCGCCGCAAGCATCGCTCGGGCATCCCCACGACGACACGAGAGGCGGAGGCCCTCAGCAAAGACTTACGCCTCCGGGGATTCCGGTTCGTAGGGCCGACCATCATGTACGCCTACATGCAAGCCGTCGGGATGGTAGACGATCACGTTGCCGCCTGCGATGTCGTCAGGCCGCGCCGCGCTCGCCGGAGCCGATGATATCGTCCGCTTCTACGCAAGGCTTGGAAGCGGCAGAGACGGGCGCGTCGTCAGGTCCGGTCGCATGGAAACCGTGTGCGCGATCGCCTCTTCCATCAGTTCCAAGGCCTTGTCGAGCTGCGGATCGCGGCCATCGCGATAATCGTGCGGCGCAATGTCCACTTCGTAGTCGGGATCGGTCCCGTAGTTCTCGACGCTCCATCCGACGTCGACGAACCAGAACGAGAACTCCGGCTGCGTCGTCATCGTCCCATCGACGAGATGGTGGTACGGGTCGATGCCGACGACGCCGCCCCACGTGCGCTTCCCGACGAGCGGCCCGAGTTTGTAGAGTTTGAAGCAATGGCTGAAGATGTCGCCGTCGGAGCCCGCGAACTGATTCGTGAGCGCGACCATCGGACCGCCGACGGATTCCGGCGGATACGGCATCGCGACGCCGTAACGCGGCGTGTCGTATCCGACGCGCTTGCGCGCGAGTTTTTCGAGCAGCAACGGGGAAACGTGGCCGCCGCGGTTATAACGCACGTCGACGATCAAGCCGCGCCGGTCGAACTCGCTCAAGTAGCCGCGGTGGAACTCCGCAAAACCCCACGGTCCCATGTCGGGAATGTGCACGTAGCCGACGCGGCCGTCCGTGCGCTCGCGCACGTATGCGCGCTTCGCCTCGACCCATGCGCGATAGCGGAGCGCGGCTTCGCTGTTCAGCGCCTTCACGATCAGGTTGCGCTCGGGATTGCGTCCGCGCCGCACGGTGATCGCGATCTCCCGATCCGCGGCGTTCACGAGCGTCCGGTCCGGTGTCTGCTCCTTCGTTAAACGCTTTCCACCGATGCCCGTGAGCACGTCGCCGACGTCGATGTCGAGCCCGGGCTCCGCAAGCGGCGAATCGCTGTCGCGATTCCACGAATCGCCACGGTAGATGCGCTCGATGCGATAGCCTCCCTCGTCCTCGTTCCATTGAAAATCGGCTCCGAGAAAGCCGCGCTGGTACGGCAGCGGTTCGCGAAAGTCACCGCCCCACTCGTATGCGTGCGACGTTCCGAGTTCGCCGTGCATCTCCCAGATGAGATCGGAAAGCTCCGTTCTCGTCCGCACGCGATCGAGCACGGAGCAATAGCGATCGTACACTCTGTCCCAGTCGATGTCGCTCATGTCCTCGACCCAGAACTGCTCCGTTTGCAGACGCCAGGCCTCGCGGAACATCTGCGCCCACTCGTCGCGCGGCACGATCTCGACGCTCGCGCGCTCGAGATCGATCCAGCCGCTCTTGCGACCCGTCTCGGACGACGGCTTCTGCTCGTCGCCCTCCTCGGGCAAATCGTTGAGCGCGTCGATCGCGCGCAACCGGTGCTGCGAGCGGTAGAAGAGCGTGCGTCCGTCCTCGCCGAGGCGGATCTCGCCGACCTCGTGCGCGATCGTTGCGCTGCGCTGCTGCTCGAAATCGTAGGCGAGGAGCGTTCCGCTCTCTTCGGGCTGCTCGTCGTCGCGCGAGACCGGCTTCACGCCGCGGACCGGAAAGCGCGTGAAGAGGACGCGTCCGCGGGCCGCGACGATCTGTGCGTAGTCGCCTTCCTCTACCGGAAACCCGAGCACGCGTCCGGTGATGCCGTCGAAGTCGATCGTGATGTCGTTCTTCTCCTCGCGCTTTCCGTTACGCTCGTGCGCCCCGTGATCGTGGTCGCGGTGGATCGGATGCGGTTTCGGAACGAACGGTGACGGCACGTCGGCGCGCAGCGTCACGACGAACGGCCGATTTGCTTGGGGGAAACTCAAATCGAACTGGAGCGCGTCGTAGACCGGGTTGAAATCGCGCGTCGAGATGAAGTAGAGATACTTGCCGTCCGGGTCCCATGCGGGCGACCGGTCCTCGCGCAACGGCGGCGTCACGTCGTGCACGCGTCCCGACTTCACCCTCGCGACGCGCAGAATCGACGTTCCGACGACCGGCGTCCACGCGTATGCAAGAAAACGCCCGTCGGGCGAAAAGGCAAGATCGGTCACGCGTCGAGCGGGGCTCTTGTCGAGCGTGCGAATGCGTCCGTCATCCAGATCGAGGACGCACAACTCGTGGCGATGGTTCGCGAACGCGACGAGATCGCGCGTCGGCGAGGCGGCGAGTTCGGTGATGCGCCCGATATCGCCGACCGTGACCAACTGCGGCGGTTTCGCCGCTTCGGCGTCGTGCACTTCGAACTGCTCGTAGCCGCTCGCATCGGTGACGCAGATAAAACGCTTTCCGTCGTGGAGCCATTCCGCCAAGCGATACCGAGCGCGGCTGCCGATCCCGTGGTGCATCGCCGCGCCTTCGAAGAGCGGCATCGTCAACGGCTGGCCGCGTGCGATCAGCGCGATGCTCGTTCCATCGGGATGCGGCGCAACGTGTTCGAGCGATTCGGCCGCGCTTTCGAAGCGTCGCATCGTCTGCGGCGCCGCGGAGTTCGTTTCGATCTCGATCTCGCGAACGTCGTCCTCTGCGACGTCATAGCGCACGATCCGTCCGCCGCAGGCGTAGACGATCCGCGCTCCGTCGGTCGATGGAAAGCGCGCGTAGTACTCGCTCTCGTTCGTGTGGCGCCGCACGTCGCCGCCGGCCATCGAACAGGAGTAGATGTTGCCGATGCCCTCGTGATCGGCGAGGAAGAAGATGCGGTCGGCGATCCACATCGGCCACGTCGGGTTTCCGTCGGGAAGGTTGAGGTGCGTGAACGTTCCGCTTCCGGAGGCATCGACCCAAATCTCTCCCGCCGTGCCGCCGCGGTAGCGCTTCCAACGGGCGGGATCGACCGCGTTGCGTCCGATCGCCACGGCATCGCGTCCGCCGAACGCGAGCGATTTTGCGTGACCGAAGGGCAGTTCGCGCGCCATCCCGCCTTCGAGGGGTACCATGAAGGCGCGCGTCTCGTTCGGATACCAGGCTCCGGGGTTTGCGACGAACGCGATCTCGCGGCCGTCGTCGCTCCAGCCGAGCGTCCATGCAAGGGTGCTGCCCATGAACGTGAGGCGACGCGGTTCTCCGCCTTCGGCCGGCATGACGTAGATTTCCGGATGACCTTCGTCGGTCGAGGTAAAGGCGATCCATCGGCCGTCCGGCGAGATCCGAGGAAAGGAACACGCGCCGAAACTCACCGTGAGCCGGACGGCGGCGCCGCCCTCGGCGCCGACGCTCCAGAGGTCGTCTTCACAGACGAAGACGATCCGGTTGCCCGCGATCGTCGGATACCGATAGTAGCCTTGGTTCATACCGACCGTGGTGGTTGGCGACGGCGCGGCTTCCCCCCGCTGGCCGCCCGCTTGCGTCCGGCTTCACTTTGTAGTACAAAGTAAAGGATGTTGCACGCCGCTTCCCTTGCCGACGTCCCCGATCATGTCGCCGTCATCATGGACGGCAATCGCCGATGGGCGCGCGAGCACGGCCTGCCGATCGCGGAAGGCTATCGCCGCGGCGTCGTCGCCCTGCGAGAAGCGGTGCGCGGCGCCCTCGATGCGGGTGTCGGCCGACTCACCGTCTACGGCTTCTCCACGGAGAACTGGACGCGAGATGCGAGCGAGGTCGGCGTCGTCATGCAACTTTGCGCCGCGTGCGCGCAGAGCGAAAAATCTTCATTGATGCAACAGGGCGTGCGCGTCGAAGTCATCGGTGATCTCGATGCGTTTGCGTTTCCGGCGCGCGCCGCCGTGCGCGATCTCGTTCGGAGCACCGCGCACAACGTCCGCATGACGCTGACGCTCGCGCTCAACTACAGCGGGCGCGCGGAGATCCTGCGCGCGGTGCGTGCAATCGCCGACGACGTGAAAGCGGGCCGGCTCGATCCGGCGAGCGTCGATGAGAGCGCGTTGCGCGAACGGTTATACGCGCCGCATGCGCCGGATCCGGATCTGCTCATCCGAACCGGCGGAGATCAGCGCGTCTCGAACTTTCTTCTCTACCAACTTGCGTACACCGAACTCATGACGCTGCCGCTCATGTGGCCCGACTTCACCGCCGAGAGCTTCGCGGACGCCATTCGCTCCTTCGGCGACCGCCGTCGCCGTTACGGGGCGTAGTCAGCCGCCGAGCAAGCGCTGCAGCGCGTCGAGGATCGCTGCCTCGTTTTCGATCTGCGTAACCAACGGCACGAGCGTCGGCGTCTGCGTGCGCGTCTCGAACGGAAGCAGCACGCCGGGTTCGACGAAGGGCGTCGCCGTTTCGCCAGCAAGCGTTCGAAAGATCAACTCCGCGGAGAGTGCGTTGCCCCACCCGAACTCGGAGCGCGTGAAGCGCCAGTAGCCGTCGTCGTAGAAGCTTTCGTGGATGAGGCCGTCCGCGCTGTCGGTCTCGGCGAGCGTCGTAATCGCGGTCGCGACCTCGAGCGATGAGGTCGAGGTGAGCGCGCGCCCGATGATCCCGAGCGGCCAGATGTTATCGGCCGGCGTGTGCGGGCTGCCGACACCGCTCGCGTAGCGGCCGACGTAGTAGTACGGATCGGCCCGACTCAAGACGAAGGCGCGCGTGTTCACATACGTGACGTCGGAGGCGGAGCACCAGCCCAAGTACGGCAGCGAGATGAGGTCGGGGATGTTCGCATCGTCCATGAGCGCGTTACGCCCGAAGCCATCGGTCTCGTACACGTACATCCACATTCCGCGTCGCTCGTCGTAGAAACGCCCGTAGCGCTCGATCCCGACCTGCACCGAAGCGCCGAGCGCCGTCGCGCTCGCCCCAAGATTCCGATCGCCGTAGCCGTCGGTCGCGAGCGAAGCGAGTTCGCGCAGCGCGACGACGGCGATCGTATTTTGCGGGATGTTGAAGCGATACTGCACCGCGTCGTCCGAGGGACGGAACGCGCCCCAAATCAGCCCGGTGTCACCGTCGTATGTGTCGTTCGTAATCGTGTGAAACGGATAGCGATAGCGGCTGCAGCGCGCGTGGCGTTGTTCGCACGAGTACGTCGAGACGACGAGGCGTAACGCACGATGCAGATCCTGCGTGAAGATGGAGCGATCGCCCGTCGTGCGCCAGTAGACCCACGCGAGCAAAACCGGCCACGCGAGCGAATCGACTTCCCACTTGCGCTCCCACACGTGGTAGTCGGCCTGGAAAGCGTTCGCGTACGGATCGGTGAGGATGTTGCGCGCGTCGCGCTCGATGACGCCGGCGGTGCGCTCGCGCAGGACGGGGAAAGCCGAATCGAATCGCACGTACGGAATCGTCTGGGCGGAAGAATCGCGCAGCCACATCGCGGGGATGTCGCCGGTCTGCACGTACGTCGTCGCGTCGTCTTCGAGAAAGAAATCGGTGAAGAGCGTGTGAAAGAGTGTCTCCGGCTCGATCGCGCGCTGGCGCCCGCCGGTGAGCGGGACGATGAGCGTCTGCCCTCGTGCGGGGCACGCGGTGGCGAGCGCCGCGAGGAGCATGGCTGCGGCGGCGGCGCGAGCGATCATGCTATCGCAGCGCGTCCTCAATCACGCTTTGCGCGAGCGGCCCGAGGTCGACGGTGTCGGCGTTGCAGAGGAGCACGACGCCCAACCTTTTCGACGGCACGATCGCAAGATACGACGAATAACCTTCGATGTAGCCGCTATGCCATGCGCCCCGCAGCGCGCCGATGTCTCCGGCGAGCAACCCCATCCCGTCCGTCATCTGCGTGAGGTCGTTTGCATCGACGACGCGCAACGCGAACAGATCGTCGATCCAACGTCCGAGATCGAGGGCGCTCGATTCCAAGTCCGCCGCCGCGAACGCGAGCGAAGGCGTTCCGGGCGCGACGCTTCCCTGCGCGCGATCGCGCTCGCGCAAGATTGGCACCCAACTCGCCGTCGCGCCCAATCCAAGCGGCGCGAAGAGATCGCGATGCAGCCACGCGGCGAGCGGCATGCGCGTCACCTTCTGAAGGATCATGCCGAGCAAGACGTAGTCGGTATTGCTGTAACTCCACTGCGTACCGGGGTCGAAACGGAGCGGGAGCACGGCGACGCGCCGCACGAGTGCCTCCGGGGAAACCGGGTTGCGCGACGTGCGGTCGAAGCCGGGCAACTGCGCGTAATCGGGAATGCCGCTCGTGTTCGAGAGCAGTTCGCGGATCGTCACGTCGCGAGCGGCGACGTACCACGGCACGTACTTCGAGAGCGGGTCGTCGAGCGAAACCCGCCCGCGTTCGCACAGACGCAGCACGCTTGCTGCGATGAACGGTTTTTCGAGCGAGGCGATCGCGAAAACGGTCGAGGGTTGCACGCGCACGCTGCGTCGCCGGTCGGCGAAGCCGTAGCCGCGCGCGTAGACAATGCGGCCGTCGCGCACGACGGCAAGCGAGAGGCCGAGGACGTGTCGATCGCCCATGACGTAGCGCACGATATGGTCGATGCTCGCTCGCGGCGCGGCGGCGAGCGATAACGCGAGGACGGCGGCGTGTAGCGCCATTTAAAAGAGGTGCGCCGCCGCGGCCGCCGCAATCCTGCCTTGCTTTGAAGGGGCAGGCGACGATCGACGCGCTCTTGCGCGATTTCGATGCGAGCAAACCGCGAGCGCTCGCTCGCGCGATCTCGCTTTCGGAATCGGGTCTCGGCGCGCCGCTCATCAGCGCACTCTATGCGCGCGCGGGGCGCGCGACGACGATCGGCCTCACCGGTCCTCCGGGCGTCGGCAAGTCGACGCTCTCCGCGGCGCTCGTGCGTAAGGCGCGCACTCTCGGAAAGAAAGTCGGCGTCATCTCCGTCGATCCGAGTTCACCGTTCACGCACGGCGCGTTGCTCGGCGACCGCATCCGGCTCACCGAACATTTCACCGATGCAGACGTGTTCATCCGCTCGATGGCGAGCCGCGGACATCTCGGAGGCCTCGCCGGTGCGACCGCCGATGCCGCATTGCTCATGGACGCCTTCGGCTTCGACGTCGTTCTCATCGAAACGGTCGGTGCGGGACAGAGCGAGGTCGAGATCGCGGAGTTGGCGCAGACGACGATCGTCGCGCTGCAGCCGGGCAGCGGCGATTCCGTTCAGGTGCTCAAAGCCGGCATCATGGAGATCGCCGACGTGTTCGTCGTGAACAAGTCCGATCACCCGATGGCGAACCAGTTGCGCCGCGAGATTCGCTCGATGATCGAGATCGCAGCGTACGGCGCCTGGGTGCCGGAACTCGTCGCGACGCAGGCGCTCACCGGCGACGGCATCGACGAGTTATGGGCCGCGATCGAGCGGCACGCCGTCTACTTGAATGAAAGCGGCGAAATCGAGCGCCGCCGGCGCGAAGCCTTCGCGCATCAGGTCCGCCACATCGCCGCGGGCCGCATCGGCGATCTCGTCGAGCGTGCGCTCGATGCCGACGCCTCGATCGACGGCGATCCCTACGCGGCGGCGGCCCGCGTCCTGCGATCCCTGGGGATTCGGGAATGACCTCGGGGCGGGGCGCGTGAAGAAGGCTTCGTGGCGAGGATAATCGATCGCGCAAGCGGCCTCGGGGCGCAGACGACCCCCGAGTTCGAGGCGCAAGGCGAGGCGTGGAAGCAGGCGTCGCAAACCGGGAAGGCGCGTCGAGGCCCCGGTTCGGGCGCCGTCGACCGCACGATTTCCGACGTTCCGCTCAAGACCGTCTACACGCCGCAGGACGTCGAGCACCTCGATCTCGCGCGTGATTTGGCGTATCCGGGCGGTTATCCGTACACGCGCGGCCTGCACTCGAATGGCTATCGAGATCGCCTTTGGACGATGCGGCAGTTCGCCGGCTTCGGCACGGCGCGTCAGACGAACGAACGCTATCATTTCTTGCTCGAGCAGGGACAGACGGGACTTTCGGTTGCGTTCGACATGCCGACGCTCATGGGATACGACTCCGATGCACCGCAGGCGCGCGGTGAAGTCGGGCGTTGCGGCGTCGCGATCGACTCGCTCGCCGACATGGAGACGCTCTTCGACGGCATCGACATGGGTGCGATCACGACGTCGATGACGATTAACGGTCCCGCCGCAATCGCGCTCGCGCAATACGTCGCCGCCGCGGAGAAGAAGGGCATTTCACGCCGCGTGCTCGGAGGGACCGTTCAGGCGGACATTCTCAAAGAGTACATCGCGCAGAAGGAGTGGATATTCCCTCCGCGTCCGCACATGCGCATCATCGTCGACATGATCCAGTTCTGCACCACGGAGATGCCGCGCTGGAACACGATCTCGATCTCGGGCTATCACATTCGCGAAGCGGGCTCGACCGCGGCGCAAGAGTTGGCCTTCACGCTCGCCGATGGGTTTGCGTACGTCGAGGCATGCGTGGCCGTCGGCATGGACGTCGATTCCTTCGCACCGCGCCTCTCGTACTTCTTTAACTCGCACATCGACTTCTTTGAAGAGATCGCGAAGTTCCGCGCCGCCCGCCGCATCTACGCCCGGCACATGCGCGAGCGCTACGGCGCAAAGGATCCACGATCGTGGCAGTTGCGGTTCCATACGCAGACCGCGGGCTGCAGCGCGACGGCGCAGCAACCGGAGAACAATATCGTGCGCGTCGCCTACGAGGCGATGGCGGCGGTGCTCGGCGGCACGCAATCGCTCCATACGAACTCGATGGACGAAGTGCACGCGCTTCCAACGGAGAAATCCGCGGAGATCGCGCTACGTACGCAGCAGGTGCTCGCCTACGAAACGAACGTGACGAACGTCGTCGATCCGCTCGGCGGGTCTTATTTCATCGAAGCGCTGACCGACGAGATGGAGCGCGAGGCCGAGGCATACTTCACGCAGATCGCGGAGTACGGCGGCGTCATCGAAGCCATCGAAGCGGGATTCTTCCAAAAGGAGATCGCCGAGGCCAGCTATCGGTACCAGCGCTCGATCGAGTCGAAAGACCGCGTGATCGTCGGCGTCAACGCCTTTGCGAAGGAAGAGGAATCGGGCGATTTCGAGCGGCTGCGGATCACGCAGGAGACCGAAGTGCAGCAAGCGCGCTCGGTGCAGGACGTGCGCGGGAATCGCGACGCGAACGCAGTTCGCACGTCGCTCGAACGGCTGCAGCGCGCCTGTCGCGATCCGAAGGACAACGTCATGCCGCATCTCATCGATTGCGTGAACGCGTACTGCACGGAAGGCGAGATCGTCGATGCGATGGTCGAGATCTACGGCAGATATGTGGAACGGAGCGTATTCTGACCACCATGCAAGGAACCAGTGATATTCGCCGCCGGCGCGTGCGACGCACGCTCTCCGAAGTGAAGCAAAAGCTCGAGGAAGCGCTGCGCCTGAGTCGCCTGCGCGATCGGTTTTCGATCGTGCCGCTCCACGCGGCGAAGCGGCCGCACTGATGCGGGCGCGACCATTACGGATCATCGTCGCCAAGGCGGGCCTCGATGGACACGATCGCGGCGCCAAAGTCATCGCGCGCGCGCTGCGCGATGCCGGGATGGAGGTCATCTACACCGGCCTCTTCCAGACGCCCGAACAGATCGTGCAGACCGCGATTCAGGAGGATGCCGACGGCATCGGCCTCTCGATTCTTTCCGGCGCGCACATGACGCTCTTCCCGCTCGTCGTGGAACAGTTGAAGGCGCAAGATGCGGGTGACGTCGTCTTCTTCGGCGGCGGCACGATCCCGCCGGAAGACGTTGCGGAGCTGAAGCGTTTGGGCGTGCGCGAGATATTTACTCCGGGTGCACCACTGCAGGAGATCGTCGACTTCATCGAACGCGAGTGCGGGAAGCATCGCGAACTCGTAGGCTGATGTCTTGAAGGTTCGAACGCGCGTTGCACCGTCGCCGACGGGCGACCCGCACGTCGGCACCGCGTACGTCGCTCTCATCAACTACTGCCTCGCGCGCAAGCACGGCGGCGAGTTCATTCTGCGCATCGAGGACACCGACCGAGCGCGAAGCACGCCGGCATCGGAGATTGCGATCCTCGATTCGTTGCATTGGCTCGGATTGTCGTGGGACGAGGGCCCCGACATCGGCGGTCCGCACGGACCGTATCGCCAGAGCGAACGCTCCGCGATCTACCAGGAATACATGCAGCGGTTGCTCTCCGAAGGTCACGCTTTCAAGTGCTTCTGCACGCAAGAGCGCTTGGAGGAGATGCGGATTGCGCAGCGCGCCGCGCATCAGCCGTCTCGCTATGACGGCGTGTGCTTGACGTACTCGCCCGAGGAAGTCGCTCGCCGCGAAGCTGCAGGCGAACCGTACGTCGTGCGCTTGAAGGTGCCGAACGAAGGAATCTGCGTCGTCGAAGACTCACGGCGCGGACCGATCGAGTTCGAGTGGAAGGCCGTCGACATGCAGGTGTTGATGAAATCCGACGGCTTGCCGACGTACCATCTCGCCAACGTCGTCGACGATCACCTCATGGAGATCACGCATGTCGTTCGTGGCGAAGAATGGGTTTCGAGCGCACCGAAGCATTTGCTCCTCTATCGGTATTTCGGATGGGAGCCTCCAAAGTTCACGCATCTGCCGCTCCTGCGTAACCCCGACAAGAGCAAACTGAGCAAACGCAAGAACCCGACGGGGATCCTCTTCTACCGGCGCATGGGGTATCTGCCGGAGGCGCTGCTCAACTTTCTCGGACTGCTCGCGAACTCCGCGACGGAGGGCGATGAGGTCATGAGCCTGCAAGAGATGACGGCGCGCTTCGATCTCGAGCACGTCTCCGTCGGCGGTCCGGTCTTTGACGTCTCGAAACTCGATTGGTTGAACGGCCGCTATCTGCGCGAAGTGCTCGACCTGCGGGGCTTCATGGAGCGCGCCGGAAGTTGGGGCTTTGCGCCGGATCGCCTCGAGCGCATCGCGTCGCTCGCGCAGCCGCGCGTCGAGCGCTTGAGCGATCTCGGGCCGCTCGTCGCCTTTCTCTTCAGCGGCCGACTTGCGATCTCTGCCGAGGCGCTGCGTTCGGGCAAGCTCGACGACGCCGCGCTGCGCGAGGCACTGACGTTCGCGCTGCGCGAGGTCGACACGCTGCCGGAGTTTACGGCTGTAGCGCTCGACACGATGTTCAAGGGCATCGCGGAAGAGACCGGGCGCAAAGTGCGCGACCTCGCGCGGCCTTTCTATGTGGCGATCACGGGCAGCCCGACGTCGTTGCCGCTGTACGATTCGATGGAGTTGCTCGGGCGTGACCTCGTGCGCGAGCGGTTGCGCGGGGCCCTCGACGTCTTGGAGAAAGCGTCGTGAGGGGCGTGCGCGCGGTCGTTCTCGCGGCCGGAAAAGGTACGCGCATGAAGAGCGCGGTCCCGAAGGTTTTTCACGAACTCTGCGGGCGCTCGATGCTGTGGTGGGTGCTGCAGGCGCTGCACGGTACCGGCGTCGAGGAGATCGTCGTCGTCGCGAGTCCCGAGATGGAAGAGGTTCTCGCGACGATGAAGGCGGGCGGTCGCATCGTCGTGCAGCGCGAGCAACTCGGCACCGGCCATGCGTTGCGAATCGCATTGGAGGCGCTGGAGCCGCGCAAAGGCGGTCGAATTCTCGTCGCAAACGGTGACATGCCGCTCGTGACCCCCGAGATTTTCCGCGGCGTCATCGGCGCGCTCGGCGACGGCGCGATGTCGCTCGTCACCGTGCGCGCCGAGGCGACCTCGAACTTCGGCCGCATCGTGCGCAAGGGCGAGCGCGTCGAGCGCATCGTCGAGGCGCGCGACGCGACGCCGGTCGAACTGGCGATCGAAGAGACGAACGCCGGGATCTACGCGATCGATGAAGCGAAGGCGCGCGACGCCGTCGGCGCGCTGCGTAACGAGAACGCACAGCGCGAATACTATCTCACCGATACCGTCGAACGGCTCGCGTCGGCGGGCGAGCGCGTCACGCCGGTCCTTTGCCGCGAGGAGAGCAGCCTCGTCGGCATCAACGACCGCACCGAGCTTGCGTCGGCGCGCCGCTCGATGAACGAGCGCCTCTGCGCCGCGCACATGCGCGACGGCGTCACGATCGTCGATCCGCAGACGACGTATCTCGAGCCGGAGCTCGAGATCGGCCGCGACACGGTGATCTACCCGAACACGGCGATCACGCGCCTCTCGCGGATCGGTGAAGGCTGCACGCTCGGCCCGAACGCGCGCTTCTCGAATGCGAAGGTCGGCAACCGGACGGAGGTGCGCGAGAGCGTGATCCTCGACAGCACGATCGGTGACGACGCGCACGTCGGGCCGTTCGCGCACCTGCGCGGTGAGACGGTGCTTGGGAACGAGGTGCGCATCGGCAACTTCGTCGAGTTGAAGAACGCGAAGCTGGGCATCGCGGCGAAGGCGAGCCATCTCTCCTACATCGGCGATGCGACGGTCGGCGACGAGGCGAACGTCGGCGCGGGGACGATCACCTGTAACTTCGACGGAACGCGCAAGAACCGCACGAAGATCGGAAAACGCGCGCTGATCGGATCGAACTCTTCGCTCGTCGCGCCGGTCGAGATCGGCGACGACGCGCTGACCGGAGCGGGGTCGGTCGTGACGAAAGACGTTCCCGCCGGCGGGCGCGTCGCCGGCAACCCCGCGCGTCCCCTTCCGAAGAAGAAGCCGTCCTAACGTAACGCTCCTCGGGCACTCTTCGGAGAGCATGGAGGAGTTGTTCCGGGCGCTCGTTGCCGCGGCGCGGCGATCGAGCGACGACGTCTTGACGACGCTGGACCGCGCCACGCGGGTCGCCGAACCGGCACTCGATGCGACGCTCTTCTTCGCGATCGACGGCGATCGGCTGTCCTGTTGCTATGCGAACGGAACGCGCGCGGAGCATTTCCGCACCTTACGA
The DNA here is from genome assembly GCA_003133745.1 of Candidatus Tyrphobacter aquilonaris. Taxonomy (GTDB): domain Bacteria; phylum Vulcanimicrobiota; class Vulcanimicrobiia; order Vulcanimicrobiales; family Vulcanimicrobiaceae; genus Tyrphobacter; species Tyrphobacter aquilonaris. Next base: position 160,104 of record PKZD01000058.1, read on the forward strand.
ATGCCGCACACCGATCGGGCGCTTCCCGCGCGCGCGGCCCTGCTGGCAGAAGCGCAACGCCTCTCGCGTACGGCCGAGGGCGTGATGCCCGGCGATCGCGCGGCCCTTGCCGTCCCGATGATCTCGCAGCAGCG
>PKZD01000013.1 GCA_003133745.1 Candidatus Tyrphobacter aquilonaris
GGCCCGCGCGCCCGATCATCGCAGCACCGCTCGCGCCAGCAGCGCAGAGCGTAAGAGCGCAGATCGCTGATCTCGCCGCCTTCGCCGAGATCGTGGCGAAAGGCCATCAAGCAGCTGAACGCCACCACGCTGATCGGATAAAGAGGCGAATCATGGCAACCAAAACCAAATCTCGCGCCAGAGCGAGCGTATCAAAAACCGCGAAGCAGATCGTCGTGCTCGACCGAGGATTCGTCTACGTCGGCGACGTTTCAATAACAAAGGACTTCGTGGTCATCAAAAACGCGAAGAACATTCGATATTGGGGCACGTCGAAGGGCCTCGGCGAGCTCGTCAACGGGCCGCTTTCCGGCACGAAGGTCGATGAAGTCGGCACTGTGCACGCTCCGTTGCGCGCGGTGATCTCGCTGATCGACGTAGGCGGGACGTGGTAGTCGAGCGTCATCTGACGCTCGACGGCTACGGCTACGGCGACNNNNCGGCTAGATTTGTGAACCTGCTGCTCGGCCTCATCATCAAGGAAAAGGGTTCCGACCCTGAGTTACGCTTGCACGATGACGTTGAGCGGCTCGTTCACGAGTACGCGTCGATGACGAAGAGAGCAGAGATTCGGACCTTCTGGTACAGATCGACGGGCGCGGCGCGTGACCTCGCCTCGAAAGGGCAGTCATTCCACGTCCAGCTTCGGCCAGCATCATCCGAGCCGCTCGCGCGCCGCACCGCCAAGTCGACGTTTTCCGAACGCTCTATCCGACAGTTGGAGTCGATGCTTCGGCTCTCAGTTCTGTCAAACAGAAACGCTCCCGCTGACAACGGAAGCGCCTCTGCACGAACCTAGAACCCTGAACCCTGGACTTGCCGTAAACGATACCACGGCGGTCCGTGCTGCGGCAACCCCGCGGAGGACCTATGGCTACGAACGAACCGACCGAGCATCCCATCGAGGAAGGCGAGCCCGAAGCGCAACCGCCGGCCAAGCTTTCCATCCGCAACGCTCTCAGTAACGCTCCGTCCACGGGATTCGCCGTCGCGCCGTCGAGTTTTACCGAGCTCATGGCCTTCTGCGCGCTGATATCGAGGAGTGACCTCGTGCCGGCGGACTACCGCGGCAAAGAGGCAAACGTCCTAATCGCGATTCAACTCGGATCCGAAATCGGATTAGCTCCGATGGCTGCCCTTCAGAGTATCGCGGTTATCAAGGGCCGCCCGTCTCTGTGGGGCGACGGATTCATGGCTGTCATCCGCAAGCATCCAGCGTTCGTCTCGTGCGAGGAGTGGTTCGAAGTGGATGAAAAGGGTGAGAAAGTCGCCCATTGCCGGATGATCCGGCGCGACGAGCCGCCCTGCGAGCGTACATTTTCCACCGATGACGCGCGTCTGGCCGGGCTGTGGGGCAAAGAGGGGCCGTGGAAAACGTACCCGGACCGCATGAAGCAAATGCGCGCGCGCGGGTTCACCGGGCGCGATCTCTTCGCCGACGCGATCAAGGGGATGGCGCTCGCCGAGGAGCAGATGGACGTCCCGGCCCGCGAGAAGAACGTGACCCCGCAACAGCCGGGCGACGTCATCCCGCTCGACCCAGAGAACGACGAGAACGACAAGAAGATCGTCGATCTCCTGACGGCCCAGAAGTGGACGAACGCCCGCCTCGAGATCGAGTGCCGTGCGCTCGGGAGCGATAAGGGCAAGCTGCTCGCCAAGCTCGAGGCCGAGCGGGACCGGCTCGCCAAGGCAGCCGAGAGGCCCGGCGGTCCTGGCGATCGCTCGACCCGGCGCGCGAATCAGGCCGCTGCCGTCGATCCTAGCCCCGCCACGGGCACTTCCGAGCCGGAGGTATCTCAACCCTCGGAGGGCGAGAAAGTCCCGGCGCAGCCCCAGGAATCGCTGGGGATCGTGGCTCCCGAGGGCGACGGCACGATGGTCGACGACATCACCCGGAAGCGGCTCTTTGCGACCCTGAACGAGCTGGGGGTCAAGGAGAAGCCGCAGCGCCTCGCGTGGGCGTTCACCTTCGGCGTCAACGTCGACTCGTTCACGAAGATCAAGGGCGGCAACGTCTGGCAGTTCCTCGCCGACCGCGCGCAGGAGCAACTCGTCGAGATGAAGCGAGCGAAGGCGCCAGCGCCGGAGAACGCGATCAAAAACACGACTAAGGAGCCGTGCCCGGCGTGCGAGGCGAAACCCGGCGAGAGCCATGTTCTGGCCTGCCCGGAATGCTACTCGCCGCCGCCGAGGAGCGGAGCATGACCAACCTCTTCGACGCGACATTCGTGGTCATCGACACCGAGACGACCGGGCTCGACACAGCGAGCGACGAACTCGTCGAGGTTGCCGCTGCCGTCTATGAACGCGGGGGGAGCGCTAATCCGCTCGCCATGTTCGCAACGCTCGTGCGCCCGGAGAAAACGATCCCTCCCGACGTGTCGGCGATTCACCACCTGCGCAACTGCGATCTAGTCGTCGCACCGCGTCCTGCGACTGTTCTCGTCGCGCTGGAAGCCTTCATCGCTCGTCAAGCGCCGGATTCGGTCCTCGTCGCGCACAACTTGGCCTTCGACTTGCCGTTTCTCACGCGCGCGGATGAGGAAGGTACGCTTGCGAAGCGTCCAGCGTTATGCACGAGGAGGCTCGCGCAGCACCTCGTCACCGACGCTCCGACATACAAGAACCAGGGCCTCCGATACTACTTCGACCTTGAAGTAGACACGTTCGGCATCATGCCCCATCGTGCACTCGCTGATGTCCTTGTGACGGGCGCCGTGCTGCAGCATCTTTTCCTCATGGGCGACTGTCCGCAGACCGTCGAGGAACTCATCGCGCTCTCGGCGTCGCCGATAGAGTATCAGCGGATGCCGTTCGGCAAGCATCGAGACGCGGCGATCAACGAAGTGCCGACCGACTATATTTCGTGGTGCTTGCGTACGACGACCGACCTGGACCCGGACTTACGCTGGTCGCTGGAACAATCGCTCAAACGACGCGGAGCGCTCGCCCAATGACCGACGAGGAGCGCGTCGCGAGCGAACTCGAAAAGTCCAGCCGCGCCGAAGATGAAGACGCGACCCGGACGAATGGCGGGTCCTTCATCAATGTTGCCGCTTTCGCCAAAAGCCTTGTATCAACGGTCACACGCTGCGCGAGATGCGAGCTCGGCATAGGTCGAGGAGCACCGCTAGAGCGCTACGTCGTGGTGATTCTGAATGGCCGCACCTATTGCGCACCCTGCGCCGCGACGACCGAAGTGGAGATGAAACGTGGCTCTTAAGTTTGCCTCACACAGCACGATGGAGATGGCGGATAGCTGCTTGAGCCGCTACCGAGCCGTGAAAATCGAAAAGGTCGCGGAGCCGGAGAGCCGGGCGCTCATCGAAGGTATCCTTACGCACGACGTGATCTCCGAGTATCGTGAACATCTTAACGATACCGGCCAAGAATCAGAGCCAGAAATCGTGCCTGAAATCGTGCACCACGTATTTTCCACGAACCCGCGGATCCAATCGACGGACTACTTCGACGGCGTCACGATCGCAGCGCGAACCTATGCCAAATACTACAGGCATAAGGCCGAGTCGATCGTCGAGCTAGAGATGCACGTCGAAGTCTCTCTCGGCCAAGGCTATCCCACTTTTACGGGATACATAGACTCAGTGACACGCGAAGAAGACGATGACGGGCCGTTCATTGGAATCGAGGACCTCAAAGCTGGCTGGGGCGCGAACCAGACCGATGCGCATATCGCACAACTCGACCGCTATGGCACGGCCTTTCGGCTGCTGTTCCCAGACGAGAAGCGAGTCGCCGTCCGCAATCACTTCGTACGATCGAACGTGAAAACGGAGTGGAAGTTCATCGACGACTGGACGATGACGCACACGCTCTCGCGGGCTCAGTCGATCGTCGACCGGATGGAAGAGGCGTACCGGACCAAGAGTTACCCGGCTCGCCCTGGCGACCATTGCTCATACTGCCCGATCTCTGCGCGCTGTGCAGAAGCGAACGCTTTAGTCCCGAACGGCCACAAGGCGCTCACCGTCGACCAGGCGCAGGGCGACATTCGCCGGTTCGTGATTCTGGAAGCCGCGCTGAAGACCGTGCGCGCATCGCTGAAAGGCTACGTCGACGCGAACGGGACGGTCGACTTCGACGGGATCGCCGCGGAGTATCGACCGCAGGTTTCCACGACGGTAGAAGACATCAAGGCGCTCTACGAACGCATTGGGGATGACCTTTGGCCGATGATCGGCGTGGATAAGCGCAAACTCGCGAAGCTAGAGAACGACTCCCGCCTCGCGGGCCTTTGGATTGAACAAACAAAGAAACCGATATTCAAGGTTGGCAAAGCGCGCGCCGAAGCGGAGGGCGACGAATGAAAAGCACGATCGAAGGCTTCGCTGCCGTCACTCCGGGCGGCGTCGGCTGTATGCAGATACGCCGTTGCCGAAGCTGCAACGCCTCGGTCATCTGGGCGAAAACACGCAAGGAGAAGTGGATGGTGCTCGACGCTGCGCCGAACGGCCGCGGAAAGTTCATCGTCTCATCGACGGAGCCGCCGGAGTGCGAGACGTTCGACGAGGGAAACATGCTGCACGCCAACCGCTACCGCTTCGCGGCTCATTGGGGATCATGCCCGCAAGCCGAGAACTGGAAGCGGAAATGATCGGCTACGACATGATCGATCCTGGCAGCGGCTGGTGGTTCGCGATCACCACGACGCCACACCGCCGCATCG
>PKZD01000050.1 GCA_003133745.1 Candidatus Tyrphobacter aquilonaris
CCTTTGCGATGAGGTTCGTCTTCGCATCGATCGAGAGATCGAGCGGCGTGCCGCCCGGCGGCGTGATCTCGACGATGTCGTATGTCGTGCTGCCGTTATGGCGTACGCCGACGAACGTCGCGCTTGCGCCTCCCATGTCCGCTCGCAGATACGCATAGGCAGCCATGTATCCTTGATCGATGTTCGACAGCCGCGTGCTTTCGCCGCCGTCGATTCGAACGATGCCCTGCACGTTCGAGTTCCAGGACGTCGTGCCGTTCCAGCCATTCGTACCGGCGATCGCGCCCGGACCCGTCGTGCGTGCAACGAAGCGCTCGTTGACGAGATCGTCCCACTCCACGGACTGCCCGTGGAGGCCGACTGCGACGACCGAACTCGTCGTGCGGATCGACGCGATCGACGAAAGCGGTCGCGAGAGGGTCGCGGCGCGGACGCGCGCGAGGACGGTCGCAGCCGACTCGTGGGCCGGCGAGGCGGTTGACGCAAGCGGCAGCGCCGCTGCGGACAAGGCGATGACGAGGGCTCGAATACTCATATCATTCCCTACCCCGCTGTGGGCGGGAAGTTTCGCGTCCCTAGACACGCGGAAGGCCGCGCGTGAAGGAAGAGCATGTGGGACCAGGTCGTGGATCTGCTCTTTCCTCCGCAGTGCGGCGCCTGTGGCGAGATCGGCACCGGATTCTGCGATCTCTGCGCCGCTGAGGCGTCGCCGCTCGAGCGGCGGCAGGACGCGCTGCTCGTGCGCGGCCTCGGCGCATACTCGGGCGCGTTGCGCGCGGCGGTGCTCGCGCTCAAGGACGGGCGTCGCGACGTTGCGCGGGCGCTCGGCGAGCGGCTCGGTTCCCGTCTCGTGCCGGGTGCGCTGCTCGTTCCGGTGCCGACGACCGCGGTGCGGCGGCGAGTGCGCGGTTTCGACGGCGTGATCGAGATGGCGCGCGTCGCAGCTCGTGCGAGTGGAGCTCTTCCGTTAGAAGTGCTACGGCAATGCGCGGGCGATGCGCAGCGCGGCCGCTCGCGTGAAGCGCGCCTCGGCGCGAGCGGCCGCTTCGTCTGCGAACGGGATTTTCATGGCGAGCCGCTCGTGCTCGTCGACGACGTCTGCACGACCGGCGCGACGCTCGACGACTGCGCGCGGGCGCTGCGCGAGGCGGGCGCGACCGTTCAGGAGGCGCTGGTCGTCGCAATCGCGCAATCGTTCTGACCGTGATATCCGCCTCGGACCGAGCGTTTCTCGATCGCACCTACGATCTCGCCGCGCACGCCATCGGCAACACTTCGCCGAATCCGCCGGTCGGCGCGGTCGTCGTGCGCGACGGGCACGTCCTTGGCGAAGGGTTCCATCATCGCGCGGGCGGGCCGCACGCTGAGGTCAATGCGCTCGCGCAAGCGGGCGACGCGAGCGGTGCGACGATGTACGTTTCACTTGAGCCGTGCGATCACGTTGGACGGACGCCGCCGTGCACGCGCGCACTGCTCGACGCCGGAATCGCGCGGGTCGTCGTCGGCGCGCTCGACCGCAGCGGACACGGAAATCTCGATCGCCTACGCGAGCGTGGCGTCGAGGTCGTCGTCGCCGACGATGCGGCGGCGCGCGATCTGATTGAAATCTTCTCCTTCTCACTCGAGCGCGATCGCGCGTACGTCGCATTGAAGATGGCGATGTCGCTCGACGGCTACGTCACCTCGCGCTCCGGCGTTCAAGAATGGATCACGGGCGAGGAAGGGCGGCTCTACGTGCGCGACCTGCGCATCGCATACGATGCCGTCATGGTGGGCGCGGGCACCGTTCGCATCGACGACCCGCAGCTCACGGTGCGTCCCGCGACGCATCGCCTGCGTGAGTTCGTGCGGATCGTCGCGTGCGAACGAGAACCCCTCCCGCCGGATCGCCGCGTCTTCTTGCCGTTGCCCGGCTACGCGCGTACGATCGTTCTGGCGCCGGCCGGGGCGCGCGCAACGTTCTCGCCGCTCGAAAGGGTCGCCGACGTCGCGTATGTCGGCGAGGAATCGGCGCAAGCATTGGATCTGCCTGCGGCACTACGGTTGCTGCGCGAGCGCGACATTCAAAGCGTACTCTGTGAGGGCGGCCCGACGCTGGCCGGACGATTGATCGCGCAGGGCCTCGTCGATCGCCTCTACTGGGCGATCGCGCCCGTCTTGCTCCGCAGCGACGCCGCTGTTCCGGTGCTCGCCGGCGCCGATCTCGGCGGTGCTGCGCGCGCCGTGCGTTTCGATCGCATGGAGCGATTTGGGCGGGACGTCATGATCTCCGGAACCTTGAGCGATGTTTAGCGGCCTGATCGCCTATCGCGGGAAGATCGTCGCGCTCGATGAGGATCGCGGCGGCGTGTTCTTGCGCGTCAAATGCGAGGGTGTTGCCGCCGAACATCCGGCGCCCAAGGATTCAATCGCAATCGACGGCGCGTGTCTCACGGTTACGCGCGTGGACGGAGACGTCGTGACCTTCGACGTCGTGCCGGAGACGCTCGCGCGCACGTCGTTGCGGGATCGGCGGCCGGGCGATCCCGCGAATGTCGAATACGCGCTGCGCGCGCAGGATCGCCTCGGCGGCCATCTCGTCTACGGTCACGTCGACGTCGCGTCCGGCGTGCTCTCGGTCCTCAACGAAGGCCAAGGCAAACGGATGCGCGTGGAGCGTCCGTCGGCGCTCGCATCGGCGATCGTTGAGAAAGGCTTTGTCGCAATCGACGGCGTGAGTCTTACCGTCGCCGCTGTTGGCGAGGGTTGGTTCGAGGTTGCGTTGATCCCCGAGACATTGGCGCGCACGACGCTCGGATTGCGCGCCGCGGGAGATCGCGTTAATCTCGAGATCGATCCGTTTGCGCGCTACGCGCAGGCGGCGATCGAGGCGATGCGCCGGTGACCGAACGCTCGCGCGTCGCGGTGCTCGTCGAGCCCGGGCGCATCGAACTGCGAGAGGAACCCGCGCGCGACCCCGGTCCCGGCGCGCTCGCCGTGCGCGTGCGTGCGGCGCTCACCGACGGCACCGATCTGAAGACGTATCGCCGCGGTCATCCCCAGATGCCGACGCCGACGCGCTTCGGTCACGAGTTTTCGGGCGACGTCGTTGCGGTGGGCGACGGCGTCACGAAGTTCGCCCCGGGCGACGCCGTCATGTGCGTGCACACGGCGCCGTGCGGCGCATGCTTCTGGTGCGCGCAGCATCAAGAGGAGCTCTGCGAGCGGCTCATGCCGACGATGCTCTTGGGCGCGTACGCGGATCTCATCGAGGTTCCGCGCGCGATCGTCGAGCAGAACTGCTTTCCGAAACCCGAGCATCTTTCGTATCGCGAAGCGGCCTTCTTGGAGCCGCTCTCGTGCGTCGTGCACTCGATCGAATCCCTGCCGCCGCACGACGTCGTCGCCGTCATCGGTGACGGAGCGTTCGGCATCCTCCACGCGCTCGTATTGCGCGAACGCGGCGCTCGCCCCATCCTCGTTGGGCGGCGCGAGGAACGCCTCGAGGTCGTCCGCCGTTTCGGTTTCGAACCGATCGACGCGCGTGCCGGCGACGCGTCGCTCGCGGTGCGCGAACGGGCCGCCGGACGTGGCGCCGACGCGGTCGTCGAGTGCACGGGAACGCAAGGTGCCTGGGAGCTTGCGCCCGCGCTGGTCCGCCGCGGTGGAACGGTTTCGCTCTTCGGCGGGCTTCCGACGGGCACGACGGTCACGTTCTCCGCCGAGCGCCTGCACTACGACGAAGTCCGCGTGATGAGCCCATTCCACTTCACGCCGCGTGCGGTCCGCACGGCGTACGAGCTGCTCCGTGAGCGGCGCCTCGACGTCTTACCGCTCGTCACGCATGCGTATCCGCTCGACGAAATCGCCGCAGCCTTCGCGAGCCTCGATGCGGGCGCGGGCCTGAAAGCCTGCATCGAACCGTGAACGCCACCATGAAATGCGCCGTGCTCTACGACGTCGGCGACATCCGCATCGAGGAACGCGCGGTGCCGGAGATCGGCGAAGGCGAACTGCTCGTGCAGACGCGCGCGAGCGGAATCTGCAGCGGTGACGTCATGGCATGGTACGTCCGGCGCAAGGCGCCGCTCGTCTTCGGGCACGAGCCGGCCGGCGTCGTCGCATCCGTCGGTCCGGGCGAAGCGCCGCGTGACGGCGCGGGCGCGCCTTTTGCGCCCGGTGACCGCGTCTTCGTACACCATCACGCGCCGTGTTTTGCGTGCGCCGCGTGCGCGCGCGAGGACTACGTGCAATGCGAGCAGTGGCGTACGAGCCGAATCGACCCCGGCGGCATGGCGGAGTATTTTCGCGTTCCCCGCCAGAACGTGCTCGACACGCTGCGCCTTCCCGACGCCGTCTCCTTCGAAGACGCGTCGCTCGTCGAGCCGCTCGCATGCGTCGTGAAGTCGCTGCGGCGGGGCGGCGTGCGCGCGGGAGATGCGGTGCACGTCATGGGGCTCGGCGTGATGGGGCAACTGCACGTACTCGCTGCGCGTGCGCTCGGTGCGCGCGTCTTCGCAAGCGACTTCAACGCCGAGCGGCGCGCGCTCGCCGAAAAGAACGGCGCAACCTCGGCGCATCCCGAACGGGCCGAGACCGGCGCGGACGTCGTGATCTGCGGCCCCGGAACGCCGGAAGCATTGCGCGCGGCACTCGGGCTCGTGCGCCCGGGCGGCACCGTCGTGATGTTCACCCCGCTCGATCCGAACGCGACCTTTGCAGTCGACGCGGAGTCCTTTTATTTCAAGGACCTGCGGCTCGTCGCGAGCTATTCGTGCGGTCCGAACGATACCCGCGAGGCGCTGCGTCTCATCGCAAGCGGCGTCGTCACCGGGCGCAATGTCGGCGCGGTGACATTCGCGCTCGACGATGTCGGCGAGGCGCACGGCGCGCTCGCCGAGGCTCGGATTACGAAGCCGATCGTCGTCTTTTAGTTGACGGTTACAGCGTCTTCGGAACCGAGACCAAGAGGACGAACGACGCGACCAGGACCCACAGCGCGGAGAGTGCCGGCGCGATGATGACGCCGAAACCCGTGATCGAGAGCGCTCCGCCCGCGGAGAAGATCGTGAGCGTGAAGAGCAGATCGACGACGAAGACGAGGTAGCCCAGCGCGTTGAGCCATCCCGGAAGCGCGCCGGTGCGGCGTGCTGCGTTTGCGGCCGTGAAGGCAAACATCGCAAAGGCGCCCATCGCAAAGACGAAGAGGATGACGTCGATCACATAGAGCGTTGCGAGGTCGGTGCCCGGATTGATCGTGATGCCGGCCTGGAGCGCCGAGCTCGCGACAAGCAAAGCCGCCCAAATGGCCGCACCGGCTGCTCCCCATTGCAGCAGCGTGCGATCGCCCCCGTCGGGCTCACGCAAGTAATCGAACAATCCGTATGCAAACCAAAGGATGAAGGCCGCGGCGGGCAGCGCAAGCCAGGCACTCAGGAGCATGGGCACGTGGTGACCGGCGAGGTATGCCGCGAGCGTCGACGAGCTCGAGCGCGCGTCCGGGAATGCTCCCGGGATCACGCCCGAGGCGGCAAAGACCACGGCGCCGAGGATTCCCGAATAGGCGGCGGAGCGTTCCATGTGACGATTGTGCATATCACCTCCGAGAAGAGAGTGCGTAGCAGAGGCCTTTTCTTCGCGGGCTAGGGCTCCTCTACCAGCAGCGGCGGCGCGGGGGCGGGCGGTGCGAGCACGACGTCATCCTCACGTCCTGTCACGCGCCACGCGATGAGGAGTGCGATCAACATGAGCAGCGATGCAAGGTACCACGGCGCGCCTTGGAGGTGGAGGGAGCGCCACGGTCCCATGAAGAGCGCGAAAACGCCGGCGAAGAGTCCCGGGCCGATCATCATCGAGATGCCGCGCACGCACGCAAGCGCGCCTTGGAGTTCTCCCTGCTCCGAAGGTCCGACGCGGCGCGAAAGAAGCGCGATCGCGGGCGGACTGTAAAGCGCGAGCGCGCCGACGATGATGCCGCCGAGGAAGACGATCGCGGACGCCGTTCCGAGCATCGCGTTCGCGAGCGCCGCGACGGCGAGCCCGGCCAAGAGCGTCTTGCGCTCACCCAGGCGCGAGACGATCGGCCCGACGAGCAATGCCGACGACAATGCGGACGTGAGCCCGACGAGCGCGAGCGAGAGGCCGATCTGCGCGGAGCTCCAGCCGAAGACGGCAATGCAGTAGAGGACCCAGACCGTCGGATAGACCTCGTGTGCGATAAAGTCCGTGAACTTCACGGCGGTAAGTCCGTATATCTCGCGATGGCGGCGCAACAAGTGCAGGGATCCAAACGGATTCGCGCGTTTCCAGTCGAGCGATGCCGTGCGGTGTTCGGGCTTCAGCGATTCGGGAAGGACGAGGAGGCCGTAGAGGAAGTTGACGAGGCTGAAAGCGACCGCGGCCCAGAACGGCACGCGCGGTCCGAAGTTCCCGAGCAATCCGCCGATCGCGGGTCCGAGGATGAACCCTAATCCAAACGCGCTCCCGATCAATCCGAATGCCTGCGCGCGCTTCTCGGGCTCGGTGATGTCGGCNNACGAAGAGCCATGGGATCGACGGCGCGAGCGCCATGATCGCGTTGTCGAGCGCGGTCGCCGCATTGGAGATGAGAATGACGGGGCGACGGCCCACGCGATCGGAGAGCATGCCGAGCAGCGGCGAGAAGACGAACTGCATCGCCGCCCATACGAT
>PKZD01000034.1 GCA_003133745.1 Candidatus Tyrphobacter aquilonaris
ACATGTCCGAGTACATGGAGAAATACGCGGTCAGCCGCCTCGTCGGCGCGCCGCCCGGATACGTCGGCTACGAGGAAGGCGGACAGCTCACCGAAGCGGTGCGTCGCCGGCCCTACTCGGTCGTGCTGCTCGACGAGATCGAGAAGGCGCATCCCGACGTCTTCAACCTGCTGCTCCAAGTGCTCGACGACGGGCGCCTCACCGACTCTCAGGGACGTCAGGTCGACTTCAAGAACTGCGTCATCATCATGACCTCGAACATCGGCGCTGCCGGAATGCAGACGACCACCGACATCGGTTTCCGTTTGCAGAAGACGAGCGGCGAGGACGAACAACGCGCCTACGAACGCATGAAGAATAAGGTGCTCGAGGAGGTCAAGACGACCTTCCGTCCCGAGTTCATCAATCGCGTGGACGAAGTCGTCGTCTTCCATCAGTTGACGCACGAGCAGATCGAGCAGATCGTCAGCCTCGAACTCGAGAAGGTCATGCGCGAGGTGCGCGCTCAGGACATGGAGCTGAAGGTGACCGAGGCGGCGAAGCAAGTGCTCGCGCGCAAGGGATGGGATCCGCAGTTCGGCGCGCGTCCGTTGCGGCGCGCGATTCAACGCAACGTCGAAGACGAGATCGCCGAGGAGATGCTCAAGGGCAAGTTCCAAAGCGGCGATCACATTCTGTCCGACGTCGATCCCGAGGATCCCGAGAAGTTGAAGTTCTCGAAGATCCCGTCGCTCGAGCCGCCAGCGGCTCCGCCCTCCGAAGCCGCCGTCACCTAAACGCTCCCGTTTTGATCGAAAATTGAGGGTGTGCGCGACTTTTGGCACAGGCGCCGCCCTCGTTCCGGCGGTATCTCTTCGGCTATCGAACGCACGACCGAGCCCAAAATCGTCCTACTCGTTCGCCTTCTCAATGCGATCGACGAAGGACGGTATAGTTTCGAAGGGCTGAAGGACCGGCTCGCGGAGAGCGGCGGAAGGCGCCCGAGCACGCGCAGCCTTCGGCGCTACCTCGCCGTGCTCGCCGCCGCCGAGTTCCCATGGCACTTCGATCGCACGAGCAACACATATCGCTTTGCGGACGGCTACAGCCTCAAGAAGCTGCAGCTCTCGAGCGGCGAGCTCTTCGGCCTCGTCGCGCTGCGTTCGATCGCGCACTCGATCGGCGGCACGATCGGCGCCTCGATCGGCGAGGTAACCGGGAAGCTCGCCGGATCGTCGGGGAACGGCGCGCGGGCGCAGATCGGGGGCCGCGCCTCCGTCGCGTTTCGCCTCTCCGAGATTCGCCTCGAGGAGCCGGGTGAACGCGCCTTCGGACTGCTTTCGGCTGCGGAGCGCGCGTCGCGCAGCGTGCGTTTCGTCTATGTCGACAAGGACGACAATCGCAGCACGCGCACGGTCGATCCATACGGCTTCGTCGTCAGCTCCGGGCGCATCTACTGCGTCGCCTACGATCACGCGCGTAAAGATCGGCGCAGTTTCGTCGTCGACAGCATGAGCGACGTCGAGACCCTCGGGGAGACGTTCGTCAAACCTCCCGACTTCGACGTCGAATCCTGGGCGGCGTCATCGATCAGCGGCGTCATCCACGGCTCGTCGCCGGCGCACGTGCGCGTTCGCTTCGCGCCGCGCGTCGCGAAGGCCGCGGTCGCCGCGCGCGTCGTTGCGGAGCGCGACATCGAGCGTCGCGACGACGGTTCGGCGGAGATCGTCTTTCACGTCGCCGACGCCGACGAGTTGGTTCGGTGGGTGCTCGGCTGGGGCGATCAGGCGGAGATCCTCGATCCGCCCGAACTCCGCTCCCGCATCGCCGACCTCGCACGCGCGATTTCCAAGAAATACCTGTCGGCCATATGACAAGACCCGCGAGGGCGAAGCCCCCGCGGGNNCGGGTCCCGACGTATTCGCTCACCGACGCTCGCTCGTCTGGCCCCCGGGTGGAAGACCCTACTGACGTTGCCTTCGGCGGTTTAACCGGACCTTCGCGCTCCGAAGCGAAGCTTCGACTCACTACGTTTCCGGTCGCGACTGATACGCTCGTCGCCCTCCGTTTTTACCGGAGTGGTTGCATGGTAACAAATTCGAAAAACCAGTTGCAAGAGCGCGAAACGCATACCCACAGGCTCTCCACAGGAATTTTTCCTTATACACCGGACGTGCACAATTCATGTTGGTTGAACTCGATGGACGGCATCTAAAACTCGAGCGGATCGAGGCGATTGCGGACGGCGCGCCGGTGCGTCTCGCGGACGCGGCGCGGGAGCGCGTCGTACGGGCGCGCGCCTTCGTCGAGCAGCGCTTTCGCGACGGCGAGGCGATCTACGGCGTCACGACGGGCTTCGGGCGGCTCGCGAACGTTCCGGTCGGGTTGGAAGACGCCGAACGACTGCAAGTCAACCTCGTGCGCAGCCACGCGGCCGGGACGGGGCCGCCGCTCGAGCCGCGTCTGGTTCGGGCCGCCGGCGTGCTGCGCGTGAACTCGCTTGCGGCCGGCCACTCGGGCATCAGGCTCGAAACGCTCGCGCTCTTGATCGAACTGCTCAACCGCGGCGTCACGCCGTACGTCCCCTCGCAAGGCTCCGTCGGTGCGAGCGGCGATCTCGCACCGCTCGCGCACATGACGCTCACGCTCATCGGGGAGGGAGAGGCGTGGTTCCAAGGAGAGCGTCTCCCAAGCGCGGTCGCGCTCGAACGCGCGGGGCTGCAGCCGACCCGTCTTGGTGCGAAGGAAGGCCTCGCGCTCGTCAACGGAACGCAGGTGATGACCGGAATCGCGGCGCTCGGCGTCCTGCGCGCGCAACGGCTCGCCGCCGCGGCCGACGTGATCGGCGCGATGTCGCTCGAAGCATTCCTTGGAACGGATCGCGTCTTCGATCGTCGCATCAACGAGCTGCGGCCGCACCCGGGGCAGGCGCGCGTCGCCGAAAACCTGCGCGTGCTGCTCGCGGGCTCGCAGATCGTCGAGTCGCATCGAGAGTGCGGGCGCGTGCAGGATCCGTATTCATACCGCTGCATCCCCGTCGTCCATGGGGCGGTGCGCGATGCCATTGCGTACGCGCGCGGCGTCGTCGAGACGGAGGCGAACTCGGTCACCGACAACCCGCTCGTTTTCGCGGAGGACGGCGAGTTTCTCTCCGGCGGCAACTTCCACGGCGAACCCGTCGCCCTCGCGATCGACTTCTTGAAGTTTGCGATCACCGAGCTCGCCTCGATCGGCGAGCGGCGCCTCTACCTGCTGCTCAACGGCGAGGAGCGCGATCTGCCGCTCTTTCTCACCGGGCGCTCCGGCGTGCAGTCGGGGTTGATGATCGTACAGTACACCGCGGCGGCGCTCGTCAACGAGAACAAAGGCCTCTCATGGCCGTCGAGCGTCGATTCCATTCCCACCTCCGCGGGACAAGAGGATCACGTGAGCATGGGCATGACCTCGGCAAACATGCTGCTTCGCGTGCTCGACAACGTCGAGGGCGCGCTCGCGTGCGAGTTGCTCGGTGCGCTCGCCGCGACCGATTTTCGCCGCCCGCTTCGTTCCGGCGCGGGAACGCAGGCGGCCTACGATGCGGCGCGCGAACGCATCGCACCGTGGGGCGAGGATCGTGCGCCCGCTCCCGATATCGAACGCGGCCGCGAACTCATCGCCTCGGGCACGCTCGTCGCCTCCGCGCAGAGAGGCGCGGGCGTCGAAATCTAATGCGGGGATTGAGGGCGCCTCGGGGAACCGAGATGTCGTGCCAAGGTTGGCCGCAAGAAGCGGCGATGCGGATGCTCATGAACAATCTCGATCCGGAGGTCGCCGAGCGGCCGGACGACCTCGTCGTCTACGGCGGCAACGGACGCGCCGCGCGGTCGTGGGACGCGTTCGAGGCGATCGTGCGCACGTTGCGCCGTTTGAAAAACGACGAAACGCTCATCGTGCAGAGCGGCAAACCGGTCGCGGTCTTCAAGACGCACGAGCGCGCGCCGCGCGTGCTGATCGCGAACGCAAACCTCGTGCCGAAATGGGCCGACTACGCGATCTTCCGCGAACTCGAAGCGCAGGGTTTGACGATGTATGGGCAGATGACGGCAGGTTCATGGATCTATATCGGCACGCAAGGCATCGTCCAAGGAACGTACGAGACCTTTGCCGAGCTCGCGCGCCGGCACTTCGGCGGAACCCTGCGAGGACGCGTTTGCTTGAGCGCCGGGGTCGGCGGAATGGGCGGCGCGCAGCCGCTCGCAATCACCATGAACGATGGCATCGCATTGCTCGTCGACGTCGATCGCGCGCGCCTCGAGCGAAGGCGTGACCTGCGCTACTTGGATCGCGTTGCGGCTTCGCGTGACGAAGCACTTCGCGAAGTCGAGCGCGCGAAGCGGGACGGCGTCGCAATCTCGATCGGCTACGAAGGCAACGCAGCGGAGGAGTTTCCCGCGCTCTACGCGCTCGGCTTGCGCCCCGACGCCGTGACCGATCAAACCTCGGCGCACGACATGCTCGATGGCTATGTGCCGGCGGGACTCACGCTCGAGCAGGCGGCGGAGTTGCGCAAGCGTTCGCCGGAGGAGTACGAACGGCGGGGCCTCGAGAGCGTCGCGAAGCACGTCGAGGCGATGGTGCAGCTCAAGGACGCGGGCGCAATCGTCTTCGACTACGGCAACAACATTCGCGCGCAGGCGCAGCGCGGCGGCTTTGCGCGCGCCTTCGAGTTCCCCGGCTTCGTTCCGGCGTTCATTCGTCCGCTCTTCTGCCGTGGCTCGGGACCGTTTCGCTTCGCCGCGCTCTCGGGCGATCCGGCCGACATCGCGCGCTTAGACGAAGAACTGCTGCGGCTCTTTCCGAACGACGCCTCCCTCCAGCGCTGGATCGCGCTCGCGCGCGAACGAATCGCGTTTCAAGGTTTGCCGGCGCGCATCTGCTGGCTCGGGTACGGCGATCGCGCGACTGCGGGGCTCGCATTCAACGAACTCGTGCGCAGCGGCGCGGTGAAAGCGCCGATCGTCATCGGACGCGATCATCTCGACACCGGCAGCGTTGCCTCGCCGTTCCGCGAAACGGAGAACATGCGCGACGGCAGCGATGCAATCGCCGATTGGCCGATCCTCAACGCCATGTTGAATACCGCCGCCGGCGCGCACTGGGTGAGCTTTCACCATGGCGGGGGCGTCGGCATCGGCTATAGCCTCCACGCGGGGATGGTCGTCGTCGCCGACGGATCGGCCGACGCGCGCGAGCGCCTCGAATGCGTGCTCACGACGGACTGCGGCTTAGGCGTCGTGCGCCACGCGGACGCGGGCTACGATTCCGCAATCGAGACCGCCGACTCCAAAGGTATTGATTGGCGCTTGTAGTTCGCGCGCGTGAGGTCGTCACGTGCGACGGCAACGTACTTCAGAACGGCGTGACGTTCGAGTCGCTTGGGCGCGTGCGCGACGCCGCGATCGTCATCGAAGAGGGACGCATCAGCGCCATCGGCCGCGAGAAGGAGATCGCGGCGCGGATTCCACGCAATGCCGAAGAAATCGACCTGCGCGATTGCGCTGTCGTTCCTGGATTCGTCGACGCGCACGCGCACCCGCTCTTCGCCGGCGATCGCGAAGCGGATTTCGCGGCTCGCATGCGCGGCGAGAAGCCGCCGCTCGGGATGCTGCACACGGTGCGCGAGACGCGCGCCGCCCTCGCGGATCCCGCTGCGTTCTATCGCGACACGGTGCGGCCGCGATTGCAGGTGATGCTCGCGCACGGCACCACTACTTTGGAGGCAAAAACCGGCTACGCGCTCACGAAGAGGGGCGAGTTCGCGTTGCTCGACCTCATCGCGGCGCACAAGAACGATCCCGACGTCCCGCACCTCATCTCGACGTTCTTGGGCGTGCACGCGCTCCCGCCGGAGTTTGATTCCTGCGATACGTACGTCGACACGCTCATCGCCGACTACATTCCGGAGGCGCGCGCTCACGGCGCGGTCTTCGCCGATGCGTTCTGCGAGCCGGGATACTTCACTGCGGAGCAGACGCGGCGCTATCTCCTCGCTGCGCTCCGGCAGGGGCTGCGTCTGCGCGTGCACTGCGACGAGATGGCTGACGGCGGCGCCGTGGCGATGGCGGCCGAGTTGGAAGCGGACGCGCTCGATCACTGCAACTGCATCGACGATGAGGCGGTGAGGAAGATCGCGGAATGCCGCAGCGTCGTCGTGGCATGTCCGGCGACGATCGCGTACCTCGATCTCCCGCGGCGCGCGCCCGTGCGCGCGCTTCTCGAACGCGGCGTGACGGTCGCGCTCGCAAGCGACTTCAACCCGGGAACTTCGCCGTGCTTCAGTCTTCAAACGGTGGCGTACTTCGGGCGCAAACTCTTCGGGTTGGACGCCGCGGAGGCGCTCTACGGCGTCACGCGCGCGGCGGCGCGTTCGCTGCATTCGGATGCCGGAGCGCTTCGGGTCGGCGGTGCGGCAGATTTCGTCGCGCTGCGAATGGCGTCGCTCGAAGAGTTTGGTTGGCAGTTCGGCGGCAACCTCGCCGCCCTCGTCGTGAAAAAAGGCCTCCCGGCATGAGCGAGCTCGTTCGTTGCGCAAGAGCACTCGTTGGCGGGAGCGAGCGCAACGACTTCGCCTTCGTCGTTCGCGACGGCGAGATCGTCGACGCGGGCGATTTCAAGCCGCTTCGCGAGCGTCACCCCGAGGCGCCTACGCGCGCATTTCCATCCGATCGGCTCGTCGTTCCCGGTTTTGTCAACGGGCACAGCCACGCATACCAGATATTGCTGCGCGGTTGGGCCGACGATTGGTCTTTCGAGCGCTGGCGCGACGAGGCGCTCTACCGCGTCGTTCCGCAACTCGAGCCCGAGGACGTCTACTGGGTCTTCGTTGCCGCATTCTCGGAGATGCTTGCGGCGGGGATCACGACGGTCGCGGAGTTCTTCTATCTCAACGGCCGCGGAAACGCGCATGCCGAGGCGGCGATTCGCGCGGCGTCGCAAACGGGGATCCGCCTCGTGCTCGCGCGGACGTGGATGGACGCGCCGCACGCGCCCGAAGTCTTCCGCGAAAGCATCGCGGAAGCGCGAGAGCGAACGCGAGAACTGCGAGCCGCTCATCCCGAAGCGAACGTTTGCGTCGCGCCGCACTCGCTGCACGGCGCTTCCGAAGCAATGATGCGCGCTGCGGCGGCCTTTGCAGAGGAAGAAGACTGCGACCTGCACATCCACGTCGCGGAGGCGCAATCCGAAGCGGAGCTCTCGATGTCGCGTTTTGGGAAGTCGCCGGTGCTCGCGCTCGATTCGCTCGGCGTTCTCGGCGCGCGCACGGTGGCGATCCACGCGATTCACGTGCGCGACGAGGAGAAAGCGCTGCTCGCGCGGCGCGACGTGCGCGTGATCCACAATCCGACGACGAATCTCTATCTCGGCGACGGCATCTGCGACGTCGTTGGGTTGCTCGAGCGCGGCATCGTCATGGGGCTCGGCACCGACGCGAACGTGAAGCCCTCCGCGATCGACGAGATGCGCGCGGCTTCGCACCTGCAGAAGCTCGCGCGCCTCGACGGCGCCGCGCTCGGTGCGAGCACGGCCTTCGACCTCGCGACCGCACAGGGCGCTCGCGCCCTTGGCGTGAGTGCCGGCGACCTCGCGGCGGGGAACTCCGCCGACTTTCTCGTGCTGGACGCCTCGGCCATCGATCCGTGGTCGCCCCCCGGCAACGCCCTCGTCTACCGGGGCGAGGATTGCTGGGTGCAGGCCGCCTTCGTGCGAGGGGCTCGCGCGTACGCGGGCGAGCCGTCGCTTCTATCGCTTGAGGCTCGGCGGCAGTGCGCCAGGATCGCGCTGCGCTGCGGCGTCGGTAAAGAGTGCGTGTAAGCGCTTGCACTCGCCCCCAGGCTATGCTATGTTTCGCGTGCGAGTACTTACATGCTATGAGGAGAGCCGTGAAACACCCGGTCCGGGCGAAGAAGCGGGGCGCCGTTACGCTCGAGTTCCACCCGAATGACCCTGCTTTGCAGAAGGTCGTTCTCGACCATGTCGCCGCGGGCGCTTCCGAGATCATGCTCGCGCTCGATCATCTCGACTCACTCGACGTTCCCGCGCTCCGCGATCTCATCGCGCTGCTGCGTCGAACACGTGAAGCCGGCGGAACGCTTGCGTTGCTCACGACGAAGCCGCAGATACGCCGGACGCTCGCGGTGACGGCGCTCGATCGACTCTTTTCCGTACGCTCGGCCGCAGGAGCCGCCGCGTGACGCGCGCGCTGCTCGGCTTGGGGCTCCTGCTCGCCCTCGCGGTTCCCGTCGCGGCGTCGGCGCCTTCGAGGCCGCGTGACGCCCACGCGGTCATCGAACGCATGATTGCGACGAATCCGACGCTCGTCTCCTATCGCGCGCGCGTGCACATCGCGATCCACATGTTGAACTTTCCGTACCTCAGCCCCCAACTCGACGGGACCTCGTACTACAAGCGTCCGGGCGCTTACGAGGTCGTCTTCGATCGCGTCCCCTTCTACATGAAAGGCTTCTCGCGGCTCTTCGAGGACGTCGGCGACGCGGCCACGTGGGAACGCGAGCAGAACGTCGTCCTCTTGGGTACACGGGAGGGGGACGGGCGACCGCTCCTGCTCCTGCGTATGACGAAGAAGATTCACAGCGACATCCTCGATTACACCGATGCGTACGTCGACGCGCAGACGTATGAGTTGTCGCGCATGGAATGGCACTACCACAGCGGCGGCACGATCGTCATCTCGCAGTCATACCGCGAGCAGAGGGGATACTCGATTCCCGCCGGCGAGCACGCGAGCATCGATATCCCGCACGTACGCGCGGTCGGCGACGTGACGTACGACAGTTACCAGTTGAACGTCGCCGTCAGCCAGGCAATCTTCAGCACGCCATGATCGCTGCAAAGACCGCTTCACCCGAGGAGACGCGCGAGCGCATCCTGACCGCCGCCCGCGAGGTGATCGCGCGGAAGGGCAAGCGCGGCGCGACGACGCGCGAGATCGCGGAGGTTGCCGGCGTGAACGAAGCGACGCTCTTCCGGCATTTCGGCAGCAAGGACGCGCTCATCATTGAGGTCGCAAAGCATTTTTGCGGCGTTATCGCGTTGCGAGACGTCGCGGCCCAGCTCCGGGGACCGCTGACCGAGGATCTCCTCGCAATGGGACGCGTCATGCTCGAACGCATGGAGTCGCAGCAGGATATGATCCGCTGGTCGCTCGTCGAGATCGAGTACGAGAACGACATCTTCGCCTCGACCGCCTGGCGGCCGCAGCTCG
Source organism: Candidatus Tyrphobacter aquilonaris (assembly GCA_003133745.1). GTDB lineage: Bacteria > Vulcanimicrobiota > Vulcanimicrobiia > Vulcanimicrobiales > Vulcanimicrobiaceae > Tyrphobacter > Tyrphobacter aquilonaris. The sequence continues at coordinate 9,242 of PKZD01000034.1, forward strand.
CGATCCACGGCGTCATCGTCGAGGTTCTCGAGCGCTACACGGCCTCGGGCGAACTGCGAGGCGACCCGAAGCAACTCGCGAAGCTCTTCATGGGTCTCATCTTCATGCACGTGCTGGCTCGGCACAAGTTTCCGGACAGCGACCTCCACGGCGACGCCGAGAGCGCGCTCCAGTACTACGTCGACTTCTTCTTGAATGGAGTAAGGAACAGATCTTGAGCGCGGACCTCAAAACGAATCCCCGTCGCCGCGTCTATATTTTCATCGGAGGTGCGGCCGTCGTCGCGCTCGTGCTAATCTTCGGAGTCCCGTGGCTGCAGTATTCGCTCTCGCATCAGGGAACCGACGACGCGCACGTCGATGCAAACACCGTCGAAATCACGAGCAAGATTCCCGAACGCATCGTTCGCATTCTCGTCGACACCGATGAGCCCGTGCGGCAGGGACAACTCCTTGTCATCCTCGACAATGCCGACGAACTCGCGAAACTGCAGCAGGCGCAGGCGCAATACGATCTCGCGCTCTCGAACCAGCGCACGACCGTCATGCAGGGACAGGGCGGCGTCCAGCAGGCGCAGGCGACCGTCGCGCAGGCGGGCGCGCAGGTCGGCGTCGCCGCGGCCAACCTTCCCGGCTTGGAACAGGCGTATGCGAAGGCCGCCGCCGATCTCGCGCGCACGGAATCGCTCGTCTCGACCGGCGACATCCCGGCCGAACAGCTCGACGCGGCACGCGCAACTGCGGCAACCGCGGCATCACAGCTCAACGCCGCGGAGAATCAGGTCGCGAGCGCCCAAGCGCAGGAAGAAGCCGCGCAAGGCGGCACGACGACCGCGCAGGGACGCCTCGCGCAGGCCGGCGATCCGAGCCAAGTCGAGGTCGCGCGCGCGCAACTCGCGCTCGCGCAACGCAATCTCACGTATACGCGGATCGCCTCCCCGATCAACGGTTACGTCGGCGAGAAGAACGCGGAGATCGGCCAAACGGTCTCCGCCGGCATGATGATCATGACGATCGTTCCGACGAACGGCATCTTCATCACCGCCAACTACAAAGAGACGCAGATGGGCAACATTCGCGTCGGTCAGTCGGTGGACATCAAAGTCGACGCCTATCGCGGCGTGACGTTTCACGGACACGTGCTCTCGATCAACCCCGCCTCGGAGAACACGTACGCGCTCGTTCCGTCGCAGAACACGAGCGGCAACTTCGTGAAGGTGACGCAACGCGTACCCGTGCGCATCTCCATTGACGATTCCCGTTCGGATATGCCGCTGCGCCCGGGAATGAGCGTCGAAACGTACATTCAGGTTCATTAAAGGCGCAATGAACCTTCGCAGCCTTGCCCTGGCTCCCGTGCTGATCGTCGCGCTTCTCGGCGCGTTGCCCGGTCGCGCGACGATTCCGTCACCGCCGCCGTCACCGGTGCTGCCGGCCGTACCGAGCATCGCGCCCGGTTACGAGGCGCCGAACGTGGAACCCGGGAAGCCGCACGTCATCGGCGTCACCGCGCAGCCGTTCGTCGGCATCTCGCTCTCCGACGCGATCGGCATGGCGTTGTTGAAGAATCCGGATCTCGCCGTCGCGGCGGGCAATCGGCGCATCGCATTCTACGGAATCGAGGCGGCACGCGGCGCCTTCGACGTGCGCCTTCAGGTGCAGCCCGAGTACGACCACTCGCTTACGCCGCCGCAAAACCCATTCTTCGCCGGACCGAACTACGGCCCGATCGCTCAGAACGACGAGTCGATCTCGGGCGGCGTCTCTGGCATCCTGCCCAACGGCCAGCAGTACAGCATCAACATGACGCAGACGCGAACGGCCAACAATGAGATCGTCAACCTCCTCAACCCGTACTATCCGACGGCGCTTGCCTTTACGCTGACGCAGCCGCTCTTGCGCAACGCCGGAATGAATGCGCCGAAACGCGATCTGCGTCTTGCGGTGATCAACGCGAATCAGACGTCGGAGCAGACGCTTGCGACGGTCTCGACGAGCATCGAGCAGGTCGAGGACGCCTATTGGGACCTTGCGTCGGCGTGGCGCAAGGTCGCCATCCAAGAGGAAGCGCTGCGCGAAGCGATCGCGCAGCAGCGCAGCAATATTCGGCTCGCGCGCCAGGGCGTCGGCGCTCCCGTCGACGCAGTCGAATCCGGCGCTCAAGTCGCCGCCTTCGAAGGCGACGTCTACTCGGCGCTGCAAGACGTCGCGCTGCTGCAGAACCAACTCAAGAGCGATATTGCCGACAACCCCGGCGATCCGGTTTGGGAGGCGAACCTCGTTCCCACCTCTCCGGTGTTGCGCATGCCTCCGGTGCCGACGTTTCCGCAACTCGTCGCAGAGGCGATGCAAAACCGGCCGGAAATTCGACAAAGCCTCGACGCCGCGCTGCAAACCGACGTGAACGTCGCATACGCGCGAAACCAAACGCTTCCGCAAGTCGACGTGAAACTCGGATTCACGAGCAACGGCTATGCAGGCCAAGCAATTCCGATCTCGCCGACGAACCCGCTCTATCCGTTCCTCTGCCCGACGACGCCGTGCTCGTTCGCGGTGCCGCCCGTCCTCGTCGGCGGTTTGGGGCAGTCGTATAACACGCTCTTCAACGGGCGATATCCATACTTCTCCGCAGCCGTCGTCTTCTCGACGCCGCTTGGCAATCGCACGGCGCGCGCGCTGCTTGCGCAGGCGCGGGAGCAGCAGCGTAACGCGCAGATCCAACTCGATGCCGTCGAGCAGCGCATCGGCTACGAAGCGCGCAACGCATTGCAAGCGTACGAGGCGGGGCTCGCGCAGTTGGCGGCCGCGCGCGCGGCTCGCCAAGCGAGTGAGGTCGTCTATGCGAGCGAACTGCGCAAGTTTCACAACGGCACCTCGACGACGTTCCTCGTCCTCGAGCGAGAGGTCCAACTTGCGCAGAACCGTGGGCGCGAGCTGCAGGCGCAGACCTCGCTGAACAAGGCGATCGTCGAGCTCCAGCGCGTGAGCGGCGCCATCCTCACCGCCAACGGCGTCGACCTCAACACGCTCGGCTCGCAGGCTGGCCACTAGGCCCTCGCAGGGGCCACCGGGCGGGCGTTCGAAGGCGCCTCCATGATGCAAACGCTCGCTCGTTACGCCGCCGCGCTCGTTTTCAGCGCGGCGTTCGTTCCCCTTGCCGCCTCGGCATCCTGTCAGGTTTCCGGGGGTAACGCCTCGCAGTTCGCTTCGATCGACCAAGCCGTTCAAGCCTTCATGCAGGCGCAGAACGTCCATAACTCGGAGTTGGCGATCTCCGAGCACGGTCATCTCGTCTTCTCGCACGCGTACACCTGCGGGAAAGGCCAAGGGCCTGCGACGAGGACGAGCACGATCTTCCGCCTTGCGAGCAACAGCAAAGCTTGGACGAGTGCCGCAATCTATCAACTCATCCAGCGGGGCACGATCGCGCGCTCGACGCGTGCGTTCCAGTATCTCGGCCTCACGCAACCGCTTCCGGCCGGCGCCCACGTCGATCCGCGCGTCCTCACGATCACGGTCGGAAATCTGATCGACCACAAGTCGGGTTGGGACGACACGATCTCGCCCTTTTGGGATCCAACGCACAGCATGCGGACGATCGCGTTGGCATTGCACATGTCGCACGACATCAACCAAGAGCAGATGGTGCGCTATCAACTTGGGAAAGCGCTGCAGCAAGCACCCGGCGCTCACTATGCGTATTGCAACTTTTGCTACGTCGTCTTGGGGATGATCGTCGCGAAGGCTTCGGGGATGTCGTATGCCGACTACATCGCGCAGAACGTCGCCGCGCCGATCGGTGTTCATAACGCAGTGATCTCGCCGACGCTCGACCCTCGCCTCTCCGACGAAGTCGCGCACTACTACTCACTCTACGTCGGAGAAAGCGCGATTTACGTACTCTCCGGCATGCATTTTCCCGATCCGAACGGCGGCGACGGTCTCATCCGAGAAGTCGACGCGCCGGCGGGCGGCGTCGCGACGTCAGCGGAGTCCGAGATCAAGCTCATGTACCATTACGCAATCTGGGGCGTGGGGCCGCCGGCTCCCGGCTCTTCACGCGAAGGTTCAGACGAGGGCACGAACACGTGGGCCGAGCAACGGACCGACGGCAAGAACTGGTCGTTCCTCATCAACACGCGCAACTACACGAAGAGCAACGCTTTCGACACCTTCACGACTCAAGTCGATCACCTGCTGAACAGCATCCCCTGACGCTACGCCGACGCCGCCTCGGTGTCGACGAGCCATAGCAGTCTGCCGTTCGGTGGATGGACGATCTGCGCCGGATACTGCGTGGGATCGCGCGGGCCTTCGCGCACGGCTTTGAGTGCGGCGGCCTTCTCTTTTCCCGAAACGCCGAAGACGACTTCACGCGCGCCGTTGATGACCTTTGGCGTGATCGTGAGGCGCCACATCTGCACCGACTCCGCGTAGGTCGCGCGCACGAGCGCGTCGTCGTCGGTGAGCGGATCGTCGCCCGGAAAGAGTGAGGCGGTGTGGCCGTCGGCGCCCATGCCCAACATCACCAAGTCGAGATGGGGCGCTTCGCCGAACGTATCACGTAAGAGGCGCGCATACTCCAATGCCGCCTGCTCGGGTGCGATCTCGCCGCGCATGCGGTGAATCTGGGCGTGCGGGATTGGGACGGCATCGAGCAACGTGCTTTTCGCGGTGTGGTAGTTCGACTGCGGGTTATCCGGCGGCACGCAGCGCTCGTCGCCGAAGTAGACGTGCACCGCCTCCCAGCGCACGCGCGAGCGGCGTGGCTCCTCGGTGAGCAACGCGTAGGCCGCGCGCGGCGTGCTGCCTCCGGCGAGTGCGACGGTGAATGCCTCGCGCGTCGCGATGGCATCGCGCGCGGAGAAGACAAAGGCGTCCGCGAGATGTTGGGCGAGCAGTTCGTCGTTGCGAAAAACGTGCAGTTCGCTCAGAGGCCCCTCACGAAAGCAGTTGCCCTGCCACGGCGAGCGATTCGCGAAAGACCGGATCCGCTTGGTCGTGCAGGATCGCGCGTTCGAGCAGCGAGGCGACGTCGACATCGTGAAGCGGCGCCACGCGCGCGGGTCGTTTCTTTGCGCCGGTGACTTCGAGGGTTACGGCCGTGCTATCGCCGTTGCACAACTCGGCCTGGAAGTGTGTCGCGCGAGATTCGAGCGTGATTCGGAGCACGCGGCGCGCCGTACCCTCGCGTACGATCTCATATGCGATCGTTCGCGCGCCGCGACGAGGGCGAAAAGTCTTATCGCCGGTGGGCTCCCAACTCAAACGGCTCGCGAGCCATCCGAGCAGATAGTAGCCCTCTGCATCGGAACCGCACGCGATCGTCACCTTGTTCAAATCGAAGAGATCCTCGACGAAGGCGCGTTCGTCGAAGAAATCGGCGACGACCTCTTGCCAGGGCGCGAGGCGGAGATAGGCAAGGTCGTGGATCGCCGCGTTCTCCGGATATTTCTCATGGAAGGCGACGAGATCGCGCAGTGCGCCGTCGTCGTCGCGCGCGCGAGAGCTGTCGAGCAGGATCGTGCGCATCTCCGGCGCGAGCGCGACGAATCGCGCGTCACCCGCCGTTTGCGGCGCGACCCAGAGGAGAATGGGCGGCACGCCCGCCGGCAGCAGGCTCGCCGCGATCGACTGGAGGCGTTCCGGGGAACTTCCTTGGACGCCCAACTCGATCCAGTCGTCGCTTCGCTCCTCCGGCTTTTCGGCAATCGCGCCGTTGAGCACGACGACGCACGACGAGTGTCGTTCGGCGAGCTTTCGCGCGCGCTCGCGCGCCCAATCGGCGAGCCGGTCGTCGTCGACGAAGACGAGCAATGCCATCGTGCAGATGCGAACGTTAACGCTCACAGCCTGCGCCAGTCGGGAAGGAGCCGCAGTGCGGAATCGGGTCCCTGGCTGCCCGCCGGGTAGTTCGGGAACGAAAAGTCCTTCGTGTTCTCCCACACGTCGATGATCGGTTCGATGATCTCCCACGCGAGTTCGACTGCATCCCAGCGCGTGAAGAGGGTTTGATCGCCGCGCATGGCGTCGGCGAGGAGCCGTTCGTACGCGGGCGGCGAGTGGAAGCCGAAGCCCGTGCCGTAGTTGAAGTCCATGAAGACGCTGCGGATATGACTCTTCGGCCCCGGCACCTTCGCCTCGAAGCGCAGCGCGATGCCTTCGTCGGGCTCGATTTTGATGACCAACATGTTCGGTTCGATCGCGTCCGTCGATTCGCCGTAGAGACGGTGCGGAATCGGCTTGAAGGTCACGGCGATCTCGGAGGTCTTGCGCGCGAGCCGCTTGCCCGAACGTAATGAGAACGGCACGCCCGCCCAACGCCAGTTGTCGATGAAGATGCGTGCGGCCGCAAACGTCTCGGTGTTCGATTGCGGCGAGACGTCGGGTTCTTCACGATAACCCGGAACTTTCTTTCCGTCGACGACGCCGGGCCCGTACTGCCCGCGCGCAGACATCGTCATGACGTCTTCGTGCCGCGGCGGCGAGATCGCCGAGAAAACTTTATACTTCTCGTTGCGGATCGCATCGGCTTCCGAACTCGCCGGCGGCTCCATCGCGACGAGCGCGAGCAGGTTGAGGACGTGGTTCTGGATCATGTCGCGGAGCGCGCCGGCAGTCTCGTAGTAGTTGCCGCGATCCTCGATGCCGATCGACTCCGCCGACGTGATCTGCACCGACTGCACGTAGTTGCGGTTCCAGATCGGTTCGAAGATCGTGTTCGCAAAGCGCAGGGCCATGATGTCCTGCACCGGCTCTTTGCCGAGGTAGTGATCGATGCGGTAGACGTCGTGCTCGCCGAAGACCTTCTGAACGGTTGTCTGCAGCGCGCGCGCCGACGCGAGATCGGTCCCGAACGGCTTCTCGATGACGATGCGCGTCCAGCCTTGCTCGTTGTTGCGCGGGTCGAGATTCGCGCGGCGCAGCAGTTCGATGATTCCCGGAAAGACCGAGGGCGGCGTCGCGAGATAGAAGAGGCGGTTCCCGCCGGTCCCGAAGCGCTTGTCGTTCTCTTCGAGCCGCTTGCGCAGTTCCTCGAAGTGTGAAGTCTGCTTGAAGTCCGCGGTGATATAGCTCAAGCACTGCGCGAAATCGTTCCACAACTCGCCCTGCGGCTTCGAGCCTTCGGGCGCAAACTGCTCGAGTTGCCCGCGGCAATACTCGCGGAACTCGTCGTCGCTGTACTTCGTCCGTGCGAAACCGACGAGTGCAAAGCCGGTCGGCAGGATGCCGCGCAGGCGCAACGCCCAGAGCGCGGGGAGCAGCATGCGCTTGAAGAGATCGCCGCTCGCGCCGAAGAGGACGATGCTGCACGGATCGGCGATACGGTCGCTTTCGATGCCCGCGCGCAGAGGGTTGGGCGCGGGGAGCGTTTCAAGCATGCGTTTCGCTCTTGACGGCGTGGCCGCCGAACTGGTTTCGTAGTGCCGCGATGACCTTCGCGCTGAAGGACTCGTCTTGTCGCGATGCGAGGCGCGCGAGCAGCGAGAGCGTGATGACCGGCGCGGGCACGTTCTCGTCGATCGCGGCCTGGACCGTCCAGCGCCCCTCGCCGGTATCGTCGACGTAGCCCGCGATCTTTTCCAGCTTCGGATCTTCGGCGAATGCGAGGACCGCGAGGTCGAGCAACCACGATCGCACGACGCTGCCGTGGCGCCACAATTCGGCGAGTTGCTTCAGATCGTAGTCAAACTGCGACTGCTTCAGTATCTCGAATCCCTCGCCGTAGGCCTGGAGCATGCCGTACTCGACGCCGTTGTGCACCATCTTCGAAAAATGGCCGGCTCCCGGCGCGCCGACGTGGGCGTAGCCGCCTTCGGGTGCGAGCGTCTTGAAGATCGGCTCGCACTGCTTCACCGCGGCGGCATCGCCTCCGACCATCAAGCAGTAGCCTTCCTCCAGGCCCCAGACACCGCCGCTCGTTCCCGCGTCGACGAGCGAAACGCCGTGCTTCTTGCAGCGCTCGTACGCGCGCAATCCCTCCTGATAGTTCGTGTTCCCGCCGTCGATGATGATGTCACCCGGCTTCAAGAGCCCGGCGAGCTGGTCGATCGTGTCGTCGGTGGGCTTCCCGGCCGGGACCATCACCCAAACGATGCGCGGCGTTTGATCGAGCTTTGTAACGAGATCGTCGAGGCCTTTGGAACCGATTGCGCCTCCCGCCACGGCTTGCGCAACGGATTTCTCCGTGCGCGCATAGACGACGACGCGATGCCCGCCACGCAGCAGGCGCGTGACCATGTTGCCGCCCATGCGGCCGAGACCGACCATTGCAAGTTGCATGAACGACTCCTACGTGCGGATCGCGAGCGCGTCGTCGATCGCGCCATTGAGTTTGTGTAAGCCTTCCTCGATACCGCCTTTGAGGTGGACGCGCGCGCCGCGGCGCCCTCGCTGATCGAGCGCTTGCCAATCGCCGAGCGCCTGTGCGGCCAGGAGCGTGCGAAATCCGACATTCATGCCGGGGATCGGCGGATCGTCGGGTTCGTCGGCGGTGATCTGAAGGATCACGACGCTCGGCGGGCCGCCCTTGTGGAGTTGTCCCGTCGAGTGCAGGAAGCGGGGACCAAATCCGACCGTCGTTGCGACCCGCTGCGCGTTGCGAATTCGCAGTCGCAACTCGTCGAGCAGCCGCGCATGGCTTTGGTTGCGCGCGAGATAGGCGGTGATCGCGACGTAGTCGCCACGCTTCACGCCGGCGAGCACGCCGCGCAGGCCATCCGCGTCGCGGTTTCCGGAAAGGAAGCTCAGCTCGAAATCGTCATTCGTGACCGCGGCCTTCGGCTCGTCGATGCGCCCGGTGTGCGCGTACTGCTCGAGCAACGCCTTCGTGTTGTCTTTGGACTCCTGGACGTTCGGCTGATCGAAGGCGTCGATCTGAAGAACTGCTCCCGCCGCGGCGACGGCGATCTCCCAGAGGTAGAACTGCTCGCCGAGATCGTACGGATCGTTCATCGCGAGGCGAACGATCGGATGCCCCGCACTCTCGAGCGCGCGCAAGCGCTCTTCGGTCTCGCGATCGGGGTTCGGCAGCGTCTCGCCGACGTAGACGAAGAGCCGGTCGTCGCCGTAATCCTGCGGCGTTCCGAGCGCCTCGCCTTCGATTGGAACGATTCCTTTGCCGAGCTTGCCGGTCGATTCCGCGATCAACTGCTCGGCCCACGCGCCGAAGGCTTGGACCGACGGATGCGTGACGATCGTGACTTTGTCGCGCCCATTCCTTGCGAGTCCGCCCATGACCGCGCCGAAACGGACGCCGGGCGCGCTCTTTGGATCGATCGACTTGTCGTTCGCGTGCATCGCGCCGAGACTGCGATCGAGAAGAAGGGTGATGTCGTAGCCGGCGATCGCCGCGGGCACGACGCCGAATGGCGAGAGGGCGGAGTAGCGTCCGCCGATGTTTGGATCGCCCAGGAAAGACGTGCGAAAGTGATTCTTTCGCGCTTCCTCGAGCAGCGGCGTTCCGGGATCGGTGATCGCGATGAAGTGTTTGCCGGCGTTCGCCGCGCCGACGGCCTTCGCGACCTTCGCGTGGAAATACGCGTAGAACGCATTCGGCTCCGTCGTCGTGCCGCTCTTACTCGAGATGATGAAGAGCGTGCGCGGGAGATCGATCGAGGATTCCAACTCCGCGATCTGCTGCGGATCGGTCGAGTCGAGAACGAGGAGCTTCGGGAATCGCTCGACGTGGCCGAACGTTTCCGAGAGGATGTCGGGCGCGAGCGAACTGCCGCCCATGCCGCAGACGACCGCGAAATCGAAGGCGGTGCGGAGGTCCTCCGCGCACGACCGGAGATCCGCGGCCTCTTCGAGTGAGTGCTGGGGCGCCTCGAGCCAGCCCAGCGCGTGCGCGATGATCGGCGCAGCCGCGGGATCGCTCGTCCAGAGCGTCGGGTCTTTCGCCCACATGCGTTTGAGAAAGTCCTTCGCGGCAAGCTCGTCCAGCGCCGCGCCATCCTGAGGCCGCCCCTTGTCATCCTGAGCCTGTCGAAGGACAATCGTCACTCGTTCGGAGCCCGACGAAATCTGTTTCTGCTTGTAAACGATTGCGCCGAGGAGCGCGGCGTACGAATCCGAGAACGAAGAGACGCCGTCCACCTGGAGTTTGTACGTGACGTCGAACATCGATATGCTTGCATCCGCGAGCGCGCGAAAATCCTCGCGCGCTTCTTCGACGCCCTGTTCAACGGTATCCGGCACGACGTTGCCGTGGTCGAGCAGCGCTTCGAGCGTGTTCGATGGCATCGTGTTCACGGTGTCGGGCCCAACGACGGTTTCGACGTACATGAGATCGGGGTAGTTCGGGTTTTTCGTCGACGTCGAGGCCCAGAGCGGTCGCTGTACCGCGGCGCCGGCCTCGCGGCACTTCTTGAACGCGTCGCCGTGGAAGAGCTCGCGAAACTTCTGATAGGTGAGCTTCAGCCCCGCGACCCCGGCTTTGCCGAGCAAGGATTCGAGGTTGCGCTCGCCCTTGTCGATGCGCGCTTGAAGAAGATTGTCGACCGCCGTGTCGATGCGGCTGACGAAGACGGAGTTGACGGAGTTGATGCCGTCGACGGGAAGGCGCTTGGCGATGCGGCGTTCGAGCCCGCGAATGTACGCGCGCGCGGTCTTTTCGTACATGTCGATCGAGAAAATGAGCGTGACGTTGATGTTGAGGCCCGCGAAGATCGCCTCTTCGATCGCGGGAATGCCCTCGTTGGTGCCGGGGATCTTCACCATGAGGTTCGGGCGGTCGACGCGCGCCCAGAGCTCCTTCGCCATCGCGATCGTTCCGGTCGTGTCGTGCGCGAGCAGCGGCGAGACTTCGAGGCTCACGAAACCGTCGCGCCCGCCTTGCGCCATGAAGACCGGCGCGAAGGCGTCGCACGCGTTCTGGATGTCCTCGATCGCGAGATCCCAGAAGAGCGCCTCGGGGTTCTTTTCGCTGCCGATCAGCGAGCGCAACTGCTCGTCGTAATCGTTTCCGGTGCCGATGGCTTTCTCGAAGATCGTCGGGTTGCTCGTCATGCCGCGCAGGCCCTGATCGATGAGCCGTTTCAGCTCGCCCGAGGCGAACATGCTGCGCCGGAGGTTGTCGAGCCAAATGCTTTGTCCAACATCGGCGAGTTGTTGCAACTGGTTCTTCAAGCGGTGGTCCTTTCGGGTGCGAAACGTTCGAGCGCAATCCGCGCGATGTTCTCGGGCGTGAAACCGTAGGCTTTCGCGATCTCCGCGGCGGGCGCGGAGAGGCCGAATCGATCGACGCCGAAAGCGTAGCCGCGGTCGCCGACGTAGCGTTCCCAACCGAGTGTCGCGCCCGCTTCGATCGACATTCGCGCGTGCACGTCGCGCGGCAACACGCTTTCCTTATACGAAACCGATTGTCGGTCGAAGAGCTCCCACGACGGCATCGAGACGACGCGCGTGCGCAAGCCCCGCGCCTCGACGAGTTTCTTTGAATCGAGCGCGAGCGCGACCTCGGAGCCCGTCGCAATGAAGATCAGGTCCGGCGTTCCCTCGCAGTCTGAGAGGACGTACGCGCCGCGTGAAACGGGCACTTCGCGCGCGCCGAGGAACGGCAGCTTCTGGCGCGTCAAGACGAGGACCCACGGTCCTTCCTTCGGCTGCACGCAGAGCTTCCACGTCTCGACGACCTCGAGCGCATCCGCGGGCCGCACGACGGTCACGTTCGGCGTCGCGCGCAGATGCGCGAGATGCTCGATCGGCTCGTGCGTCGGACCGTCTTCGCCCAAGAAGATCGAATCGTGCGTGAAGACGTAGATGACGTGAAGGTTCGTCAGCGCGGAGAGGCGCAGCGCGGGCTTGAGATAATCGAGGAAGTTGAAGAAGGTCGAGCAGAACGGCATGATGCCGCCGTGCGCGGCGAGGCCGTTCGAGATCGCGGCCATTGCGTGCTCGCGCACGCCGTAGTGCACGTTACGTCCCGCATATTCGCCCGGTTGGAAGTCGCCGAAGCCCTTCAAGTACGTTTTCGTCGAGGGGTCGAGGTCGGCGGAGCCGCCGAAAAGCTCGGGTAGCGTTCCGGCGATCGCGTTCATCACCGCGCCGCCGGAATCGCGCGTCGCAACCGAACCGTTCTCTGCGGTGAAGGTCGGCCACGGCAGGTTCGCGGGAAGCGTCGCGTGCTCGACGCGGTCGAACTGCGCCGCGAGATCCGGGAAGGCGCTCTTCCACGCGTCGAATGCCGAGTGCCATTGCTTGTGTAACTCAGCGCCTTTCTTTCCGATGTCGCGGAAGAACGCGAGCGCGTCGCCTGGGACGAGGAAATCCGGCTCGAGCGGCCAGTCGAGTTTTTCCTTCGTCTTCTTGACGTTCTCGGGGCCGAGCGGTTCGCCGTGCGAGCTGAACGAATCTTGTTTCGGCGATCCGTAACCGATGTGGGTGCGAATGAGGATGAAGGAGGGCCGGTCGGGGACGTTCTCCGCGACGGTGAGCGCTTCGTCGATCGCGTCGACATCGTTGCCGTGCGCGATGTCCACGAACTGCGTGTGCCAACCGCACGCATCGAAACGCGCGATCTGATCGTCGGTGAACGTGATGTCGGTCGGCCCGGCGAGCGAGGTGCGATTCGCGTCGTAGAGCACGGTCAACTTGCCGAGCTTCAAATGGCCGGCGATCGAGATCGCCTCTTGGCTTATCCCCTCCATCAAGTCGCCATCGCTCGCGAGGCAATACGTGCGGTGATCGACGATTTCGTGCCCCGGACGATTGTACGTCGCTGCGAGATGCGCCTCGGCCATCGCGAGACCGATCGCGTTGCCGACGCCCTGGCCGAGCGGACCGGTCGTCACCTCGACGCCGGGAGTGTGCGTCGCCTCGGGATGTCCCGGCGTCTTGCTGTGCAACTGCCGAAACGCTTTGAGATCGTCGAGCGTCACGTCGTAACCGGTGAGGAAGAGCAGCGCGTAGAGCAGCATCGAGCCGTGGCCCGCCGAGAGCACGAAGCGATCGCGATTCGGCCAACGCGGTTCCTTCGGATCGAATCGCAGTTTGCGAGACCAGAGCGCGTACGTAAAGGCCGCCGCGCCGAGCGGCAGCCCCGGATGCCCCGAGTTGGCCTTCTGCACGGCATCGACCGCGAGAAAGCGAATGGTATTGATGCGTAGCTCGTCAGCCGGCGAGTTCGGCACGTGATCTCCCCTGATAAGTGATGGTGGGCGCCCGCTTAGATTCTACCCGCGCCTCGTGCTGACTACGCTCCCGGCGTAGGGGCTTCCCGTTCGGCAGCGTAGCAGGCGCATGATGGAGAGGCGCGATCTACAGGGCGCGATCGAGGCGCTGGCCGAGGCGGGAGACGTCCGCGGCGCGGCGGGTGCCGTCGTAGACGAGGTCATCGCGGCGCTCGACGAGGGCAGGCTACGCGTCGCCGAGCCCGGCCCAGGCGGCAACTGGGTCGTGCACGCGTGGGTGAAGCAGGCGATTCTGCTCTACTTTCGGCGCAGGGAGGTGGAGTGGATCGGCGAGCGCGGCCACGGGCTCGCCTTTTACGACAAACTTCCGTTAAAGTCGAACTACGATCGACTCGGCGCTCGCTGCGTTCCGCCCGGCGTCGCGCGCTACGGCAGCTATCTCGGGCGGGGTGCCATTTTGATGCCGGGTTACGTGAACATCGGCGCGTACGTCGACGACGGTAGCATGGTGGACACGTGGGCGACGGTCGGCTCGTGCGCGCAGATCGGCAAAGACGTTCATCTCTCCGGCGGCGTCGGCATCGGTGGCGTGCTCGAGCCGCCGCAGGCGCTGCCGGTCATTGTCGAAGACGGCGCCTTCATCGGTTCGCGTTGCGTCGTCGTCGAAGGCGTGCGCGTCGAGAGCGAAGCCGTGCTCGGCGCCGGCGTCGTGCTCACGGCATCGACGCCGATCGTCGACGTGCGCGGCGAACGCGCCGAAATCACGAAGGGACGCATCCCGTCGCGCGCCGTCGTCGTTCCCGGTACGCTGCCGAAAAAGTTTCCGGCGGGCGAGTACGCGACGCCTTGCGCGCTTGTCATCGGAACGCGCAGCGAGTCGACGGACCGCAAAGTTTCACTCGAGCGCACACTCCGCGAGCACGATATCGCGGTGTGACGTGAACCCTCGCGTTCTCGAGATCTCCACTTCGCTCATCCGGCGGGTCTCGTCGCTCAAGCGTCCGTCGTCGATCGACCTCGGCTTGGGCGAGCCTTCGCTCATGCCCAATCTCGCGCACTTCGATGCTGCGATGGAGTTTGTGCGGGAGCACGGCGCGCGATACACGCCAAACGCCGGCGACCCCGAGTTGCGCGAGATGATCGCGCGCCATTATGCGTATCCGGGGCGCGGGCAAGCGGAGAACGTCTGCGTGAACGTCGGTTCGCAGGAGGCGATGTACGCGGCGCTCCTCGCGCTGCTCGATCCGGCGAACGATGAACTGCTCATCGTCGAGCCCACTTTTCCGTCGTACGCAAAGATGGCGACGCTGCACGGCGTGACCGTCCGCGGCGTCGCGATGAGCGAGAGCGACGATTTCGCGATCGACGCAGAGCGCATCGCTGATGCGATGGGTGAACGCACGCGGGCGATCGTGCTCTGCTCGCCGTGTAATCCCACCGGACGCGCCATTTCGGCGGATCAGGCGGCGTCGCTCGTCCGCGCGCTCGAGCGGCGTGGCGGCGAAATCGCCTTGATCCACGATGAGATCTACCGTGAGCAGCATTTCGGCGAGCGCGTCGACCTCGCGCGCCTCTATCCGCAGAGCATCGCGATCAACTCGCTCTCGAAGAGCAATGCGCTCACGGGCTTGCGATTGGGCTGGAGCATCGGCCCGGAGGCCTTCATCGCACAGGCTATCAAAGTGCACGCCTGGATCGCCTCCTGCACCGACGCCTTTGCGCAGCGCGTCGCAATGCACGTCTTCGCGAGCAACGCGGTCGAAGAGCACGCCGGATGGTATCGCGCGCGGCAGCCGCAGATCATTGCCGCGCTACGCGAGAGCGGCCTGCGCTTTATCGTGCCAGACGGCGCCTTCTACGCGTGCGTGCGGTTGCCCGACGGAATGGACTCGCTTGCGACAGCCCTCGCGCTTGCGGAGGAACGCGACGTCATTGCGATCCCGGGAATCGCGTTCGGCGCGTGCTTCGAAGGTTGGCTGCGCCTGAGTTGGGTTGCTCCGCTCGACGATTTCCGCGAAGGCCTCGCTAGGATCGCAACATTCCGAACCGCGGCCTAACCGAATTGTCATCCTGAGCTTGTCGAGTTGTCATCCTGAGCTTGTCGAGTTGTCATCCTGAGCTTGTCGAAGGACGGCGATGGCGTCCCGTTTGCTACCCGGCGTCCTTGAGCCGCTTTCGCGCCCGCCGTCTCACCTCGTCAAGGATGCGATCGTCAGGAATGAGTTCGTCCCGTTCTGCTGACTCGATCCCGTCGGCTACGGCTTCACGCAACAACTCGAGCTTGTCGAGATCCTCCTGCATCATGAGACGAAGACCGTCGCGCATAACTTCTTCGAGCCCATCTCTCGCATTCCAGCACGGTTGGCGTTTTTCGCCAAGGCGACTTTCCGGTCTCTAGCTGCGGGCGGGGCCGATCCAAACGCTTTGAGCGTTCGCGAACTCGTGGATGCCGAAATGCGATAACTCGCGCCCGAAGCCGCTCGCCTTCACGCCGCCGAACGGCAGGCGCGGATCGCTTGCGACCATGCCGTTGATCCAGACGTTGCCGGCTTGGACGCGCGCTGCGAGCACCTGCGCGCGCTCGACGTCGCTCGTCCAGATATTGCAGCCAAGGCCGAACTTCGAAGCATTCGCAAGCGCCACGGCATCGTCGGCATCGCGCGCGCGAATCACCGCGGCGGCCGGCCCGAAAACCTCTTCATCGAACATCGGCATGCGCGGCAGAACCTCCGCGACGATTGTCGGTTCGTAGAAATAGCCGACGCGATCGGCGAAGCGGCCGCCGCAACGCAGCCGTGCGCCGCCTGCGAGCGTCGCCTCCACTTGCCTGTGCAGCGTCTCGCGTAGATCCTCGCGCGCGCAAGGCCCGAGTTGCGTCGAATCCTCCATGGGGTCGCCCATGCGCAGCGCCTTCACGGCGGTGGTGAAGCGCTCGAGAAACTCGTCGTAGACGGCGGCTTCGACGATGAAACGCTTTGCGGCGATGCAGCTCTGTCCGTTGTTCTGGAAGCGCGCCGTCACGGCGGTTGCAACCGCCGCCTCCATCTCGACGTCCGCGAGCACGATGAAGGCATCGGAGCCGCCGAGTTCGAGCACGCATTTCTTCAATGCGCTGCCCGCGGCGGAGGCGACGGCGACGCCCGCGCGTTCGCTTCCGGTCAGCGTCACGGCCGCGACGCGCGGATCGGCGATGCGGCGATCCGCCTCCTCGTTCGTGATGAGCAGCACCTCGAGCGGCGAGCCGCCTTCGAAAGTCCCCTCGAAAACCTCGGCGACCTCGAGTGCGCAGCGCGTCGTGCGCTCTGCATGCTTGAGCAGGAGCACGTTCCCCGCAAGCAACGCGGGCGCGCCCGCGCGGAAAATCTGCCAGTACGGAAAGTTCCACGGCATGATTGCGAGGAGCGGCCCGAGCGGGCGAAATGCCACATAGCTACGCGTCGCGTTCGTCATCGCCGGTTCATCGGCGAGCAATGCGGGGCCGTGCTCCGCGAAATACTGACAGCCATTCGCGCACTTCTCGACCTCCGCGCGCGCCTGCACGATGGGTTTTCCCATCTCGCGCGTCGCGGTCGCGGCGAGGCGATCGCGTCGCTCGCGCAGCCGCTCACCGATCTTGCGGAGGGTTGCCGCGCGCACCGCGATGGGAGCTTCGCTCCAGGCGCGCTGCGTGCGCGTCGCTCGATCGAGGCGTTCGTCGATTTCAGCAGGCGTCGCATACGCAATGCGCTCCAGCGCTTTTCCGCTCGTCGGGTCGACGGTCTCGATCGCGTCGAGCACTCTCATTGCGTTCCTTGCGTCGCCCACGGCCCCGAGGGGCCCGCGTAGATTTGAATCAACCGGTCGGGCTCCAAGTAGCGTCGCGCGACGCGCAGGACGTCGGCGGCGGTGATGTGTGCGAGCTCCGCGTTACGATCCCGATAGTAGGTCAAAGGAAGACCGTACTCGGAGATGTCGAGCAATTGCTGCGCTTGACCGTCGGCGGAGGCTTCAGCGAGCAACGCGTCGCCGACGAGGCGCAGTTTTGCTTCCTGCAATTCGGTCGCGCTGACCGGTTCTCGCTGCAGACGGCGCAGTTCGTCGCGCACGAACGCGACCGCCGACTGCACGTGCTCCGGCGCCGCCTCGAGTTCGATCTGGAAGTCACCGCGATCGCGATCCGCGGTGAGCGAGCTATCGGCGCTGTAGATGAGGCCGCGCTTCTGACGCAGCTCTTGCCAGAGGCGCGACTCGAATGCGCCTGATGCGCCGAGGATCTGATTGAGGACGAGGAAGGCATCGTAGTCAGGCGAGGTCCGCGCCATGGCGGGTTGCCCGAGCCGCACGAAAACCTGGTTTGCTTCCGTGCCGATGTACGCATCGGCCGCGCGCGCCGCAGGGAACGGCTCCTGGCGCACGTTCGGCGCCTCGCCGATGCGCTGCCACGCGCCGAACGCGCTCTCGAACGCCGCGCGCACTTGCTGCGGCGTCACGTCGCCGACGACCGCAATCGTCGTGAGGTCCGGGCGCCAGTAGCGCCCGACAAACGCGAGCAGATCGTCGCGCGTGATCGATGAGACGGTGTCGGCGTTCGGCCGGCGCAACGCCGGATCGTCCGGCGCGAGAAGATGCTCTTGGTAGAGATGATCGATCGCTTGGCCCGAGATGTTCGCCTCCGCCGTCAGGCTGTTGGCGATTTGGCCGCGATCGCGCGAAAACCACGGCTCCGGAAACGCGGGATGCTCTTCCCCGTCCGCGACGATCGCGACGATCCGCTCGAAGTCGCGCCCGAGGCCTTTCGCCGAGAAATCCTGGCCGAAGTCGATCTGCGCGCCCATGTCGTCGATCGCTTGACGCCTTGTGTCGAAGGGTTCGTTCGTGCTTCCGTAGTCGGCGAGATCGGAGCCGAGGCGGACCATGCCCTCCTCGCCCGGCGGTTCAAAGCCTGGAGAGGACGCGATGTGTCCCATGAGGGTGAACGTCGGGCGGTCGCGCTTCTCCTGGACGATGACGCGCAGGCCGTTTGGAAGGGTGAAGGTCGTCGGCGAGAGCGTGCTGTGCTCGATACTCGGCGTGCTGAGCTCCGCGCGAATCGAGGCAGGCTCGATGATCGGACCGTTGGGAACGCGCGACGAGAAATCGTCGCTGATTGTCGCGTTTGATTTGCCCGAGTTGCGTCGCGGAGGCGAAGCGTTCGGGCGCAGATGCCCGATGACCGTCGGCGTGCGCAAGTAGCGGCGCGCCGCATCGAGGAGCGATTCCGGCGTAAGCGCCGCGAGACGCTCGTCTTCGTCGTGGATGCGCTCGCCGACGAGGCCGTACGTGTAGCCGGCGAGATCGCCGAATCCTTGAATCGAATCTTCGGAGAAGAGGCGCTGCGCGATCGTGATCGAGCGCGCTTGCTCGACGAGGCTCGGCGAAAAGCCGGTCGCGAGCACGTTCTGCATCGTCGCGTCGAAGACGCTCTGCGCTTCCTCTCCCGTATGTCCCGGGTTCAAGATGATGAAGACGTTCAGCAAACCGCCTTTGAGCTGCGTGTCGCTTTCGGCTTCGATCGTCAGCGCGATGTTCGTATCGACGAGCGCTTGGTGAAACGGCGAGCGTTCGTTCTCGATGAGCGTCGCGAGCGTGCTCACCGCCGGCTCGCCCGACTCCGTGTCGCCTGGAACCGCATACGCGAGATCGAGAATTTCAAATGGGAACGGGAACGCCGCTTCGACGACCGCGCCGCTTGCCGGGGTCGGATCGATGTAGTGATGCTGCGGGATCGGATGCGCGGGGATCGCGGCGAAGAGCTGCTCCGCTCTGCGGAAGACCGTTGCATGATCGACGTCGCCGGCTACGACGAGCACCGCGTTGTTCGGCGCGTACCACTCATGGTAGTAGCGTGCGATGTCGGCAGCGGTCGCGCGCTCGACGTCACTGCGGTAGCCGATCGGCACGCGCCCGTTCGGCTGATCGGGATAGGCGGCGGCACGAACGCGGGAGAGCAGATCGAAGAAGGGCGAGCCCGCGTCATCGTCGAGCTCCGAGAGCACGGCGCCGCGTTCGATGTTCCAATCCGATTGACGCAGCAGCGCGTGCTGCATGCGATCCGCTTCGATTGCGAGCGCGACGTCGAGTTTGTCGGCCGGCATGACAAAGTACAATTCGGTGTCGTCGTAGTCGGTCTGGCCGTTCATCTCGGCACCGAGCCGCTCCGTGATGTCGTCGAGCCCGCCCGCAGAGATGTGCGCGGAGCCGCGGAACATCATGTGCTCGAGGGCGTGCGCAAGCCCGGTCTTTCCGGCGGTCTCGTCGAGCGAACCGAAGCGATACCACATCGCGCACTCCACGACGGGCGCGGCATGGTCCTCGACGACGATGACCTGCAAGCCGTTGCGAAGGTGCGTCGTGTAGACGCCGGGATCGCCGGCGGCGACCGCCTGGGCGAACACGCTCGCGCGAGGCATCGCGAGGAGAAGGAAAATGGAAACGGCCGCGGCCGCACGCGCAAAGTTCATACGCTCCTATCTTCAACGCCGAGGGCATAGAGCGCTGCCGATTGCACGGCGGCAAGCGGAATGCATCCGATCAGCTCGCTTCGCCGGACCTCGACCCCGCGCTCGGCGGCGAGGGCGCGAATGATCTCCACGACGCGGTAGAGGGGCGTCGCCCGCTCGTCCGTCACGTTGAGCGAGACTTGCACGACGTCGTCTCGCAGTTGAAAAGCAAGCGCGCGTAGCGAGCGCAAGCCGCCGTGACGTTCGCGAATCAAGCGAGCGATGTGCCGAGCCACGCCGAGGTCTCCGGTTGCCAGGTCGACGTTGAAAGCAACGAGGACATCGCGTGCGCCGATCGCAATCGCGCCCGCGCGCTCATGCATCGCGACGTCTCCGATGTCGGGCGGGCCGGAAGGCTTCGGGCGTACGTCAGCGAGCAGGCGGCGCTCCGGTCGCAGCGCGGCCTCGCCGTAATAATAGGAAGGGATGCGAAAACGCTCCCAGATCTGCGCCCCGGCCTCATGTGCCAGCGCGACTGCCTCCGCCATGGTTGCCGAGCCCAGCGGAACGAACGGCAGCACGTCGAGCGCCCCCATCCGCGGGTGCAAGCCCCCGTGTCGCCGCAGGTCGATGCGATCGAGCGCGATCTCAGCGAGCACGATCGAGGCGTCGAGGACCTGCCGTCTCTCCCCCGCGATCGTCAAGACGCTGCGATTGTGCGCGGCGTCGCTCGTGCGGTGCAGCACGCGTGCGCCGCAACGCTCCACCGCCGAGACGCAGAGATTGAGCGTTCGCGAAACGCGCCCCTCGGAGATGTTCGGTACGCACTCGAAGATTCGCGCGCTCAAAGCATCCTTTGAATGGCCGCAGAGATATCGGGTGCGTTCGCGGGCGAGACGATGCCGGCGTAACCGAGTTTGCGCGCCTCGGCTTCGCGCCGCGCCGCCGCGCTCACGGGGCGCAACTCGCCCGAGAGCCCGACTTCGCCGAAGGCGACCACGTCGTTGGGAAGCGCGACGTTGCGAAATGCGGAGGCGATCGCGAGCGCGATCCCGAGGTCAGCGGCGGGCTCGACGACGCGCAACCCGCCGGCAACCGAGACATAGACGTCGTGCGAGCCGAGCTGCATGCCCGCGCGGCGTTCGAGCACGGCGAGAATCATCGCGAGCCGCTGCTGGTCGACGTTGTTCGCGAGACGCCGCGGCGTTCCGTAACTCGTCTCGCCGACGAGGGCCTGCACCTCGATCAGCACCGGACGCGAGCCGAGGATGGAAGCGACGATGCACGAGCCGCTCGGACGCTGCGCGCGCTGTGCGACGAACAACTCCGACGGGTTGGCGACCTCGCGCAGACCGGTGTCGTGCATCGCGAAGACGCAGATCTCGTCGATCGATCCGAAGCGATTCTTGTACGCGCGCAGAATCCGGTACTCGCCGTTCGCGTCACCTTCGAAATAGAGGACGGTGTCGACGAGGTGTTCGAGCAGGCGCGGTCCCGCGATTGCGCCGTCTTTCGTCACATGGCCGACGATGAGCGTCGCGCACCCCGTTCGCTTGGAGAACTCCATGAGCGCTTGCGTGGCATCGCGAACCTGCGTGATGCTCCCGGCGTAGGATTCGGATTCCGGAAGCCAAACCGTTTGGATCGAATCGACGATCAATGCGAGCGGTGCGATGCGTTCGAGTTGATCGAGCGTCGCACGCAGGTTCGTCTCCGCGAGCACGAGGATGGGGGCGTCGACGTGCAGGCGTCCCGCGCGCAGTTTGATCTGCGCCGCCGATTCCTCGCCGCAGAGATAGACGACCGGCCCGCGCCCGGCGATCTGTGCCGCGACCTGAAGGGCGAGCGTCGATTTCCCGGCACCCGGCGCGCCGCCGAGCAGGATGAGGCTTCCCGGGACGATGCCGCCGCCGAGCACGGCGTCGAACTCCGGCATGCCGGTGCGAATGCGAGCGACGCGCGTGACGTCGATCTCGTGCAGCGGCGTCGGAGCGTCGCCGTTCCGTGAAACGCTGCGCGATTTTCCGCGCGCGGGCGCGACGGTGAAGGGACGCTCGTCGAAAGAGTTCCACGCCTCGCACTGCGGACAGCGGCCGAGCCATCGCGGCGATTCGAAACCACATGCCGAGCAGGAGTAGACCGATCGCGCTTTCGCCATCCGATGGCGCGCATTCGCGCGACATGCGTTTTTGTCATCCTCTATGCTGCGCCGAAGGCGCGAAGTCGAAGGACCGCCAAAGGCCTGACGCATGAGAGCGCTTCACGTCGCGATCGACGGGCCCGCCGCAAGCGGGAAGACGACGGTCGCGCGAGGTCTCGCGGCTCGTCTGCACCTGCTCTATCTGGACACCGGCGCGATGTATCGCGCCCTCACGTTTCTCGCGCTGCAGACGCGCACGGAGGCCGACAACGCTGCCGCCCTTCGGCATCTGTGCGAGGCCGGGCTCATCCGCGTCGAGCTCGACGCCGCCGCGCCGCTCGGTTTTCGTGTCTTCGCGGGTGACGCCGAGCTCGGTGAGGCGGCGCTGCAGTCGAACGAAGTCACCGCGATCGTTTCGACGGTTGCGGCGCATCCGGCCGTGCGGGAGGCGATGGTTGCCGCCCAGCGTGCGATCGCCGCGCGGGGAAGCGTCGTGATGGCGGGGCGTGACATCGGAACCGTCGTGCTGCCCGACGCGCCGGTGAAGATCTTCCTCACCGCCTCCGTCGATGCGCGCGTCGAGCGCCGCCGCGCGCAGCTTGCGCGTGCCGGCGTGGACTCGTCGACGCATCTGCTGAAAGAGGAGATCGAGGAACGCGATCGCCTCGACGCGGGACGTGCGGTTGCACCGCTCCTTGCCGCACCCGACGCGCGCACGATCGACTCGAGCGAGATGTCGGCCGATCAAGTCGTGGAGACGATCGCCGCAATCGTCGAAGGCGTCCGCGCAGAGGCGTAATGCCTTACGCAATTGCGAAGTTTCTCATCCATGCGGTCGCGCGCGTTCTTTGGCGCGTGCGCGTCTACGGAGCGGAAAACGTTCCGCTCGAAGGGCCCTTGATCGTCGCCTGCAACCACATCTCGCTCCTCGATCCACCGATCCTCGGAGCGTTTTGTCCGCGCATGCTCCACTACATGGCCAAACAAGAGCTTTTCGAAATCTTTGGGTTCGGCGCGCTCATTCGTTCCTTTGGAGCCTATCCGGTTGATCGCAAGCGCAATGCCGCGGGCGCGATCAAGCGGTCGGTCGAGGTGCTGCGCTCCGGGGGCGCCATCGGCATCTTCCCGGAGGGTGGCCGGAACCTGACCGGGGACGTCGAGGCGCGGCAAGGGGCCGCGCTCCTAGCCTCGCTGGCGAAGGCGCCGGTCGTGCCCGCCGCGATCGTGGGGAGCGCGCGGGCCACCCGGCTAGGTGCGATGAAAGTCGCATTCGGCCCGCCGATGAGCCTGGATCCCGCCCGGAAAGCAACTCGCGACGATTTAGCGAAGTTCACCGATGCGATCATGAGGGAAATACGGACGCTGGCGGAGAGCATCGATGGAAATCCGTAAGGCGAAGGTCCAAGGCTTCTGCTTCGGCGTTGCAATCACGCTGAAAAAAGCGGAGGAGGCAATCGCGGCGCGCGACGACGTGACGACGCTCGGCCACGTCGTGCACAACCCGCAGATGGTCGAATCGCTCGCGCAGCGCGGTTTGAAGGACGCCGCCTCCGTCGACGAGGTGCAGGCCGGCGCGCTCTTCGTGCGCGCCCACGGCCTCCCGGTCGAAGTGCTGCAGAAGGCGGAGGAGAAGGGCCTCGAGATCCTCGATGCGACCTGTCCGATGGTGACGAAGATTCACGTGCAAGCCGAGCGCCTCAAAGGCGACGGCTACAAGATCGTCGTGATCGGCGATCCTAAGCACCCGGAGGTCAAAGGAACGCTGAGCCACGTGCCGGGCGCGTGGTGCATCGAGACCGTCGAAGACGTCGCGTCGCTGCCGAAATCGAGCAAGGTCGGCGTCGTCGTGCAATCGACGTACTCGCGCGAGCGTTTTAGCGCGATCGTTCGCGCGCTCTCCGAGAAGTATTATGAAGTTCGCGCCGTCAACACGATCTGCACCGACACGAACAACCGGCAGAGCGAGGCGTTGCGCCTTGCAGACGAGGTCGAGGTGATGGTGGTCGTCGGCGGCAAGACTTCGGCGAATACGAAGCATCTGGCGGAGCTTTCAGAAGTGCACGGCGCGCGCGCGCACCACATCGAGGGTCCCGACGAAGTGCGCCCGGAGTGGTTCGAGGGCGTACGCGTCGCGGGGCTGATGTCGGGCGCTTCGACGCCCGGATGGCTCGTCGACCAGGTCGAGGCGCGCATGTTCGAACTCGCGCCCAAGTCCGCGGCGTAGTTCTCCCGCTAACCGCGTGAAGGCCACGGCGAACCCCGGAACGCCGGCTCGCGAGGCAGCGCTTTCGTGGGCGTTCCCCGCGCTGCTCGTCGTCGGCCTCTTGATCCGCCTCGCGTACCTCCACGCGCAAGGCTTCCGCAACGACATCGCGAGCTTCGAAGCGTGGGCGCTCACGCTCGTCGCGCACGGTCCGAGCCACTTCTACGGGGCGACGAGCTTCCTCGACTACCCGCCCGGATATTTCTACATCCTCGGAATCGTCGGCTGGGTCTGGTCGGGATTCTTCAGCGCGCACGATCCGGGTTACAATATCCTCGGCGCGCTCGTAAAGGTGCCGGGAATCATCTTCGATCTCGGCGTCGGCACGCTGCTCTACGTGCTCGTCCGGCGTTTTGCTTCGCCATGGTGGGCGTTCGGCGCCGCCGCGCTCTACTTGCTCAATCCGGCGGTGATCTTTGTCTCCGCACTCTGGGGACAGGTCGACTCGGTCGCGGCGTTCTTCGCGCTCCTCGCAATCTACGCGCTGCTGCGCAGCGACGATTTCGAGCCGCCGCGTGCGACGATCTGGATCGCGGGCGCGTGGGTCGCGCTCGCCTATTCGCTGCTCGTGAAGCCGCAGGCAGCGGTCTTGATCCCGTTGATGATCGCCTTCGCCTTCACCGATCGACAGCGTCTTGCGTTGCGCGTTCGCGCGACGGCCTATGGCATCATCGCCGGCATCCTCGTCACGATCCTGCTCGTCGAACCGTTCCATCCGTCGAATCCGATCGCAGCGATTGCGTGGCTGCTCGAACGGCTGAGCTTCGGCACGAACGTCTACCCGTACAACACGGTGAACGCGTTCAACCTTTGGGCGCTTTCGATCCACGGCGGCGCGAAGTTTTGGCAGCCCGACAATGCGCGCACGTTCTTCGTCCAGCAAGCGACGTGGGGAATCGTGCTCGTCGTCGTCGCGGTCGCGCTGATCGTCTGGCGTTACGTCCAGGCGAAGACGCCGCGGGCGCTTCTCGAGGCTAGCGCGCTCGCGCTGCTTGCGTTCTTCACGCTCGCAACGCGCATGCACGAGCGGTACGTTTACGACGGCATGCTCTTCGTGATCGCGTGCCTACCGCTCGCGCGGCGCTATCTCGGGTGCGCGCTCGCGCTCACGGTCGTATTCTGGTCCAACCTCGTCTATTCGTGGCAGTACATTGCGATCATGACCTCTGCTCCGCAGGGGGGCGTCGACGCATCGAACCTCTGGGGTCCGTGGACGACACCGCTCGTGCTCACGAACGTCGTCGTGTTCTTCTACCTCGGCTACGTGTACTTGGGATCGAGCGACGAAACGGCGGGCGCTTCGGCCGCAGCGGCTCCCGCGGAAGAGGCGCGCGCGCGAAGCTGGTACGATCCCCGCGAGGGCTTGGCGACATTGCGCAAGCCGCTCGACTACGTCGTGATGGGCGCTCTCGGCCTTGGGAGCTTTCTGCTGTCGTTAGCGATTCCCACATGGTATTGGTATCCGAAGGACAAGATCTTCGACGAAGTCTACTTCGCGCGCGCCGCTGAAGAGTACTTGCGGAACATGCGGATCTACGAGAACACACATCCGCCGCTCACGAAGCTCCTCATCACGGTCTCGACGTTGCTGTTCGGCGGCCTTCACGGCGGCGATAACTCGCACGGCTGGCGATTCCTCGACGTGGTATTCGGCGCGCTCGTCGTGATGCTGCTCTTCGCCTTTGCGAAGCGCGTGACGGGTTCGACAGTTTGGGCCGCGCTGGCAGCGGCGTTCCTCGCGTTCGACGGCATGCATTACGTGCAATCGCGGATCGCGACGCCCGAAGGCTTCGTCGTCTTCTTTGCGCTCGCCGCCGCCTACGCGTTCTACCGTTTCTGGATCGCCTCGCAATCCGAGGAGCGTCCGCACGTTGTCGTGCCCCCGGCGATGCACGTCGCGGGTGCCCTCGCTGCGATCGCGGCGGGCGTTCTCGCGATGCTGCTTGTTGACGTCGCGCAGCACGCGATCTTCAAATGGCCGTGGTTTACGCCCTGGATGACCTCGGGCTCCACGTCGGGACCCGGCGCGCTGATCATCGGGTTGTTCTATTTCGCCTGTGGTTTTTATCTGATCGTCCGGAACGTCGCCTTCCCGAGCCTGTTCGGCGACGGTACGCGCGAGCTCACGTTTGCCGATGGTTCCTATGGGCTCGAAGGAGCGGACGGCACCGAGATGCACACCGTCGACGGGGGCGTGGTCGCAAAGGGCAAACCGCGTCGCGGCGAGCTCACGCAGAGCAGAGGCGGCGGGCTCGCTCTATCCCAGGACGAGTTGGAGATTACCTATCGCGCCGACAGCGTGGAGTACGCAACGCCCGTCGGCACCGCGAGCTACGCGAATGCGCGGACGACGAGCGGCGCGGCGGTCGAAGTCGGGCGGAGCGCAAAACTCTGGCTGCTGCTCTTCACTTTAGCGCTCGGCGTGCTCGTGAGCTCGAAGTGGTACGGCGTCATGGGCTTCGGGGTGAGCTTCGTCATTCTGATCGGAATCTTCTTGCAGCGCTACTTCTTTGCAAAGCGTCCGGCTCTCTGGGGAAATCCCAACGGTTTCTGGCTCGACGGTGCGCTCGTGACGATCGTCTTCGTCGCGATGACCGTCTACGGCTTGGTCTGGGTTCCGGACCTCGTGCGTCAGGCCCCCGATCCCAACGAAGTGCACAACATCAACGACGTCGTGATGCGGCAATACAGCATGTACGATTACCACGCTCACCTGACGGCCACGCATCCCTACGCATCGAAGTGGTTCGAATGGCCGTTCGATTACGTTCCGGTCGCGTACTACTACGAAGATCATCGGGATCAGGACCGCACGCAGAGCAATCCCGACAAGCAGTGCTGCATCTACGAAGTCACCTCGATGCCGAACCCGCTCAACATGTGGTTCGGCCTCTTCTGCGTGCCCTTCATCGGTTTTCTCGCCTGGCGCGAGCGCAACAAGGGCTATGCGCTGCTCATCGTCACGTATCTGCTGCAATGGTTGCCGTGGATGAGATCACCTCGTCTCGCGTGGGAGTATCATTTCTACGTAAACATTCCGTTGATCTGTCTCTGCAACGCCATCGTCTTGCAACGGATCTGGCAGTGGTCGCGCGCCGCCGGCTTGAGCCCCGACGAGAGCAGGAACCGTCGCCTGATCGGCACGACGGCAGTCTGCGGCATCTCGGGGATCATCGTGGCGTCGTTCGTATTCTTCTTCCCGGTGCTCTCGGCGTGGCCGCTCACCTACGATGCGTGGCACGCCCGGATGTGGCTGCCGACCTGGATTATCGGGCCGGGCTGAGGCGCCAAGCCCAGACGTTCCAGAACGGGCCTGTCGGAGAGACGCTTTCGCCGCGTAAGCGGCTGCTGAATGCGTCGATCTCGCGCGTCTCGTAGATCAACTCGATCGGCAGTTGCTGCGCGAGGATTCGCTCGATCTGCACGTAGATTGCTTTGCGCCGCGCGGGAGCGTACGTTTGCAGCGCGGCGATCATGAGCGTGTCGACGCGGGGGTCGCAGAAGCGCGACTTGTTGTACCCGTTCGGTGGAACGTGCGAGCAGGCAAACTGATCGATCACATCGGGGTCGTTGCCGTTCTCAAACGGGTAGAGCGCCATCTGGAACTTGCCGCCGTAGACCGGGCCATCTTCCTCCGCCGGCGCGACGAACGTGTCGACGTCGAAGTCCTTCAGCTCGACGTCGACGCCGATCGCGAGCTCGTACTGGCGAAACGCGGTGGCAAATATCTCGTCGCCGGTGACCGCGGCTTGAAAGATCAAGAGTGGCCGCAACTCCACGCCGTTCTTGCGCCGGATCCCATCGGGTCCGAGCCGCCAGCCCGCCGCATCGAGCAGCCGTTTCGCGTGCTCGGGGTCGTAGCGCACGTCCGGATAGGCGCGCTCGTCATACGCCCATTGAAAGAGGCCGCGGCCGGCGTCGTGCGGCTGCTCGGCGCCGCGATACGATTTGTTCACGAGCGCCTGCATGTCGATGGCCTGCGCGAGCGCCCGCCGCACGCGCACGTCGCTCGTGATCGGATCCTGCGTGTTGAAGAGGAGCGCCCCGACCTCGTTGAGGGCCGTGAGCGTCGTGCGCACGCCCGGCACGCTTCGCAGCGTCGGGAAATTGTTCGTATCGAGATCGTCGAAGAATGCATCGGCTTCGCCCGTGCGGAGCTGGTTGATCGCGGTGTTGCCGTCTGCGACAAAGCGAATCGTCAGGTGCGCGATGCCCGGTCTTCCGCGGAAATAGAGTGGGTTCGCTTCCATCTCGACGCGGTCGCCGCGCAGCCAGCGCCGCACGACGAAGGGCCCCGACCCAAGCGGCTGCGCGTCGAAGGGGATGTCGTTGAAGTTCGAATATGCGGCGAGCACGTGCTTCGGCAAGATGGGAAAATCTTCGCCGGAGAGCACGAGCGAGACGAGCGGCGCGAACGGATAGCGCAGCTTGAGGACGAGCGTATACGGGTCCGGAGCGGTTGCGGAGATGATGCGGTCGTAGCCGTAGCGCGATTGCACGTTGTTGTCGCGATCGAGAATCGCGGCGATCGTGTAGACGCAGTCCGCGGCGGTCAGCGGTTTGCCGTCGGAGAAGCGAACGCCGCGGCGCAAGCGATAGAGGATCGTGCGTCCGTCCTTGCTGATGCCGCCGTTCGCGTAGGTCGGCACCGCGGTCGCGACGTCTCCGACGAGCTCTCCCTTGTCGTTCCAGGTCGTGAGGTAGGAGAAGAGCAGTTGCCCCCACTCCATCGTGCTCGTGCCGTTTTCGAGTTCGGGGTTGAGCGAGCGCGGCTCACGCTGCTGTACGATGACGAACTCGCCGGGCTGCGCCACGTAGCGGTGCGTGCATGCGGCGAGCGCCACGCAAATCAGTGCAAACGCAAGGCCTCTCATCTCGGCGCCTTCATTCTAGCGGCGGCGGAGTCCGGCGTGAACCGATCACCGTCGCGTCCCCCGCGAGCGCCGAGGCGATCGTCTCAGGCCTTGCGGCGCAGATATATGCGGCGATCGCACCGCCGGCGACCGCGTCGGCGGCGGCATCGAGCTTCGGTTTCATGCTCGATCGGCAGGCATCGCTCACCGCGAACGCGCGGGCCTCGTCCGGCGTGAAGCGGTCGATCCCGGAGGCCGGATCGTCGGGATCGCGGAGCACGCGCGCGACGTTCGTCACGACGACGAACGCCCGCGCACGCAGTGCCGCGGCAATCGCGGCGGCCGCAAGGTCCGCGTTGACGTTGTAGGCCTGCTTCCCATCTCGAGAGACGGCGAGCGGAGCGATGACGGGAATGCAACCGGCATCAAGGAGCGCGCGTACGACGTGCGGCGTGCATTCGACGATCTCCCCGACGAAGCCGAGATCGCTGCCACCGGCGCTTTGCAGCCTCCGGGCGATGAGCGTCGGGCCGTCCTGGCCGCTCATGCCGACCGCATGGATGCCGAGTGCGAGCGCCGCGCGCACGAGACGCTTGTTGAGCGTCGCGCAGAGCACGGCCTCCACGACCTCGAGCGTCGCCGCATCGGTGACGCGTTGGCCGTCGATTCGTTCCGTGGCAATGCCGTGCCGCTCGAGGGCGCGGTCGATCTCGGGGCCTCCGCCGTGAACGAGCACGATTTGTTCGCCTCGCTCGTGCAGCGCGGCAATCTCGGCAAGGAGCGGATCGGCGGCGCCGGCGCCGTCGAGCGCGGCGCCACCGTATTTTACGACGAGAATGGATTCACCACCGGGCCGGAGCCGAGTCTTTGGAAATCGCGAACATTTCTCGTGCAAACCTGGAGATCGGCAACCTTGGCTGTAGCCGCGATTTGCGCAACGATGGCAAGCCGGCGTTCGTCGTCGCCGCGGAGGCCTTGCAAGATATGCCCCCACGTGACCGCTGCTGCCGCACCGAACGGGAGAATGCGTTCGCCGAAGCGTTCCGGCAGCGCATGCTCCAGGAAGTGGCGTTGCATTACCATAGCGCGTCCCGCGGATTGGGCACGGTCGATTCCCTTCGCGATCTCTCCCAGCGTGATCACGCTCAAGTGGAGGTCTCGCTCGTCTACTTTCTCGACCCACTCGCGCACTCCGCGATCGCCTTTCTCGCCTTTGACCAGCTCGCTGACGACGTTCGTGTCGAGGAGCCAGCCGCTCATAACTCCGCGTCTCCTCGTTCGGCTGCCGAGATGCGACGGATCTCCACGTCCCCGAGGCCCGATCGAGCAAAGAAGCTGACCAGTGGTTCGACACGGTGATTCAATCTCTCGAACTCTTCTTGAGAGAGAACGACGGCCGAGCGGCGCCCCCGCTTTGTGATCGCCTGTGGGGCCCGGCGAGCTTCCTCCACCAATTCACTCAGACGATCTTTGGCTTCACGAATGGACCATTCACGCATGGAGCCATCATAGCCCTAATGGCCATTGTGGCAAGCAAGGGCAGGGGCGAGGGGCCTTGCATAATAATGCGGTGTATGCATAAATATACCTACCATGATTGCTTTTGCAGCGGAGCCGGCGACCCTCTTCGGGCGGCATCTGCTCGAGGTCACGGACTTGAGCCGCGACGAGCTCGCGCGCCTGCTGCGCCTCGCGCAGTACCTCAAAGTCCAGGGGCGCGGCGAGCAGCGGACGCTCCTGCGCGACCGTACTCTCGCCATGCTTTTCGAAAAGCCGTCGCTGCGCACGCGAGTCTCCTTCGAGGTCGCGATGACGCAGTTGGGCGGCGAGGTGCTCTTCGCGCAGGGCGCGGAGTTCATGGTCGGCAGTCGTGAGTCGCCGGAAGACGCGGCGCGCACCCTCTCGCGCTACGTGGACGTGATCGCGGTGCGTACGCACGCGCACGAGCCGCTGCAGCGCTTCGCGCACGCCTCGACCGTTCCCGTGATCAATGCGCTCTCCGCGCGCGCGCATCCGTGTCAGGCGATCGCCGACGTTCTGACGATGCGCGAACGCTTCGGCGACGTGGCGGGTTTGCGCATCGCTTACGTCGGCGATGCGCGGAACAACGTCGCGGCCTCGCTCGCGGAGGCTGCGGTCACCCTCGGCGCCACCGTACAGTTCGGCTGTCCGCCGACGCACCGTCCGTCGGAATCGTACCTTGCGAAGCTCGACGCGCTCGGCGAGAGCAGCGGCGGCGCGACGCGCGCGTTCAGCAATGCGGTGCGCGCGGTTCGCGGAGCGGACGTCGTTTACACCGACGTGTGGACGTCGATGGGAGAGGAGCGGTACCGCGAGCGCAACGACGCGATGCTCCGGCCGTACGCCGTCACGGAAGAACTCTTCGCCTTTGCGAAGCCGAACGCGATCTTCATGCACTGCCTGCCCGCGCACCGCGGCGAGGAGGTCGTTGCGGGCGTGATCGACGGGCCGCGCAGCGCAGTCTTCGATCAAGCCGAGAACCGCATGCACGCGCAAAAGGCTCTGCTGCTCGCATTGCTCACCGAACTGAAAGGGCTGCCCATATGAAGGAAGATCGTCAACGCGCCGTGCTGACGCTCGTCGCAACGCGGCCCGTGCATTCGCAAGAAGAACTCGTGGCGCTCCTCCAGCGGCAAGGCTTCGACGTCACGCAGGCGACCGTATCGCGCGACATCAAGGAGCTCGGCTTGGCAAAGGTGCCGATTCGCGAGAACGGCGGCGACATCTTCAAATACGTCGTGCCGAGCGCGGCGGTGAACTACGTGAGCCGGCTCCATCGTGCGGTTGCGGAGCTCGTGAGCAGCGTCGAGGGGAGCGTGAACATGATCGTGCTGCGCACTCCGCCGGGGAGCGCAATGCTCGTTGCTTCCGCGATCGACGAGGCGGGATGGCCCGAAGTGCTCGGCACGATGGGCGGCGACGACACCGTGCTCACGGTCGTACGATCGCCCGAAGAGATGCCCGTCATCAAACAGCGTTTTCTCGACTTGAAAGGAAGTACCGCCGCGTGAGCAAGATCGTTCTCGCCTACTCCGGAGGCCTCGACACTTCGGTGTTGCTTAAGAAGCTGATTCTCGAAGGCAATGACGTGATCGCAATGACCGCCGATCTCGGCGAGAGCGACGCGTCGACCGCGCTTTCGACGGGTTCGGCGAGCGGCGATCCCGCCGCCGAACTCGAACTCGTGCGCGAGAAGGCGATCGCGCTCGGCGCCTGCGACGCTGTCGTCATCGACGCGCGCGAGCGCTTCGTGAGCGAGTACGCGTATTGCGCGCTGCGCGCAAACGCGAAGTACGAGGGCATCTATCCGCTCTCGGCGGCGCTTTCGCGTCCGCTGATCGGCGCGCTCCTCGTCGAGACCGCCCACGCGATGGGCGCGGATACGGTCGCGCACGGATGTACGGGCAAGGGCAACGATCAGGTGCGCATCGAGTTAGCGGTCCGCGCGCTCGATCCGAGCCTCAAGGTGCGCGCCCCGCTACGCGAGCATCCGCTCTCGCGGCCGGACGCGATGGCGTTTGCCGCGGAGCACGCCATCCCGCTCAAGCATACGGCGGAAAAACCATACTCGATCGACGCGAACCTTTGGGGCCGCTCGATCGAGGCGGGCATCCTCGAAGATCCTTGGAACGCGCCGCCCGAAGACGTCTACGCGTGGACGGCATCACCGCAGCGTCGACCCGCCGAGCCCGATGAGGTCGTCGTAACCTTTGAAGGCGGCGTTCCGTCGTTCGACGGTGACCGGGGACCCGCGATGATCGCGAAACTCAACGTGCTCGCGGGACGGCACGGCGTCGGGCGGATCGATCTCGTCGAAGACCGCGTGATCGGGATGAAATCGCGTGAAGTTTACGAGGCGCCCGCGGCGGTGGCGCTCGTTGCGGCGCATCAGGCGCTCGAGCGACTCGTGCTCACGCGCGATGAGTTGCGATTCAAAGCGGCGTGCGATCAGAAGTACGCCGAGCTGACCTACGACGGCTTGTGGATGTCGCCGCTGCGCACGGCCCTCGATGCGTTCAACGCGACGAGCGCGCAGCGCGTGAGCGGCGAGGTCCGCGTGCGGTTGCACCAAGGCAACGCGACGGTCGTCGGCATTCGTTCGCCGTTCGCGCTCTACGACGAGACGCTCGCGACGTACGGACAGGGCGATGCCTTCGATCACCATGCCGCGGACGGATTTATCCGCCTGCACGGCTTGCCGCTCGATCTCGTTGCGAGAACGGGAAAACGTTCCTTGGCGATGGACACGGCGTGACGAAGACGGCCCTGCAATGGGGCGGGCGCTTCGCGCAACCGCCCGACGCGACATTGCTCGCCTTCGGCTCCTCGCTCGAAGAGGACCTCGTGCTCGCACCCTTCGACGTGCGCTGCTCGCTCGCGCACGTCGCAGCTCTCTCCGGCGGAAGCATCGTCGCTTCGAACGTCGCGAGCGCGCTGCGCGAAGCGCTCGCTCGGATCGCAAGCGAGATCGAGCGAGACGAGTTCGCGTCCGTCGCGCGCGCGTGCGGTGCCGAGGACGTGCACGGCGCGATCGACGCGCGCGTACGCGAACTCTGCTCGAACGGCGAGGGCGAATGGCTGCACGCGGGACGCAGCCGCAACGATCAGGTTGCGACGACGCTGTTGCTCTACGCTCGCGAGCGCGCGGAAGAGGGCGCAACGGTTTCGCTCGAGATCGCGCGCACGGTGGTTGCGAGCGCGAAGGAAGAACTGGCGGCGGGAACGCGCTTGGCCGCAACGACGCATTGGCAGCCTGCGCAGCCGGTGCTGCTCGCGTTTTGGCTCGTCGCCGCCGCCGAGCCGTTCGTGCGCGCCGCGCGACGCTTTGCAGCGTGCGCGAAAGCCGCACGCGCGTCCTCGCCGCTCGGCTCGGCGGCGCTCGCGGGCTCGACGCTGCCGCTCGATCGCATCGCGGCGGCGAAGGAGTTGGGCTTCGATGCGCCCTCACGCAATGCGATGGATGCGATCGGCACGCGCGATGAAGTACTCGACGTTGCGCACGCGGTCGCGCGCGCGGTCACCGATGCGTCGCGCGTTGCGGGCGAGCTCGTCATCTGGTGCACGCCCGCGTTCGGGTACGCGCGCTTGGGCGATGCATCCTCGACCGGATCGAGCCTGATGCCGCAGAAGCGCAACCCCGATCCCTTCGAGTTGGTCCGGGCGAGCGCGGCGGAGCTCGTCGGCGCGTATGCGGGCGCGCTCGGGACCCTGGGCGGCCTTCCGCTCTCGTACCATCGCGATCTGCAGCAGACGAAACGATTGGCGATTGCCGCGATCGAGCGCGGGATCGCGACGCTGCGCGCGTTCGCGCGAGCGATCGCCGACGTCCGTTTCAATCGCGAACGGATGAACGCGCAGGCTGCCGGCGGATACGTGGTGGCGACCGACGTCGCGGATGCGCTCATCCTCGCGGGCATCTCGGCGCGGCACGCGCATGCGCTCGTCGGCGCCGCGGTTGCAACCGCGGAGCGGGAGGGGCGAGCGCTTACGACGGCTGATCTCGCCGCGCTCGCAAAGGAAGCGGGGCTCGCGACGCTCGATGCGCCGCTCGACGCATCCGCGTCAGTGCGCGCGAAGCGCACGACCGGCTCCACGAACCCCGATGAGGTGGCGAAGAGCATTCGCGCGATCGAAGAAGAGATGCGGTCCTTCAAATGAGCGTGCACATTTGGGGAGCGAGCGGCTACGCGGCGGCGGAGGTCGTGCGTTTCCTCGAGCGCCATCCGTTCGTCGAGTTGGGTGCGCTCGAAAGCCGCAGCCATGCGGGGCAACTCCTCGGCGATCATTTTCCGCTGCTCCGCAACTCTGAGCGGCGTTTCGACGAGCCGGGGAGTGTGATCGAACGAGCGCGGCCGAACGACGTCGTGTTCGCGGCGGGCGCGCACGGCGAAGCGAAGTCGTTGATTCCCGCGCTGCTTGAGGCGAGCGTGCGCGTCATCGATCTCTCCTCCGACCATCGGCTCGACGCGACGGCCGCCTACGGCCTCACGGAGTGGAATCGCGCGGCGATCTCCCAAGCCGCGCTCGTCGCGAATCCCGGCTGCTACGCGACCGCCGCGTTGCTCGCGCTCTTGCCGCTCGCATCCCTCGGCGCGCCGTTGCAGGTGATCGTCGATGCGAAGAGCGGGATCACCGGCGCCGGACGAAATCCGGCTGTCGGTTCGCTCTTCGCCGAAGTGAGTGGTGAGATTCGTCCGTACGCGCTCGATGGTCACCGGCATCAACCGGAGATGGAGCGCGCGCTGCACGTTCACGGCTTGACGGCACCTTTGCTCTTCACGCCGCACGTCGTCCCGCTCTCGCGCGGCATGCTTGCCGATGCGTACGTCCTCTACGCGAAGCCCCCGTCGCTCGATGCCGTGCGCGCTGAGTTCGAGAAGGCGTACGGCGGAAGCCCGTTCGTTCGCGTGCTCGATGGAGTGCGCGTTCCGAGTGCGGCGGCGGTCGCTGGCGGCAACGGAGCGGAGCTTTGCGTCGACCTGTGCGGCAATGCGGTGCGCGTACTCTGCGCGATCGACAATTTGGGCAAGGGGGCCGCAGGTCAGGCCGTGCAAAACCTCAACGTCATGCTCGGATATCCGGAGGAGACTTCGCTTTGTGATCGTGCAATCGTTGCCTGAGGGAAAGAACGGAACGCTCGTCGAGCCTCGCCTCTTGGCGATGCGAGGCGGGTTGGGAAATGTTCCGGGCCTGCGTCTCGCCGGCGTGCATGCCGGCATCAAGCCGCGCAAGCGCGACTTGGCGGTCATCGTATTCGAGCAGCCGCAGGTCTGCGCGTCGGTCATCACGACGAACGAGATCAAAGCGGCGCCGCTGCTCGTGAGCGCAGAGCACCTCGCGTCATCGGGCTCCGCGGTACGTGCCGTCGTCTGCAACTCGGGGTGCGCGAATGCGTGCACGGGCGAACGCGGCGAGCGTGATGCGCGCGCGACGGCGCGCCAAACGGCGGCGCTGCTCGGAGTGGGGGCGAAGCAGGTCGTCGTTGCGTCGACCGGCGTGATCGGCGTGCCGTTGCCGATGGACCGTTTGCAGAAAGGCTTGGAACGCGCGATCGAGCAGCTCGAGAGCGGGGGAAAGTCCGCGCACGATGCCGCCGAAGCGATCATGACGACCGACCGCGTGCCGAAGATGGCGGCGTACGCCTTCTATCGCGGCAAGGCGAAGCACGTCGTCGGCGGAATCGCGAAGGGCTCCGGGATGATCGCGCCGTCAATGGCGACGATGCTCGCGTTTGTTGCAACCGATCTCCCGCTCTCGCAGCAGGCGCTGCAGCGCGCGCTGGCGCCCGCGGTCGACGAAAGCTTCAACATGATCTCCGTCGACGGCGACATGTCGACGAACGACGCCGTCTATGCGTTCGCGCCCGCGGGAGCCGGTGAGGCGCCGCCGGAGTTCGCCGAGGCGCTGCGGCGCGTCTGCCTCGATCTTGCGCACGCGATGGTCGCCGACGGCGAAGGCGCGACGAAGACGATGACGGTACGCGTCACCGGTGCGCGAGACGTTGCGCAGGCACGCGCGATGGCGCGCGGCGTGATCAACAGCAACCTCGTGAAGACCGCGCTCTACGGCGAAGATCCGAACTGGGGACGCATCGTCTCCGCGGCGGGCTCGGCGCGCGCGGGACTCGATCCGCGCACGTGGTCGCTGCTCCTCAACGGTAAGAACTGGGTCGATGTCGGCGGCGTCGAGTCGCTCTCCGAAGCCGAAGCGCACCGCGAACTCGAAGAGACGAACGTCGAGGTCGAGTTGCGCCTCGGGATCGGCAATGCGGAGGCAACCGGCTGGTGCTGCGACCTCTCTCGCGATTACGTGCGCATCAATGCCAACTATCGAACGTAGCGCGTCGTGAGCGAGGCCCTCTTGCCGACCTATAATCGGGCGCCCGTGACGATCGTCTCCGGGCACGGTTGCGAACTCGTCGATTCCGAGGGAAGGCACTACCTCGATTTCATCGCGGGCATCGCCGTCTGTGCGCTCGGCCACACGCATCCGGCGATCACCGAGGCAATCGAAGCCCAAGCGCGGCGTTTGCTGCACGCAAGCAATCTCTACTCGCACGAGCCCTCGGGAACGCTCGCGCGGGAGCTCGCGCGGCGCTCGGGGATGGCGCGCGTCTTCTTTTGCAACTCCGGAACGGAGGCAAACGAAGCGGCGATCAAGCTCGCGCGCAAGGCCGCCTTCCGGCGCAATGAGGCCCGGCGCACGACGATCCTCGCGTGCACGGGCTCCTTTCACGGCCGCACGCTCGGCGCGCTCGCGGCGACGGAGAATCCGAAGTACCGCGAGGGATTCGGGCCGCTGCCGAACGGTTTTGCGTTCACCGCCTTCAACGATGTGAGCGAACTGGAGCGAAACCTCGACGACCGAGTTGCGGCGTTCATCGTCGAGCCGGTGCAGGGTGAGAGCGGCATCCATCCTGCCGACGTCGAGTTCTTACGCGCGGCGCGGCGCCTCTGCGACGAGCGCGGAGCGCTGCTGATCTTCGACGAGATTCAGTGCGGCATGGGCCGAAGCGGCCCGCTCTTCGCATTCCAGCATTTTGGAGTGCGCCCCGATGTCGTCACGATCGCGAAAGCGCTTGCAAACGGATTGCCGATCGGCGCGATGCTCGTGAGCGAGCACGTTGCGCAGACCTTCGAGCCAGGCGATCACGGCTCGACGTTCGGCGGATCGCCGGTTCCGGCGGCGGCTGCGCTCGCGCACCTGCGCGTGCGCGACGAGTTGGACTTGGAACGCCGCGTCTCCGAGCGTTCGACGCAGCTATTCGACGCGTTGCGCGAGCTTGCGCGGAGGCACGCGGACGTCTTCGATGCGCCGCGTGGACTCGGGCTGCTCGTCGGCCTGCCCGTCCGCACGCCCTTCGAGGCGAAGACGATTCAGGCGGCGGCGCGCGAGCGCGGCCTGCTCGTCGGCACCGCCGGCGGTAATACCATCCGTCTTGCGCCGCCGCTCATCGTCGACGGCGAGCAGATTCAACGCGCCGTGACACTGCTCGACGACTGCATCGTTACGTTGAAGAGCGAACCGCCCGGCTGAAGAAGTAGGGGCGCAACGCTGAAAAACGCGAGTCGTACGCGATGCGCGCGCGTAAAGACGCCGTGGGCATCCGGCGCAGCACGGCGAGCGCCATGCTCCGGCTGCCGTTGGCATCGAGCGCGACGGCGAGGTTCTCGGGGTTGACGTCGTTTGGGCGGTTCAGTGCGACGGCGAGCGCGCGGCGCGCTTGCACGTCATGATGCGTGCGCGCGTAGACGTACGAGAGAAGCGCAGAGCCCTCGGCGCGTTGCTCGCTCGTCGCGGTCATGCGTCGGAACGCGGCGATCGCGCGGTCGTCGTTCCCTCGCGCTTCGTAGGCAAGGCCAAGTGATTCGAAGACGTCGTTGCGGTCGTGCGAGAGATCGAGCGCCTCACGCGCGTAGGCGATCGCTTCTTGGAAGTGCCCGGTCTGGAGCGCGGCACTGCTCGTCCACGCGAGCGCGCTGACGCAGAGCGGGTCGATCGTAATCGAATAGCGGAGTTCTCGGTAGCTCGCCCGCGCAAGGCCGGCCTCGAGCAAGGCGCTGCCGTACCACTGATGCGCGGACGCCGAATGAGAATCGAGCGCAATGGCGCGTCGCAGATCGCGCAGCCCCTGCGCGAACGCAGTCCCATCGGGCATGGAGAGGGTCGTCGTGATCAGGCCCGTCACCGCGTAGGCGTCGCTATTGCCGGGATCGAGTGCGAGCGCTTGTCGCGCATATGCGCGGGCGCGCGCGTAGTATGTCGCAGGCGCCGCGACGCCGTATCCGTAATCCGCCATGGTCGCGTCGGCCGCCGCCATCGCCGCGTAGTTCCGAGCGTCGGTGGGATCGGCGTCGATCGCGAGCGAGAAGTAGCGCAGGCTCGTCTCGATGCCCACTCTCGTTCGCATATCCCAGTAGTAGTGACCGACGGCGTAGAGTTGCTGCGACGTCATCACCGCGGGCGCGCGCGCGGAAGAAAACGGCATCATGACGACCGCGGCGAGCGCGAACGCGAGCGCCGCGGTGAGGACGGGTCGCCGGCTGCGATGCGGTTGCGCGACCGGTTGCGTGAAGCGATAGCCTCGGCGGGGCACGGTTTCAATGGCGCCGGCATTCCACGCGCGCAGCGTCTTTCGGAGCACGTGCACGTTCTGCGAAAGGTTGCCCTCGGTCACGTATCCCTCGGGCCAGACCCGATCGAGCAGCTCGCCCTTCGTGCACAGCTCACCACGACGCTCGATGAGGGCGAGGAGCGTCTCGACGACCTTCGGCCCGAGCGCAAGAGCCTCACCGCTTCGGAGCAGCACGAGGCGCCGTTCGTCCAAGACGAAGGGCCCGAATGTGTAGAGGTTTTCAGATGTTTCTGAGGACATTGATGCGACGCTCCATGAGAGTATTTACCGGAATGAGGCGAATGGCCCTCGCGCTCGCCATGCTGACGGCGCTCGTTCCCGGCGGGCGAGTGCGCGCCGCCGTGCCCCAAACCTTCAACTTCTCCGTCGTGCGGGCGCCTCATCCGCTCGCCCTCGATCCGACGTTGCACGATCCGGCCTGGCAGACGGGGCTCGTGCCCGGGGGCACCTGGGAAAACCTGACCACGCGATCCCCGGCATTGCAAGGAACGCAGGCATTTCTGCTCTACGACGACCGGTATCTCTACGTCGCTTTTCGCGCGCAGCAGGCCGGCGTCCCGATTATCGGGACGCAGAGCACGAACGATGCCGGCTTCGGGAGCGACGACTTCGTCGGCATCGGCGTCGATCCGAGCGGCGCCGGAACGCAGGCGTATTACTTTGAGACGACGCCGCTCGGGACGCGGTATGAATCGGCGAACGAAAACGTGCGCTACCGCCCGACGTGGCAGGCGGCGGCCGTTCGAACCGCCGACGGGTGGAGCGCCGTGATGATCATCCCGCTCGACATTCTGCGCATCCCGCGCTCGGGATCGCAGAGCTGGCGCTTCCAGTTCGTGCGAGCCGTCGCGGCGAAGGGCGAGCACTACGTTTGGGCGTTCGACGGCCTTATGGCCGACGCGCCGGCCGGCACGTGGCCGACCTTCGCCGACACGCGTTGGTGGGCCGCAGGCGGCGGCATCCGCATCGCATCGACCGCGGCGGCGCGTCCGCATCCGGTGGCAAACGTCTACGCGCTCGAGAGCGTCGGGCGCGACCGCGATCTCTTCGAACAAGCGAATGGGACGTTCTTGCCCGAATCGGTCCGCCACTTCGGCATCGACGTGAGCGTGCCGCTAACGCCGACGATCAACTTCGTCGGAACGCTCGATCCGGATTTTTCGAACGTCGAGATCGATCAGCAAACGATCGCGCCGCAAGAGTTTCGCCGGCAACTCACGGAGTATCGCCCGTTTTTCTCACAAGGCGCCGTCTTCTTGAACGCGACGACGGCCGGTCGTACGGCGGCCGGCGCCTTTTCCACGAACTCAAACTACGTCTTCTACTCCCCCGACATCGGACCGTTCGATCGAGGCGCGAAGGTCGAGGGCACGTTTGGGGATCAAAGCTTCGGCCTCCTGAGCTTTCGGGGTTACGACGAAACGACGGGGAACACGTTCGATGATGAAGCCTTCGGCTACGAACACGCGTTGCCGGACCGCTCGTTTCTCTATTGGACCGACGGTGCGCTCGCGCACCACAGCGTCGCGGGGGACGACTCGACGATCGAAGGCGGCGTCGAGGCACGCAACCTGCACTCCGGCCTCATCGGCTACGTCGACTATGCGTTCGAGAACGGGAGCTGGGTACCGCAAGGGCACGCGAACCAGTTGGAATCCTTCGTCGACGTGCACAAGCCGAACTACGAGCTCAACGCGGCCTACCTCGATATTTCGCCCAATTACAATCCCATCGACGGATACACCGCGAACTCCGATATTCGCGGGCCGATGGGGATCATGGATTTCACCGGCGGCTCGTCGCCGGGGATCAAGAATTGGTTTGCATTCATCGAAGGCGATCGCTTTGAGGACGAGAGCGGCGCCGTGCATCAGGCGGACAGCGGCCTCTTCGTCGACGCGACCTTCACGAATAGGTTCTCGCTCGACGGCGCGGGCCCGTCGACCGGCGAGTTGCGCTCCTACGCGATCCCGTCTGGGCCCGCGTGCACGGGGCCAAGCATCGGAGTATCATACTTCACGGGCTATCCGTGCTATCGCGACGGCGTGACGCAGCCCTTCGATCTCATGAGCGTGCCGGTCGGATACGGCGACGGAACGCCGTCGCCCGTCGATGCCGATTACGCTTGGGGCACGTTCGGAAGCAACGGCGTGCACTTGTTCTCGCTGACGACGGCGCGCGTGATCGCCCGGAGGATCACGCTCGGGCTCGAGTACGACGGAACCTACGAGCGGGCGCTTTCGACGGGCGTTCTCGACTCGCAGTGGCTGCGCCGCGTCTCGCTGGGAGTCAACCTCACGAGCGGGAGCACGTTCACGCTCTCGTTACGCTCGATCAACGGATACGGCGGATTTGCACCGGCGGTCGGCACCGATTTCGCTGCGGCATTTCAAGAGCGCTTTCGCAACGGCGACGAGCTCTATGTGAACTTCGGGACGCCGGCGGCGGCGGCGACGTTGGATCGCTTGATCGTGAAGTTCATCTTCCACTCGGGCGGCGACACCGGAACGTAAGCGCTAGTTCTTCGCATTCGGAACGAGAGCGAGGATGATTCCGGCGATTGCGGCGAGCGGCGCCCACCATTGCATCGGAATCCAAAAGAGCGAATGGCGGCGGCGCAGCACGACCCGCTGCCCCGTCTGCGGATCGACGAGCACGCGATCCTGCGCGGGATCGTTCAAGCGAATGCCGACGATCCAAGTCGCAATCGCCGAGGCGACGAGTCCCACGCCGGCGCCGATCCCCATGGCGTTCTCTCCGCCGATCGCCTCGCCGGCAACTCCCCCGATGACGCCGAAGATCAGCGCGAAGAGTACGACCAATATCCCCCAACCACTCCAAATGATCATGCACGCCCCCTGGACGATAGCGAGAACGATAGGTTTGGATCGGCGCTCAGCGTAAGCGGATCCACGATTGCCGCATCGCGCTGGTAGTAGGCCGCCGCCGCGATCATTGCCGCGTTGTCCGTGCAGTATTGCGGCGGCGGAATCAACGCCTCGACGCCGTTGCGCGCGCTCCACTCGCGCAGCGCGGCTTGCAGCGCCGAGTTCGCGGCGACGCCGCCGGAGAGAACGACCGCGGCATAGTCGCGTTGCGCGAACGCCGCGGCGACGCGCGCAATGAGCACGTCGACGACGGCGGCCTGGAACGAGGCGGCGACGTCTTCTTTCTTGGCGCGCTTTCCGTCTTCGGATTCCAGAAAGTAGCGCACGGAGGTCTTCAGCCCGGAGAAGGAGAGGTCGAGCGTGCCGCGATCCGGGCGATGACGCGGAAACGCATGCGCGCGCGGGTCACCACGCTGCGCGAGGAGATCGAGCTCCGGGCCGCCTGGATAGGGCAACCCGAGAAGGCGAGCGGTCTTGTCGTACGCTTCGCCTGCGGCATCATCTTTGGTTCGACCGAGGATCTCCATGCGCGTCGGTGATTCCACGCGCACGACCTGCGAGTGGCCGCCCGAGACGAGCAGCGCGAGAAAGGGATACTGCGGCTCCGCGCGATCGAGGAAGGCGGCGAAGATATGTCCGTGCAGATGGTTGACGCCGTAGAGCGGCTTTTCGAGTGCAAAGGCAAGCGCTTTCGCGCTCGCGACGCCGACGACGAGGCTGCCGATCAGTCCCGGTCCGCATGTGACCGCGATGCCGTCAACCTCTTCGAGCGCCAGCTTCGCTCGGGCGAGCGCATCCTCGACGGCGGCGGAGAGCAGCGCGACGTGCTGCCGGCTCGCGATCTCCGGCACGATGCCGCCGTACTTGGCATGGAAGGCGTCTTGATCGGTCGAGACCGATGCGAGCACGTGACGGCCGTCGCGAACGAGCGCGGTCGCGGTGTCGTCGCAGGAGGTTTCGATGCCGAGCAGCAGCATGGGCCGGTCATCACTTCGTCTTGCTGATCGAATATCCCATGATCGTCTTCCACGCGCGTTCCGCGGCTTCGTAGCACTCGCACGATGCGCTTTCGAGGCCTTTGCGATCGAGAACGACGATTTGACCGCGCGTGTAGGAGATGAATCCGGATTCCTGTAACGCGGAAGCCGCGAGCGTGACGCCCGCACGCCGAACCCCGAGCATCTGGCTCAGGAGGTCTTGCGTCAGGAGGACGAGATCCTCGGCAACCCGATCGTGCGCCATGAGGAGCCAGCGCGCGCAGCGCTGGTCGATCGTGTGGAGACTGTTGCATCCCGCGGATTGCGCGATCGTCACGATGGTCGCTTGCGTGTAGCGCAGGCAGTACGCCGCGAGCTCCGGAACGCTTTCGAGCGCCGAGCGAAAGTTGTCAATGGGGATGGACTCGGCCGAGTCGGGGACTTGAACGGTGCAGCGGTGAACGGAGCGCGCCTGATCGAGCACAATCGCGTAGCCCGA
Organism: Candidatus Tyrphobacter aquilonaris; assembly: GCA_003133745.1. Classification (GTDB taxonomy): domain Bacteria; phylum Vulcanimicrobiota; class Vulcanimicrobiia; order Vulcanimicrobiales; family Vulcanimicrobiaceae; genus Tyrphobacter; species Tyrphobacter aquilonaris. Next base: position 52,608 of record PKZD01000034.1, read on the forward strand.
CATGCCTTCACGGCCGACGAGTCCGATTTCAGCCGTCTTGCCGTCGGACATATCGGCGACAACCGAGATGATGCTGTCGATCGGAAAGAAGACCGTATCGATGATTGCGCCGGCTGCATAGACTTGGTGGCCGCGTTCGAGGTGAACGCGCTCGAGCGACGGTCGCAGCGCGGCGAATGCGGCGGAGGGCATCGCATCGAGGAAGACGTTGCCCGTCGTGGGACCTGCGAAGGAAAGCTTTGGCACCGAGCGCCGCCTTGCCGATCATAGAAATCAGCGGCTTTTGGGCATCTCGGTAAGGGGCGAGCGGTTGGCTCTATGATGAAACCGGGCGGCCGCGCGATGTTAGTGCGCCGAGTACCATACCGTTCTTTCAAGCGCCGGGAATGCCTGTTTGCCGAGCGACTCGGGTGGAACTTTCGGTGGCCGCTGCGAAACGAGGCTCGATGGAGAATGTGACCGAGATTTTGCGCCTCCCCTCACCCGCTCCCAAGCCGCAGTCGCTCGCCTTTGACGGGCAACTGTTATGGATGGGCTCGATTGCGACGAATCGACTCTACGCGTTGCGTCCGACGCAGTGGACCGTCGAAGAGGAAGCCGTGGCTCCGGGCAAGCCTTACGGCATGGCTGTCGTCGGCGACGAACTCCGCGTGATCTGCGGCGAAGGCGCGGAGGACCACCGCATGGTGCGCCGCTTCGTGCCCGGCCATGGGTTCAAGACCCAAGGCGCTTTCCAGTGCCCCGACGACACAGGTTCGCAGCTCGGCTACGACGGGGATTTGCTCTACGTCAGCCAGTGGTACAACCGGCGCATCGTCGGCGTCGACGAGAAGGGCGATGTCGTGACGGTTATCGCGGTGCCGCACGGGATCTGCGGGCAAGTGATCGTCGACGGACGCTTCTACTTGCTGACGACCGACGACGAAGAGACGGAAGGTTATTGGCTCACGCGCGTCGACGCACGGAATGGCTCACCGAAATCCGAAGACATCGCGCGCGTGCCGTTTGCCGCGCGCGGGCTCGCGTTCGACGGCTCGAAGTTCTGGACGAACCACCGCGAGCACGACGAGGTCGTCGCTTTCGCGAAGCCGTAAGGGCCTCGCCCTGAGGCGAGACCCTTATTGCAGCTTCTAGTGGACGGTTCCCGAGGTCGTCGTGATGCCGACGCTGACCGTCGTCGCGTGGGAGTTGGAATCCGTGACGTTGATCTGACACGAACCGGCGGCGACCGAGGTCACCGTGACCGTGAGGCTCGGGCCGGTTCCGCTTGACGGCGTGAACGTTGCGACGCCACTGCAGTTCGTGCTTGCGGCGGTGAGTGTTCCGGAATAGCCGGACTCACTTGCGGTGAACTGCTGCTGCGCGCCCGCCGTCGTGTACGTCAGGGTCGAGGGTGTCGCCGCAAGCCCGGTCGCGCCGCTCGGCGGGATCGAGATGTAGGTCGGACTGCCCGAGCCGTTGCAGCCGGCGAGGAGCCCTGCGGCGAGGATCGCCGCGACGGAGAACGCGCTCCGAATGCGCATGGTCGTGCCTTTCATGTTCTTCATCAGTACACCAGCTTTCCGATTCGGCCCGGATTCAGGCCCGTGCCTGGTTCGCAGAACCAGAGCGAGCCGTCGGGCGCAACCGCGATGCCCCTGAGGCCGAGCCCCGTAACGGGCGACGTATATTCGCTCATCGTACCGCCGGTCGTGACGCGGCCGATGCGGTCGAGTCCGTTCTCCGTGAACCAGAGCGCGCCGTCTTTGCCGACGACGATGCCGACCGGTTCCGAGTTCGGCGTAAGCGTCGGGAACTCGCCTGTCACGCTGAACGAGCTCGGCGAGAGACGGCCGATGTTGCCCGTGCCGTTCTCCGTGAACCAGAGGTTGCCGTCAGGCCCCCGGACGATCTGCTCGGGAACCGTTCCCGTCGTGAGCGAGATCTCGCTCTGCGTGGTGAAGAGGTTTGCGATGCGGCCGATCTTGTCCACCGCGCTCTCGGTGTAGTAGATGTTGTTGTCCGGGGCCGTCGAGATCCCGAACGGACCGGAATTTGCGGTTGGAATGCTCGTCTCGCCCGCAACGCCCGAGCTGATTCCCTGGAAGCCGACGCGGCTCGAGCCGTTGGCGACGTACCAGATATTGCCATCGAGTCGGTCGACGAGCCCGAGCGGATTGTCGGGCGGCGGCGGCGCGAAGAGCGTCGAGTACTCGGTGAAGGCGCCGGCCGTCGTGACCCTGGCGATCTTGCTCGTACCGGGAGACGGGGTCGTCGAGAACTCGGTGAACCAAAGGTTCCCGTCCGATGCGCCGATGATCATCTGTGGCTGTGCATTCGCCGTCGGGACCGTGAACTCGGTGACGACGCCCGCGGGTGTGATGCGCGCGACGGCGCCGCCCGGATTTTCGGTGAACCACATGTTCCCGTCGCTTCCCGCCGCGATCCATTGCGGGCGGTTCGTCGAAACGGGAATCGAGAACTGGTAGAAGGTCGGCGTCGGCGCGAAGGTGGCGGCGACACTGGCAACGCCCGTTGCCGCAGCGACGACGGTGGCGCTCGAGAGCGTGCCGCCGTTGTAGGTGAGGGTCGCGGTCGTCGAGGGGCCCGACAGCGTGTTCGTCGAGAGCGAGAGCGTCCCACTGCTCGCCGGATCGTTGATGGTCAGGTTGATCGGCGTGCTGTAGTTTCCCGGAGAGACGATGACGTTGCCGTCGGCGTCCTTCCCGGCGACGTTCACGTTGACCGTTGCGGGTACGCCCGCGTTCGGGCTCGCATTCGAGAAGCTGATTGACAGCGACGCGATAATGCCGTTCAACGTCGCGGAGATCGTATTGGCGGTGTTCGCGACGATCTGCTGCGTGATCGCGGCCGTCGCAAGCTTGTTGCCGCCGCCGTTCGGCTCGTCGTACGTCGTAAAGACGAAGGTGTCCGTTCCCACGGGAGCATTGATGACGAGCGTGCTCCCTGGCGAGTTCAGGAACTGCTCCGTGCCGCCGTTGACGGTGATGCCGACGCTCTGAGCCGTCGCGCCGACATACTGCGGTGTGCGGGTAGAGGTCGAGTTCGTGCCGTCATTGTTCCAGTGCATGGTGAACGTGACTTGAGCCTGGGCGGCCACGCTGCCGCCGTGGCTTGAAGTGCCTGTCGACGGAAGCGAACCAGCGCCGCCACCGCCAGAGCAGGCTGCGAGCGCTAAGAGCGCCGCAGCTGCGATATATCTCCGCAAAAGCATTGGGATGGGGCCTCCAAGAGTAGCAAGAAAGAAGGACCGGTTACGGACCATCCTAATCCGCGCTTCATCTCGGAACACCTTCCGCTCGCCCGGAAGCTCCGGCAGTCGCTTGCCCACCGAGTAACCTAAGGGGAACGAAGCTCGTCGGCGCGGCGCTCCGGGGTGACGAAGTAGCCGATCCCCGTCAGAACGATGACCGCGAGAAAGACGACGAACGCGATCGTCGCGAGCGCGCTCGCATAGTTCGGTAGTCCGTTCGGCATCGCGAAGCGCGTTTTCGCGATCGTCGCTTCGAACTGGGCGGCACCCGCGGAGATGAGGTTCCCAATCTGGTAGGTGAACCCGGGAAAGGTGCCGCGCGCGCCGCCGGGCGAGATCTCGTTGAGGTGCGCAGGGATGATGCCCCAAGCGCCCTGCACCATGAACTGGATGAGAAAGCCGCCGATCCCGAGCAAGGCAGTCGTCGGCGAAAACGCCCAGAGCGGAATCATCAAGACACCGAGTGCCGCCGCGATCAGAATCCCGGCGCGCCGGCCGATTCGCTGCGAGAGCGCGCCGAAGCAGAGTCCGCCCGCGATCGCGCCGATGTTATAGACGATCGCAAGCCAAGCGACCGTTCCGGTGGCGAAGCGTCGCTGCTGCTCCAAGAACGTGGGGTAGATATCTTGCGTGCCGTGGCTCAGGAAATTGAACGCGGCCATGAGCAACACGGTGTAGACGAAGAGCGGGGCGTAGCGCGCGATCGCGCCGATGCTCGGCACCGGCGCGNNGAGCCACGTCGGAGACTCGGGGACGTGCCTGCGGATGTAGAAGATGAGCAGCGCGGGGAGCACGCCGACGACAAACATGCCGCGCCAGCCGATGTAGTTGAAGAGCAGACCGAAGACGACCGCCGCGAGGAGATATCCCGCGGAATACCCTTCCTGCAGCATCCCGGAGAAGAAGCCGCGTTTCTGCGGCGGGAGCGACTCCATCGCGAGCGCCGCGCCGAGTCCCCATTCGCCTCCCATCGCAACGCCGTAGAGCGCGCGCAGCACGAGAAAGACGGTGAAGTTCGGCGAGAACGCGGTTGCGAGTTCGATGATCGAATAGAATGCGACGTCGACCATGAGCGGCGTGCGGCGGCCGTAACGATCCGCAATCCAGCCGAAGATGAGTGCCCCAAGCGGGCGGCACATGAGCGTCAACGTGATCGCAAACGCAACCTCGGGGATCGCGCGGTGAAAATCCGTCGCGACGCGCACGATGACGAACGTGACGAGAAAGAAGTCGAACGCATCGAGCGTCCACCCGAGGAAACACGCGATGAAGGTCTTGTTCAGGGGGTCTTGGCGGGCGTGGGCGACGTCGAAGGCGATGTGCTCGGTGAAGGCGAGGCGCCCGGCGAAGCCGGCGCGCTCGACGCGGGCAACTCGTCGCCGTAGAGCACGAAGAGCCATGTCTCGCCGCGTTTGCTCGTCACCTGTGGCGGCGTGATCGCGAAGTGCAGCGTCGTGCCAGAGACCGTCGATTTTGCATACGAACCGATGAACGTGTCGGTGCGACGATTATGACGCGCGGTCGTTTCGTGGAAGAGCTGCACCGCAAAGCCGCGTCCGCCGACCTGCCCTTGCGGCAGGATGAAGTCCGCGGAGGCCACGCCGTTCAGCGCGACGTCGGTGTTCGTCGTGACGCGCAGTGCGATCAGCGGCGTCGTGGAAACCGAGTGCGCGTTTGGATCGACCATCGCGGGCGCGTCGTGCGGTTGCGATTCGAGTTTCAGCGTAATCGACGGCGTTGCGCTCGGCGAAGGTGCGGGTGATGTCGAGGGCGACGCGCTCGGAGAGAGCGAGGCCTGCGGCGTCTGAACGACCGTGGACGGACCCGCTTTCGGGCTCGCGCTCGTCGCCGGCGTCGGAACGTTCAAATGGATGATGCAGCTATAGCCGTTCACATCGGGGCATCGCACGCCGTTCACCGCGTCGGCAAACGAATACGTCGCGGTGTCGCCCGGAGGTGCGCTCGGCGTCGGCGTCGGCGCCCCAGGCTTTGCGGGCGCACCCGATGCGGTGGCGCCTCCCGCCATCGCGGGCTGCACCGGGGGCGTGATTCCGCCGGGCGCGGAGGTTCCCGAACCGTAGTCGCCCGAGCAAGCGGCGAGCGCAAGCGCGAGGATGCCGAAGATGATGGTGATTCGCTGCATTGGTGTGTACGATCTTTTAAGAGAGGGAGAGTACTGCGGAGCGCAGCTCTTCTATAAAGGATGCGACGGTGAGGGTGCGCTTTTCCTCGACCCCTCGTGCGTTGACGTTCAGGGTAGAGTCCGCAACCTCTTGCTTTCCCGCCACGAGAATGTAGGGCACCTTCTGCGTCTTCCAGTGGCGAATCTTGTAACCGAGCTTTTCGTTGCTCTCGTCGACCTCGACGCGGAAGCCGGCCCCGCGGAGCTGCGCCGCCGCTTCGTGTGCGTAGGCGGCTTGGTGCTCCGAAATCGGCACGACGACCGCCTGCACCGGCGCCAGCCAAGCGGGGAAGGCCCCGGCAAAGTGCTCGATGAGGATACCGAAGAAACGTTCCATCGAGCCCGCGAGCGCACGATGGATCATCACCGGACGATGTTCGTGACCGTCGTTGCCGCGATAGGTGAGATCGAATCGCTCGGGCAGCGTGAAATCGACCTGCACGGTGCCGAGTTGCCAGACGCGGCCGATCGCGTCGCGTACGTTGATGTCAAGCTTCGGGCCGTAGAATGCGCCGCCGCCTTCGTCGAGGGTGTACGAGAGCTTCGAGCTTTCGAGCGCGGCACGGATCGCGGCTTCGGCGGCATCGTCGGTTGCGCCGCGAAGCAGCGGCTCGCGCGTCGAGAGGTAGCAGAAGAAGTCGTCGAACTTGAAGGCGCGCAACAAGCGCAGCGCTTCGTCGAGCGCCTGTTCGAACTCACGCTGCAGTTGATCGGGTCGCAAGAAAAGATGGCCGTCATCGGTCGTGAAGCCTCGCACGCGCGTGAGGCCGTGCAGAACTCCCGAACGCTCGAAGCGATAGACCGTACCGAACTCCGAGTAGCGCAGAGGCAGATCGCGATAGCTGCGCAGGCGGCTCTTGTAGATCAAGATGTGGCCGGGGCAGTTCATGGGCTTGAGGCGATAGCGCTGCTCCTCGACCTCGAGCGGCCCGAACATGTTTTGCGCGAAGTTCTCGAGGTGACCCGAGGTTTCGAAGAGCCGTTCGCTGACGACGTGCGGCGTTATGACCGGCAGATAGCCGCGCTCTCGCAGGCCCTCGCGAATGAAGTCTTCGATGATGCCGCGTACGATCGCGCCCTTTGGATGCCAGAAGACGAGGCCGCCGCCCGCAGCTTCCTCAATGGAGAAGAGGTCGAGTTCGGCGCCGAGCTTGCGGTGGTCGCGTCTCAGCGCTTCCTCTAATTGCTGCAGGTAGGCATCGAGCTCGGCCTGCGTGTGCCAGGCCGTGCCGTAGATGCGCTGCAACATCGGTTTCTTCTCGTCGCCGCGCCAGTACGCGCCCGCAACGCTCTGCAGTTTGAACGCGCCGATCTCGCCCGTGCGGTGAGCATGGCCGCCGCGGCAGAGATCGGTGAACTCGCCGATGCTGTAGAGCGTGATCGGTTGTCCCTGCGGGATTTCCCTCGCCATCTCGACCTTGTACGGGTTGTCGCGAAAGCTCTCGATCGCTTCGGCGCGCGTGACTTCGCGACCGGTCATCTCGTAATCGGCGGCGACGATCTCGCGCATGCGCGCTTCCAGTTTCTCCATGTCCTCGGGCGTAAACGGCACGGCGCGATCGAAATCGTAATAGAAACCATTCTCGATTGCGGGGCCGATCGTCGGCTTCGCATCGGGGAAGAGGTCTTGGACGGCGTACGCGAGCACGTGCGCCGCGGTATGGCGCAGCTCGGGAAGTTCGGTCATGCTCAGGCGCCGTTTCGGCGGCCATAGGGTCGATGGCCTTCGGGAAGGCTTCGTCGAGGGTCCGGGGCGCGCGCGCTTGAACGACCGATGCAGGATGCTTGGAGGTTAGCCGTGCGCGTTCTCGTTGGTCTTGCGGCTGTGGTTGCACTTGGAGCTGCGCCGAGCGCCGCTCCGGTTACCGTTGCGGTTTCAAGTGCGGTCTCGCAGGCGATGATCGGCGCGGGTATCCCCGGCGCCGAGGTGACGGTCGTCTCCCAGGGGCACGTGATCATCGACAGCGGCTACGGCGTTCGCGATCTCACGACGAGCACGCCGGTCGATGCGCAAACGCGCTTCGAGATCGGCTCGGTGACGAAACAGTTCACGGCAGCCGCAATTCTGCAACTCAAAGAGCGCGGGAAACTCTCACTCGACGATCGCCTCGGCGCGTACATCCCCGCATACGTTGCCGCGCGGAACGTGACGATTCGGCAGCTTCTGTGGCAAACGAGCGGGATTCCAAACTACACCGATACGAACGGCTTCGTGCAATTCTCAACGACGCACGCGGGCAGCGTCGACGCGATCCTCGCGCTCGTGAAGGACAAGCCGCTCGAGTTTACGCCGGGGACGAAATGGCGCTACAGCAACACGAACTACGCGCTCCTCGGGCGCATTGTGGAAATCGCGTCGCACATGCCGTGGGACGCGTACGTGCGCGAGCACATCTTCGCGCCTGCCGGGATGACGCACTCGACCTTTAACGAGGACGAAGCGAGCGTCACGGACATGGCAACCGGGTACGCGATGTTTGGCGGCAAACTCGTGCCGGCGCCGGCGATGGGGCATTGGGCGCTCGGTGCGGGCTCGATCGTTTCGACGACCGGCGACCTCGCGCGTTGGGACGATGCGTTCTTCGGCGGCCGGATCGTCTCGGCAGCGGATGTGACGTTGGCGACGACGCCGGGGCGCTTGAGCAACGGCACGAGCACGGGATACGGTTTCGGCTGGGTCATCGATCGCCATGATGCGCAACAGCGCATCGACCACAACGGCGGCACGTTCGGATACACGGCGATCAACGAGGTGTTCCCCGCGCTCCACGAGCGCATTACCGTTTTAGTCAACGATTCGGCGGCTCAAGCCGAAACGATCGCGAGCGCGGTCTTTGCGGCCCTCCATCCCGATCTCGCGGCGAGCGAGAACGTCTCCGCGGCGGGCGAAGACCTCGCGGTTACGGCTCGCGTCGAAGATCAGTGGCGCCGCGTGGTTGCCGGGAACCCCGATCGAACGCAGTTGACAGCCGAGTTCAATCGCGAGCTCACGCCGCAGTTGCTCAGCACCGCGCAGGCGAGTTTCAGCGCGCTCGGACCACCGACGCAGTGGGTCTACAAAGGAAAGACCGTCGACGGCAGCGGCACGACGACGTACGCGTACCGGGCGCTCTTTAGGGGCGGCGTCGTCCTCGCCGTCTACATGAGCGTGACGAAGGACGGAAAAATAGCGGGCTTCTTGGCAAGATCGGGATGAAGCGCACGCTCGTCGCGATGACGCTCGTCGGGCTTGCGGCTTGCTCCGGCACCTCGTCGGGGCTGCTCGGCGCAACGCAGCTGACGGGCGCGGGATCGACGTTCGACTTCCCGTTCTTTTCCAAAGCCTTTTACGAATACAACAAGATGCACCGCGGCGTGGAAGTCAATTATCAATCGATCGGGAGCGGCGGCGGCATTCAGCAGTTCACGCAACGCACGGTCGACTTCGGCGCGACCGACGTGCCGATGAGCGCCGACGAGGTTGCGGAGGCGCAGAGCGGCGGCGGCCCGGTTCTCCAGATTCCAGTTGCGCTCGGCGGCGTTTCGATCACGTACAATCTTCCGGGCGTCTCCGCGCTGCGGCTTTCGTCGAGCGTGCTCGCGGACATCTTCCTCGGCAAGATCACATCGTGGAGAGACCCCGCGATTACGCAGCTCAACCGTCACGTCACGCTGCCGAACGTACCGATCATCGTCGTCCACCGCTCCGACGGTTCGGGGACGACGTATATCTTCACCGACTTTCTCAGTCATGTCTCCGCGACGTGGAAGTCGAGGGTTGGGACGGGAAAGAGCGTGAGCTGGCCTGCGGAGAGCAGCGTCGGCGGCAAGGGGAGTGAAGGCCTTGCCGGACAGGTTCGACAGACGGTCGGAGCGATCGGCTACGTCGAATACGCGTATGCGTCGCAGAATCAGATGCAGCAGGTGATTCTCGAGAATCGCGCCGGCGCGTGGGTCTCCGATGCGCCCGCGAGCGTTCGCGCCGCGGCCGCGGCGAAGCCGAACGTCAGCGCGCAAGACTTCTCCATCGTCGACGAGCGTTGCGCGGCGTGCTATCCGATCGCGGGCTACAGCTGGGCCGTCCTGTACCGGAACCCGCAGGACCGGTCTCGTGGAGCGTTGCTGCGGCAGGTGTTCCAATGGCTCGTCGGGCCGGATGCCCAGCGCATGGCGGGAGCCCTCGACTACGTCCCGCTTCCGCCCGGCATCCAGGCGATCGCGCACAGGAGCCTCGACTCGATGCGCGTATAGCGCCCGGGCGTGGATCAACCGGCACAGCGACGGCGAAGGTATGCCGCGGTTGCGGCGACCGACCGGGCCTTTCTCGTTGCCGTCTACGCGGCCGTAGGACTCTTCGTCTTACTGGTCGCGTTGCTTTTTGCGTCGCTCGTCCACGGCTCGTGGCCGTCACTGCGCGAGTTCGGATTTCGCTTCCTCTGGACGTCGCAATGGAATCCGGTCACGAATCAGTTCGGTGCGTTGCCGCTCATCTTCGGCACGCTCGTCAGTTCGTTCATTGCAATCCTCTTGGCAGGCGTCGTCGGCGTGCTCGCCGCCGCGTTTCTTGCCGAGTTTGCGCCGCGCTGGCTCGCGCGCCCGTTGAGCTTCATCATCGAACTGTTGGCGGCGGTGCCGAGCGTCGTCTTCGGACTTTGGGGCCTCTTCGTGCTCGCGCCCGCGGTGCGGACGTCGATCGGCCCGTTCCTCCAGAAAACCCTCGGCTTCTTACCGATCTTTGGGGGCCCGATCTACGGCGTCGGTCTGCTCACCGCGGGGTTGGTGCTCGCGCTGATGATTCTGCCGACCGTGACGGCGATCAGCCGTGAGGTGATCTCCGCGATCGCACGCGACCAACGCGAGGCGGCAATGGCGCTCGGCGCGACGAAATGGGAAACGGTGGCGGGCGTCGTGCTTCCGGCGGCGCGCGTCGGAATCTTCGGCGCAATCGTGCTCGCACTCGGTCGCGCGCTCGGAGAAACGATCGCGACGACGATGGTCATCGGCAATCGACCCGAGATCGCAGCCTCGCTCTTCGCGCCGTCGTACACGCTCGCGAGCGTCATCGCGAACGAGTTCACCGAAGCAAACGGGAAAATCTATGTCAGCGCGCTCGTCGAGTTAGGCCTGCTGCTCTTCCTCGTGAGTTTCGTCGTGAACGGTTTCGCGCGAATCTTACTCTACACGGCCCTGCGCAGGGGCTGATGCGCGGCCGCCACGTGCGCAGCTTCATCGGCACGATGCTGACGGCGTTCTGCGCCTCGCTCGGCGCGGTTGCGTTGCTGTTGATCTTCGGGTACGTGCTGTTGCAAGGATTCCGGGCGCTCAACCTCGCGTTCGTGACGCAGTTGCCGGTACCGGTCGGCGAGCCCGGCGGCGGCATCGCGAACGGCATCCTCGGAAGCGTCGTCACGGTCGCGCTCGCGACCGCGATTGCCATGCCGATCGGCTTACTCTCCGGGCTCTTTCTCGCGCTCTTCGGGCGCGGCTGGTTCCCGGGTGTCGTGCGCTTTCTCTCCGACGTGCTCTCGGGAATCCCGAGCATCGCGATCGGACTCTTCGCGTACATCGTCTTCGTCGCACCGTTCCGCCACTTCTCCGCGGTCTCGGCGTCGTTTGCGTTTGCGATGCTCATGCTGCCTGTGATCCTGCGCACGTCGGAGGAGGCGGTGCGATCCGTGCCGCGTGAGATTCGTGAGGGAGCCCTCGCGCTCGGCATGTCGGAGTACGCAACGACGATGCGGATCGTCGTTCCCGCAGCGCGCTCCGCCATCATCACGGGGTTGCTGCTCTCGATCGCACGCGTCACCGGCGAGACCGCGCCGCTACTCTTCACCGCGTTCGGCAGCCAGTTCTGGGAAGTGAACCCGACGAATCCGATGGCGGAGCTGCCGCTGCAGATATTCAACTATGCGATCTCGCCGTATCAGAGTTGGCACGAGCAGGCGTGGGCAGGCGCGCTGCTGCTGATCGGCGCGGTCTTCGTGCTCAACGTCTTCGCGCGGCTCGTCCTGTCGCCGAGAGCGAGCCGATGATTGCACTCGACGCGCCCTTGCGGGTGAAGAGCCTCGCGGCGTACTACGGCACGCGCCAGGCGATCGCAGACGTGAGCATGGACTTCGCGACGAGCTCGATCACCGCGCTCATGGGTCCGTCGGGATGCGGGAAGACGACGTTGCTGCGGTGCTTGAATCGAATCCACGAGATCCTGCCGGGTGCGCGCGTCGAAGGCGAGGTGCTGCTCGACGGCGAGGACGTCTACGAGTCGGGCATGAGCGTGATCGAGTTGCGTCGCCGCGTCGGCATGGTCTTTCAGCGGCCGAATCCGTTTCCGACGCTCTCGATCATCGGCAACGTGCTTTCGGGGATTCCATCGGGGACGTCACGGCGCGAGCGGCTCGCCACCGCGGAGCAAGCGCTGCACTCGGCTGCGCTCTGGGACGAGGTGAAGGACAAGCTGCAGAAGCCTTCGACGGCGCTCTCNNCTACACGCTCGTCGTCGTCACGCACAACATGCAGCAGGCCGCGCGCGTCAGCGACTATGCGGCGTTCATGCTTTCCGGCGAGGATAGCATCGGAAGACTCGTCGAGATGGGTGAAACCTCCCGCATCTTCACGAACCCTTCGGACCGTCGCACCGAAGATTACATCACCGGGCGCTTCGGATAGTTTGCGCTAGCGCGGAGCGGTGTACTCGAAGAGCGCGTGGCCGTCGCCCGGACTTCCGACGGCGCGGAAGCGGGGATCGTTCAGCGGTTTCGACGCGGATGTGACGACATAGACCGGCTCGCGCGCAGACCATGCGGCGTATTGCGAGGCGAGCGCGAGCGGAGGCGCGGCAACGATCGTGCGATTTGCGAGCGACCCGTCGGCATACGCGCCGTAGGCGAGCGTCGTCGCATCCGCCCACGGCGTGACGATGATCGAATGCTGCGGGACCACCTGGGCGGCCCACGTGATGAGTTGCCGATTTGAGACTGCGCTCTGGGCTCCGCCGACCCCGTGGTTTGCGATCACGAGGTAGATCGCGTTGCCGAGGAGCACGAGGGCCCAAACCCAGCGGCGCGGATCGATGTTCCACGTGAACTCGACGGTGACGGCACCGGCGAAGAGCGCAGCGATCCACATGACGAGCATGAGATAGCGCGAGGGATCGCCTTCGGCGCCGGCGAGGGCGGTTGCGGTGAACGCCGCCGAGATCGCTCCAACGAGGAGCATGATGCAGATGGCGGCCCTACGGTGGAGCAAGAGCAGGATGCCGAGTGCCATCACGACGACGAAGACGATGTCGAAACCGTCGTGTATCGTGCGGTAGAGCACGCGGAGATCCCCAAGCCAGTTGCGCGGATCGACGATGCCGACCCACAGCGGAGCCGCGCCGAACGACGCGCCGGTGATTTCGTTGACGAAGCCCGCCTCCGTGCTCGGCGCGTTCGTGTCCCAGTAGACTCGGGCGGCAGGCGGCGCGAGCATCTGCACGGCGTCGACCGGCGCGCGCTCGATTGCGGTCGAGCGCAGCGGAAGATAGGCGTAACATCCGAGCAAGAGGATGAAGATCGCGATGCTCGCTCCGACGTTGGAAAAGGTGAGGCTTCTTGCGCGCGCCGCGAGCGCGACGACGACGCATGGAAGCAGCCAGATCGAGATGGGATGAACGGCGAATGCCGCGCCCCACGCGGCGAACGCTGCAACGATGTCAGCCGTGCGCTCGTGCTTCAACCATCCCGCGAGATAGTAGAGCGTCATCGTCTGGAAGAGCAATGCGAGGTCTTGCGTGTCGGCTTGGGCGCCGTGGAACCAGACGATGCGCGCCCACGCGAAGCAGAGAAAGGCGCCGAGCGACGTCACGGGCCCGACGCCGATGCGCAGCGCGGTGAGGACGCCGACGACGCACGTGAACGACATGCAGAGCGCGCCGAAGAGGTTCATGCGATACGCGAGCGAGTCGAGCACGACCGCATGCGAGAAGAGCCAGCCGAGGAGCACGAAGAGCGGATAACCGGTCGCGTGCGGGATGCCGAGCAAGGAGGGAACGCCTTGCATCTCCGCGAGGTCGCGCGATGCGACGTCGTGCGAGATCGAGAGCGCGTACGTGAGCATGGGGACGATGAACGCGAGCGCCACGACGAAGCGGTGGCGATGATGATGTGCGGCGCGAGCGGTGTGGTAACCGCCGTGGAGCATGCGCGCGTAGGCGAGATAGTCCATCGTTGCCCCCTTTGGGATGGCACGAGCAGCCGGCGGCATGACGCCGGCCGACTCTCACATGCTCGCTTTGCAGCCCGCTTGGCCGCCTCCTGCTTGGCCGTCCGGCGGCGAGCAGCGATGAAGGCAACGGGCCGCGAAACGCCGCATGATGCCGATCATGCGAAGGCTGACACTCTCGCTCCTTGTCGCGCTCGTACTCGGCGCATGTTCGCACGGGCAGACGACGACGCAGACGACGCAGAGCGTGAGCGCATCACCGGCCGCGCTGCCGGTTACATCGCCGACCGCACCGCCCCCGTCACCGAGCCCGTCGCCGACGCCCGCATTCTCAGATTTGGACGGTGTGGCGAACGCATCGCTCATCGATCAGCTCGCGCAGTTGCAAGTCCTTTGGCCGCCGAGTGGTCCGTTTTTTCCAGGCAAGCCCATATTGCGGCGCGAGTTCGTCCGCTGGCTGATGCACGCGGACGCCGCGATTTGGGCGATCGATCCATCGAAACAGATACGCCCCGCGCTGACGGGCTCGAAAGCGTTCTTTCGCGATGTTCCGGTGACCGATCCGGATTTTGGCGCAATCGAAGGTATGCACGACGCCGGAATTGCAATCGGGTTTCCCGACAAGTCCTTCAGGCCCGATCGTCCGATCACGCGTGAAGAGGCGCTCGCCATCAAAGCGTATGTCGATTGCGGGGCGCCCGATCCAATGCTCGCCGACGATCTCGCACAGGCGTACTACGAACTCCCGACCTGGAGAGACAAACACGCGATCTCGCACGCCTACGTCGCGGCGATCGCGAGTTGTCTGCTTCAAGATCAAGGAACGACCGGCGTGAGTACGCTCGACACCATTGGCCGTACGTTCGGCGCCATCGTTGCGCTCGATCCGAGACGGCCGCTCAACCGCGCCGAGGCGGCAGCGATGATCTGGAAGATCGGCGAGCAGAAGCCCGACTTGAACAACTTCCCGCCGCGCTCCGCGGCCGATGCGCTCGGGCCGTCGCCGACGCCGCAGCCGACTTAATTCAAGCGCACCGTCAGCACGACGGTGTCGTCGCGCGGGCTCTCGTCTCCCATGACGGCGTGATGGAGCGCTGCCGCGGGGCGCACGGAAGCGGGGTCGGTCGCGATCGCGGCGACGGAATCGAGCAGCGCGGACTCGGCATCGGCGGCATCCCGGCGAAACTCGGTCAAGCCGTCGGTGTAAAAGAGCACGAGCGCGCCCGCTTCGAGCGCGACGAGATGCGACGTCGTTGGCGGCAGCGGGTGGATCGGTTGGGCGATGCCGAGCGGAATGCCCCCGACGGGAAGCATCCGCGGTGTCGTCGTCGGCCCGGCGAGAATCGGCGGAGGATGACCTGCGCTCGCGTATCGCATTTCACGCTTCTCCGGATCGATGATCGCGACGAGCGCGGTCGCGAGGTTTCCGTCTTGAAACTGTAGCGTGCCGTCCGCCTTTGCGAGGATCGCTGCGGGGTCGCGCAGGTCCACGGCGGCCGCGAAGATCGCTTGGCGGATGCGCTCCGCGGTGACGGCGGCTTCCACGCCGTGACCGGTGACGTCGCCGATGGAAACCGCGACCGTGCCGTCGGGAAGTTCGAAGGCGTCATACCAATCGCCGCCGATCAGCGCCTCCTCGCCGGCCGTGATATAGAGCGCGTCGAACTGCAGCCGATGGTGCACCGGAAGTTTTCCGGGAAGCAGGGCTTCTTGGAGCAATCGCGCGACGTGCGACGTTTTCTTCAGCGTGCTGTCGAGTTGCGCTTGGGCGTGACGGCGCTCGGCCGTCGCTGCGGAGAGCACCATTCCGGTGACGGAGAGAATTGCGAGGAACGTCATGACCGAAACGAGGCGCGCATCCGAGGCGCCGAATGCCGACGCGTAGTAACCGTTCGCCGCCGCCCCAATTGCGATCGCAGCGATGACCGCAATGACGGCCGTCGTTTCGCGCTGCCCGAAGCGCAACGCCGCCCAGATGACGCACGGATAGACGAAGGACGAATGCCGGAAGAGCGGCGGCAGTCCGGGGCTCCCCGCGAACGCCAACAAAGCGGCCGCAATTGTGGCGGCTCCG
>PKZD01000074.1 GCA_003133745.1 Candidatus Tyrphobacter aquilonaris
TTGCTTCGCATGTAAGGGGTCAGGGGTTCGAGTCCCCTCATCTCCACCATTTGAAAGCCGCGTAAACTCTACGTTTCCGCGACGTTTCTTATCCGTAGGCCTCGCATACTTGACAGCGTTGTAGCACTATTTGTAGCTTCAAGAGACGAAGCATTCGGGCTACGCGACGCCATGCAGCAACACAGGCCATTATGCCGATTCTTCCGCAAAGCCAATATCTAGCGCCAACGGGAATCGAATCTGAGTCCGGCGATGCCGACGAGTAGCATCCCGTGTCGAAATGTGCTGTCGTATAAGGGTTTGCGCCACACCGGTGTGTCGCCGCGTATCATCGAATGTCGGCCCGTGGCATCGCGTTCGTGCCACAACGGTGCCACGCGAGATCGAGCCTGTCACGCCGCCGCTAAGCGATCATAGGTGGGTGGTTTCCTATTTCTTGAGCGACGCGCCGGCTGCGACGACGAACGCGAGGGTTGCCAGGCCACAGGTGAGCAATGCCGCGGCCAGCACGCCGGGTGTCGTTCCGATCCAGCCCGTCAGGAGCCCGACGAGGGCTCCGCCGACATACTGGACCGCGCCCATGAACGCCGACGCAACGCCGGCCTGCGCGCCGCCGCTGGCCATTGTGGATGCGATGAGGTTGCCGAAGACCAAGCCGAAGGCGCCGACGCAGCACGCCAGCGCGGCCACGTAGGCCCACCCGCCGCCATGCGAGAGCGAGAGCCCGCACAGCGCGAGACCGGCCAGGCAGTATACGCCAAGCCCGCACGCCAAGAGCGTCCGTGGCCCGAACGCCGGCAGCAGCCGAATGTTCAGCGCGCCCGCCGCCGCCGCGGTGAGCGCGATACCGCCGAAGATCAGTCCGAACTGCATCGACGAGAATCCGAAGTGCACGATCAGCACGAACGGGGCGACGCTGACGTACGCGAACAGCGCGCCGAAGATCAGCGTGTTTGCGACGCTGTAGAAGATGAACGACCGGTTGTGAAGTTGGCCCGCGTATGCCGATGCGACCGACCGCAACGACAGAGGCGAGCGGCGCTCCAGCGGCAGCGAGTCGGGAGCGACGCGGTAGGCTACCGCCCAGATGGCGACGCCGATGAGCGCGAGCAGCCAGAACGACGCGCGCCAGCCGCTCCATTGCAGGATCGCCGCGCCCAGCACCGGCGCGATGATCGGAGCCAGCATCTGGATTTGCCCAAGCACCGAATACACCGCGGCAGCATCCCGTTCGGTGAACAGATCGGTGACGACCGCGCGCGGCGCGACAATGGCCGCCGCCGCGCCGCCCGCTTGCAGCAAGCGCGCCATTAGCAGCAGCTCGATCGTTGGCGCGAGCGCCGCCAGCACCGTTCCGGCGACGAACAGCGCGATGGCGAACAACAGCGGCGCCCGCCGACCGAAGCGATCGAAGACCGGCCCGTACAGCACCTGACCGCCGGCCAGGCCGAAAACGAAGACGGAGAGCGTGGCCTGCACCTCCGACGTGCTGGCGTGCAACGTGTGCGCGATCGCGGGAAACGCCGGGAGATACAGGTCGATCGACATGATGTCGATCATGGTCAGTGTGCCCAGCAGCAGCAAGAGTGGCCAGCGCACGCCAGGAGCCGGCGGTCACGTCGGCGCCGCGAGCGCCAGCAATCGCGCGAGAACATGCCTTCCCAGCTGCCCCGTGGCGCCAGTCATCCCGGGAATCATCAAGCCTCTCTTTATACTGGTGTTCCTCCATTAGTAGTCTATTTTGACTCAGATGATACTAAATAGATTCATATAAATCAACTCCGTCGACATCTGGCGTCGCTTGGCCTATGATGATCCGCGGTGACAGCCCTCGGCGATGACGCGGAAAGTGACAAAATGATGGCGGCGCTCGCGCGAGCGTTGGTCGATCGGCCACGCGCCTCGCTGCAAGAGCTGGCAGCCGCGGTGGGCATCAGCAAGGCGACGCTCTACCGCTTATGCCGTACCCGCGGGCATCTAGTCGAGCGACTCGTGCACCATGCGACGACCCGCATCACGGAGGCGATCGAAGCGGCGCGGCTCGACGCTGCGCCGCCGCTGGCCGCGCTCGAACGACTGATCACTAATAACCTCGAGCACCGCGAGCTAACGACGTTCCTGATCCGCTATTGGCAACACACTCCGACCGCGGCTGGAGTGGAAGCCGGCTGGGACGCTGCGCTCGACGCCTTCTTCCTGCGCGGCCAGCGGGCGGGCGTTTTCCGGATCGACCTCGCGGCACCAGCCCTCACCGAGATCCTCGTGGCCCTGCTGCTCGGGCTCATCGACGCCGAACGTCGCGGTCGCGTCGCGCGCGCGAGCTTGGCGGAAGTGATCGAGCGCGCGTTTCTGCGCGGCGCCGGAGTCTAGGCGCCGATGACGCGCGAGCTAAGCACTTTCGTTACGTTCTCCAAGTCGCGTTGATTGCGCGACTCATTGCGCAGCCATTCACCGTAGTGCTTGTATTGATTTGCGATAGAGTGGACCGCCTGCGCGAAAGCCACGCCCTCCGCATAGGACATAACACCTCTGACGCCGCGGCGCGTATCGACGGGATTTTATATAAGGTCGTGCGCAGCGCGATTGCCGCCGATGAGCCCCGAAATGCGCTCGTGCCACAACCGTGCCACGAACACCGACCGGCAACGAAAAACCCGCGTCAAATCAAGCGAATCGTGGTAGCGCCAACGGGAATCGAAAGCGGCGGCGTTGATTCGAGCAATCCCGCATAATCCCGCGGATCCCCGGCGTTCCTAGGATCGTGGCCAGTTTCCGCGGGCGATGTCCCGCCGTTTCCCGCCGAAGAGCGGACAAGAGCTGACCAATTTCTGACCATCAATGGCGGGATTCTCCGCCCGTAGCCGACGACCGTTTGTCGAGTGAGGCTGACGCGCTGACCCAATCGACGAGGCCGCCCGAGGGCAAGCCTCAATTACGAGCGGGCCTATGGCGCGCAGTACTGCGCGACGTGCCTGTACACGCTCGGCAACGGCGTGCCCACGGACGACGGCCAGTCGCCCGCGGTACCGTGGCAGTATGGTCTNNCGTTCGCTCGCGGGCGTTGGAACGCGCGTCAAGTTGGGATCGTGATCGAGGTCGATGTGATAGAGCCCGAAGTCGCTGGCGTTGTCGAAGGGCAAGCCCCACTCGCGGTTGGAGGTGATGCTCCAGCAGAGGTATGCGGCAACGGGAACGCCTTCGTCGACCGCGCGCTGCACGTAGCGGAGGTGACGGGCGATATAGTCGGCGCGAGCGATGCCGTCGGCGGTCGTCGTGCAGCCGTTCTCGATCAGGATGATCGGCTTTCCGGGAAACTGCTCTTGCTGCTCGCGCANNAGCGTCGCGAACATCGAGAGGCTCTTGCGAATCCCATCGAACCATTGCAGCCATGAGCGCGTCGCGCTCAACCGGCGGTTGCCGTGCAACCGAACGAACTTCACTCGACCCTCGACGCCCGCAAAGATGCGCGAGGCGATGTAGCGGGCGAGGTCCGGCTCGAGCCCGCGGTATTCGCCGGCAGGATCCGGCGCGCAGAGGCCTGGAACGCCGGGATGAATCCCGACGCGCAAGACGCCCCGCCGCCGAATCTCTTGCAGCGACCGATCCATATCGGGGACGGCCGACGCGTCATCGGGTTCACTCGATTCCGCCTTCCCGACGTGCGCGACGCTCTTTCGATTGTGCGTGTGCGGGGGCTCGCCGTGCGTCTCCCCGGGAAACGCCGCTTCCATCGCGCGTTCCCACGGCGAGGAGCCGCCGGCATCGCGCCGCTTGAACTGCCGAACCGCGATGTCGACCGCGTTCAAGAGCGAACGGCTTCCGAGGCCCATCGCGACCGCGAAGGGCTGATCGTGTCCGCGCAGAGGCGTCAGTTGAAAGTCGGCGGCGACGTGCGCACGCAGGACGATGTCGTCGTCGAAGACGAGATCGACGTCGCCGCGTCGCAGCGCGTCCACGGCTGCGGCGCCGTCGGCGTAGCGGCGAATCGCCGCCGCCGGAAAATACTTCTGCGAAAATTGCTCCGGCGCGCTCTCCGCGGCGACGCCGACGCGCCCAATCCAGGCCCCGAAGGTTGCGGGGAGCGTCGTCATGCGAGCGTGGAGCGCGCAGAGGTGCGCGACGAGGTAGGGCTCGGAGAAGAGGACCTGATCCATGCGCGTCTGGGTCATCGTGAGCTGCGCGATCGAGACGTCGACGGCGCCGCGCTCGAGCACGTCGCGCTGCGAGAGCAGGATCGCATGACTGCGCAGATCGTCGGGGTTCTTCAGGCGCGTCGCGCGGCGATCGACCCACCGCTGCAGCCAGCGCGGCAAACCGAGCACGAGTGGATTCGTGCCGACCGGCGCGTTCGGTCGAATCTTGCGAATCGCGGCTCGCGCGCGTGCGTGGGCGCGAAAGAGGTTCGGGATGAGCAGCAGTAGCGCGTCGATCTGTTGCGTGGAGGTGGCGAACGGCTCCAAACCCGGCGGCACCGGATACGCGCGCATCCACCAACCCTTCACATAGCCGTAGACGAGTTGATTGGGCTCGTTGATCGTCACGTAGTAGTCAACGAGATCGCCCAATCGCTCGGCGACGACGGAAGCAAACGCAGCGAGTCGATCGGGGAAGCCGGGATCGAGCATGCCCGCGCCGCCGCCCGCCGCCTGCACGTGCAACGGCCACGTGTTGTGGTGAAGCGTGACGACGGAGACCATGCCCGCGTCGCGGATATATTGCAAGAGGTCGCGGTAATGCGCAAACGCCGCGTCGTCCCATCCTCCCGCCGACGGCTCCAATCGAGCCCACGAAAGCGAGAGCCGAAACGCCGTGCACCCGAGGCCGCGAGCGAGATCGACGTCTTCCCGATAGCGGTTCCAGAAATCGGTCGCACGCCCGCGCGGGACCAAGCCGCGCACGCGCTCCCAGACGTCGCGGATGTCGTCCTGGCCGGTATATGCTTCGCACTGATGATCGGCCGTCGCGACGCCGAATCGAAATGCGGGCGGAAAGGGCCTGCTCACCTGCGCGACTTATATCCGTCGCAGTAGGTCGTTCCTCCGTCAGTGCTTCACATGGGAGCGTGCAGATGAGATTCAGCGGCAAAGCGTGCATCGTGACCGGCGGCGGTTCGGGCATCGGCCGCGCGACCTGCCTGCAGATGGCCGCGGAAGGGGGCCGCGTCGTCGTCGCGGATCTTCGGCAGGAGGCCGCGCAGGCGACCGTCGATCAGATCCATGCGGCGAAGGGCGAAGCGATCGCCGTGCAAGTCGACGTCGGCGACGCAAAACAGGTTCAGGCCGTCGTGGATGCAGCTGTCAAGGCATACGGCGCGATCAACGTCATCGTCAACGATGCCGCGATGATGACCTTCACGCCGATTCTCGATACAACCGAGGACGATTTCTTCCACGTCATCAAGACGAACTTGGGTTCGGTCTTCTATTTTTCGAAGTACGGCGCGCCGCACATGCCTGCGGGTTCCGCGATCGTGAACATCAGCTCGGTTCACGCCCACGCGACGACGCAAAACGTCGTGCCCTATGCCGCTTCAAAGGGAGCGATCGAGGCTTTCACCCGCGGCTTCAGCTTGGAGATGGCGGCGCGTCAGATTCGCGTCAACTCCGTCGCGCCGGGCGCCGTCGATACGCCGATGCTCTGGAACAACCCCAACGTCAAGAGCGGGGCCGAAAAGGTCGAGGGCGCAATCGGGAAGCCCGAGGACCTCGCGGCGGCAATCTGTTTCATGGCCTCCGACGACGCGCGTTTCGTCAACGGCACGACGCTCGTCGCCGACGGCGGACGCTTGGATATTCTCTAAAGGACGGACGGCTCTCGGGCGCTAGAATCCCGCGATGCCGTTCGGCGTCCCGAGGCCCGCAGGTCCGTTGTAGCCGGGACCGCCCGTGCAGAGATAAGTCGGCGAGCAGGCGCCGTTCGAGCCGGCGAGCACCGCGTTGAACGAACTCGCGTGCGCATACGCATAACTCGCACCGGTGATCGACGTAGCGTTCCCGGCAAGCGCGTAGATTGCGGCCGCGATCGGCGCGCCGATGCTCGTGCCGCCGTAGACGGCCCATCCGCGCTGACCGAGCGGCGCGTATGTGTTGTACGCGGAGACGCCCGTGAGCGGGTCGCCGACGACCGCGATGTCAGCGACGGTGCGATTCGCGCAACCGGTATCGTGTTGCCATGCCGGCTTGGGAACGTACGCGCTGCAACCGCTGCTCGTGCCGTTCCAGACGCTCTCGCTCCATCCGCGGCTCGTTCCCGGCGCTCGCACGAGTGACGTTCCCCCGACCGCCGTCACGTATTCCGAGCTGGCCGGGAACATCACGGCATATCCGGCGTCGCCCGCTGAGGCGGTCATCGGAATGCCCGGGTGGTTGAAATGGCTGTCGTCGTTGAGTAAGCCTGCGTACTCCGACGTGTAGTAACTGTTGCTGATCTCCGTCGCGCCGAGGCCCGCCGCGGTATCGACCGCGGACATGAAATCCTCGATGTTCGCGCTGTTCGACTCCACGAGCAAGATATGGCAGTTCGGACACACCGCGGAGACCATGTCGAGATCGAGTGCGATCTCCTCGGACCACGCGTAGTCGCCCGCCGGGAACGTCCCACCGGCCTGACCGCTTTCATTGACCTTGCGGAAGCAGCCGTTTTGCGACGTGCACGCGGACAGACCGAACTTCTTGCGGTAAATCGCCAAGTCGCTCTCGGCATTCGGGTCGTCGCCCTTGTCGATCACCGCGACGGTCGAGCCGGCGCCGGCCGAATCGGACGCGAGACCATAGGCCGCGCGGAGATCGGCGGGATGGTAGCCGGGAATGATGCCGATCGTTGCGAGCAGGTTGTCCAGAAAACCGAAGGCGGTGTTCAGGATTGCCGGGCACCGAACCTGACCGAGCTGGATGCCGCCGGTGCAGACCGGCTCGCCGCCGCCGGGAAGCGCAGCGACGCCGCCCTGCGGAAGCGACTGGTTTGCCGCCGTGGGCAGCAGGGACGAACCGAGTTGGTGACCGCTGCACGCAAAGAGCGACAGCGTGAAAAAGAGCGCGGTGAGAGTGCGAATGTTCATCGAGTAGCTCCATCAAGACAGACGTCGATCATGACTTCGACGACGCGAGGGTCAAATTGAGTTCCGCTGCAGCGTTTGAGTTCTTCGATTGCCTGCAGCGGCGACATCGATTGACGATAGGTGCGAGCGCCGATCATCGCGTTGAACGCGTCGGCGACGGAGACGATGCGAACGCTGAGCGGTATTCGGCTGCGATCCAGCCCGTCGGGATAGCCGAGCCCGTCGAAGCGCTCGTGATGCGAGCGAACGATCGTGCAGAACTGGTGCAGCGGCGGAATCTTCGCAATCATCTCTTCCCCGGCGAGAACGTGCTCGCGCATGACCGTCCACTCGTCGTCAGAGAGCGCGCGAGCCGCAGCGAGAATCTCTTGCGGGGTCGAAATCTTGCCGACGTCGTGCACGAGGCCGCCGCGCGTGACCTTGATGACCTCCGCTTTCGGCAGATCCAACTTCGCGGCGATTCTTCCGGACCACGCCGAAACGTTACGCGAGTGCTCCGCCGTCCCCGAGTCGATCGAACTGAGTTCGCCGACCAAGCTCGCGAGCAGCACGTCGGTATCGTCGAGCGCGTCGGTCGCACCGTTTGCCGGCTCCGTGCCGATGTTCGCCAGAATCTGCGCGACGTCGTGGGCCAGGCGTTCGAGATTGTCGCGGCTGCCCGGAGCCGTCTCTTCCATATCCCGCAGCGCCTCGCACACCGCAGGCGACGCCGCGGCGAAGACCGCGCGCGCCGGCGTTGAATCCGCGTGCGTGCGACACGTTGCATCGATCCACGTCATCAGCGGCGTCCACGTGTTGTCGTAGAGCGCTTCCGTTACGCGATCGATGAAACAATCGGCAAACGCACGGCCAAAAACCGATCTGTCGACGCCGACGTCGGCGCGGGCGAGAATCGTCTCGCGCACGATGTCGCGTCGCTCTTGCAGCCGTGACGCCGCCGGACGTAGCAATGCCGTAGCCTCCATACTGCTTAGTCTAGCGAGGCACGGAAGGATGCTATTGAGCCAAAGGTCCCGGAGGGCGTGATATTGACAGAAGCTTTACTGCGGCACCGGGAGCGATTCGAAGAGGCGCGCGATCCCGCCGAGATGCTGCTCGCGCATCATGTCGAGCGATTCGAGGACCTCGCCGTGGTTGCGCGCGCCGGACCAATAGGCGTGGACGGCGCGTACGCTTCGCGCAAGCGCCTCCATCGTCGGCGAATGGTCGAGCCGATTCTGCAGAAACCGCGTCAGCCTCGGCTCGGCATCTGCGACCCCGCTCGCGAGCGCGGCGGCGAGCGTCAAATACGCCTGCGCCTGCAACGCATGCCTGGTATCGGAGAGCGCCTCATGCATCGCCCACTCCGCCGAATCGACCGAGGTCCGCGCTTCGTCTTTGAGTCCGGCGGCCGCAGCGTAGAGGGCCATCTCCGCAAAGCGCAGCGCGCGCCGGTCTGCGGTGATCTGCACCTCTGCGCTCTCCCCGAGCAAGCGATAGGCCTGCGCGAACTCGCCGTTCCAGGCGCGCCGCAAGGCCTCCACCGGCAGGAGCGCCTCGCCGCTCTCCTCCGGGCTCTGGACGACGTCGACGGCATCGAGCGACGCCTCGAGAGCCCGCATGGCCGTCACATTCCCGCGATCCGCTTCGATGTACAACGCACCCATCGTCGCCCAGACGCGAACGTGCGCGTCGCCGGATTTTGCGGCGCATTCGCCCGCCGCCTCGATGTACCGCAGCGCTTGCTCCGGGTCGCATTCGATGACTTGCGCCAACTCATAGAGGACGCTGTAGCCGCGCGAGGCGAGATCGTGATTTCCTTGGTGCAGCGCGCACGAGACGGTCTCACGCGCAAAGCGTTTCGCCTCCGCGAACTCCCCGCAGCGCAACGCCGCGTAGGCGATCTGGTGCAGCGTGCGCGGCTCGCGGCAGGCTCGAACCGAGCGCCCGATCTGGTCCCGCGCGCGCCAAGCCGCGCGACGAGCGTCGTCGAGGCGGTTCGCCACGACGTAGGCCGTCGAGAGCGTCGCGAGCAGCTCCGTTTCCAGGCTGCTGGAACGCGCAGCGCATCGTTCCAGCGCATCGATGCAATCGGTGCGCCCCCGGCGCAGAAGTCCGAGCGAGGAGCGGTAGACGAGGCTCGCTTCGAGTTCGGGGTCGCGCGCTAACGCGATCGCCTGATTGAACCATGCCTCGGCCGCGTCGTGATGCCCCGCCTGCGAGGCAAGCGCGGCCTTGACCGCGATGAGCGCCGCGTCGCGTTCGTCATTTCCGACGAAGCGGCTGAGGCACGTGCGGACGACGTCGGCCGCCCCGGAATCGATGAGGCTCATGCCATGCCGGTCGAGCAGGCGCAGCACCGCCTCGCGATCGTCCGCCGCGCAATAGCGCGCGAGCACTTCGGCGTATCGTCCTGCATCATATCGCGTCGACAGCGCAGCCATAATCTCCGTTATCTTAGCGGATTTCGCGCGCGCAGCATCGCATCTTTACACGCTCTGAACGCTCGGGGAGGTCCAAATGGATCACCTGCTCTACTACGCGATGGGCCTTGCCTTCGGGCTGGCGCTCGGCATCGCCGTCGGGCTGACGCTCGCGAACGAGCATCGCAACCGACGCATACTGCCGCTCGCAATCGGCATTTCGATCCTCTTCGGATTGTTGCTTGGTTATGCGCTCGACGCATACGTCGCGTTCGTTCACGCATCGGCAACGCTCCCGGCATAAGCCCAATCATCCGTTAATCGAACCGAACACCGATCGTGCGACGGCGTTCGTTTTCTAGACAGGCGCCACAACAGATCGATCCGGTGCGGTGCCTCGGTTCCTGGAACTTTCCTCCAAGAGCCGGAACGGATCGAACGGAGAATACACCATGTTCACGCGCTTCACGGCATTCCTCAAACCAACGATCGGCAAAGCGGTCCTCGCCATCGGCATGCTCGCCGCGGCAACCGCCTTCGCAATGCCGCAGCCCGCTCTCGCGGACACGCGTTCGACGGCCGAGATCGTCGCCGCAGCCGCGCTCATCGTCGGCGCAATCGCCTACGACAACGGCGGCCGTCCGTACTACGTCCGCAGCGGACGTCGCTGGTACGTGTCGCCGCAAGTCGCCGGCTACTATCGCGACCACTACCGCTTCAACGATCGCCGTTTCAACGACCGCCGCTTCCACGGCCACGGCCACTAAGCGAAGTCACCCGGGCGACACCTCGCGCCCGTCCGCGGAAGCCGTCCATCGCAACGATGGGCGGCTTCCCGCTATTTCACCGTCAGTAAGTTCACGCTGAATCGGCCGGCCGAGTCCGTCCAATCGGCGCTCACGCGAAAACCGCTCTCCGCGGCCATGGCTCGAACGTCCTCGCGTTCGTACTTGTACGACGATTCCGTGAGGATGCGCTCGCCTTGCGCGAATGGAATCTCCGCGTCGATCGCGGCGATGCGCACGCGCTGTTCGCATGTCGACTCTTGGAACGAGTCGACGCTGCCGCGCTTCTCGTCGTAGTGAACGACGAATCGAAATGTCTTCAGATCGAATGTGCCGCCGAGCTCGCGGTTGATGCGCGCGAGAACGTTGCGATTGAACGCCGCGGTCACGCCTGCGGGATCGTCGTACGCGATCTCCAGCGCCTCCGGCGATTTCTTCAAGTCGACGCCGAGCAGGAGCCAATCGCCCGGCTTGAACGACGTCGCGATCGTGCGTAGCAATGCAATCGCGTCGGCACGCTCGTAGTTGCCGATGCTCGAACCCAAAAACACGACGAGCACCGGTTTGGGACTTCGCACCGAACGCGCTTGCAGCGCGTGAATGTAGTCGCCGCATTGCGCGGCGACGATCAAGCGATCGTACTCGGTGACGAGCCGCTCGGCGAGAGGACGCAGCGCCGCCGCGGAAATATCGATCGGATGGTAGCGCAGTTCCGGCTGGCGCCGAAGCGCGGCCTCGATCAGCATGCGGCTCTTGCGACCGTCTCCGGGCCCGAGTTCGACGATCTCCACCTCGCCGACGCACTCGAGGATCGCGTCGGCGTAGCGTTCGAGGATCTCGCTCTCGGCGCGCGTGAGGTAGTACTCGGGAAGGAGCGTGATCACGTCGTAGAGTGCGGAGCCGATCTCATCGTAGAGATGGCGCGACGCCAGTCGCTTCGGGCTTGCCGTGAGGCCGAGGCGGACGTCCCGCGCGAAGCCGTCGCTCCAGGAGCTACGGCCTGCGTCGTCAATGGTAAGGCGAGGGGCCGTCTCATGCGGGACCATGGCCGCGTGGATTCGCCGAATCGGGGGAATCTCTCCCGCGAGCTTCTGCAAGAGGAGCAAAATGATGATCTCAGACATCACGCAGGAACGAGCCGCGCTCTGCGCCGCCTACGAACAGAACCGACGGCGCTCGCACCTGCTCTTCGACCTCGTCGCGCCCGAGGCGTACGAGGAGCGCCCGATTCCGCTGCGCCTTCCCTTCGTGTTCTACGAAGGCCATATCCCCGGGTTCAGCTTCCTCACGTTGGTCCGCCGCGCGTTGGGCGAGAAAGCGATCGACGAGGATCTGGAGCATCTCTTCCAGCGCGGCATCGATCCCGCGAGCCTCGCCGATGCAGCGGCCGTGTCCCCAGGCCGCTGGCCGCCTCGCGAGCGCGTTCAATCATTCGCGCAAGAATGTGACGCGCGCGTGCGGGATGCGCTGCGACACGCGCGCCTCGACGATCCCGACAATCCGCGCCTCGTGCGCGCGGAGAGCGCGCACAATATCATCGAGCACGAGCAGATGCACCACGAGACGTTGCTCTATATTCTCCATCAGCTACCGCGCGAGCGGAAACGCGCGCTGCCGAGCACCCACCACGACAGAGAACGCCCGCCGTATCGACGCATCGCCGTTCCGGCCGGCGTCGCAACGCTCGGCGCGCGCCGCGAAGCGATCCCGTTCGGATGGGACAACGAGTTCGATGAAATGACCGTTGACGTTCCCGCTTTCGAAATCGAAGCCGATGACGTCACGAACGGCGACTACCTTGCCTTCGTCGAATCGGGCGGAGAGCCGCCGCCGTTCTGGCGTCGTGTCGGCGGCGATTGGCGTTTGGCAACGCTCTTCGATCTCATCGCGTTGCCGCTCTCGTGGCCCGTCTACGTCACGCAACGTCAAGCGGCGGCATACGCGCAGTGGAAATCTTTGCGCTTGCCGACGGAGGCCGAGTATCATCGCGCGGCGTTCGGAACGCCGGAGGGAGAGGAGCGCGCCTATCCGTGGGGCGACGCAGCACCTGACGAAACGCGTGGCAACTTCGGTTTCGAGCGCTTCGATCCGGTGCCGGTCGGCAGTTATCCCGCGGGTGCAAGCGCATGGGGCATCAACGACTTGATCGGCAACGGCTGGGAGTGGACGTGCACGCCGTTCGCGCCGCTGCCCGGATTCCGTCCGATGATCTCGTATCCGCTCTACTCCGCGGACTTCTTCGACGGCGGCCACTTCGTCATGAAGGGCGCGTCGCCGGTCACGCACGCGGCTTTGACGCGGCGCAGTTTTCGCAACTGGTTCAGACCCGACTACCCCTACGTCTACGCAACCTTTCGCTGCGTAGCATAGAATCGCCGGAGCCGGCGCGGGGAGCCGGCTAAGCGAGATCGACGAAGCGGCCGTCGTGATAGAGCAGCGGCGGAAGATCGGTGTGGTACGCTTCCTCGACCTCGCCAATGAAGATCGTGTGCGTTGCCACGTCGATCGCCTCGGTAGCGATGCACACGAACGTGGCAACGGTACCGGCGATAATGGGAACCTCGGCGGAGCGCAGATCGTACGCCACGCCTTCGAACTGGTTCTCGACCCCTGCCGCAAAGCGTCGCGCGATCTCCTCCTGTCCTTGCGCGAGCACGTTGACGGCAAATCGACCGCTCTTCTGAATGAACGGATGCGTTCGCGTCGTGCGGTTCACGACGACGAGAAGCGTCGGAGGGTCGACGCTCACGCTCGTCATCGCGGTCGCGGTCATCCCGTGGATGCGTCCGTCGTGCGCGGTCGTGATCACCGCGACGCTCGCGGCGGTGCGGCGCATCGCGAGACGATACGCTTGCGCATCGACCGGGCGCAGCGCGTCGCTCATGCGGAGGCCAACCGGATGGGCGCGTTTGCGAGCGCGGAGCCGGGACGTTCGAGGCCGAAGCGTGCGACGCGCGCGAGGTCGAGCACGCGCATCGCGCTCCGGCGCGGATCGCCGCGTCGACGCGCATCCGCAACGGCTTCGGCTCCGGCGCGCGCGCGCCAATCTCGGTCGGCGACGAGGCGCGCGAGCTGCTCCGGAGCGGCTTCATTTGCCTCGACGCATGCGTTGCCGCCGTACGCGGCGAGCAACGCGCCGAAGCCATAGGAATCGGCTCGCCCGATCAGCACCGCGGCGACGTCGCGGCGCTCGCGCCGCTCGAGAAGCACTTCGGTCTCGAGACGCTCGAACTGCACGAGAGGACTCCGTTCGCGAACTCGTTCGAGCAACGCGGAAGAAACCTCGCCGAGCACGGCGATCGTCGTGCACTCGGAAGCATCGCTGCACCGCAGCCAAAGCTCGGCGGCGCGGGCGGGGTCGGCGCACGGCATCCACGGTACTTCGAGCTCGATCGCACCGTGCGTGCGAAGGGTCGCGCGGCCGTTGCGCGCAGCCATGGCGACGCAGGGAGCGAGCGCCTCGCCTTCGACGTTCCACGCAAGCCCCGCCGCGATACGGAAGCGCCGGTCGAAGCGCCGCCACGGGGCGATGCCGCCGACGATCGGATGCCCGTAGGAACGCATGCCTGCCGACAGATCGCGCAGCACGGCCGCGCCGACCGGGTCGCCGGCAACGCTCTGCCGGAGCACGATCGCACTCACCTCGCCGCGTTGCGTTCTCGGCATCGCGGCGAGCGCGGAAGACCAACGCTCGTAGAAGCGCCGCTCGTTCTCGTCTTCCCAATCGAAGCGACCTGCGGTCGCGCCCTCGTAATGCGCGAAACGCGACTCGGCGACGTAACGAACGACGAGGCCCTCGGAATGCGCGCGCAAGCACAGGTCCGTGTCCTCGAACCCGTTGCGGAAGGTCGGATCGAAGCCGCCGCTTTGCGCGAACCAGGTCGCGCGCACCGCGCATGCCGCGCCGGGAACGACGATCGCGTCGCGCGAGCGGCGCACGCCCTCGAGATCCGGCGGAAGGTTTCGGTGCGAGAGAAACCAGTGGGCGTTCGGGAGGAGCACGCATCCCGCACCTTGCGTGACGCCGTCTTCGTAGAAGAGCGCCGAACCGGCGATCGCAACGTCGTCGCGCGCAAACGCCGCGACGAGCGGCACGAGTGGATCGCCGAGCGGGTACGCGTCGTTATTGAGAAAGAGTACGATCGGCGCCTCCGCGATGCGCGCGCCGGCATTCGCGGCATCGCCGAAGTTCGCTCTGGGGTCGAGCCGCAGCACGCGTACCCAATCGAATTCCTTGAGCCGCTCCGGCGTCTGGTCGCTTGAGGCGCTGTCGACGACGATCGTTTCGAAGCGGACGGGTGAGCTCGCGCGCAGCGCGTCAAGCTCGTGCAGGCAATGCCGCGTCAGCCACCAGTTGTTGTGGGCGGGTACGACGATGCTGATATCGGGCGTCATCGATCGGCTGCGTGACAGGGCGAGCGCAAAACGCCGTCGTAGTTCGCGATTGATGAGCGCAGTTCTTCTCGCGGTCCGCACATGATCACCATGCGCCTCCGGCCCCTGACGATCGCCGGCGCGTACGAACTGATCGCCGAGGCGCGAGAGGACGAACGCGGATTTCTCGCACGCACGCTCGATCTCGAGATTCTGCGATCGCACGAACTGCTCGATCGCTTCGATCAAGAGACGTTCTCGTACAACCGTCGCCGCGGGACGCTGCGCGGACTCCACTATCAAGCCGCTCCCGCCTGGCAAACGAAGATCGTCACGTGCGTCGCCGGACGTGCCTTCGACGTCGCGCTAGACTTGCGCCCCGACTCGCCGACCTTCGGCCGTTGGGAGTCGCTCGAACTCGATGCGCGGCGCTGCAACTCCATCTACATTCCGGCGGGTTGCGCGCACGGCTTTCAAACGTTCGAGCCGGAGACGACCGTCTTCTATCGGACCGCTCCGGCATACCGGGAAGAACTCGCCCGCGGTATCGATCCGTTCGACGCGGACGTCGCCGTGCGCTGGCCGATTGCGGAGGCGACGCTCTCCGAGCGCGACCGCGAGTTGCCGGCGTTTCACGACTTCGTGCCGTGAGGGTCTTGCTCACCGGCGCGAGCGGTTTCATCGGCCGTCACGTCGCGGCTCGACTGCGCGAGCGCGGTCACGAAGTCATTTCAGTAGGCCGCAACGCAGAGAGCGATGTCGTGCTCGATCTGCTCGATGAAAGCGCGATCGCGCGTGCCAATCTCCGAGCCGATGCGCTCCTCCATCTGGCATGGTTTGCCAAGCCGGGCGAGTTTTGGTCCTCGCCCGAGAACGAGCGCTGGGCCGGCGCCGGCTTGGCCCTCGTGCGACGATTTGCCGAAGGCGGCGGAACGACGGTCGTCGTCGCGGGAAGTTGCGCCGAATACGGCGACGGCGCCGAACGCGCGCTGCGCGAATCCGACGCGCTCGCGCCGAGCACGCGCTACGGCGCCGCAAAAGCGGCGTTGTTTGAATCGCTGATGAGCGAGTGCGGCCGCGATCCGCGTCTGCGCCTCGCGTGGGCGCGCATCTTCTACCCCTACGGCCCCGGTGAACCCGAGGAAAAACTCATTCCGCGGCTGCGGCGCGAGATCGGTGACGGGCGCGTCCCGGAGCTGCGAACGCCGGACCGGCTTCTCGATTACATACACGTCACCGACGTCGCGGAGGGATTCTCGCGCATCCTCGAAGGCGGCGTGCGCGGCCCGATCAATCTCGGCAGCGGCGCCGGCGTCTCGGCGCGGCAGATCGCAGCCGCGCTGGCGCGCCGGCTGCGCCCCGAGTTGACGTCAACGATCGCCACGCTCGTCGGCACGTCGCCGCCCGCTTTGCCGATTATCGCCGACGTTACGCGGATGCACGCCGAACTCGGATCGTGGGCGATGCTTACAACACCGTGACGGTTGGAATCGGCACGATGAATCGGACGCCGGGGAGACCCGCGCTGCGGACCTTTGCGATCAGTTCGTCGCGATAGTTCCACGCGGTCAGCAAGAACGCGTTCGGCGGATTCGCGAACGCCCACTCTTCGGTGACGATCTCGACGGCGCACTTCGGCATGAAGCGCCCCACCTTTCCCGGCGTCGAGTCGGCGCAATACGGAATGTCGCGATAGGTCAGCCCGCAGGCGTTCATGAGCGTCGCGCCCTTCGCGCTCGCACCGTACGCATACACCGATTCGCCCCGCGCGACGAGCTCGACGATCGTCGCGTGCAAATCCCGCCGAATCTTTGCAGTAGAGGTCGCGAATCGCTCCGCGAGGCCGCCGTCCAACACAAGCCGTTCTTCGTCGAGCACGCTGCGGATATCGGAGGTCGTCTCGCCTTCGCGCTTTGCAAAGCACACGATCGAACCGCCGTGAACGTCGGAACGCATCACCTCGCGCAGCGTCATGCCGCGCCTTTCGAGCAGCGCCTGTAGGGCGAGCACGGTGAAGTAGAACATGTGCTCGTGATAGACTTGGTCGAATTCGTTGCGCTCGAGCGTCGCGATCGCGTACGCGTTCTCAATGACGAGCGTTCCGTCGGGCGCCAAGACCTCCACGATGCCGTCGAGCATCTCGTAGGGATCGCAGTTGTGCGCCATGCAATGCCGCGCGACGACGAGATCGACCTCGCCTTGGCGGCGCCGAAAGTCCCGTGCGAACTCCGCATTGAAAAACTCCGGGAACGTCGGAACTCCAGCCGCCGTTGCCGCCTCCGCGACGTTCTGCGCCGGGTCGACGCCGACGATCGAGCGGACGTGCGGCCGAAGGACCTCGAGGAAGCGCCCGACGTTGCTGCCGATCTCCAGCGCGCTCGTATCGGCGGCAACGTAACCGCCCTCCCGAAGACGTTGCAGAAGCACGCGATAGTGCTCGTCGAGCGAGGAAGATTGCGGCGTGAAATAATTGTAGCGACGGTAGAGCACGTCGGCATCGACGCAGTGTCGCAGTTGGAAGTTGCCGCAGTCGCACGTTTCCAACAGGAGCGGGAACTGCTCGAGGGCGACGGCGCGAGTCTCCGTCAGCCAATTGGCCGGCGGCATCTCTCCGAGATCGAGAACCGGCCGCGTCGGAAGGCCGCAGATGCGGCAGCATCCCGACGCGGAGTCACTCACGTGCCGCCCGCCTCACGCGATGCGGCGATCAACTGCGTCGCGCGAAAGAGGCTCTCGAAGGTTCCCGCATCCGTCCACCATCCGTCGAGCACGTCGTAGTAGAGAGCGCCCTCTTCGATGTAGCGGTTGTTGACGTCGGTGATCTCCAGCTCTCCGCGCTGCGACGGCGAGAGCCCCTCGATGAACTCGAAAACGCGCGCATCGTACATGTACACGCCGGTCACAGCGTAGCGGCTCTTTGGGCTGGCGGGCTTCTCTTCGATGCGCGCGATGCGGCCGTCGCTCAACTCCGCAACGCCGAAGCGCTCGGGATCGTCAACTTCCTTGAGCAGCAGACGCGCGCCGCGCTTCTGCGACTCGAACTTACGCACGTACGGCGCGATATCGTCTTCCAGAAGGTTGTCGCCGAGGACGACGACGATGGGCTCGCCGTCGGCGAAACCTTCGCAGAGCCGCAACGCGGCGGCGATCCCGCCCTCGCCTTCTTGGTGGGCGTAGTAGAGCTGCTTGAGTCCGAAATCCGCGCCGTTGCCGAGCAAACGCAGAAAATCACCGGCGGATTGACCGCCCGTGACGAGCATGATATCCCGAATGCCGGCGGCGCACAACGTTTCGATCGGATAGTAAATCATGGGCTTGTCGTACACCGGCAGCAGGTGCTTGTTCGTGACCTTCGTGAGCGGCCAGAGACGCGAACCTAAGCCGCCGGCGAGGATAATGCCCTTCAACTCTTCACCCACGTGCCGTGCTTGCGGTACTGACGCCACCACGCCTCGTTTTCCCGGTACCACGTCGCCGTCGATCTCAGGCCGTCCTCGAACTCGACGCGCGGCGCCCATCCGAGTTCGCGAAGCTTCGCGCAGTTCACGGCGTAGCGGCGGTCGTGCCCCGGACGGTCGGTAACGTATTCGACATGCGATTCCATCGAGCGGCCGCACATATCGACGAGCATGCGCGAAAGCTCGAGATTCGTCCGCAAGTTTCCGCCCCCGATATTGTAGACCGCCCCGATCTCGCCGTGCAGCAAGACCTCCAATATCCCGCGCACGTGGTCGTCGACGTGCAGCCAGTCGCGGACCTGCAGGCCGTCGCCGTAGAGCGGCACCGCGAGGTCGTCGATGAGATTCGTGATGAAAAGCGGGATGATCTTCTCAGGATACTGGTAGGCGCCGTAGGTATTGCTTCCGCGCGTGATGAGAACCGGCGTCCCATATGTCGTCCAATATGCAAGCACCTGGAGATCGGCGCCCGCTTTGCTCGCACTATACGGGCTGCGCGGGCGTAACGCATCGTCTTCCGAAGATTCGCCCTCCGGCACGTGCCCGTACACTTCGTCCGTCGACACCTGCAGGTAGCGAGCGACGTTGTGCTCGCGCGCGGCCTCGAGGAGGACGTGCGTTCCCAACACGTCGGTCTGAACGAACGTTTCAGGAACGAGTATCGAGCGATCGACGTGCGTTTCAGCGGCAAAGTTCACGATCGCGTCGACGCCGTCGTCGATCGCTCGGTCGACCGCGGCGGGGTCGCAGATATTTCCATGGATCATGCGATAGCGCGGGTCGTCCTTGACTCCGGCGAGCCTCTCCGGGCTTGCCGCGTACGTCATCGCGTCCAGATTCACGATCTCGACGTGCGGAAGCGCGTTCAGTGCAAAGCGGATGAAGTGAGCTCCGATAAAGCCCAGACCGCCCGTTACCAGCCAACGCATTAGATGGTCGACTTCGCATGAGCCCGTTCGACGGCCTCCGCGAACGCCTGTCCTCCGCGCAACAACTCGTGGTAGAGGGTCACGTCGGCAACATGTGCGCGTATGCGCAGCCGCCACCAGTTCATGGCGACCGCATCGCCGGCCGCGATGCCGAAGCGCGGCGCAAGCGCCGCGAGCATCGGGAGCACCTGCTGCGCAGCGTGCACGGTGAGCACGTAATCGTGGTCGCTCAAGTGATTGATGAAGGCTTCGATCGACGGTGGTTGCGCGAGCGCGTAACCGGCGGAGGTCTTCGTCAGCAAACCGTACTCGACCGGATCGACGCCGGCAAGCATCGCGGCGGCACGACACCATGTCGCGACCTTCGCCTCGTCGCCGAGCGACGGCGCCGCGTGCGCGGAGAGCAACACCGTCACGAAGCGCGCGTTGCGACCGCGCGCGATCGCCTCCGCGCCCGAAAGGACGTGATGGCCGCCTGTGCCGGCGATCGTCAGCTCCGGCGTGAACGTGCCGTCTTCCCGGTACTGGAACACGACCGTCTTCATGATGTCGTGATAGAGCGCCGCAGCGACGCAGAGGTCGCGGTCGACCTCCGGCCTGCCGCCGAAATAGAGTTCGGCGTACGTCTGCGCGTATTGCTCGCCGACGCGCGCGTTGAAGAGTTCGTGCGCGCAGAGGCCGCCGGGGTATGCGTGGTGGGAATCCGCGGCCGAACCGGGCGCGCTCCAGAAGGGCTGCGCGATTCCGTCGGGGCCGACCGGCGGAAAAACTTCCTCCACCGGCGCATCCGGCGCAACGAACTCTTCGCGCGCGAACGCATCACGTAGTGCAACCCGCGATTCTGCCGTCGGATACCGACGTTGGTAGTGCGGCCGCGTATCGCGCATCGCATCGAGTACGTCGGCGCGCAGGAGCGCATCGCGTATCGACGATGCGAGCTCCCGGCCTGCATTCCATTGCGCCTGCACGAGCTCCGAGCGCATCGCGATGTCGGCCGCACGCGCGTTCGGCGCATCGAGGCGAGCGCTGTTCGACATCTCGGCGACGGCGCGACCCGGCTGGACAAGAAGGGGCAACGACGCTGCCCCGGCTGCAGCGAGGAAAGCGGAGCGCACCATCGGTGTGCCGCCGCTCACGCACATAGCGTTACGGTGTTACCGTCTTTGCGCCGTCGATCGGCCTCAAGCCCGCGCCGCGCAGCGCCGTGGAGAGCGCCCCAAGCGTCTGGACGTAGGCGTTGTACCGCGCCATCGCAGCAGTGTATTCCGAATCGAAGCGGCGCGCGTATTCGAGCACCGCGGGCGTCGGCGGGCTCGCCGCTCCGAAGCCGGTGCGCGGGATATCCTCGCGCAACGCGCCCGGCCGCTGAATCGAGTCTTCGTCGTTCTGATAGTTCGCAGTGAACGTCGCGAAGACCGCGGCACGCTCTTGCAACGCCGCGGCCACCTGCCCGAGCAGCGCGGTGTTGCTGCCCGCGGCGAGCGACGTATGCGCCGCTTCGAGCGACTTGCGCTGCTCCTCGAGGCGGTTGAGCACGGTATTGATCTTGCCGCTCACGACGTCGTACTTCTTTGCGAAGTCGTACGCCTGATGCAGCTGCGCGAGCGTATAGATGCCGTGCGGGTCGGCCTTCACGGTGAACGGTTCGGAGTACGTGTGCCCGCCGAGCGTGATGCGCGCAGTGTACGTTCCGGGCACGACCTGCGGCCCGACCAACGAACCACGGAAGGCCTTCGCGCACGCCTCACAGAGCGGCTGGCCGTTTTCGCGGAAGTTCCAGACGACGCGATTGATGCCGGCGACGTTTGTCACGCCGGGTTCGCTCGGCTTACGCTGCGCCGGGATGTGGCGAATCACGCGCCCCGCGCCGTCGAGAATCTCCATCGAGGGCGCGAACGCCTGCGGCGTCGCCTGATAGAAGTCGATGATCGCGCCGTTCGGAGGATTCTCGCCGCGGAAATCCGTGTAGCTGCCTTCGTCACCGCCGGCGTGAAAGACGTACTCGTACGCGGTTCGCGGCGCAAAGAGCATCGCGCCGGCCCGCTGCGCCTGCGGCAGAGCCTGCAACGATCCGAGATCGTCCAGGATCCACAGATCGCGGCCGTGCGTCGCAATCGCGAGATCGTTGAACTCCGGCTGCTCGCGAATGTCCCGCACCGAGACGGCCGGGACGTTGAGCCGGAAATCCGACCAACTCGCGCCTGCGTCGTACGAGATCCAGAGTCCCGTCTCGGTTCCCGCGAAGAGCAAATCGGGATTGCGATCGTCGGGACGCACCGTACGCACCCAGACGCCGTCCGGAAAACCGTTCACGATCGCGTGCCACGTGCGCCCGTAATCGTGCGTTACAAAAAGATAGGGATGGTAATCGCCCGAGCGATGGCGGTCGACGTTTGCGTACGCGGTCGCCGCATCGAACGGTGAGGGTGCGACGGTCTCGACGCGGCCGTACGGCGGAACACCGGGAATGACGTGCTTGCTCCAACTCTTTCCGCCGTCGGTCGTGACGGCGATCACGCCGTCATCGGCGCCGGTCCAAATCTCTCCGGCGCGAACGGGCGAGCCTTCGATGTCGAGCAGCGTGTCGGAGAACTCGGCGCTCGAGACGTCGAGCGTGATCGGGCCGCCTGCCGGAATCTGATGCGACTTGTCGTTCAGGGTGAGGTCGGGGCTGATCGCTCGCCAGTGAACGCCGCGGTCGGTCGTTTGGAAGACGACGTTGCTGCCGAGCCAGGCGATGTGCCCGTTCCACGGTGCGAACGCGATCGGCGCGTCCCAGTTGAAGCGATATCTCGCCTGCGCGAGATCGAAGCCGTTTCGCGAAAAATCGAAATACGGGGTCACGAAGCGGCTGTTGTGCGTTTGCGTGTCGTAGTCGGCGGTGCGGCCCGTCTCCAAATCGGTGAGCACGTGCGTGGGGTCGCTCGGATCGGGAACCGCCCACTCGCCATCGCCGCCGATGACGTCCTGCCACAGCGCGTTGGCGATGCCGTCCGAACTCTGCGAGTTTTCCGGCGCGCAGAAGCCGTTGTTGTCCTGCAGCGGCGCACAGACCCAATACGGATTTTGATGAACGGAGAGGCCGACGTGGTAGACCTGACCGATCGGCAGGTTACGCGCGAACGCCCAGTTCTTGCCGGCATCGAGCGTGATCGCGTAGCCGCCGTCCTCACCCACGATGATGCGGTTCGAATCGTTCGGAGCGATCCAGATCGCATGGTAATCGACGTGAACGTCTTGCGCGATCTCTTCGAAGGTCTTGCCGCCGTCCGTGCTCTGCCCGAGCATCTCGGAGACCGAGTAGACGTGGTTCTCGTCCTTCGGATCGACCGCGAGGTGCGTGAAATAGAAGGGCCTTTGATCGACGAGCGTGTCGTCCGACACCATCGTCCAATTCGCGCCGGCGTCGTCGCTGCGCCACAGGATGCCGCCCTGGGCTTCGATGATCGCGTATACCCGTTTGCTGTCGCTCGGCGCGATTGCGACCGCGCTGCGTCCCATGTCTCCCGTCGGCAGCCCGTGACCGGCCAAACGCGTCCACGTTCTGCCGCCATCGGCAGAGCGCCAGATGCCGTCATCCGGTCCGCCGGAGTGAAAGGTCCAGGGCAAGCGGCGAAACTGCCACATGCTCGCGTAGATGACGGCCGGATCGTTCGGGTCCATCGCCAACTCGGCGACGCCCGTCTGCGGGCCGACGTAGAGCGTCTTGCTCCATGTCTTTCCGCCGTCGTCCGTCACGTAGACGCCGCGCGCCTCGCTGTCGCGGAACGGATCGCCGAACGCGCCGACGATCACGTGTTGGGGATCGTGCGGGTCGACGATGATCCGCGAGATCGACCACGAGTCGGGCAAGCCGACGTTCGTCCAGGTTTTTCCGCCGTCCGTCGTCTTATAGACGCCGTCGCCGAAGGTGACGTCGTTGCGCGGGTTCGCTTCGCCCGTGCCGACCCAGACGACGTTCTCATTCGTCGGGTCGATCGTCACGGCGCCGATCGCGGCGACGGGTTCCTTCTCGAAGACAGCCGTCCACGTCGCGCCGCCGTTCTCGGTCTTCCAGACGCCGCCGCCCGCGGCGCCGATGTAGTAGAGGTTCGCATCCTGCGCCGTCCCCGCGACGGCCGCGACTCGTCCGCCGGCAATCGCCGGACCCACGGAACGCCACTTCAGATGCGCGTACGGCGCATCGGCAGCGGCACCAAGCGGGAGCAGCAACGCGGCCGCAACGGCGACCGCGCCCCAGCGGGCGAGGATCACGGACGAACCTCCTTGACGTTGCCCGGAAACTGCGTCAGCCCGGCGGTCTTGAGCGCGGCATTGAGCGCGAGGAGCGAGCGCACATAGGCGTTGTAACGAGACACGCCGTCTGCGTATTCGCCCTCGACGCGATGCACGAACGTCGTGACGGGCGGCGTGCCGAGACCGAGGCCGGTGAAGAACGCGGTCTCGATGTCTTCGCGCAGTGCGCCCGGTTCCTCGATGCTATCTTCCTCGTTTTGATAGTTCGCGGTCAGCATGTTGAAAATACCGTCGTGCCCGGTCTGCGCGGCGGCGATCTGCGCCGCGAGCGCCGTGTTGTTCGCCTTGTTCGCCGCGGTTTCGTCGGCCGCAAGCGTCTTCTTGACGTCGTCGAGGTTGTTGAGCATGACGTCAACCGTCGAGAAGAGCGCCTGGAGGTGCTGCCCGAGGGCGAACGTCTGCTCGTACTCCGCTTGCGTGAAGTGCGAGCGCGGGTCGGGCCTGACGGCGAAGGATTCCGTGTACGTGTGACCGCTCAGCGTCATGCGCACTGCGTACTCGCCCGGCGGCACGCCGATGATCGAGTCGGGACCCTGGAAGATCTTCGGTGCGCCGTTATATTTCACGGGGCCGTCGATCGTGAAGTCCCAGACGTAGCGATTCAATCCAACCTGATTCAGGATATACGGCACCTGTTTGCCGCCGATCTCGTGCGTCCCCGACACCGTGCGGATGACGTGCCCTCGAGCGTCGAGAATCTCGAGTTTCGGCGCGTCCTTCTGCACCTGCGCTTGGTAGAACGTGATCATGACGCCATACGGGGGATTGTCGGCCGCGTAGCGCGTGTACGTTCCCTCGTCGTTTTCGTGCAACGTGTACTCGTACGCGGTGCGCGGCTGGAAGAGCAGCGACCCCCGCGCGATCGCCGACTGCAACTCCTGAATCGGACGCATGTCGTCCATAACGTAGACGGAGCGGCCGTGCGTTGCGAGGAGCAGGTCGTTGAACTGCGGCTGCATGCGAATGTCATGCACGGAGACGTGCGGCATGTCGTTCAAGAACGAATGCCAGGTCGTGCCGCCGTCAAACGAGATGTAGAGCGCGAGTTCGGTGCCGAGGTAGACGATGTTCCGGTTGCGGATGTCGGGACGAATCGCGCGCGCCCATTCGCCGCTCGGGATGCCGTTCACGATCGAGGTCCAATGGCGACCGAAGTCGTGCGTGACCCACGCGTGCGGAGCGCTATCGCCCATGTAGTGATCGTCTTCGATCGCGTAGACCGTCCCGTCTTCCAGCGTCGAGAGCGCGACCGTTGCGAAACGACCGTAGGTCGGCGCGCCGGGCGGCGTGACGTTTTGCCAGCTCCGGCCGCCGTTCATCGTCATCTGCACGTAGCCGTCGTCGGTCCCGACCCAGATCTCGCCGCGGTGTAAGGTCGAGCCTTCGATGTCCAAGATCGTGTCGCTGTACTCGGCGCCCGAAACGTCGTGCGTGATCGGTCCGCCGGAAGGCTGCTGGTGCACCCGGTCGTTGCGCGTGAGGTCAGGGCTGATGATCGTCCAACTGCGGCCTCGATCGGTCGTTTGGAAGATGACGTTGCCGCCGTACCAGCCGACGTGCCCGTTCCACGGTGCGAATGCAATCGGCGATTCCCAGTTGAATCGGTACCGGCTGAGCGACAAGTTGTAGCTTTCGGGGCCGTTTTGAATATACGGCTGCGCAAACCACTCGTCTTGGGTGACGCGATTGTATATCTGCAACGCGCCGTTCTCACTATCGGACCAGATCCAGTTGGGATCGGTCGGGTCGATGACGGCCCATTCGCCGTCGCCGCCCGCCGTGACGATCCAATGCTTGTTCAGGATCCCCGACGGATCGAGCGAGTTCGACGTGCCGCACCAGGCGTTGTTGTCTTGCAAGCCGACGCAGACGGTGTACGGGTTCTCGTTGCTCACGCCGACGCGATAGATCTGCGCGATCGGCATGTTCAACGATGACGACCACGTCTCGCCGCCGTCGAGCGTGAGCGCGTAACTGCCGTCTTCGCCGGTGATGATGCGGTGTGGGTTGCTCGGCGAGATCCATATCGCGTGGTAGTCGACGTGCACGGCCTCTGCGATCGGCGTGAACTTCTTGCCGCCGTTCGTCGAAACCGAGAGCATCTCCGAGACGCCGTAGACTTTGTCCGGATTCTTCGAGTCTACTGCGATATGCGTGAAGTAGAAGGGACGTTGATCGACGAGCGTGTCGTTCGAGACCATCGTCCAGTTCGCGCCCGCGTCGTCGGAGCGCCAAAGAAGACCCTGTTTCGATTCGATGAGCGCGTAGACGCGATTTCCGTCACTCGGCGCAACGGCGAGACCGATGCGCCCGGTGATGTCGGTGGGAAGACCGTGGCCGGTCAGCCTCGTCCACGTGCGGCCGCCGTCGGTCGACTTGTAGAGCCCGTCGGCCATGCCGCCGCTCGTGAAGGTCCACGGTCGCCGCTGGAACTGCCAGATGCCGGCATAGATGACGTCCGGGTGCTGCATATCCATCGCGAGGTCCGACGCGCCGCTCTCCGGGCCCACAAAAAGCGTCTGCGACCACGTCTTGCCGCCGTCCCACGTGACGTAGACGCCGCGATCGTTCGAGTCCGAGAAGACGTCGCCGAGGGCGCCGACGATGACGTGGTTGGAATCGCGCGGGTCGACGAGAATCCGCGAGATGTATTTCGTGTTTTGGAGACCGACGTTTTGCCAGGTCTCGCCACCGTCGGTCGTCTTGTACACGCCGTTGCCGTAGCTGACGTCGTTGCGCGGATTCGCCTCACCGGTACCGACCCACACGGTGTGTTCGTCGTTCGGATCGATCACGACCGCGCCGATTGCCGCAACCCCCTGCTTGTCGAAGACGGAGTTCCACGTGTAGCCGCCGTCGCTGCTCGACCAAACGCCGCCGCCGGCCGTTCCAACGTAGTAGAGGTTCGGATTCTCGTCGGTGCCGGCGACCGCCGCGATTCGTCCGCCGCCTGCGGCGGGACCGATCTCGCGCCACGACATATTCGCCCAGGCCGGCCCCGGAGTCGGCGTCGGCGCCGCGCTCGGCGCCGGACTGGGAGCCGCGAGCGCGAGCCCCGAGGACAAGAAGAAACCGGCCGCGCAGAGCACGACGGCAAAGTGTCGATTCACGCCGAACCTCCTAAACAAGTGCTCGAAAACGGTGCCCTGTACGCGTGCCGACCTCCTGCGAGCACGTCATCAAAGCCCGATCAAACCGTGTGCGCCGAATGCACGCCTCGTTCGTAGCGCGGGACGTTGACGTGCACGGCATACCACTGCGCCCACGCGATCATCCCGCACATCACGAGGAAAAGGATGCCGAGGAGGATCGCCCAGCCTCGGCGGGTCACGGGCGGCGCGGGAGGGAGGACGGGGAGGAGGGGACCCGAATGACTCGTCCGATGCGTAAGAGCATGACAACGTTCCTCATTGGAGCGGCGTTCGTGTTTTGCTTGGGGATTGCGGCGGCGCCTGCTGCCGCTGCGGCCCGGAGCCTACCCCCAACGCCGAAAGTCGTCTCGATCTATGCCTCCGTGTTGCGACGGATCAATCCGCGCATGCCCGGATGGATGAGCCAAGAGCTCGCCCGCCGGCTCCTCGTGAACGCCGCGCACTGGCACATCG
The DNA here is from genome assembly GCA_003133745.1 of Candidatus Tyrphobacter aquilonaris. Lineage (GTDB taxonomy): Bacteria > Vulcanimicrobiota > Vulcanimicrobiia > Vulcanimicrobiales > Vulcanimicrobiaceae > Tyrphobacter > Tyrphobacter aquilonaris. The sequence goes on from PKZD01000074.1 coordinate 26,907, forward strand.
ATGCCAACATGTTGGCAGCGGTCGTGACCGTCGAGTCACGCTGGCGCACCCACGCGGTCTCAGACGCCGGCGCGATCGGCCTCGGTCAGCTCATGCCCGATACTGCGGCGACCCTCGACGTCAACCCGCGCGATCCGGGACAGAACCTTGCCGGCGCGGCCCGATACCTGAGCGGCTTGGCCCAGCGTTTCGCGCACAAGGCCAATCGCTACGCTTTGACCTTCGCGGCATACAACGCCGGCCCGTACGCCGTGGAAGAGTTCGGCGGGATTCCGCCCTTCTACGAAACTCAGAACTACGTCGCGCGCGTGCTCGACACGTGGCATCACCTCCAGCGCGAACTTCGCATTCCGCGCAGCGCCCTGCTGGCGACGCTCTCCTCACCGGTGTGGACCGCGGCACACGGTGCCGACGTCGACTACTGGCTGAAGGCCCGCTAGCCTTCTCGCTCGGTTAGGATCTCCTCGCAGGCCGCAACGAGCGTGCGCTCGGGTCCGATGCGCACGACGCGCATGCCCGCGCCGCGAGCCGCTCCTTCGTCTTCGTCCTTGTCTCCAACGAACACGCACGCCGCAACGTCGACGCCGAACGCGCGCGCCGCGTCGAGCAGCAGTTTCGGCTTGGGTTTACGGCATTCGCAATCGTCCTGCGGCGCATGCGGGCAGACGAACCAGCCGTCGAACGGTCCGAGCAGCGCATCGATGCGACGATTCACGGCGTCGAGCTGCTCCTGCGTGATCAAGCCGCGTCCGATGCCGCTCTGGTTCGTAACGACGCCGATGCGCAGACTCCGTGCGCGCAACGCGTCGAGCGCCGCGCACGCGCCTTCCATCGGCACGACGGCGTCGGGGTCGCCATTGTACGGAACGTCGACGACGAGCGTTCCGTCGCGATCGAAGAGAACGGCTTTAATGTGCCGGGACGTAAACGTCGGCGCCTTTTTCCAGGAACTCGCGCGATTTCTCCGCCATGCCGCGCTCGGCGTATTCGCGCACTTCCTGCGTGATCTTCATCGAGCAGAAGTGTGGACCGCACATCGAGCAGAAGTGCGCGACCTTCGCGCCGGGAGCGGGAAGCGTTTCGTCGTGGAACTCGCGCGCGGTTTCGGGGTCGAGGGAGAGCTCGAACTGATCCTCCCAGCGAAACTCGAAGCGCGCCTTCGAAAGCGCGTCGTCCCAATGATGCGCGCGCGGGTGCCCTTTCGCGAGATCCGCGGCGTGCGCCGCGATCTTATAGGCAATGACCCCGTCCTTGACGTCCTTCTTGTTCGGGAGGCCGAGGTGCTCTTTCGGCGTCACGTAGCAGAGCATCGCCGTCCCGAACCAACCGATCATCGCCGCGCCGATCGCGCTCGTGATGTGATCGTATCCGGGCGCAACGTCGGTGACGAGGGGACCGAGCGTGTAGAACGGCGCCTCGTCGCAGATCGCGAGCTGCTTCTCCATGTTCTCCTTGATGAGGTGCATGGGAACGTGACCGGGGCCTTCGATCATCGTCTGCACGTCGTGCTTCCACGCGATCTTCGTCAACTCGCCGAGCGTCTCCAACTCGGAAAACTGCGCCGCGTCGTTCGCGTCGGCCGTGCAGCCCGGCCGCAACCCGTCGCCGAGTGAAAACGCGACGTCGTATGCCTTCATGATCTCGCAGATATCTTCAAAATGCGTGTAGAGAAAGTTCTCCTCGTGATGCGAGAGGCACCATTTGGCGAGGATCGATCCGCCGCGCGAGACAATCCCCGTGATGCGGCTCGCCGTCAGCGGGACGTAGCGCAGCAGCACCCCCGCGTGAATCGTGAAGTAGTCGACGCCCTGCTCCGCTTGTTCGACGAGCGTGTCGCGATAGAGCTCCCACGTCAGCTCTTCGGCCTTTCCGTCAACTTTCTCGAGCGCTTGATAGATCGGCACGGTGCCGATCGGCACGCAGGAGTTGCGCAGAATCCACTCACGCGTTTCGTGAATGTTCTTCCCGGTCGAGAGGTCCATCACGGTATCGGCACCCCAGCGCGTCGCCCAGGTCATTTTCTCGACCTCCTCCTCGATCGAGGAGGTGACGGCGGAGTTGCCGATGTTTGCGTTGATCTTCACGAGGAAGTTGCGGCCGATGATCATCGGCTCGCTCTCGGGATGGTTGACATTCGACGGAAGAATCGCGCGCCCGCGTGCAATCTCCGCGCGCACGATCTCCGGCTCGACGCCTTCGCGCAGCGCGACGAACTCCATTTCCGGCGTCACCTCGCCGCGACGCGCGTAATGCATCTGCGAGACGTTCGCGCCCGGCTTCGCGCGACGCGGTGCGCGCCTATTCGGGAATCGGATATCCGCCAACTCCGGCATCGCCTCGCGCCCGAGCCGGTAGAGCGAGGACGGGCGCTCCAGCCGCTCCGTGTCGCCGCGCCCTTCGATCCACGCATCGCGCAGCGGCGGCAAACCGCGGCGCACGTCGGTTGCGAGATCCGGATCGGTGTAAGGGCCGCTTGTGTCGTAGAGCGTGTGGGCGGTTCCGTCGGTGAGTTCGACGACGCGCATCGGCACGCGCATCGATGCGTCGCGGCCCTCGAGATAGATCTTCATACTTTCCTCCGCCGGCATTACCCGGATCAGGTTCTCAGGAGTCCGGTGCGGCTCCCGACGGTCGGCGCGTTGTCGCGCCCTCTCAGCCCGCCCCGCGAGCTCCCGCGCGTCGTAAGGTTACCGCATCGCACGGGCACGCTCCCGCCGGTGAAAGCAAGGGACTCCACGATCCTGGGGAATGGTAGGCCGACATGATCACGGAGCCGCACGATTCCGACCCGCAGGAGACCCAAGAGTGGGTCGATGCGATGCGCGGCGTCCTCGCAACCGAAGGGCCGGAACGCGCCCGCGAACTGATCCGGCGCGTCGTCGACGAGGCTTGGAAGGGCGGCGCGCGCGTCTCGCTCGGCTTCGAAACGCCGTACGTCAACACGATTTTGCCCGAGCAGCAGCCGCCGATGCCCGGAGACCGCGCCCTCGAAGCGCGTCTGCGCCACTACGTGCGCTGGAACGCCCTCGCGATGGTGGTACGCGCAAACAAGACGAGCTCCGAACTCGGCGGACACGTCGCAACCTTTGCTTCGGCCGCGACGCTCTTCGACGTCGGCCAAAACCATTTTTTCCGAGCGCCGAGCGAGTCGTTTGGCGGCGACATGCTCTTCTATCAGGGCCACTCCTCGCCGGGCGTCTATGCGCGCTCGTTCTTGGAAGGCCGCATCACGCAGGAGCAACTCGACCATTTTCGCCGCGAGGTCGACGGCAAGGGCCTCTCCTCGTATCCGCATCCATGGCTCATGCCGGAGTTCTGGCAGTATCCGACGGTCTCCATGGGTCTGGGCCCGATCATGTCGATCTATCAGGCGCGCTTCATGCGCTATCTCAACGACCGCGGCTTGATTGCGGCCGGCGATCGCAAGGTGTGGGCGTTCCTCGGCGACGGAGAGATGGACGAACCGGAGTCCCTCGGCTCGCTCGCGCTCGCGGGACGCGAGCATCTCGACAACCTCATCTGGATCGTCAACTGCAACTTGCAGCGCCTCGACGGGCCGGTGCGCGGGAACGGCAAGATCATCCAGGAGTTGGAGCGCGTCTTCCGCGGCAACGGCTGGAAGGTCATCAAAGTCATCTGGGGCAGCAACTGGGATCCGCTGCTCGCGGCCGATTCCACCGGCCGACTCGTGCAACTGATGGACGAGTGCGTCGACGGCGATTATCAGACGTTCAAGTCGCGCGACGGCGGCTTCGTCCGCGAAAAATTCTTTGGCCGCTATCCCGAAACCGCCGCGCTCGTCGCCGATTGGAGCGACGAGCAGATCTGGGACTTGCAGCGCGGAGGTCACGATCCGCTCAAAGTCTACGCGGCGTACAAGGCCGCGGTGGATCACCGCGGCGAACCGACCGTCATCCTCGCGAAGACGATCAAAGGCTACGGCATGGGCGGAGCCGGCGAAGCGCAAAACATCGCACACCAAGCCAAGAAGATGGGCGTCGAGGACCTGCGGACCTTTCGCGACCGCTTCCAGATTCCGGTCACGGACGAGCAGATCGAGGGCGTCCCTTTCTACCGGCCGCCGGACGACAGCGCGGAGATGCACTACCTGCGCGCGCGCACGTCGGCGCTCGGTTCCCTTCCGCAACGACGACGCACCTCCGCGTCGATGGCCGTCCCCGAGCTTGCGGCGTTCGAGACGCAGTTGAAGAGCGGCTCCGAGCGCGAGCATTCGACGACGATGGCCTTCGTGCGCATTCTCAGCACGATCTTGCGCGATCCGACGCTCGGCCCGCGCGTCGTGCCGATCGTCGCCGACGAGTCGCGCACCTTCGGCATGGAGGGCCTCTTCCGCCAACTCGGGATATACTCGTCGGTCGGTCAACTCTACGTGCCGCAAGATGCGGAACAGTTGATGTGGTATCGCGAGGACAAACTCGGACAGATTCTGCAAGAAGGCATCAACGAGGCGGGTGCCATCTCGTCGTGGATCGCCGCGGGGACGTCGTATGCGAATCACGACCTCCCGATGCTTCCGTTCTACATCTTCTATTCGATGTTCGGCTTTCAGCGCGTCGGCGACCTCGCGTGGGCCGCGGGCGACAGCCGGACGCGCGGCTTCTTGCTCGGCGGAACCTCCGGCCGCACGACGCTCAACGGCGAGGGCCTACAGCACGAAGACGGTCACAGCCAAGTCATCGCGTCGGTGGTTCCCAACTGCCGAAGTTACGATCCGACGTACGGGTACGAGCTCGCGGTCATCATTCAAGACGGCCTGCGCCGCATGCTCGCGGATCAGGAGGACGTTTACTTTTACATCACGCTCCTGAATGAAAACTACGCGCATCCGCAGATGCCCGACGGCGCCGCCGACGGAATCCTGCGCGGAATGTACCTGCTGCGCGACGGCGGAGGCGACCCGAAGGCGCCGCGCGTGCAGCTCTTCGGCTCGGGCGCGATTCTGCGCGAAGTGCTCGCGGGCGCCGACCTGCTCGAAAAGGATTGGGGCGTGCGCAGCGACGTGTGGAGCGTCACGAGCTTCAACATGCTGCAGCGTGACGGCGTCGACGCGCAGCGATGGAACCTCCTGAACCCGAAAAAGACGCCGCGGCGTTCATACGTCGAGCAATCGCTCGAGGGACGCACCGGACCGGGCGTTGCCGCGACCGATTATGTGCGCACGTTCGCCGAGCAGATTCGGCCGTTCGTCACTTCGACAGGCTCAGTGCAGGCTAGGCGCTACACGACGCTCGGCACCGACGGATTCGGGCGCAGCGATCTGCGCCGGCAGCTTCGCGCGTTTTTCGAGGTCGACCGGCGTTACGTCGCGCTCGCCGCGCTGAAATCGCTCGCCGACGAGGGCGCAATCCCCGCGGAGCTCGTCGTGGCGGCGATCGCGAAGTACGAGATCGATCCCTCGAAGCCCAACCCGATTACCGTATGAGCGAGAACATCGAACTGCGCGTTCCCGACATCGGCGACTTCAATGACGTGCCGATCATCGAAGTGCTGGTGAAGCCGGGACAACGCGTCAAGAAGAACGACTCGTTGATCACGCTCGAGAGCGAGAAGGCATCGATGGAGGTCCCGGCCTCCGCCGACGGCACGATCGTCGATGTGAAGGTCAAGGTGGGCGACAAGGTCGCAAGAGGAAGCGTCATCGCGACGCTCACGCCCGCCGAAGCCGCGGCTCCAGCATCGCCGGCAACGCCGCAACCCGCGCAACCGGCGGCGGCACCGCAACCGGCGGCAGCGCCCGCTGCGCCTGCAGCGCCTGCAGCGCCGGAACCGGAACCCGACGGGAGCACGATTCACGCGAGCCCCGCGGTACGCCGCTTCGCGCGCGAGCTCGGCGTCGATCTGCGAGGCGTAAAGGGCTCCGGTCCGCACGGCCGCGTCACGCAAGAGGACGTGCAGAACTTCGTCAAGGCCGCGCTGCAAGGGGGCGCCCTTCGACAAGCTCAGGGTGACACGGGACAAGCTCAGGGTGAGACGGGCGGCATCGGTGCCGGCCTTCCGCCGTGGCCGAAGGTCGACTTCGCGCAGTACGGCCCGATCGAACGCAAGAAGCTGCCGCGTCTCAAGCGCATCGCGGGGCCGAACCTGCATCGCAACTGGCTGCAGATTCCGCACATCACGAACTACGACGAGGCCGATGTCACCCGCCTCGAAAAGTTTCGTCTAAAGATCAACGCCGAACAAGAGAAAAAGCGCGGCGCGAAGCTGACGATGCTTTCTTTTCTCGTCAAGGCGTGCGTCGCCGCACTCGAAGAGTTTCCGGAGTTCAACAGCTCGCTCGACGGCGAAGAGCTCGTCTACAAGCGCTATTACCACATCGGTTTTGCCGCCGACACCCCGAACGGTTTGGTCGTGCCCGTCATCAAAGACGCGGACAAGAAGGGCCTGATCGAGATCGCACGCGATGCGGCGGATCTTGCGGGCAAGGCGCGCGACGGAAAGCTGAGCCTGAGCGACATGAGCGGTGGAACCTTTACGATCTCCTCGATCGGCAGCATCGGCGGCACGGCGTTCACGCAGATCGTCAACGCACCCGAGGTCGCGATCCTCGGCGCCACGCGCGCGGCGATGAAACCCGTTTGGCAAGGGAAGCGCTTCGTGCCGCGCCTGATTCTTCCGATCAGCGTCAGCTACGATCACCGCGTCATCGACGGCGCAGGCGCGGCCCGCTTCTTGGGCTACATCGCGAAAGCGCTCTCCGACTTTCGCCGGGTGATGCTCTAGCTTTTCTGCCCCGCTCGTAGTTGGCGAAGCATGTACTGCAGGATGCCGCCGTGGCGGAAGTACTCGGCTTCGTCGGGCGTGTCGATGCGCACGCGCACGTCGAAGGAGCGCGAGATGCCGCTCTGCGAATCGGTTGCGGTCACGATCGCATTCATGCGCGGGCGTATGCCGCCTTCGATGCCCGTCACGTCGTAGAGTTCTTCGCCGGTCAATCCGTAGGCTTCGCGATTCGCGCCGTCCATGTACTCGAGCGGGAGCACCCCCATGCCGATGAGATTGCTGCGATGGATGCGCTCGAACGATTCCGCGAGCACCGCTCTGATGCCGAGCAGATACGGTCCCTTCGCCGCCCAATCGCGTGACGAGCCGGAGCCGTACTCTTTGCCCGCCAAGACGACGAGCGGCGTACCGTCCGCGCGGTACTTCATCGCGGCGTCGTAGATCGACATCTGTTCGCCGTCGCGGAGGTAGCGCGTGACGCCGCCCTCGACGCCGGGAACGAGCAGATTGCGCAGCCGCACGTTCGCAAACGTGCCGCGCACCATCACCTCGTGGTTTCCGCGGCGCGCTCCGTATGAGTTGAAATCCTTCGGTTCGATGCCGCGTTCCATCAGGTAGCGCGCGGCAGGGCTGCTACGCGCAATATTGCCCGCTGGTGAGATGTGATCGGTCGTTACCGAATCGCCGACCATGACGAGGACGCGTGCATTCTTCACGTCGGTCGGAGCGGGCGGCTCGGCAGGCATGCCGTCGAAGTACGGCGGCCGCTTCACGTACTCGGATTTCGGATCCCACGCGTAACGCTCGCTCGCCGGAACGTGCAGTTGCGCCCAGTTCTCGTCGCCCTTGAAGACGTCGGCATACCGCGTCTTGAACATCGCAACGGTGATGCTTGCGGCGACCGTCCGGGCGATTTCGTCGTTGCTCGGCCAAATGTCGCGCAGGTAAACCGGCCCATCCGTGCCGACGCCGAGCGGCTCGGTCGTGAGATCGACGTCCATGCGTCCGGCGAGCGCGTACGCGACGACGAGCGGCGGCGACGCGAGATAGTTCGCACGCACTTGAGGGTGAATGCGTCCTTCAAAGTTCCTATTTCCCGAAAGAACGGCGGCGACGACGAGATCGCGCTCCTCGACCTTCTCCGCGACCTCCGTCGGAAGCGGGCCCGAGTTGCCGATGCACGTCGTGCAGCCGTAACCGACGAGATCGAATCCGAGCGCGTCCAAATACTGCTGCAGTCCGGCTTTCGCAAGATAGTCGGTCACGACTTGGGATCCGGGTGCGAGCGAGGTCTTCACCCAAGGCCGCGAGCGCAGGCCGCGCTCGACCGCATTGCGCGCGAGCAGTCCCGCGCCGATGAGGACCGAGGGATTCGAGGTGTTCGTGCAGCTCGTGATCGCGGCGATGACGACGGCGCCGTCCGAGACGTCCTTTGCGGCCTCAGCGGCGACGCGCTGTCCGACGCCTTCGGCTTCGATCTCACCGATCGTGCCGGTCTGGCCGCCGCCCTCCCCTTCGAATCTGCCGATCGCAGCGCCGTTGCCGTTGCGCGCACCGACCCATTCACGCATCGCCAGGGCAAACGACGCCTTCACCTCGTGCAACGGAACGCGATCCTGCGGGCGGCGAGGCCCGGCAATGTTCGGCTCGACGCTTGCGAGGTCGAGATTGAGAACGTCGTCGTATTCGGCATCCGGCGTTGCATCGGTGCGGAAGAGTCCCTGCACCTTCGCATACGCTTCGACGAGCGCCACCTGCTCGGGCGGGCGTCCGGTGAAGCGCAAGTATTCGAGCGTGCGGTCGTCGATCGGAAACATCGAAACGGTGCAGCCGAACTCCGGCGACATGTTGCCGATCGTCACGCGATCGGCGACCGGCATCGAACTCAAGCCTTTGCCGAAAAACTCGACGAAGGCGCCAACGACGCCGCGCTTGCGCAGCATCTGCGTCACCGTGAGCACGAGATCGGTTGCGGTGACGCCTTCGCGCAACGCACCCTCGATCCGCACGCCGATCACTTGCGGGATCAGCATCGTCACCGGCTGTCCCAGCATCGCCGCCTCCGCTTCGATGCCACCGACGCCCCACGCGAGCACGCCGAGCCCGTCAACCATCGTCGTGTGCGAATCGGTCCCGACGAGCGTGTCGGGAAACGCGACCGCGTTCGCTGAATCGAAGGCGACGCCGGCACCGCCCGCGCCGAAGACGACGCGTGCGAGGTACTCGATGTTCACCTGGTGCACGATCCCCGTATCCGGCGGAACGGCACGGAACCCGGAAAGCGCCGACTGTCCCCATTTCAGGAAGGCGTAGCGCTCGCGATTGCGCTCGAACTCGAGCGCGGCGTTCTTCTGGAAGGCGTCGGCGCCACGGAAGTAATCGACTTGCACCGAATGATCGATGACGAGTTCGACAGGCTGCAGCGGGTTGATCCGCTTCGGATCTCCGCCCATCTGCGCGATCGCATCGCGCATTGCCGCGAGATCGACGACGCACGGAACGCCGGTGAAGTCCTGAAGCAGCACGCGCGCGGGGCGAAACGCGATCTCGCGCTCTTCACGCTTGCGCGACCAGCGTGCCAACGCTTCGATGTCTTCGCGTTTGACCGTGCGGCCGTCTTCGAATCGCAGTAAGTTCTCGAGCAGGATCTTCACGGCGTACGGAAGCCGCGAGAGCTGCGTCAGGCCCGCATCTTCCAGCGCGGCGAGCCGATAATACGCATACGAGCGGTCGCCGACGCGCAGCGTGTCGACGGCATCGAAGCTCCGGTGATACTCGGTCATGGTTGTAGGCGTATGTTCGGGTCGCCTTGCGCGTAGCCCTCGACGCCGAGCGATGCTTCGCCCCGCAAGAGACGCTGCAGCGGCTCGGCGACCAGCTCGAGTCGCCAGGGCGAAAGCTCCATCGCCTCGGCAAATGCCTTCGGATCGCTCGGAAGCTCGCGTGAGATGCGCTCCAGCGCTGCGCGCGGAACGAGGAGGCTTGGCGCGAGATCGTGTGCGCGTGCGATTTCGCCGACGACGATGCTCATGAGCGAGACGAGCGTGTCGCGTGCCATCCCGAGTGGGCGCTTCGGTCGCTCCGGCAATGCATCTTCCTCGAGTGCTTCCGCCTCTGCGACCGCTTCGACGATCGCGGCGCCGAGTTGGCGGCGCGCTCCGGCATCGAGGCGCCGCAACTGCACGAGCTCGTCCTCGTGCTTCGGGCGCATCGTCGCGAGCCCCGCAACGACGTCGTCGGGCAGAATGTATCGCGGCGGAACGTCGCGCCGGCGCGCGTATTGATCGCGCAACCGCACGAGGGCGCGAAGCGCTCCGAGTTCTCGGCGGTTCATGCGCGTCGCACCGGGAATTCGCAGGTACGCGCGCCGCTCGTCGATACGGTACCGCTCGATGTCGCCGAGCGCCGCGCACTCCTCACGCACCCACTCGAGGCGGCCTGCGGCCGCCAGGCGCTCGAGCAACGCTTCCTGCATCGGCAGCAGGTGCGCAACGTCATCGACGAGATACTCGATTTGGCGCGGCGAGAGGGGGCGCGTTCCCCAATCGCTGACGGTCTGCGATTTTGCCAGCCGCACGCCGCGCAGATCGTGCACGAGATCCGCAAGCGATATCTGCACGCCGTAACCAAGAAACGCGGCCGCCACCTGTGTATCGAAGACGCGATGCGGAACGACGTCGAACCGATCGGCGAGAATCTTCAGGTCGGATGAAAGCGCGTGCCCGACGACTTCGGTCTGCGTCAGTGCTTGCGCAAGCGGGTCGAGATCCGCGATGGCGAGCGGATCGACGATTGCGACGCCGTCTTCAAACGCGAGTTGCACGACCATGAGCCGCGGCGAGTACGTCCGTTCGGCATGGAACTCCGTGTCGATCGCAACGCGCGTTGCGGTTCGCACGCGCGTGCAGAGTGGAGCGAGCGCGTCCGCGCTCGCGATCATCGATACGGCGGCCATGGCTCGTCAACCGCGCGGTAGTGCCGGCGGAAATGGAATCGATGACTCTCAATGTAGATGCGCGCGCGCGCCTCGTAACGATGCACGTACATCGTCACTTGGTTTCCGAAGACGGCAAGAATCGTGCAGACCGGAATGGCGACGACGCACATCGTCCAAACGTGAACCCAAATCGGGATGCGAAATGTCGCGGCGGTTGCGGTCGCAACGGTGCCGCCGAAGCCCGGGATGATCCGCACCGCGATGAGGAAGGCCGGCGACCCGACCGGAAAGCGTTTCACCCAGCCGGGAAGACGCTCGAGATACTTGTCGAGATCCAGCAACTTCGAGGCGTGGCGGTTGATCCAGTATCCGAGCAGCGCCGCCAGGACGAGGCCGACGGCGTTGATGAGCGAGCCCTGGAGCGGCCCGAAGATCGCGCCGTTCATGACGGCGAGCGCGTCGGTCACGGAGAACGGCGCCGAGGCCACGAGCGCGAAGACTCCGATGGCGAGCGGATAGGTCCACGGGTAGTAGGAGCGCAGCATGTGCTCGACGTGGGGCTGGTAGCGTATGACGAGGACCGCCAGGGCGAAGCTGGCTGCGAGAATCGCGATGGCGGTGAGCCGCCGGAGGAAGGAGTTCAAAAACGGATGGTCGTCGAGTCGGTGATCACGGTGCTGTGCGGAGTTGGTCTCTACGCATCGCTTTTCATGCTAGGGAAAGCCCGCCGGGCCGCGCGGGGGGAGCTTCGCGAGCCCAGCGTGCTCCAGACGCCGCGCGCGCACCTCTTCGGCGGCCTCTCCAACGCCCTGCTCGGCGCCTGCTACTATCCGGCGCTCGCGATCGTGACCTGGCTCTCGCTGGGGCGCGCGTTCGCGCTCTTCGTCTTCGCGATCGTGCTCGTCGCCGCGGCGGTCTCCGTCGTGCTCGGCTATTCATTGCTCTTCGTCACGCGGCGCCCGTGCGCGTACTGCTGGACGTCGCACGCGATCAACGCGCTGCTCGTCATCCTCTTCGCGTTACATCTGCGTCCATCGCTTTGAGGGAATCGATCATCGCGCGCTCCGCGGCATCGTCCGCCGGCGCGGCGGCGAACCATGCGTCGAGCATCTCGCCGGCGATTGCCGGCGTTACCGAGCGAATCGAGAGCGCGAGGACGTTGGCGTCGTTCCATCGGCGCGCGCCGCGCGCAGTCTCGGCATCGTTGCAGAGCGCCGCGCGATCGCCGCGCACTTTGTTCGCGGCGATCGAGACGCCGGTGCCGGTCCAACAGCACAGGATGCCTTGCACGCAATCGCCGCACGCCACCGCCTCGCCGACCGCGCGCCCCACGCTCGGCCACGAGTCGTCCGCTTTGGGGTCGAGCGCCCCAAAGAGGACCGGTTCCGCCCCGCGCTCGCGCAGTTGACGGGCGAGCGCGTCGGTCAACTCGCAGGAGAGGTCGCTTCCCAAGGCGATGCGCATGGGATGGAGGTTCGACCGGCGGCGACCGTTATGCTCGTGCGGCCGGCCGCCGCGGGCATCGAGGTCTTCATGCTGCGCCGCAGCCGGGAGAGCGCCTTCGCTCCGGACGCCTACGTCTTTCCGGGTGGAACGCTCGAGACGCAGGACCTCGACGAACGCACCGCCGTCGTCGGTCTCGATGCCGCACGATGCGGGGCGGGCCTCGTGATCGCGGCCCTGCGCGAGTTGTTCGAGGAATGCGGCGTGCTCTTCGCATGTAGACCGGATCGCACGTCGATCATCGAGTGGGACGCGCGTGACCCCGACCGCGAGCGTCTGCGGAGCGGCAAGGTGAGCTTCGCGCGGCTGCTCGACGAACGCGGATGGCTCGCCGACGCGCGGCCGCTGCACCTCTTTTCACATTGGATCACGCCGGCGAGCGAGTCACGCCGCTACGACGTGCACTTCTTCGTCGCCGCGATGCCGTCGGGGCAGAAACCGGTCGCCGACGCCGCGGAGACGCACGACGGCATCTGGATTGCGCCGGCCGATGCGCTCACGCGCGCCGCGAACGGAGAGCTGTTCGTCCTCTACCCGACGCGCAAACATCTCGAACGCTTGAGCGCTTTCGATCGCGTCGAGGCGCTGCTCAAATTCGCGCGCGCGAAACCGATCATCACGATTCTTCCGACGGGAACGCAGGAGGACGGTTTCGTCCTTCCGCCCGAACTCGAAGACGCGTGGTGAACGACGAACTGATTGCGCTCGTGCGCGCCCCCAATCCGTCGGCGATGACGCTCTCGGGAACGAACTCGTATCTCATCGACTGCGGCGAAGGTCACGCGCTCGTCATCGATCCGGGTCCGGCGATCGAGAGCCACGTCGCGGCGCTGCTCGACGCGGCCGCAGAGCGATCGTTGCGCATCGCGGCGATCGCGCTGACGCACGGCCATCCCGACCACACGCCCGCGGCCGTGCCGCTCGCGCGAAAGACGGGTGCGCTCGTGTACGCGCATCCAGACTCCTCGATACCGCACGATCGCGACCTCGAACTCGAAGGCGAACTCCGAATCGGAACGCGCACGTTTCGCGTCATCGACGCACCGGGCCACACCTTCGACCACGTCGTCTTCTACGAACCGCAGGCGCAGACGCTCTTCACCGGCGACACGATCCTCGGCGAAGGGACCGTCGTCATCGCGCCGCCCGGCGGTGCGATGCGGCCGTATCAGCGGACGCTCGAGCGCCTCGCGCGCGAGTTTACGCAGGCGCGCACGATTCGCGGCGGCCACGGTCCGCTCGTGCAAGACGCGCAGACGAAGATCGCCGAATACATCGCGCATCGCAAGGAACGGGAAGCGCAGTTGATTGCCACGCTCGCGGATGCTCCGCGGACGATTCCCGAACTCGTCGCGCGCATGTACGGCGATACGCGTAAGACGCTCTGGCCCGCCGCGGCGCGCCAGTTGCTCGCCTATCTCGACGCGCTGCGCGAAGAGGGGCGCATCGAGGCAACGCCGCTCGATCGCGCGTTGACGCCTGAGGAGTCGGCGCTGCTGAATCCTGCGTGGGCATCGCTCGTCGATCCCGAGTTAGCGAAGGTCATCGAAGCCGAACTCGGCGCGTCGTACCGGATCGAGCGGATCGAGGCCTATCGGCTCGTGCAATAGGCAAAGATGTCGGCCAAGTCGAGCGTCAGACCGGGAGCGGCCGCGGACGGCATCGTGCCCTCACGAAGCGTCTCGATCTCGGCGTAACCGCCGCCGCGAGGCTGCGAGCAGCGCTCGATCGTGTGCGCTTTCGCGTCGACGATCCAGTATTCGGGAACTTCGTACCGCGCGTAGAGCGCGCGTTTCTTGCCGAGATCGACGTGCCGATTTCACGCGCTTTCGTCGAACAGAAAGGGGGTGTCGCGAAAATCTCTCAGTCGATCCGCAAGACGATCTTGCCGAACTGCTGCGCCTCTTCCAGACGCCGCATTGCGGCCGCGACGTCATCCATCGCGAAGACCTTATCGATCGCCGGCTTTAGTCCATCGTTTGAGAACAGCTCGAGCATCGCGCGAAAATCTTGCGGACTTCCCATCGAGGTTCCCGCGATCGTGAGATGGTTCCAGAAGAGCGGAAAGAGTTTGATCGTCGCTTCCGGATGCGTGCCGCCGTACACGACGACGCGGCCGCCGGGGCGGAGAATCCCGAGCACTTTCCCGAGCGTTTCGCCGCCGGAGGAGTCGATCGCGAGATCGATCGGTCCCGCCGCCCGCGCCTCCTTCTGCCAGTCCGGGTTCGCATAGTTCAGCGTAAGATCGGCGCCCAGCATTCGCGCCCGCTCGAGCTTCGCGTTGCTGCTCGAGGTCACGATCGCGCGCGCACCCGCACGCTTGGCGAAGAGCAGCGCGAACGTCTGCACGCCGCCGCCGATTCCGGGAATGAGCACGGTTTCACCCGCACGAATTTTTCCGCGCGTGTGGAGCGCGCGGTACGCGGTGAGCCCGGCAAGTGGAATTGCCGCGGCCTCTTCCATGGAGAGCGCCGCCGGCTTCGGATGAACGTTCTCGCTGGGCACGACGAGATATTGGGCGAACGTGCCGGCGCGCGGCATTCCAAGAATCGACGCATCCGGCTGCCATCGATCCGGATCGTCGCCCCATCCGAGCATCGGATCGATGACGATCTCCGAACCGGTACGCAGGTCCTCGACGCCTGTGCCGAGCGCCGCGATCTCGCCCGCTCCGTCGGAGCCGAGGATTGCCGGCAGCGCGACCTTCGGATAGAGACCGCGCGTGATGAAGACGTCGCGGTGGTTTAGCGCGGCGGCGCGAACGCGAACGAGCACCTCTCCCGGCGCGGGCTGCGGCGTCTCCACCTCCTCGACGACGAGCATCTCCGGACCGCCCAGTTCGCGGAGCCGTACGGCGCGCATGGTAGGGCCGTACGACGCGCACCGAGCCAGGCCTTCGCACGCACCTCGCCGTAAAGAGCCTGCCCATGAATAAACGCGGTCGCGCCATCCGGGCGTTCTTTCGAGGAATCGCGCGCGTGCAAGCAACCTTCGAGATTCAAATCGGACCGATACACGCACGCGGCGTTCCGGCGATCCTCATCGGCGTGACCGGCATCGTCGTTGCCTCCGGCGTCACCGTGATGCTCGCGAAGACCGCCGAGCGCCTTCCGGAGACGCTTCGCGAGGCACGTGGGTTGACGGATTCAATTCGCGGCCATCGTCCGCCGCTCAACCCATGATCGACAACGAATCGCTGGCCGCGCTCATTCGCACGGATATCCCCGACGCCGAGGTCGATATCGTCGACCGCACCGGTGGAATGGATCACTTCAACGTGACGGTGCGATCGCAGGCATTCAAGGGAAAGACATTGATACAACAACATCAACTCGTCTACGGCGCGCTCCAGCGCGCTCTGCGCGATGGGCGCGTGCACGCCGTCGAGTTGAAGACCGTCGTCGCGGAGGGATGATGTCGCAGGAACTTCAGGAAGAGATCGAGCGCGAAATCGGCGCGAACAAGATTCTGGTCTACGGGAAGGGCACGAGGGAGGCGCCGCGCTGCGGCTTCACGCTCGAGACGATCGAGTTCTTCAATCGGTTCGGCTATCCGTTCGAGGTCGTCGACGTGCTGGAGAACATGCCCAAGCGTGAAGCGCTCGCGGAGTTGACGAACTGGCCGACATTGCCCAAGGTCTTCATCGGCGGCGAGTTTTACGGTGACACCGACGTTCTCGGGCCGATGGCGCAGAGCGGCGAGTTGCAGACGCTGCTGGAGCGCGCATGCGGCGCGCCCGCTGCCCCGAAGACGACGATCAATTTGAGATAAAGATTGTACCGCACGATCGTCGCTCCCGAGATATTGCGAGAGCATCTCGAGGATCCGCGCTGGGTCGTCGTGGACTGCCGCCACTCGCTCCAAGACTTCACCGTGGGACGGAAGGCGTATGAAGCCGGGCACATTCCCGGCGCATTCTTCGCCGACGTCGAGCGCGATCTCGCCGGCGAGAGAACCGGAAGCAACGGCCGCCATCCTCTTCCCGATCCCCAAGACTTCGCCGATTTTCTGCGTTCGTTCAGCGTCACCGACGAGAGCCAGATCGTCGCATACGACGAGGGCGCGGACATGTTTGCGGCGCGCCTCTGGTTTCTCTGCCGCTGGATCGGCCACGAAGCGGTTGCCGTGCTCGACGGCGGCATCGCCGCATGGCGCGCGCTCGGGTATCCCGTCGAAACCCGTCATCCTGTCGAAGCACGAGGGAACGACGGCAGATTGACGGTTCGGCTCAATCCGGAGATGCTCGTCGACGTGAACGGCGTGCTCGCGAACTTAGAATCACCGGCGATGCAAGTACTCGACGCGCGCGCCGCGGACCGATTTCGCGGCGAGACGGAACCGATCGATCCGGTCGCCGGGCATATTCCCGGCGCGCGAAATCACTGGTTCAAAGAAAACTTCGACGAGCGCGGGCGCTTGAAGCCGTCACAGGAGTTGCGCGAAGCGTACGCGGCCTACGGAGAGCCGGCGCACATCGTCCATCAGTGCGGCTCCGGGATATCCTCGGCGGTCAATGCGCTTGCGATGGAGCACGCGGGCCTGCGCGGATCGCGGCTCTACGCGGGATCCTGGAGCGAGTGGTGTGCCGACCCCTCGCGGCCCGTCGAAACCGGAGGCTAGGCGGGAGTTCCTTCTTTGATGCCGGAGCGGATCATCGTGCGAAGGTCCGGTGAGTCGGCATGCTTGTGGGCCGTAACGGCGTGCTGCGCGGCAACTTCGACGAGTTCGTCCGCGCTGTCGGCCGAGATGACGATGGTGCAGTTGTTTTCGCTGGGATACTCCCGGCAATCGATGAACTTGCGAGCCATGGCGTTCTCCTTACTGAGCGGTGCGTAGTGGTGGCGGAACGGCGAAGGGGCGCGCGACCGCGCCCGCCGGCGATGCGTTCAATCGCGCGATGTCCTCTTCCGACGGCTCCTGCACAAAATCGCGACAGGCATCGACGATGCAGTAGAAGCCGAACGGCGTCGTGCCGCGATTGACGAACTGGTGAATTTCGAGCGGCGCGACATAGACGACGTCGTTCGCGCCGACGGGCGAAACGCTCTCGCCGACGACGGCGTAACCCTCGCCGCGACGGACCACGACGTAGTGTTCGTGCTCGTGCTTCTCGAGGCGCGAAACGGCGCCGGGCTGCAACTCGAAGTAGCGCAATTCCATCCGAGGCCCGGGGTCGGTAGGTTCGCTCTTACGCCCGCCGAGGATCGTATGACGCTCGACGCCGACGGCGGCCCCGGGGCGATAGCCCTCGGCCTCGACCCCTTCCCAGCCTTCGTCGGTCGCATGGATGACACGGCGTTGCACAGACGAAGCATACCATAGTGCCCTACTGGCTGTTCAAGAGCGAGCCGCACGCGTATGGCTTCGAGCAACTGCGCGCCGACCGCACGACGCCGTGGAGCGGCGTGCGCAACTGGCAAGCGCGCGGCAACATGAAGGCAATGGCCGTCGGCGATCTCGGCTTCTTCTACCACTCCTCGATTCCGCAGCCGTGCGCCGTCGGCGTCGTCAAGGTCGTGAAGGCCGCGTATCCGGACTTCACGCAGTTTGACCCGCAAAGCGAGTACTACGACGCGACCTCGCGCGCGGAGCGGCCGAAATGGTACATGGTCGACGTCGAGTACGTCGAGCCGCTCGCGCATCCGGTGACGCTCGCGCGAATGCGCGCCGAGCCGCGCCTTGAAGGCATGGTGCTGCTGCGACGCTCGCGACTCTCCGTGCAGCCGGTGACGCCGCGCGAGTGGGAAATCGTCATCGAGCTCTCCACGTCGGAATAGAGAGCGGGCCCCGCCTCAGCGGAGCCCGTTATCTTTTCACCAGTGTCGCTTACGGGACTTCTTACGGCCCCGTGAAGGTCTTCGTCAACTCGACATGCCAGACGGCCGGACCGAGTTGGTTCTCGATCGTCGCCGCTTGCTGCCCGTTGGCGAGCGGGTAGTTCGGGCCTGTACCTTCGTACTCGAAGAGTCCCGGCAACGAGTTGAAGATGTTGTCGCCGGAGACTTGGATCGACAACGCATCGTTGATCGGCACGCGGATGGATGCATACGCGATCCAGAACGCGGGCGCATTGAACGAGTTGTTGTTGCCGAGCAAGGTGTCGCCGAAGACCACCTTCATGCCGTTGTGGCCGGTCCAGTTGATCTGAGCATGCGCTTGGAAGTACGGGATGTTCGTGTTCGAGTAGCCGTTGACCGCATCCGAACACGCCGACGGGAACGTCGTGTTGTGACTGTGCGGCAGCGGTCCCGCCGTTCCGCAATAGTAACCCGTCGCGAGTCCATTTCCGGTGAAGTTCTCACCCGGGATGATCGCGAGGTTCGTATTGTAGTTTGCCGGGATACACGGCTTCGCCACGGTCGAGACGAACGTGCAATAGAAGTTCGCCGGGATGTTGTAGGCGTAGGCGTGCTCGAGCGCGCCCGAGAGGTTGAATCCGATTCCGTAGAGCGGAATGTGCTTGAGGGTCATCTCGACGCCCTCGAAGCGAGCGTTCGAAACGTTCTCGTTCTGGCTGTAGTACAGCGGGACGCCGGGAGCCGCCGGACAGCCCGAGCCCGGATAGTTCGTCGACGAGCAGTTGATGCCGCTGTAGTTGATCGCCGTGATGAAGTGGTTGAACAAGTTGGTCAGATAGAAGTCCACCGATGCGAACGTGTCGCCGTCGGAGAACCGGTAATCCGAGCCGAAGTCGTAGCCGAAGGACGTTTCGGGCACGAGGTTCGGGTTGTTGTACGTGATCGTCACCGAGTTGCAAGCGGAGCATGACGGATAGCCGGTCGTCTTCGTCAGTTCCGCGAGGTACTCCGGAGCGATGCCCGAGCCCGCCGAGAGGCGGAAGGCAATGTTCGGATCAGGGCGATACTCGAGCGCCATGCGCTCGTCGAAGTGTTGCTGGTTCGAGGTCGTCCAGAGCACGTTCGATCCGTACGGGGAGCAGATCGCGCCCGGCTTGTTGACGTTCGTAGCGGTCGTTCCGTACCAGCCCGGCTGGAAGATGCACTCGTTCGCGTACGTGTTGTGATACGTGTTGTCGTAGAGCGTGACGATGCCTTGCAGCTTCGGATTGATGTTCCAGATGTTGCGGAGCATGTACGTGTTCCACAC
The DNA here is from genome assembly GCA_003133745.1 of Candidatus Tyrphobacter aquilonaris. Lineage (GTDB taxonomy): Bacteria > Vulcanimicrobiota > Vulcanimicrobiia > Vulcanimicrobiales > Vulcanimicrobiaceae > Tyrphobacter > Tyrphobacter aquilonaris. The sequence continues at coordinate 46,195 of PKZD01000074.1, forward strand.
CTGGCTAGCGCCTCCGGGTACCGTCGTCGACGGAGCCCCGAGGCCCGGGAACGGCACGTTCGATCCGCCGTACGGAATGGCCGGACAACCGCCCGAAACCGTTGAAGCGAATGCGAAGCTCGTGAACTGACCGGCGGCATTGGAGCCCGGCGCGCAGCCCGATAGACTGCCGACGCCGTTGGTCTGGGAATCCGTGGACTCGGCACTGAGCGTGAACTCATTGCCTTCGCCGTACGGATGCGTGAACTCGAACGAGTAGCCTTCGAGCCTGTCGAGTTCGAACTGACGGTAGTAATCGAAGAGGGCGGTCGGCTCGTTCACGCCGTTGTAGGTTGTGTAGTTCGAGCCTTCGTGATTGACGCCGTAGTACGTATAGTCTTCGACGATCGGAACGAAGGGACTATCCGTACCTTCCGTGATCAAACGATTCACGTCGGCGTGGTAGTACCGCGCGAGGATCGTGTTGTCGCCGATCGACGACGCGATTTCAGCCTGGAGGATCGGTTCCGAGTTCACCTCGTTGGCCGTTCCGTTGGCTCCGGGGTACGGGCCGCCGGAGGTCTCCCAGAACTGCGTTCCGGGGGCCATCGAGCCGGTATAGCCGTGGCCCGAGGCCGGAACGAAGACGGCCGGGAGCAGCGTGCTCGCCGTGTTCGCGTTCTGGTCCGCGTACGTCTCCGTGCTGATGTAGCTGATCGTTGCGCGCGTCGTCTCCGAGAAGTGATACTGGAGCTTCATGAGCGCCGCGGTCTGGTTGAAGTAGCCGTTGTACGTATAGCAGCACGCGGCCAGGCCCTGTTCGGTGAAGGGAGCGCTCTCGGTGTTGCCGAGGTAGCCCGCGGCGTCGTTGAAAGCCGCGATGTTGCCGCTAAAGCCGCCGTGGTAACCGATGACCGCGCCGGGGCTGTGCGGATTGAACCACGCCGTCGCCCCGTGCATCTGGCCGGGGTCTTGCACGCCGGCGAGATCGAAGACGAAGCCGAGCTTGCCGTCGAAGACCGTATCGGAGACGCCGAGGTTGAAGTACGTGCCGCCGTCGTTGATCCAGCCGAACGTGTACTCCGGCACGAACGTCAGCGTCGGGTCCTTCGTGTGGAAGTTCACCGTGCCGCCGATGGCATAGTTCGTCTCGGGTGACATCGCGCCGGGGCCTTTGATGACCTCGACGTACGAGAAGAGGAAGCTGTTCAAGAAGGTCGTGACGTAGTCGCCGTAGTCGACCACCGCGAGCGGATGACCGTCGACCAGCGATGCGGTCTCATAGGAGAGGCCGCCGCGGATGTTCGGAACCACGATCGCGCCCGCCGAGGCCGCGTCGGCGCTCGAGGTCGGATAGCTGATCTGGAGGCCGGGAATCTGGTCGAGCGTGTGGTTGACCGAGAACTGACCTTGATCTTGGAAATCCGCCGATGAGAGCGTGTTCACCGACGCGGTCGAGGTGTTGAACGCTCCGCGGCCGCGAACTTGCACTTGTGCAATCGTTCGCAGCGAGGTGAAGGTCGCGACCGACATCGTGACCGCAACGCTCAGCGGTGCGCCCGCTACGACGGCGACGTCGTTCGAGGCGGTTTGGTATCCCGGATGCGTCGCCGTCAAACGGTAGACGCCGGGAACCACGTTGGAAATCGTAAAGGAGCCGGTCGCGTCGGTCGTCGTCGAATACGACTGCGGACCGGAGAGCGAAACGGTTGCATTCGAGATGGGTGCGCCTTCCGACGACGTCGCGGTGCCTTGCACCGAGCCCGTCGCGACGCCCTGAGCGACGAGACCCGCGCCATGAACCGTCGCCGCACTTACGGGTCCGACGGTCAACGAGGCGAAAATCAACGCAGCCAGGATGCGAGTGAAACTTCTCACGTATCCTCCAGCACTGGTGAAGAGGGAAGCAAAACGAGTATGAACCTCTGCAATTAAGCGGTCGTTAAGAAGCATATTGGGTAGCTCCTGCCTACTTCTGAGACGGCCCCTTCCAAATGGAAAGTAACGTACAGGGGAAGCCCGCGTTGGAGGGGTTCGTCGCCGGGCGTTAGGCCCCTAGTTATGATGAGATTTTGCTAAGAATAGCCGCTGCGCATCGACGGTGGGACGATTCGGCTGGCCGACGCGGCGATAGGTCCCGTCCGGGAGGAGCTCCCTGCTCTTCGCCGTCTCGCGGAGCAGCAACCCGAGGATGCGACGGTCCACGGTCTCCGCAAGCGCCGGATCCTGTACGGGCACGGCGAGCTCGACCCTCCGGTCCAGGCTTCGCCCCATCCAATCGGCGCTCGAAAGGTAGACTTCGCGCTCCCCACCGTTCTCGAAGACATAGATTCGGGAGTGCTCGAGGAAGCGGCCCACGATCGAGCGGATGCGGATCCGCTCGGAGAGGCCGGGTACCCCCGGCCGCAGGACGCACATCCCCCGCACGACCAAGTCGATCTCGACCCCGCCCTGGCTTGCCCGATAGAGCGCTCGGGCTATCTCGAGGTCGGTCAGCGCATTCAGCTTCGCGCGAATCCCGGCCGGGCGGCCGGCACGGGCGTGTTCGGTCTCGCGATCGATCCGGGCGAGCACCTCGCGTCGCATCGTCATCGGCGCGACGAGCAGATCGTCGAAGTCGGTGACCTTCGAGTAGCCGGTCAGCGCGTTGAAGAGCGAGAGCGTGTCGGCGCCCAGCGTCGGCCGGCACGTGAAGAGCCCGAGGTCGGTGTAGAACCGCGCGGTCTTCTCGTTATAGTTGCCGGTTCCGAAGTGCAGGTAACGCCGCAGGCCATCTTCGTCTTCGCGAATCACCATGAGTACTTTGCCGTGCACCTTGAGACCCGGAAAGCCGTAGACGACGTGCACGCCCGCGCGTTCGAGGCGCCTCGCCCATTCGATGTTGCTCTGCTCGTCGAAGCGCGCCTTGAGCTCGATGACGACCGCGACCTGTTTGCCGTTCTCCGCCGCCTCCAAGAGCGCGCGGACGATCGGAGAGCCCGAACCGGAGGTGCGATAGAGCGTTGCCTTAATCGCGAGCACGCGCTCGTCGTCCGCCGCCTGCTGCAAGAACTGCACGACGGGATCGAAAGATTGGTACGGATGATGCAAGAGTACGTCGCCTTCGCGAATGAGCGCGAAGAGATCGGTTACGCCGCGTAATCGACGCGGAATCGCGGGCGAGAACTCCGCGTTGCGCAGCTCGGCGTAGCCGGGCAACTCGATCAACTGGCGCAGATCGCCCAACGCCATGAGGCCATCGATCTCGTAGCAATCGACGTCGTGAAGGTCGAGTGATTTCAACAGAAACTCGCGCATGTACTCCGGCATGCCGCGCTCGATCTCCAAGCGCACCGGCTCACCGAAACGCCGTCGTTGCAGTTCCGACTCGATTGCTTCGAGGAGATCGTCGGCCTCGTCTTCCTGCAGATCGAGGTCGGCGTCGCGCGTCACGCGGAAGAGATATGCTTCGCGCACGATCATCCCGGGAAAAAGCGCTCCAAGATGGCGCGCGATGAGATTTTCCAGCAGCACGAAGCGCCGCTCGCCCTCCGGCGACGGCTCGACGGAGATGAAGCGCGGCAACGTTGCCGGAATCTTCACGCGCGCGAAATGGAGCGCGACGCCGTCGCTCGTGCTCTCCTCCAACTCGACCGCGAGCGAAAGCGACAGATTCGAGATGTACGGGAACGGGTGGCCGCTATCGACGGCGAGCGGCGTCAACACCGGAAAGACGCGCTCGTCGAACGTCCGCTCGATATTCGCCTGCGCTTCGTCTTCGAGATCGTCGACACGCACGATGCGAATGCCTCGGCGCTCGAGCGCGGGCATGAGGCGCTCGTTGAGCAGGCGCATCTGCGCAGCTTTCGATCGGCGCAAGCGCTCGGAGACCGCGATGAGGTGCTCCGTCGGCGTGCGACCGTCCTCGGAGCGTCGCACGACCTGCGCGTCGATCTGCTGTTTGATCGCCGCGACGCGAATCATGAAGAACTCGTCGAGGTTGGTTTCGTAGATCGAAACGAACTTCAGCCGCTCGAAAAGCGGGTTGCGACGGTCGATCGCCTCCTCGAGGACGCGATCGTTGAACTCCAGCCAAGAAAGCTCGCGGCTAACGAACGAGGCGGGGTCGTCGGCGGACGCGCTGCCCTTTTGCAGCGGCTTCGTGGGCGAAAGCATGGGGGACGGGCTCTTCTGCGGCGGACTGCCTGCCCCCGGCTGCTCCCGCAGGCCCGCGCGGTCGCCCCCCGAACCCTCGGGCGAGGCCAATGAAGAAGCGGGCACTTTTGCTCATCTCCGACACCGGGGGCGGCCATCGCAGCGCGGCCAACGCGATCACGGCTGCGCTCGACGAGATCGAAACGCCATTCGGCTTCGAGCACCGCATCGAGGACGTCGCGGCGCACTGCTCTTTCCCCCTCACGCAACTCGGGCTCGGCTATAGCATGGCGCTGCGCTACGCGCCGCCCGTTTACGGCGCCCTGTACCACGCCACGAACGGGCGCCGGCGATATCGCGCGCTCGTACGTTTCTGCGAGCCGCTCTACCGGGAACGCCTGCGCGACCTCTTCATCGACTATCGCCCCGACGTCATCGTCTCCGTGCATCCGCTGCTCAATCACGCGGCACTGCGCGCGCGCAGCGACGCTCACATGGAGGACGTGCCGATCGTCACGGTGATCACGGATTTGGGCAAGGTTCACGAATCGTGGCTCACGCCGCAGTCCGACGCGGTCGTCGTTCCCGCGCGTGAAGTTCTGGAGCGCGCGCGATCGCGCAGCATCTCGTCGTCACGTCTCTTTTTGCTCGGCCACCCGATTCATCCAAAGTTCGACGACGTCTCCGGAACGAAAGAGGAACTGCGCCGGCAGCTGAACCTTCCGCGCGACAGCTTCGTCGTGATGCTGATGGCCGGCGGCGAGGGCGGCGGCAAACTCTTACCGACGGCGCTCGCGCTCGGGCGGGCACGCCTTCCCATCCACATCGTCGTCGTCTGCGGCCGCAATGAAGCGCTGCGCCGCCGCCTCGAAGAGGCGTCGCACGTGCTGTCGACGCCGATGCAGGTGCTCGGCTTCACCGAAAAAGTTCCCGAATACATGCACGCCGTCGATCTGCTCGTCACGAAAGCGGGACCCGGAACGCTTGCGGAGGCGAACGCGGCGCAGTTGCCGGTTGTCGTCTATGACTACATTCCGGGTCAGGAGCGAGGCAACGTCGACTTCGTTCGGCGTAACGATCTCGGATCGATTGCCATCCACGGCTCCCCCGAGGTCGTGCGCGCCGTGCGCAACCTCATCCGCGCGCCCGAGCGCCTGGATCAGATTCGGCGAAATCAGGCGATGGTTGCGCCGAAGCGCAGCTCGCGGCAGATCGCCGCGCTCATCGCAAAGATGGCGAACGAAGGCGTCCCACGGTTGCGCGCCGTCGCATCATTGTAACTTCTCCGTGAGGCCGCCGCGGAAGGCCATCGTCGCGGCGCCGACTTGCCCGGCGTCGTTGCCGAGGCGCGCAATCACGATCTCCGTCTCTCCGCGCGGCACCGAGGTCGTCAACTCTTCGACTCGCGCGCGTACCGCATCGAGCATGAAGTCGCCCGCGCTCGACACGCCGCCGCCGAGCGCAATGCGGCGCGGATTGAGGAAGGCGATGATGTTCGCGAGCCCGAGCGCAAGATCGGCGGCGTAGTTCTTCCACGCCGCCAGCGCGTGCCCGTCGCCGGCCTGCGCCGCTTTGCGAATCTTCTTCGAACTGAGCTTGTCGCGCGTGACGTCGAGCAATGCGCTCTTTGGAAAGGAAGGCGCAAGCGCAAAGGCGTGGCGGATGAGCCCGGTTCCCGAAGCTTGTGCCTCGAAGCAGCCGACCTTACCGCAACTGCAGATGAAGCCGTCGGTCGGCCGGATCTGATGGTGTCCGATCTCGCCCGCCCCGAAATGATCGCCGAGCAGCAGCTCCCCGCCCGCCACGATCCCGCCGCCGATTCCGGTGCCGATCGTCAGCAGGGCGAAGTTCTTCGTCCCAGCGCCGGTGCCGAACGTATACTCGCCCAGCGTCGCGCAACGCGCGTCGTTCGCAACGAAGACAGGCACGTCAAATCGCTTGGCCAGCGTCGGACCGAGCGGCGCATTCTCCCAGCCGAGATTTGGGCTCCAGCGCACGATGCCGGTTTTCGGATCGATGTTGCCGGGCGAACCGACACCGATCGCCGCAACCTTGCCGGCGCCCGCAAGCGCCGCTCCGACGACGGCGCCGAGCGCTTCGATCACGACGTCAAAGCTGAGGTCCTCGAGATCCCGCTCGTGCCGTTCCTTGATCGCTCCGTCCTCGTCGACGACGCCCGCCGTAACGTGGGAGCCGCCGAGATCGACGCCGATAGCAGTCCGCATCCCGCTCTCTTTTTCCGTTGCCAAAGGCTCCACCCGCATCACGCCGCGAAGAACGTCACGTGGAAACCATCGACCTCACCGCCCTACGCAATTTCAGCCGGCGCACCGGGCAGCCGACGCATCCGGAACTTCTCGACGCACGCCCGATCGAGCACGTCTCCAAGATCGAAATCGATGAAGAGCACGTCACGATCGAATACAACGAGAAGACGACGCGTTACTACAACGTCAACGAGATCACGAAGAACGAGTGGATCTACAAGTATAACGACGATCCCGAGTTCGTCGCCGCGGTCGCGCAGGTCATCGCTCTCGCCCGCAAGCACCTCAAGGAGCTGCCGGACACCATCGCGTGTCCGCCGGGCTGCGCGGAGTGCTGCAGCGGCTACGAGCCGTTCGTAACGCAAGCCGACGTGCGGCGCATCGCAGAGCATCTCGGCATGAGCGACGAAGCCGTCATGCACGAATACGTCGTCGCGCGTCCGTCGGCCGACGGCCACTACGTCGGCTGGCTGCGCAAGGTCTCCGACGATCTCGCCGATCAATGCGTCTTCCTCATGGGCGACAAGAGCGGCCGCTTCTACTGCGGCATCTACGCCGCGCGTCCGGGCGACTGTCGCGAGTTCACGCCGATCGGCTGTCAAGACGTCGACGAGTCCCTCTCGCACAGCAGCAAGTTCAAGGTCGGGCCCGCCTTCCAGCCACGGCATAAGCGGCGCGCGCGCAACGGCCGCCGAAACTAACTCCCGAGAACGAAGACGGAGGGCTGAACGTGTATCGTCTCCCCGCGATGCTGATGCTCTGGGCGCTCGCGTTGACGACCGCTCGCGCATCGACGATTCCCGACCTGCATTGGCGTTTCGTGGGGCCGCTACGCGGCGGAAGAACCGCCGCGGTCGCCGGCATCGCGTCGCAGCCGGATGTCTTCTATATGGCAAGCGTCAACGGCGGAATTTGGCGCACCGACGACGCCGGCCGCACGTGGATGCCGATCTTCGACCAAGAGGAGACCGGCTCGATCGGCGCGCTCGCGGTCGCACCCTCGGATCCGAGCACCATCTATGCGGGGAGCGGCGAAGGGCTGCAGCGTCCGGATCTCGCCGTCGGCGACGGCATCTATGTTTCGAATGACGGCGGCGCGACATGGATGCACCGCGGCCTGCGTGACGGACAGCAGATTCCGGCGATCGCCGTCGACCCGCGCGATCCGCGCCGCCTCTTCGTTGCGGTGCTCGGACACCCGTACGGTCCCAACGCCGAGCGCGGCGTCTATCGATCGCTCGACGGCGGCGTCACGTTCTCTCGCGTACTGTACGCGAACGAGAACGTCGGCGCGTACGACGTCGCCATCGACCCGCAGAACCCGAGCGTCGTCTACGCGACGTTGTGGGGCGCGCGGCAGGCGCCGTGGGAGGTCGGCGGCTCTTTCGAGGTTCCCGGAAGCGGCATTTTCAAATCGACCGACGGCGGCGCGACGTGGATGCAGTTGCGAAACGGTCTGCCGTCACGCGTCGGCCGCTGCGAAATCGCGGTCGCACCGAGCAACCCCGAGGTCGTGTACGCGTACGTCGACACGCCGAGCGCAGGCGCGGCGATCTATCGCAGCGACGACGGGGGCGCCACCTTCGTCGCGCGCAACACCACCCCGCAGATCGCGCAGCGCGGCGACGATCTCGCAGCGCTCGCGGTCGATCCGCGCGATCCGAACACGGTCTACGCGACGAACACCTCGACGTACCGTTCGCGCGACAGCGGCAGGACGTTCGTTTCGATCAAGGGCGCGCCGGGCGGCGACGACTACCACGCCGTTTGGGTGAATCCGAGCGCGCCGGACCACATCATCCTCGGCAGCGATCAGGGCGCGACGATCTCCGTCAACGGCGGCCGCACGTGGAGTTCGTGGTACAACCAGCCGACGGCGGAGATGTTTCACGTCACCGCCGACGAGCGCTTTCCGTATTGGGTCTGCGGCGGACAACAGGAGAGCGGTTCGGCGTGCGTGAGCAGCCGTGGCGCGTGGGGCGAGACCACGGAGCGTGATTGGCATCCGGTCGGCGCCGAAGAGTATGGTTACGTCGTTCCCGATCCGCTGGAACCCGGCGTCTTCTTCGGCGGCAAGATCGAGCGGTTCGACGAACGCACTGGCCAAACGCAGGAAGTTTCGCCGATCGCGCTGCGTTCGCGCGATTACCGCACGATACGAACGGAACCGCTCGCCTTCGATCCGCTCCATCCATCAAGACTCTATTTTAGCGCGAACGTCGTCTTTGCAACCGAAAACGGTGGCGCGTCCTGGCGCCGCGTCAGCCCCGACCTCACGCGCGTGACCCCGGGCGTTCCCGCAGTGCTTGGTCCGTTCGAGCAAGACGATCCCGAGCACGGAACGCACCGCGGCGTCGTGTACGCACTCGCGGTCTCGCACGTGCACGAAGGCACGATCTGGGCCGGCACCGATGACGGTCTCGTCTGGATCACCCACAACGGCGCAACGGGCTGGCACAACATCACGCCTCCCGCCCTCACGCCTTGGAGCAAGATCGCGCAGATCGACGCCTCGCCGTTCGACGATGACACCGCGTACGTCGCGGTCACGCGTTTCCGGCTCGACGACCTTCATCCATACGTCTACGCGACTCATGACGGCGGCGCGCATTGGCAACTCATCGTCACCGGCCTCCCACAAGAACCGGTGAATGCGGTGCGGGCCGATCCGGTGCAGCGCGGATTGCTCTACGCGGCGACGGAAAACGGCGTTGCGGTTTCCTTCGACGACGGCGCGCTCTGGCAGTCGTTGCAGCTCAACCTGCCGCACACGTCGGTGCGCGACCTCGTCGTGCACGGGAACGATCTCGTCGTCGCGACGCACGGCCGCGGCTTCTGGATCCTCGACGACGTCGAACCGCTGCGAGAACTTCGGGCCGGTATCGCCGGGGCCGTGCGCCTGTTCTCGCCCGCGAACGCGTATCGCGTGCGGCAGAACACGAACACCGACACGCCGCTCCCGCCGGAGGAACCCTCCGGCATGAATCCTCCCGACGGCGCGATCATCGACTACGCGCTCGCCTCCGGGGCACGCCGCGTCGTCATCTCGATCCTCGACGCCGGCGGAGGCGTCGTGCGGCAATACGCAAGCGACGACCAGCCTCCGCCGCCGATCTCGGATCTCGACAAGCCGACCTACTGGGAGGCGCCGTTCCAACGCCCGTCCGCCGACGCCGGGATGCACCGCTTCGTCTGGGACATGCGCGAGGCACCCCCGCGCATCGAGGAGCAAGACCTCCCGATCTCGGCGGTCTACGGAGCGACGCCGCGCGTTCCGCAGGGTGCGCTGCTTCCGCCGGGCCGTTACACCGTTCGCCTCGACGTGGACGGGCAGGTCGTCACCCGCTCGCTGACCGTCATCATGGACCCGCGGGTGCATCTCTCGGCTGCTGCGCTCGAGCGGCAGTACGAGATCGCGCACGACGTCTGTAGCTTGCTCGAACGCCTCGACGCCGCGCGCGCGGCGCGTCATCTGCCCGGCGCCGGGCAGTTGGAGTTTGCGCTCGGAAGCCTGCTCGACACGATCGACGGCAGCGATGCCGCTCCCACCGCGCAGGCGCTGGTCGCTTACGCTTCACTGAAAACGCAAGTCGAACACCTCCTCACCCCGAGATAAAAGGAGCCCTACTATGAAACAGTTCTCGTTTGCTACCGCGGTGCTCGCAGCCGCATTCGGGCTCGCCGCGGCGGTTGCCGCGGGCGCGCCCTCGACGATGATGAACACGCACACGGCCACGACGGCGACCGTCAGACTCTCGCCTCAGAATCATAGCGGTCAGAGCGGCACCGCGCTGCTCCAACAGAGGGGGCACGACATCGTCGTCACGCTGCGGATGAGCGGGCTGCCAGGGGCGGTCGCGGAGCCGGCGCACATCCACGTGGGCACGTGCGCGAGGCTCAACCCGGCACCGAAGTATCCGCTCACGAACGCGAGGAACGGCACGACGATGACGACGATCCGCAACGTACAGTTGGCTAGCCTCCTTGGCGGCAGATACGCGATCAACGTCCACAACGCGCGGCATCTGAGCATCTACGTTGCCTGCGGCGGCATCCACTAGCACCTGAAACTACCGCGCCGCAAGCGCAGTATCTGCGGATGATGCGGTCGGTTTTGGCCTCCCTCGCGAGCGGCGCCGCGGCGATACTGATCGCTGCGGCGCCGTGCGTTCTCGAAGCGGCGCCGAGCGGCTCCGTGGACGTTCCGGTGCTCGCGACGCCGCCCTCGATGGCCGGGGTCATCGATGCCTCGTGGTCCGCGGCCGCGAAGATCGACTTGAGTCGGGACTTCACATATCAGCGAGCCGCGGCGGAGCTGACGACCGTCTACGTCGCGCAGGATGCTTCGGCGCTCGACATCGCGTTCGTGGCGACCCAAGGCGAGCCGCTGACGAACCGCCAAGCGACGAACGGCGCGAACGTCCTGAGCGACGATTACGTCGCCGTCTACCTCTACCCGCAAGGCGTTCACGGATTCGCTTACTCGTTCGCCGCGAATCCGCAAGGGGCGCGGTACCAAACGTCAAGTGAGAACAGCGCTTTCTCGCCGCAGTGGACCGCCGTGGGCCACGTGACCGCCGACGGTTATGTCGTCACGATGCGCATCCCGCTCAACGTCATCCGCGGCGGCGGATCGACATCGTGGAACGTGCAGTTCATCAGGGCGACAGTTGCGACGAACGGTCTCGCGGTCTGGACGTACTCGAATCAACAGCACAACGCCGCTGATCCCTTCTTCGCCGGAGTGCTGCAAGGGATCGGCGCCCACAATGCGGCGCAGCGACCGAAGCCGCGCCTCCAGGCGTACGGGCTGGGCGAACTCACGACGCATGCGAACGGTGGAGACACGTCGCGCGTCGGCTTGGATGCCTCGCTGCCGGTGACGTCGACCTCGTCGTTCGTCGCAACGCTTCACCCGGATTACTCGAACGTCGAGATCGACCAGCAAACGATCGCGCCGACCGCGTTTGAGCGGCAGTACGCGGAAGTGCGGCCGTTCTTCACGCAGGCCGCTTCATTCTTCAACCAACACTTCTCGTGCAGCGACTGCCCGCAGATGCTCTATACGCCGGCGATTCCGACCTTCGGACAGGGGTATGCGTACGAAGGCACGCAAGGGCCGCTCAGCTTCGCGGCCTTCGATGCGATCGGAAATCAGCGCATCGATGATGCCCAAACGCTGAACTACAGCACTGAAGACAAGTACGGTGCGGTCCAACTCGATGCCCAACGCGTGGGCGTCGCCGTTCCGGGCTTGACCGACGACGTGACAACCTTGAGCGGCGGCTATCTCAACCTTGCAACGCACACCGGCGCCTATTTCGACTCCGGCGAGGACCGCCAAAACGGACCCTTCGGGCCGACCTCCGGCGGCTATCTGGAATCGGGCGGCGTGTACGTCACGCCGACGACGACGGTGGCCATCAACATGCAACGCATCGGGTTGAATTTTACGCCGTTCGACGGATATGTCAGCCAGAACGACATCTCGGGCTACGAAGCCTACGGCTCTCATACGTTCAACTTCTCGCCGTCCTTCGTGCTGCACGATATTTCGATGAGCTCGTTCTACGCGCGATACCACGACCACCTCGGGCTCACCGATCAAGTCGATGCGACGACGCAGGTCAACTTCGACTTCCACGACCTGCTGACGATACACGCGTACGTGAACAATCAAGGCATCGGCGTACCGGCGTTCGCCAATGACACCGGAACGTTCCAACTTCTCCCGTTTTCATCTAATGGCGTCTATGTCGGATACAAAGTCAACACGACGACGCCGTCGTACGTCTCTTATATCGGCGGCGCATATTACCATGGACACCTCAACGCATGGTCGTACGTTGCAACGATCCCACTCGTGCGCAAACTCAATCTCTCGCTGGAGGCCGACACCGACCGCTACCTGCCCCTCACGACGACCGAGCCCGTAACGAACCAATGGCTCGAACGCGCGAGCCTCGATTGGCAGATCACGCACAACGCGGAACTGCTCTTCGGCGTACGGCGCATCATCGGCGCCAATCTTCCGAACGCATTCCAGCTTCCGACATACGGATCGCCGACGCCCTGCATGGCCGATCCGTATCTGCCCGGTTGCTACGTCGACGCATCGAATCTGAGCTTCGCGTACCACTTCCTCGCCGCACGCAACGAGTTTTACGTCGTCTACGGCGACCCGAACAATCTCTACACGCTACCCGCGCTCTACTTCAAGTGGATCCGCTACATCGGCGCGGAAAAGGGGACGTAGCGCCGGCAAAGCCATCGGATATCCCATCCTCGGAGACGCTCGTCGCTCGCCGTCCATGGCTCGCTCCTGCTGCACTGCCTCCTCACTCCCGCAATCCAGGCTCCGTTCGTCGGTCAGTAGCCTCCTCGGATGGGATATCCGATGGCTTCGCCGGCTCTACGCGGGAGGAGCGATGAGTTGCGCGTAGCGATCCGCGTCGACGTTGCCACCGCTGATGATCACGCCGATGCGCTTGCCGTCGAGCCGTAGTTTGCCCGACAAGAGCGCCGCGATGCCGGCCGCTCCGCTCGGTTCGACGACGAGCTTCAAACGTTCGAAGGCAAAGCGCATCGCATCGCGCAGGTCGTCATCCGAGACCGTGAGGATCTGCGCTCCGTGCTCGCGCGCAATCGCGAAGGTCAGCGTGCCCGGGGCGGTCGTCTGCAGACCGTCGGCGATCGTGTGCGGCACGTCGATGCGGACGATCTCGCCGAGTTCAAGCGAGCGACGAAAATCGTCGCCCTCCTCCGGTTCGACGCCGTAGATCGCCATTCGCGAATCGTGCGCGTGCGCGGCGATCGCCGTACCGCTCATCAACCCGCCGCCGCCGACCGGAACGACGACGGCGTCGAGTGCTTCGACGTCTTCGAAGAGTTCGAGCGCCGCAGTTCCCGCACCGGCGATGATGCGTTCGTCCTCGAACGGCGGCACGAGCGTCGCGCCGCGTTCTTCGCAAAGGCTCTGAGCAAGCTCTTCCCGATGCGAACGCGCGCGGTCGTACTCGACGACTTCAGCGCCGTAGCCGCGCGTTGCGGCGAGCTTCGAGACCGGCGCATCGCTCGGCATCACGATCGTGGCGCGCACGCCGAGAAGTCGCGCCGCGAGCGCCACGCCTTGCGCGTGATTGCCGCTCGAGAACGCGACGACTCCGCCGGCTCTCTGTTCCGACGGTATCTGCGCGATGCAGTTGTACGCGCCGCGAAACTTGAAAGCGCCCATGCGCTGCAGATTCTCGCATTTCACGTAGATCTGCGCGTCCGTGCGCTCGTTCAGCGTTCGCGACGTCATCACGGGCGTGCGGTGCGCGATCCCCCTCAGACGGACCGCAGCCTCGCGAATACCTTCGATGCCGATCATACTGCGACTCCGTCCGTGCCGAACGGCACGAATGCAAACGCCGGGTTCCATTCGCGCGCGAGCTTCAGGCTCCACTCGCTCTCGAAGAGCGCCACGGCCCTGCCTTCCCAATCGCGCACGAGGCGCGCATTCGACGGCAGATGCGCCGCATCGAGCGCGGCGCGCTCGGCATCGACGCGCATGGCGAGCGTGTAGGGCTGCGCCGCGATCGCCGTCCGCACGCCATACTCGGACTCCAAGCGATACTTCGCAACCTCGAACTGCAGCTCGCCGACGACGCCGAGGATCGGCTCGTACGCACCCGCCCGCCATGGCTCGAACACTTGCACTGCGCCCTCCTCGCGCAACTGCGCGATTCCTTTGCCGAAGGCCTTGTAGCTCGCGGCGTCGAGACTGCGAATCGCGGCAAAATGCTCCGGCGCGAAGGCCGGAATCGCCGGAAACTCGACGCGCGCGCCGTCATAGAGCGTGTCGCCGATCGCAAAGACGCCGGGGTTTGCCAACCCGACGACGTCGCCTGCGTACGCGCTCTCGAGCGATTCGCGTTCGTCGGCAAAGAGGCGCATCGCGCGCGCGAGCCGCACCGAGTTGCCCGTGCGCGCGTTCCGAACGACGAGGTCGCGCTCGAAGCGGCCGGAGCAGACGCGCACGAACGCGATCCGATCGCGATGCCGCGGATCCATGTTCGCCTGGATTTTGAAGACGAAGCCGGTGAAGCGCTCGTCCTCCGCCCGCACCGCTTCGCCGTCGGCCACGCGCTGCGAGCCCGGCGCCGGCGCCGTCTGCACGAAATCGTCGAGGAAGAGCTGGACGCCGAAGTTCGTGACCGCGCTTCCGAAGAAGACCGGCGTCGTTTCCCCGCGCAGCATCGCTTCGCGATCGAAGGCGGCTCCCGCGCCGTCGAGCAGGTCGAGCGCATCGCGAAAGCGCGCGTACTCCGCGTCATCGACCATCGTACGCAGTCGCTCGTCGCGCGCATCGGTCACCTCGACCGCCGCGCGGGTCGCGCCATGCGCGCTCCGCTCGAAGAGATGGAGGCGCCGCATCCGGCGATCGTAGACGCCGCGGAAATGCTCGCCGCTTCCGAGCGGCCAGTTCATCGGATAGGCGCCGATGCCAAGCACGCTCTCCAACTCGTCGAGAAGTTCCAGCGGATCGCGGCTCGGCCGGTCGAGCTTGTTCATGAACGTGAAGAGCGGGATTTTGCGCTCCCGGCAAATCGCAAAGAGCTTTTTCGTCTGCGGCTCGACGCCTTTGGCGGCGTCGATGAGCATCACCGCGGAATCCGCCGCGAGCAGCGTGCGGTAGGTGTCCTCGCCGAAATCCTGATGGCCGGGCGTATCGAGCAGGTTGATCACGCATCCGGCATACGGAAACTGCAGCACCGTCGAGGTGATCGAGATGCCGCGCTCGCGCTCGAGCGCCATCCAGTCGCTCGTGACTTGCCGTTGCCGCTTGCGCGCTGAAACCTGTCCGGCGACGTGAATCGCGCCGCCATAGAGCAAGAGCTTTTCGGTCAGCGTCGTCTTTCCGGCGTCCGGATGCGAGATGATCGCGAAGGTGCGCCGGCGAGAAACCTCGTCCTCGATGCTCACGGTTGAGACCTCACGCTTGCGTAGACACGCAGGACGGAGGCACATGCGGGGCTCGCGCAGCCCGTCGAGCGCAACAGCGCGATGCCGCTCTCCATGCGATAGAAGCGCGCGAGCGGCGGAATGCGTAGTCGATCCTTGCCGCGTTGGACGAAGGCCTCGTCGCCGTGGATTGCAATCGTGCAATCACCGTAATGCAGCACGTCCGGCGGTGCAATTGCGCTCGCGCCATGTGGGATATGCGAGCGCACGTAGCGCATCGTTCCCTTCCATTCCTGCACCTGGATCAGACACTCGGGCAGAGCCGAGAGCGCCCACGGCGCGTCCCCACGCAACACCAGCTGCGTCGAACGGCTTGGCGTTTCCGAGGCATTGGGTCTCGGCGCCATCGTCGCGCGGCCGCCTGCAACGCGGATGCGTAACGAATACCGATGATAGGCGGTGACGGCGACAAACGTCCCGACGACGAGCAACGCCGCAACCGCGAAATACCGGAGCATCCTCAAGTCAAGAGAGCGTTAGGCGGATGGCGCCGCACGAGTAGTCCGCCATGCCGTAGTACACGTCGAAGGTCCGCTCACCGATGTCCTCACGTCGATCGATGCCGGTGGGAAAGACGACGTTATCGACGATGCCGTGCCGTTCGGAACGTTCCTCCGGCGAAAGAACCGGCGAGGGCGAGCGGTACAGGATCTGATGCGGACGCTCCGCATCGTGGATCACGATACCTGCGCGGTAACAGAACCGCGGCCGCATTGCGTCGTCGGTGAGAAGATCGACGCCGTGGAAAAGGGATAACCAGCCTTCTGCTATTCTCACCGGCGGCGTCCCGGCGCCGACTCGAATCGAACCCCATTGCTCCTCGGGTGAGAGCACGAGGGCGCTCTCGCGTGCGGTGAGCAGCGCGCGCCGATCGGCAAGCACCTCGTCCAGCGGAACGTACGCAATGCGAATCGACTCGCGATCGGCCCACGGCATCTTCTGAATTAACGGAACGGCGGCGATGCCGTCGACGGCCGAGAGATGGAGCATCGGGCGATGATAGAAAGCAATCGATCGAACGCCTTCGGGCGAAAGCACGGGTTCGGGAAAGAATGCGGCATCCTTATCGTCGCCGACCGTCGCACCCGGGTGCCCAAACTGCACGAGCCCCAATCGCTCCCATGCGGAGGCGTCCTTCGAAGTCGCGAGCGCGATTCGCGGGCCGTCGGGCCCGAACGCCGTGTACGCCATCACGTACTCGTCCAGCACCGGAAGAAACGTGACGCGCGCATCCTCGCAGCCGTATCCCGGCTGCGCGCGCATCTCGTACGGAGCCTCCGGTTCCAGCGCGAAGCCGAGGCGCTCGACCTCGTACCCCTCCTTGCGTTCGAGCACGTACGCGCGCTCGATGCGCGAGATGTTGCCTTGCTCGACGACGCGTGGGAAGAGGAGCGCTCGGCCGTCGCGCGCTCGCGTGAACGCGGGATTCAGCACGCCCTCGGCCTCTTCGGGCGACCCGTCGGGGGACATCACCGCGCCAAGACGTTCGACTCGAGCGTCGAACCGAATCGACTGTGCGACTTGCACCTTTCTCTCGCGCATCGCTACGGGAGCACCGTATCGGCAACCGGCGCATCCGCCGGCGTGACGACTTCGACGTGAATTCCGCGGCGATAAACCGTGTTCGGAATGATCCAGAGCGTGAAGGTTCGGTATCCGCTCGTCGGCTCGCCGCCGTTGGGCGGCGCTTCCTCGAATGCAACTACGCGCACGCGCGCGTCGTCGGCGTCGATCGATTCTATGATTTGACGATAGCCGGTACGATCGTGCGGCCCCATCAGCAACACGACGCCGAACTCGCCGCGAAAGTGAATCGGTTCGTGGATGCCGAGTCGCCCGAGTGCTTGAGCGTCCCGAACGACGACGATTTGATTTCCACCCGGAACGGTCGTCGTTCCGACGGCGTAGGTCTTAACGCGCACCTCGCGACAGCCCATGAGGAGGAGCAGGGCCACGAAAGCCCACCAGCGTTTCACGTCCCCGCACGGCTTCGTTTTAAGTGGCGGCGCACCTTGCGTCCAATGAGGCCCGGCGCGAGCCCCGTTCAATGTCGTTGCCATTTGCATGACCTCACCCGTACGCTAGGAACCCTGTGAAGATTCTGAGGCGCCTTGCCCTCGTCACGGACCTCGTTGCGTTTGTCGTCGTCATGCTCGGTAGCTGGACACGCATCAATGCGGCAGGCCTCACGTGTCCGGATTGGCCGATGTGCCGCCACTCGCTCTTTCCCAATATGGTGGGCGGGACGGTTTGGGAGTGGACCCATCGCCTTCTCGCTTTTTCGCTGCTTCCGCTCATTCTTGCGGTGTGCGCGGTCGCGTGGCAGCATCGCCGCCGTTCGCCCTTCCTGCTCCCCGCGAGCATCGTGATCGCCGCGCTCTTTCTCGTGCAGATCGGCCTCGGCGACGCAACGGTGCGGCTCTCGAACGCGCCGTTCTCCGTGGTCGTGCACTGGGGAACCGCCATGGCCCTCATCGCCGCTCTCGCCGCGCTTGCGATTTTTGCGGGGCCACCGACTCTCGACCCGATGCGCACGCCATGGATATTGCCCGTCGCACTCGGCACCACCGCATTCATCGCTTTCGTGACGATGTGCGTCGGCGCATACGTCAGTTCGAGCGGCGCAGGCCTCGCTTGCCTCTCGATCCCGGGATGTGCGGGCGACGTCGTCGTATACACGACGGGCCAGGTCGTTCAAATGCTCCATCGTTTGGCCGCCGCCGCCACGCTACTCTGTGCGGCCGGTGCATTTGCTCTCTGCTGGACGAACGCCGCCTCGGCACGCGTACGCGCCGCGGTCACCACCGGATTGCTCCTCGTTTTCATTCAGGTGATTTTGGGACTCTTGAACGTCGTACTTCGTCTTCCGACCGATCTGCGCGAGGTGCACGCCGCCAACGCGGCGTTGGTCTTCCTTGCGTTCGTCACGGCGGCCGCCTTCTCACTACGCGACGCCGGCATCGCCGAGCGCGCGCAGCGCGAGCCGAGCGCCTCATGACCGGAGCAATCGGAAGCATTCGCGACTACTACGAGCTCTCGAAACCACGCATCATCGTCCTGCTCCTCATCACGACCGCCGCCGCAATGGTGATGGCTGCGCGCGGCGTGCCGCCGCTGCACATCGCGGCGTGGACGCTGCTCGCCGGCGCGCTCGCCGCGGCGTCTGCGGGTGCGCTGAACTGCGTCTACGACGCGGACATCGACGCGCTCATGGACCGCACGCGTCATCGCCCGATTCCCGCCGGGCGCATTTCATCGCGTCGCGCGCTGATCTACGCAATTCTTTGCGGAACGATCTCTTTCGCGATCTTCTATTGGCTCGTCAATCCGCTGGCCGCGTGGCTCTCGCTCGCCGGCAACGCCTACTACGTCGCCGTTTACACGATGTGGCTGAAGCGCCTCACGCCGCTGAACATCGTGATCGGCGGAGCCGCGGGCGCGGTCCCTCCGCTCGTCGGATGGGCGGCGGTCACCCACGCGATCGGCGGCCCCGCGCTCGGCCTCTTCGCGTTGATCTTCCTTTGGACGCCGCCGCACTTTTGGTCGCTCTCCCTCGTCGTCGAAACGGAGTACGCGAAGGCGAAGATTCCGATGCTTCCTAACGTAAGCGGCGAAGAGCGCACGAAACGTGAGATCGTGTATTACGCGATCCTGCTCGTTGCGGCGTCGCTTGCGCTCTATCCCTTGCACGTGATGGGTGCGCTCTATCTCGCCGGCGCCGCCGTTCTCGGCGGCATCTTTCTGCTCGACGCGGTGCGCACGTGGCGCGACTCGTCGACCGCATCGGCACGCGTGCTCTTTCGGTTTTCGCTGCTCTATCTTGCGCTGATGTGCGCGGTCATGGTCGTTGACCGAATCATCGCCTGACCGCTCGACACGGCTGCTGCTGCTGACGCTCGGCCTGGGCGTCTTTGCGGGCGCGCTCGACCTCGGCGTTCTCTCGCCCGCGCTTCCCGCGCTCGCGAGCGCTTTTGGCGTCGTGACCGGCGACCTCGCTTGGATCTTCACGCTCTACCTGCTCGTGAACATTGCCGCGATCGCAATCGTGAGCACGCTTGCGGATCGGTATGGGCGCCGACGCCTCTACATGCTCTCGATCGGCATCTTCACGCTCGGAAGCGCGGTCACGATTCTCGCGCCGAGCTACGGCTTCTTCCTGCTCGGCCGCGCGATCCAGGCGTTTGGAGCGGGCGGACTCTTCCCGGTCGCAACCGCAGCGATCGGCGACGTCGTGCCCCCTTCGCGTCGCGGCGCCGCGCTCGGGCTGATCGCCGCGACGTGGGGCCTTGCCGCCGTCATCGGACCCGTGCTCGGGGGAGCGCTGACGCACTTTCTTTCATGGCAGTGGATATTCGCAGCGAACTTTCCGCTCGCCGCGATCGTGCTCACGCTCGCGCGCCGATACGTTCCCGCAAGAGCGCCGCGCGCGCGCGGTCCGCTCGACGTCGCGGGGCTCGCTCTCCTCTGCTTCGGGTTGCTCGCCCTCGCGGACGGCATCCTCAGCGCGCGCGTGCTCATGGTCGCGGCCGGCATCTCCTTGTTGGGCGGATTCTTCTTACGCGAGCGGATGACGAGCAACCCCGTCGTACCACTCTCGCTCTTTACCTCGAATCAACTCGCAAAAACGTACGCGCTCGAGATCTCGATCGGGATCCTCGAAGGATCGCTCTTCTTCATCCCCACCATCATCGTCGCCACGCAGCATCTCAACGCGGCGATCGCCGGGCTCATCGCGACGCTCGGCGCGGCGACGTTCGTCATCGTGATTCCGTTTTCGGGCCGCGCACTCGATCGCGTCGGCTCGCGTGACGTTCTCCTCGCCGGCACCGCCCTCACGGAGATCGGCCTCGCGATCTTCGCGCTCGGATTCGGCTCCGTCGCGCTCACGCTGATCGCAATGATCGTCGCAGGCATGGGCTTCGGTGCACTCCTCGGTGCGCCGACGCGTTACATCGTGATCAACGAAACCGGGCCGAGCGTCCGCGCAACCGCGGTGGGACTCCTGAGCCAATGCTTGATTATCGGGCAGATCATCGGCACCGCTCTCGCCGGTGGAATCATCGGCAGCGTGCGCAACGAGATCGAAGGCTACCGTTTCGCCTATCTGGCGTTTTGCGCCGTCGCCCTGCTCGCACTCGTCATCGCTTCGACGCTGCGCGGTCGCGGCGACGAACGCGGCGCCCCGCTCGAAGAAGCCGCACCGTGATGCGGCGCCTCGATTCGCGCGCGCGATTGCTCTTGCAGCGGCCGTGGACGCAGCGCGAGCGTCGCGTCGTGTGGCATGGCCTGCAGGGACGCATGGCGATTGCGATCGAGCCGCTCCTCGGGCTCGTCTTCTTCGCCCTCTTCACCTGGGGCATCGTCTGGCGCGCGCACCACGTACGGAGCGACGCGACGTTGATCGTCATCGCGCCGATCTTCGCGCTCGGCGCCGTTGCGTTTCTCGGTTACTTCATTGCGGTGCTCGCGGCACCGTTCGTGGCCTATCTGAAGACGTACCAGCCGATCTACATCGTCGACGGCTACGTGCGCTACCGGCCGCGAGACGAAGATTCCGATCCGGGCGATTGCGGTTACATCGCCGCACTCTTCGAAGACGAGAGCGTCGCGTGCGAATGGAGAAGCGTCGGGATGAAATCATATCCCGCGCGCACGATTCCCGCGATGGTCGAGTTTTCGGCGTTCGCCGGCATCCATAAGATCGACGGGAGGCCGACCGGCTTGCTGCCCGACGGCGATTTGCCGCCGCTCGCGATCGGAATCGCGCGGCAGCGCTAAGGCGTCGCGGAGCCCAGCGGCTGGCGCAGCGTCGAACTAGCGGGCCATCCGTGACCGTGGCCCGCCGTGAGCACGACGCCGCCGCCGATCGCGAAGATCATGATGACGCCGATGATGACGGAGACGAGCAGCGCCGTCGGTATGCCCTTGCTCTGCGGCACCTCACCGAAGTCGGGATGAAACTCGCCGCGTTCCTTCGCAATCATGCTACGCCTTTCCGATGATGCCGATGCCGGTGAGTGCCGCAAGAACGCCGCCGAGCGCGAGCAGTCCCAGCATCAACTTGAACACTTGATTGTCCAATCCCGGCGTCCTCCAGTCGTTGCGCAGCGCGATCGACGCGACGACGAAAACGATCACGCCGCCAACAATCGCGAAGGTGTGCTCGATTACGACCAGATTCATCGTCGCCTCGCTATATCAGGTAGAAGATCGAGAAGAGCACAATCCAGATCACGTCGACGAAATGCCAGTAGAGCGTGCCGGCGGTCAAGCCGAAGTAGCGGTTCTTGTCGTAGACGCCGTGCACGGACTGGAGCAGCAGCACGACGAGATAGATGATCCCGCAGAGGACGTGGAAGCCGTGCATGCCGGTCAGCGTGAAAAACGAAGCGCCGAAGATGCCGCTTCCCGCCCACGTCACGTGGTCGCGGAAGAGCNNCACGCCTCTGACCAACGGGGAGACCCAGGCTGCGGTGATATGGCCGATCGCTTGGCCGCCGAGAAACATGGCGCCGAGCAGGATCGTGCAGATCATCCACTGCGTGTACCGTATGAACTTGCCGTGTTTAAAGTTCTCGAGCGCGTAGTGCATCGTTGCGCCGGAACCGAAGAGGATCGCCGAGTTTACCGCGCCGAGCGCGATCGCAGGACGCGTGACGCCCGGCGGCGGCCATCCTTGCCCGCTGTTGCGTAAGTAGAGATAGGCAAAGATGAACGACGAGAAGAGCACGAGGTCGCTGACGAGGAAGAACAAGAAGCCCTGGAGCCGCAGCGAGCGCGTTTCGGCGTAGAGTTGATCGACCTCGCCGTGCTCGCCGATCGCGACGGCCATTATGAATGCGCTCCCACCGGAACAGGCGAGTCAGTGAGCTCCTCCTCCAAGTGCAGGTACGGCAGCGGTTCCGTGAAGTCGTACGGCAGCCCGAAGACGCTTGGAATATGCTTGAAGTTGTAATAGGGCGGCGGCGACGGAATCTGCCATTCGAGCGTGCGCGCGCCCCACGGATTGTGCCCGGCCGGCTTACCGCGTCGGATGCTGTAGAGCATGTTGATGAAGAATATCAGGATCGAGAGCGTCATCACGAACGAGAAGATCGTCTCGAACTGATTCCAGTACTGGAACTGCGGATCGTACGTCGCAACGCGGCGCGGCATGCCCATCGCTCCGAGATAGTGCATCGGCAGGAACGTTCCCGTGAATCCGATGATGAAGAGCGCGAAGTGCATGCGGCCCCAGAACTCGCTCATGTACCGCCCGCTCATCTTCGGGAACCAGAAGTACATGCCGGAGAATATCCCCATGAGGCTGCCGCCGACGAGCACGTAATGGATGTGCGCCGGGATGAAGTACGTGCCGTGCACGTGCAGATCGAACGGAATCGCCGCCAAGAAGACGCCGCTGATGCCGCCGAATGTAAAGAGCGCGAGGAAGCCGAGCGCGAAGAGCATCGACGTCGTGAGGTGGATCTTTCCGCCCCACATCGTTGCGAGCCACGAGAAAATCTTCACGCCGGTCGGCACCGCGATGATGAAGGTGATGATCATGAAGGGCAACTGCATGTACGGCGCGATGCCGGAGGTGAACATGTGATGCGCCCACACCATGAATCCGGTGAGCGCAATCGCCGCCGACGAGAACGCGATCAGCCGGTACCCGAAGATCGGCTTGCGCGAGAAGACCGAAACGACCTCGGATATGATGCCGAACGCGGGCAAAATCATGATATAGACGGCAGGGTGCGAGTAGAACCAAAACATGTGCTGCCACAGCACCGGTGAGCCGCCCTTCGTCGGATCGTAGAACGGCACGCCGAACTGCCGCTCCATAAAGAGCGCCGCGAGCGCTGCCGCGAGCGCCGTCGTCGCGATCATGAGCAATGGCGCGGTCGCAAATTGTCCCCAGCAAAAAAGCGGCATCCGCGTGTACGTCATGCCCGGCGCGCGCATCTTCAGCATCGTGACGAGGAAATTCATTCCGGTGAGCGTCGAGCTGACGCCGACCAAGAAGATCGCGGCGCACCACATCGAGGTGCCGGCGGCGCCCTGCAGCGACATCGGCGGGTACTCGGTCCAGCCCGCAACCGGGGCGCCCATCAAGAACGACGAGAAGAGCATGATCCCGGCAACCGGAAATATCCAGAAACTGATCATGTTCAGCCACGGGAACGCGACATCGCGCGCGCCGATCTGCACGGGCATGACGAAGTTGCCGAAGCCGCCGGTCAGCATCGGGATGATGACAAGCCATACCATCGCCGAGCCGTGCACCGAGTACACCTCGTTGTAGGTATCCGGCGTGAGGAATCCGCCGTTCGCGTGCAGCAGTTGGATTCGAATGACCTCGGCGAGCAGACCCGCGAGGATGAAGAAGACGAACGCCGTGATGATGTACTGAATCCCGATGATCTTGTGATCGAGCGAGAATACATACTTCCGTATGAAGCCTTGCGGCTCGGGATGGATGTGCTCGGCGATTCCGCCGTGCTCGGCGATGACGGACATTTGGTTCTGCTCCGGTTATCTCAAGCTATTCAAGTAAGCGACGAGGTTCGTGATGTCTTTGTTCGAGAGTCCGTTATCCGACTGATTCGGCATGTGCCCGATGCTCCCGGTGTACCCGTTCTGCAATATCTTCGCCACGTTTGCCGGCGTCGCCGGATCCCCGTCCACGAGGTTTGGGTGCGTCGGGTCATGCAGGACGCCCCTGAGCCCGGGACCGACGATGCGCTGCGTGAACGGTCCGAGCGCATGGCAGGCGCTGCACTTCTGTGAAAAAAGCGCCTGCCCCGCGGCCGCGTTGCCGCCCGCGAGGTCAATCGTCCCGGTTGACACCGTGGGAAGCGCGTTGCTCACGTTCGCATTACGGACTTGCCATCCGTGATACCACGCGTCGTACTGCGCTTGCGTCTCGACGACCATGATCTGCTTGTCCATCGTCGAGTGCGCGGTGCCGCAAAACTCCGTGCAGATGATTTGGTAACGCCCGACGCGCGTCGGCGTGAAGCGAATCGTATTGATCATGCCCGGAACCATGTCGGCCTTGAGCCGCATGTCCGGAACCCAGAAGGAATGGATGACGTCCTGGGACGTGACGTTCAAGGTCACCGGCACGCCGACCGGCAGGTGCATCTCATTCGCCACCTCGCCGTTCACGTTCGGATAACGGAACGTGAAATACCATTGCCGCCCGATCGACTCGACGACGAGTCCGTTGTTCGGCTGAACCTGCAGGACGTACCAAATCCTCACACTCAGAATGGAGAGCAGCACGACGAAGAGCGTCGGGAGGACCGTCCACGTCACTTCGAGCTTCGTGTTATCGTGAACGTGGAAGCCGAGCGCGTCGGGCGGATCGCTCTTACGGCGGCGGTACGCGATCGCGAAATAGACGATATAGCCGACGACGAACGTGTAGAGCGCCGCGGCGGTCGAGGCCATGAAGCGGAAGAGCCAGTCGACTTGGTCGCCCGGATGGCCGCCTTCCGGCGGCAGCCACGGCTCGACCGTCGGAATCATCCAGAAGTAGAGGATGCCCGCGGTCGAGATCAGCGCGAGGATCGCGGTTGTGACCCAGAAGCCGCGCCCCGGCTTGTTCGTCTCCACGCTCGCGCCTTTCGCGCCGCCGACGGCGCACCCTCCGGCGCAATCCTATCCGCGCTGCAGTTCGGCGGCGAACGCGCGAGTCAGGTGCGCAACGCCGGTGATCGCGGTGCCGACAACGATCGCATGCGCGCCGGCGGCAAGCGCCATTCGCCCGCTCGCGGGCGTCGTGATGCCGCCTTCACAGATGACACATGCGTCAAATGTCGCAAGCTCGCGCACGAGCGCGAGCGCGGGCAGCGGCGAGCCGCGCGTTTCCTCCGTGTAGCCGCAGAGCGTCGTCGCCAGAATTTCGGCGCCCGCATCGCGCGCGCGGCGGGCGTCGGAGGCCGCCGAGCAGTCGGCCATTGCGAGCGCGCCGCCGCGGCGAATCTCCGCGACGATCGCCTCAAGCGTGCTGCCGTCAGGCCGCGGGCGCGGCGTGGCGTCGAAGGCAACGATTTCGACGCCCGTCGCGAGGATTTCACGAACCTCGGCGAGCGTCGGCGTAATGTACGGCGCGAAGCCCGAATACTCTCGCTTGACTAGACCGATGATCGGGCAGCCCAGACGCGCGCGCACGGCCTTCAGGTGCGCGACCGATTCGATCCGTACGGCCGCGGCACCACCCTCGCACGCGGCAGCCGCCATCGCCGCAATCGCCTCCGGATCGTCGAGCGCCGATCCGTGAGGAGCCTGTACGGAAACGATCAGTTGACCGCGTATCGCATCGAGAACGCTCATCCCTTGTCACCCTGAGCTTGTCGAAGGGGCGACGAAAGTTCGATACCCGCTTCCTTGAATGCGAGCAGTACGGCGCCCAACTCCGGCGGATACCGCGGCTCGACGATGCCGCCGTCGAGACCGCGTTCGCGAAGTGCGCGCTCGAGCGCCGTGGCGAGCGCGGCGCGCACGTGCGCGTCACCGACGATCCCTCCCACGAAGGAGAACCGTGCTGCCTGCGTACAGGACTCCGGAAGCCCCGCGAGCGCAAGCGCGGCAAGCGCTTGCGCCGTCGCATCCACCGCCTCGCCGGAAGACTGCAGCACGACCGGCGCAAAGGCGGCGAGTTGCCCGCGGGATATCTCGCCCATGTAGACGCGTCTCGCGAGCTTTCGCAGATCCGGCGCATCGAAGAACTGCAATGCCTGCGTTTCGAGCTTCGCATCGCCGCGCATCGCGCGCGAGAGCGCCGTGCGCGCGATCCAGAAGCCGCTTCCTTCGTCTCCGAAGAGATAACCCCAACCGCCGGCGGTCCGCGTGCTGCCGTCGGGTGCCACGCCGTACGCCATCGATCCGGTTCCGGCGATCACGACGACGCCGGAGCCGCCGGCGAACGCGCCCGCGTGGGCGATGCGCGAATCGTGTAACAGCGTCAGGCGCCGGGTCGGGAGCGTCGGTGCGACGCCGTAGACGTGCCCCTGATATCCGCTCATCCCCGCCACGATCGCGTCGAACACGACGTTCGCATCGAGGGCCGCGTCGCGGCGCGCCGCATCGAGCGAGCCTGCGAGCGCGTCGTGCATGCGCGTCGACTCGGGGCTGACGCCCAACTCGTCGGCGGGACCGGCATCGCCCCGCCCGATGATGCGACCGCGTTCGTCTGCAATGACCGCGCGCGTCCGGCTTTGCCCACCGTCGATGCCCGCGACGTATCGCGTCATGGCACGAGCGTTTGAGCGAACGCGCTTGCGGCGCGCTCGCGCGCAGCGCGGCCGTGCGGGCGCTCCACCTCGCCGACCGCTTCGAGATGATGGAACAACTCGTGGCCAACGGCATGCGCGATGAACTCGCGGCGCCGTGCGCGCGACATTTCGCGCAAGCAGCGCTCGTTCACGCGAATCGTCGGGCCCTGCGGATCGTATTCCGCGTTGAGCGTGCTTTCGCCCCAGTCGCCGAGGTCCGCGATCTCGACGCGCACGCCGAGGCGGCGCGCCATGCGCAAAGCATTCACAACACGACGCCGTCCCGCAGAAGCTGCGCGCGCAGTTGCGCCGGATCGACTTGGCTCGGCGGAAGATCGCGTTCGCACGCGATGGCGGCGGCGGTTCCGGCGGCTTGTCCGAGCGTCATCACCGTCGGCGTCAGGCGCGTCGAGGCGAGCGCTTCGTGCGTCGTCGAGATGCAGCGCCCCGCGACGAGCAATCCCTCGCGGTTGAGCGGCACGAGACAGCGATAGGGGATCTCGTAGCTCGTTCCGGGAGCGAGCCGTTGCGTCGTCGTTCCGGTTCCCGACGGATTGTGGATGTCGATCGGGTAGGCGCTCCGCGCGACGGCGTCGTCGAAATGACGAGCCTGCAGCACGTCGTCGCGGGTCAGCGTGTAACGCCCGAGGATCCGGCGCGATTCGCGG
Organism: Candidatus Tyrphobacter aquilonaris; assembly: GCA_003133745.1. GTDB lineage: Bacteria > Vulcanimicrobiota > Vulcanimicrobiia > Vulcanimicrobiales > Vulcanimicrobiaceae > Tyrphobacter > Tyrphobacter aquilonaris. The sequence continues at coordinate 73,513 of PKZD01000074.1, forward strand.
ACGCCGATCTGCGTGCCGGTGGCTGCAATCCGTGCGTTCTCGAAGCCGGGCACGCGCGTCTGAAAGAACTTCGCGACCTGCATCACTTGACGACGCGCTTCGACCTCAGCGCGCGTGAGATCGTCGGGATCGAGCGGATCGATGTCGACGACGCGCGTCATGTTGATCGTGACTTCGTCGGGATACGGCGAGATGAAGAACGAGACGACCTCGCGGGGCACGTCGACGGCACCGTCCTGCTGCGCGCGCGCCCAGAGATCGTGAAGACCCGCGACCGCGGTGACGGTCGAAGCCGTGCGTTCGTGCGCCTTGAGCGAGGTGCGCATCTGATCGGGATGCGTTCTCAAGTACGCCGAGGTCTTCGCAAGGTCGACGTGACTCATGCGAAACATCAGCGATGCCGGCTGCACGCGCCCGCGCGCGTCGCCCTTCTGCGTCGGGACGCCGGCCGAGGCCGCGACGTACGCATCGGCGGTCGAATCGATCACGACGCGCGCGCGATACGCGCGGGTTCCACCGACCGTGTCGAAAGCGGCGCCGGTCACCGCGTCGCCTTCAACGAGCGCGGTCGTGAACCACGCGTGCAGCAAGAGCCGAACGCGCGCCTCGCCCATCATCTCGAAGAGCAGCGCCTTGTGCACCTCGGGATCGAACGGCGTAATCGTCGGCACGTAGTCGGAGGTGTCTGGGATGTGTCCCGGCGAGGCTCCCATCGCGACGAGGCGCGTCACGATCTCCTGCGCGATGCCCCCGACGATGCGCTCTTCGCCGGAGTGAAAGGTCATCCAGGGACCGACCATCGACGCGGTCGCCGTCCCGCCGAGAAAGCCGTAGCGCTCGACCAAGAGCGTCTTCGCGCCCCCGCGAGCCGCGGCGATTGCGGCGGCGCAGCCGGCGTTACCGCCGCCGACGACGAGGACGTCGTAATCCCGCATGTCGGGAACTGCGTTTCGCCGCATAACCGGGCAGGCCATTTCCAGGGCCACGAGGCAATGGAGTCGTCGTGATTACGTACTCGCGGTCGGCGCAGTACTACGACGCGCTCATCACCGCCGGCGGGAAGGACTACGCGCGCGAGAGTGCGCTCGTCGCCGATCTCGTCGAGCGCTACAAGCGCTCACCCGGACGCGAACTGCTCGACGTCGCCTGCGGCACGGGGCGTCACATCGAGCACCTGCGCGAGCGTTTCACGTGCGAGGGCCTCGACATCGATCGCGGCATGCTCGCGGTCGCTCAGGAGCGCTCGCCGGACGTGCGTTTCCACCTCGCGGACATGATCGGCTTCAATCTCGGAAGACGTTTCGACGTGATCACGTGTCTCTTCGGATCGATTGCATACTTGCCGACCGTACAGCGCTTCGAACAGACCATCGCGAGCTTCGCTCGCCATCTCGTTCCCGGTGGGGTTGCGATCGTGCAGCCGTGGCTGCGCCCCGACGAATGGGAAGACGGACATCCGCACGCGAGCTTCGCCGATCTGCCGGAGGTGAAGATCGCGCGCATGCACGTCGGCCGGCGCGATGAGGCGACCGCGATTCTGAGCTTCCATTATATGGTTGCGATGCGCGACGGCGTCCGCACCTTCGAGGAGACGCACCGGCTGTTGCTGCTCGGTGACGAGCACTACCGCGGCGCCTTCCTGCGCGCGGGATTCGAACTGCATCAAGGCAGAGCCGTGCTCTCTGGGCGCGACCTCTACGTGGGCGTCCTGCCCGGATAGGGCCTTACCATAGAGGGAGACGGCCGCCGAGGGCATATCTGCCCTTATGCCGCCACGTTACCTCGACATTCTGTACGGGCTCATCGCCTTTGTATTCGTCGTCGTGCTGCTACGCGTGATGCGCGGGCGCGTCAAACCGCTCGCGCGCATCTTGGCCGAGGGCAGCGATTCGGAGCACGGCCTCAAACGCTCTCTTGGGCCCTGGGCGCTGACCGCGATGGGCATCGGCGCGATCATCGGGACCGGCATCTTCGTGCTCACCGGCGTCGCATCGGCGACCCGCGCGGGTCCGTCGCTAACGATCTCGTTCGTCGTTGCCGGCGTCGTGAGCGCGCTCGCCGCGCTCTGCTACGCCGAAGTCTCCAGTAAGATTCCGATCTCCGGTAGCGCGTACACGTACACCTACGCAACGCTCGGCGAGTTCTTGGCATGGATCATTGGTTGGGACTTGGTTCTCGAATACGGGCTTGGCGCGGCAACCGTCAGCATCGGGTGGTCGGGCTATTTCGCGAACATCTTGCACCAGTGGGGCATCCCGATCTCGCCGTTGTGGGCGAACGGCCCGCATTGGGGCCTTGCCGGTCAAGCCGGCATCTCCGGATACGCGAACCTTCCCGCCGCTGCGATCATCCTCGTCATCACGGCGCTGCTCGCGAAGGGCACAAGCGAATCCGGCACAGTGAATGCAATCATCGTTGCCGTCAAGGTAGCGATCGTGCTCTTCTTCATCGTGATCGGCGTCGGCCACATCGACCCCGCAAACTATCATCTGCCACCCGGAGGCCCGGCCGGCATGGGCGGTTATTTCCCATTCGGCTGGACTGGGATGCTCGGCGGTGCGGCGTTCATCTTCTTCGCCTATATTGGTTTCGACGCGGTCTCGACAACCGCCGAGGAGGCAAAGAATCCCGGCCGCGATCTTCCCTTCGGCATCATCATGAGCCTCGCGATCTGCACGGTCCTCTACATCGTCGTCGTCGCGATCCTGAACGGCATGGTTCCATTCTACAAACTCAACGTCGCCTTCCCGGTCGCCTTCGCGATGAACTATGTCGGCCTCGGTTGGGCGGGTGTCATCGTCTCGCTCGGCGCGATCGCAGGCCTAACGACGGTGCTGCTCGTGATGATGTTCGGACAGAGCCGAGTCTTCTACGCGATGTCCCGTGACGGCTTGATTCCGCCGTCGTTCACGCGTGTTCATCCTACATGGCGCACTCCGATTTTCTCCACGGTCTTCTTCGGCATCTGCATCGCAGTGATCGCGGCGTTCACACCGATCAACATTGTGGGATCGTTGACGAACATGGGCACGCTCTTCGCGTTCATTCTCGTTTCCCTCGCAGTCCCGATTCTACGAAAGCGGCACCCCGAGCTCAGCGGTAAGTTTTCCGTACCCCCCGGACGACTTGGAATTCCAATCTTCTGGCCCATATTCTGGCTGCTGGAAAAGCTGCCCGGTATCCTCGGTCGTGCCGTCCTATGGTTCGACAATGCGCTGATTCCGATTCTTTCCGCAATCACTGCCCTTGGATTGATGTATTATCTCAAGGTCGGCAATCCACTCGCGTGGGGATTTTTCCCGATCGTGTGGTTGTGGTTCCTGATCTGGCTCGTCGTCGGACTTCTCTTCTACTTTGCGTACGGCCGCCACAAGAGCACCGTCGCGCTGGCAGAAGCCGAAGGCGTAGCCGTCCGCCAACCGCGCGTGAACTAGGGGCTCTACGCGGCTCGCGGAACGGTGAGGATCGCGACGGGTTCGCTTTCTTCGCGGCCGCCGATCTCCTCGCGGGCGAGCGCGACGGCTTGCTCCGCGCTCGCGAGACCGCTGAAGTCCGCGATGCGCGCGCCGTGGATCACATACAGCTCCGGCAGCGCGCGGCCGACNNAGATCGCGTCCGCTCCCATACGCCGTCAGCGACGGCGTGAGCGCCACGCGCTGCAATGCAGACGCCTCCGCGCGCAGCGAGCGTGCGGCGACGGCCTCGATCGCGTCCTGGCTTGCAGCCTCGGCGGCCGCGCCTTCGACGAGCGCGGTCGCCCCCGAAGCCGTTGCGCGAACGCGGTTGCGTTGCGCGTCGATCTCAATGCTGACCTCGACGCGCTCCGGGGCGGCGCCCGCTGCGATGACCCGATCGCTCGCCTCGCGTCGGAGCCGCGCGATCTCCGCAGGCGTCGGATCGACGATCGTTCTCTCGATGGAATCACGCACGAGCGCGAGCGCGACGCCGATCGGCGAGAGCACCTCCGCGTCCTTCGCAATGCGATGGGGCAGTTTCAACTGCTCCGCAACGAACGGTACGAGCGCCGCCGCGCCGCCGCCTCCGCCGACCAAGACGATCATCGCAGGATCGAGCGCATAGTCGAAGATTAACTCTTCAATACAAGCGGCGAGCTTGCGAGCCCCGATCTCGAGCACGGAGCGCGCGAGCGAATCGGCGTCGCCGCCCAGGTCGCGAGCGAGCAGTTCGAAACCGCGACGACTCGACTCCGCGCTCCCGCGCGCGAACGCACCCTCCGGCACGTACCCGAGCAGATTGCTCGCGCAGGTCGGCGTCAATGCGATGCGCTTGTCGTCGCGGTCAACGATCACGGCGTAGTCGGCAGGATCGCGCGGCGTCGGGGCAATCCGCTCGATCCGCGCGCCTTCCATGCGTTCGGGCTCGACGAAACTCGCGTACTCGCAATCAGCGATATGCGCCGAGCGTGGCCCAACGTCGACGACGCGGCGCTCATCAACGCGCAGCATGCTGCCGCCCGCAATGCCGAGCGTGCGGACGTCGAGCGTGCGCAGCATCATGCGCCGGCCGCCGATGCGTGCCGCCCGCATTTGAGGACGCCCGGCACGAATGGCGGAGCAGTCGGCGCTCGTTCCGCCTACCTCGATGAAGATGCCGTCGCTCACCTGCTCGTAGAGTAATGCGCCCGCGACGCCCGCCGCCGGACCGGAGAGCAGCGTGTGGATCGGCCGCCGCTCGATCTCGCGCACGTCCATGACGCCACCGTCGCTCCGCATGACCATGAGCGGCGCGAGGATCGCCGCGTGCTCCACGGCGTTCGCGGTCGTCCGTGCCGTCTCGACCATCCGTGGAAGGATCGCGGCATTCAACGCTGCCGTGCGCGTCCGCGCGCGAAGGCCGTACGTCGCGCTCACGTCGTGCCCGCTCGTGGCGAAGAGGCCACGGTCGCGCGCGATATCCACCACGCGCGTCTCCTCCTCGGGACGATCGACGCCGAAGGCGCGCGTGACCGCGATCGCTTCGGCGCCCTGCGCGATCAAGGCGTCGACCGCACCGCGCACTTCCGCGGCGTCGCCGGCGCGCGCGAAGGCAATCTGCGGCGAGAACCGCGCACCTGCCGCTAAGTCGAAGCTCGGAATGCGCATCTGAGCGCGCGCAAACGGATTCGGACCGCCGATCAAGCCGACGATCCCGACGCGGGCGACGTCACCTTCGAGCAACGCGTTCGTCGCCTGCGTCGTCGAGTGCGCGATAAAGGTGACTTCGTGCGCGGGCACTTCCGCCCGTGCGAGCAAGCGCGCGATGCCGGTCGAAATGCCTTCGGCAACGCCATGCGGCGCGCGATGCGTCGTCGGTACTTTAACGCTCGCAACGAGCGCTCGCGTCGCCGCATCGATGGCGACGACGTCGGTAAACGTCCCGCCGACGTCAACGCCGACTCGTAGCTTCCGCACCGCTTGCGTCACGGCCACGGAGCGCCGAGCTGCACGTCGAGGGTCGCGCCGTTGCGTTCGATCTCGAAGGAGTGCGGTTTGCCGTCGTAGGCGCGGAGCTGCGTTTGATACGTGCCGTACTCCCACCACGCCAAACCGTCGAGTTTTTCAACGACGTCGTCGGTTCGCAGTCCCGCCGAGTAGGCCGGACCGCCGGCGCGCACGTACGCCCGCATGTTGCCGTCGTCGGTCTTGAAGAGCGTGAAAAAATACGTTGGCGGATCCCCGGCGGTGCGCGCGACGCCATGCGCGAAGAGACTCTGCGAGCGCGCGGGCGTCGAATCCGACCATGCGAGCAGCCGCACCGCTCCCTGGCGCCCGAGATCGACGGCGTCCTGGGTTCCGGGCGGGTGCGAAAGCACGGCGTGATCGTGCCACTCGCCCACGATCCATCCGCCGCAGTCTTCGAGCACGAGCCCAACGTCAAAATCGGTTCCTTCGACGAGATTGAACTCACTCGTGACCGTCCGCACGTACGCGGCATAACCCTTACGCGAGCAGTCCTGGGCGTCGGGGTTATCGCGAAAGCGAAATGGCTGCAGCGTCCCGATGCGCAACGCCGCCGCAACGGCATCGGCCGCACTGCGCCCGAGCGGCGTCGAATCGTCGTCGATCGCGATGCGTCCGGCGGCGTACGCCGGCGATTCGATGCCCGGAAACGCCGCTTGCGCGAGCGCCGGCGGCACGATCGAGGCAAAGGCGCGGACGCCGAGGAGCGGCTGCGTTGCGAGCACGACGACGATCGAAGCGGCGATCGCGACCGAAACCTGCACCGGGAGCGTGCGTTTCGTGATCGTGTCGATGGGAACGCCCGTGAAGTTCGCCACCCACACGTTCTGCGTGTTCGTCGGATCGCAGACGTTCTGCACCTGTACGACGGCCATCACCGCCGCGACGAGCACGATCGGCGGCACCGCATGCGACGCAAGCAGTACGGTGAATATCGCGATGCCGACGCCGAATGGATTCAAGGGTCCTCGATAGAGCGCAAGCGGGCTCGCGAGGCCGAACACGACGACGTAGGCAATCGGGTTGCGGATCCAGTCGCTCGCGACGAGCGGATGCAGCGCGGCGGCGAACTGCGGCTGCTTCGTCGCGACGAGCAGCATGCCGATTCCCATGAAGAGCACGACCGCGGGCGCGACGTCTTCCACCCCGCGAATCGCCGCTGCGACGAGCGTCGATATCGCTTTGCGTGGGCGGGTCACGATCACGCCGAAAAGCGCCGAGAGCGCAAACGCGGGCGTCGCGTCGACGTGAAGCGCGTAGTAGAGCACGATCGGGAGCACGGGAGTCACGAGTGCCCACCACGGAACGCCGCGATCGCGCGGTTCCGGCGCGGTCGCCCACGCCGCATAATCGCGCTCGCGCCGGAACGCGACGATCGCATAGACGAGCAGCGCGACCGCGTCGATCGCCGCGAGCACGATCGCGTAGCGCACGACCTGCTGCTCGGTGACGCCGAAGAACGTCGTGTAGAACGTCCAGTTCGCAATGTTGAAGATGAATCCGAGCGCGAAGGCCATGAGGAAGAGCGTCGCCGCGGTCGTACGGGGAACGCCGGTCGTCATCATGATCGGCAGCACGATCGAACCGACCATGATGATCGCACCGAGCCCGTTGAGCGACGTGAAGAGCACCGCGACGATCGCGCAGAGCACGAGCGCAAACGCGAACGGGTTCTCCCCGCCGTACTCCGCAGCGAGATTGACAAGCGCGCGCGCGATGCCGGTATCGAGGGTCACGCGACCGAGGAGCGCGCCGAAGATCACCGCGACATAGGCCTTGGAGAGCGCGCTCGCCCCGTCGACGACGATTCCGCCGAGCGCGCCGGCTGGAACGCCCGCCGCGAGGGCCATGACGACCGCCATGAGCGGCACGGCGACGATCGCCGGCATCTTTCGCGCGTACATTAGCGTCGCGAAGACGGCGAAGACGAGCAGGACGAGGGCGGCGCTCACTGCGGCGGCACGGAAAGAATCGCGTCGAGCGGCGGAAGCGGTGTATTCCGCAAGTACTCCTCATCGGTGACACGCCGGATCGCGTCGGCGCGTTCGATTGCCCGCATCGCCGCCACGTGATAACGCTCGAGATTGCTGCCGAGATGTCCCGCGCGGCTTTCGTACCGCCACGCGCTCTCGTAGAGCGGTGCAAGCTCTTCGAAGTCGTCGCGCAGCTCCCAGAACCAATACTTGCACCAGAGCAAGTCGCGGAAGGACGGCGCGTAATAGGCGCGCACTTCCTGCGCGGCCTGATACTCGCGAGCGAGAACGTCATAGCGTCGCGCGGCAAGGAACATCACGGCCGACGCCTGCGCGTGCAATGGGGGACGGCGCTCGATGAGATGCGTCTCGACGCGCTCGGCTTCGAGCCGCACGGCTCGCAGATCGACCTTCGCCATCTGCGCCTCGACGGCCGGATCGAACGGATCGCTCCAAAACAACACGTCCGTGGGACTGGAGGAAGCGGCTTCGAGCCGCGTCAGCACGTCGCCGAGCCGCGCGACGTCGTCGCCGTACCGCGCATCGTCGACGCCGAAGAACGCGTGCGGAAAATCGCTGCGAAAGCGCGCCGGATCGGTATCGCCTTGCTCCCAGGCATCGGCGGCCGCATAGAGCACCGGGTACCACGTCGCCTCGTAGAGCGTCTCGCCGTCATCGTGCCACACGGTCTGGAAAAGGCCGAGGACGTGCGCGGCCTTCCCCTCGTCGATGAAGCGGCGCTCGTTCTGCAGTGCGGTCGAGACGTCCGGAAAGATCTCGTTCCAGTTGCTCGCACCCGGCGCGACCATCTGCGCGAATCCGCCGCGCGCGATCAACCGGATGTACGGTTCGAAGGAACGCTCGGCGCCGTAGTGCCAGTTCACGATCACCGCGCTGCGCGGAATCATGCGCATGATCGACGGATCGTTCTCGATGCCGTCGTCCCACAGCATGATCCGCGCCCCCGACGAGGCCACGAGTCGCGCCATCGCGGTCACGTGCGCGGCATAGACGCGAGAGCGCCCGCCCGCGGCGGCAACGTAGGCGGTCGTGCTCCCTTCTCCGAGCGTCGCCGTTTCGTCCGAACCGATGTGGAAGAACGGCGGATGGGGGACGGCCGCGAGCTCTTCTGCGATGATGCGCGCCAGATATGCGGAGGAGAGCGGTGATGCCGGCGAGAGCAGGAACCCGTGCGGAAACTCCGCCGCGCTCGCATACTCCTCGATCTTCAGCGTATTATGCATGTGCGCGAACGTCTGCTGCTCGGGGATGAGCGTGACGTGAAAGCGCGACGCGTAGCGATTCAGCGCGCGCAGTTGCGCCGGCGTGATCCCGTCGAGCGGCGCGGGGAGCGGATCGGTGGGCGAGACAAAGACATGCTCCATGTACGGCGAGTAGCCGTTCATCTTGAACGCGGCGATCGTGCGAATGCGTTCTTCGAAATAGCGCATCGTCGGAAGAGGTCCGCGTGAAACGTCATCGGAGAGGATGCGCCAGCGCAACGCCGGCCGGTCCGCGATGCCGACGCAGGGCATGCTCCAGCGCCCGGCGACGCGTCGCGGCAGTTGCGCGAGCGTCATCGCCGCATAGAAAGCGCCGTCCGAATCCGCGCTTTCGATCGCGACGCCGGAGGAATCGACGCGCAGACGATAGGCCTGCGGCGCGAGCGTCGCATCGTGGCGCACGACGACGTCGGGCGATTGCGAGGAACGCAACGCTCCGATGCCGAGCGCTTCCCATCGCTCGCTCAACTCATCGCGCGCACCCGCGTCGAAGTCCGCGCTGACGCTTCGCGGAACCGACGCACGGCATGCGGGCCGCACGACGACGTGAGCGGGGCGCGGCAAGAGGTGCAACGCGGCGACCATCAGGAGAGCGTCCACGATGGTTGCCTACGACGAGTCGTTGCTTTGGGCCTCGGCGGCCGCGGAGCGAGGGCGGCACCACGCCGGCGCGAAAGTGGAAAAAGTGAACTCCCACAGGGCTCCAGCCTACGCGCGGCCGCGGCCGCCGGTCTGGCCCGCATATCTCGTCGCAGCCTTCTGCTTCGCCATCGTGATCGCGACCACGCTGAGCAACCTTGCGCTGACCTCGCAAGTGCGCGAGCTGCAGACACAGATCGCGCGCAACGACCAGCGCGCGAGCGAACTCGAGCGTACGCTTGCACTCGAGCGAACCGAGCTCGCGGACCTCATGAACGCGCAAGCACGCCGCTATGACGTCTCCGGCGGCCAAGTCGTCGCGAGCAACGACCGGCTCTACATTCTTCTTCAGGGCACGTCGATGCCGCCGCGCGGCAAGGTCTACCAGGCGTGGACGCTCGCGCGCGGCGCGCGGCTCATGACGCCGTCGGTCACGTTCATTCCGGACGCGCATGGGCTCGTGGTCGCCGCACTTCCCGACGTCGATGCAACCCGCACGAGCGCGGTTGCCGTCAGCGTCGAGCCGGAGAGCGGCAGCCGACAGCCGACGACGACGCTGATCTTCGACGCGAGCCTTTGAGGTGACGGCCGACGCTCGAGCGCGCGTCGAACGTCTCTCTCCCACGAACGTGCGGCCGGCGCTCGGATACCTTTCGCGCTCCCCGTATGAGAACGTCTTCTTGACGTACCTCGCGATCGAGGGAACGCCCGCGATGCAGCGCGACGTCCACGTCGTCTTCGGGAAAACGGACGCCGTCGAGGGCGTCGCGTTCCTCGGCCGGCAGATCGTGCTCGCAGCCGAACCGGAGGCACTCGACGTCTTGGCGCGGCGAGGCGCGCGTTCGCGGGAGCGCGCGATCGTCGGGCCTCGCGAGGCCGTGCGAGCATACTGGCAGCAGGTTCGCGAGCGCCACGCTCGACCGCGACTCGTGCGCGAACGTCAACCCGTGATGGTCATCGACGAAACATCGCTGCGCGACGGCAACGCTCCCGTGGCCGTTCGCCGAGCACGCGAGGACGAATGGCGCGACGTCGCCGAGAACTCGGCTGCGATGATCGCGGGCGAGCTGGAAACGAATCCGAGGCGCGATGCAGGGTTCGATATTGGAATTCGAAGGATGGTTTGTCTGGGTTTATGGTGGGTCGGCGAGAGCGACGGACGCTTGTGTTTTTTCTGCAACGTCGGGGCATGGAGCCCGCAGACGGCGCAACTGCAAGGGATCTGGACGCCGCCCGCGTTGCGCGGGCGCGGCCTTGCGACCGCCGCGCTCGCCGCCGTCTGCCGAACGCTCTTGAACGTCGTGCCGACGCTCAGCTTGTACGTCAACGACTTCAATGCTCCCGCGGTCGCGCTGTACCGGCGTCTCGGCTTCCGAGATGCCGGCGAACTGCAAACGCTTCTCTTCTAGCGGTTACGGGAAACCCCGCAGCGGCAGCTCGCTGCCGTCTCGTTGTAACCAGTTCGCGCTCGAGTAGCGCGCTCGAGCCTCGACGGCGTGCAGCGTGTAGGCGTGCCGTGATTTCGAGGATCGGTTCGGGCCGCTGTAATGGGGCAACATGCCGTTGAAGACGACGAGCGTGCCGCGCTCGACTTCGACCGGCGTCGCAGTCTGAGTCGTCGGCCACGGCGTCGGATCGACGCGCTCGAGCGACGCCGTTCCGTCGCTCACGACGAAGCGCTCGCGAAGCGGGCCGCGATGGCCGCCGCGTTCGACCCAGAGGCAACCGTTCTCGCGGTTCGCGTCCTCCAGCGCAAACCAAAACGCGGTGACGCTCGGCGGATCGGTGTCGAAGAACGCCGCATCTTGATGCCATTTCACCTCGCCGCCGATCCGCGGCTGCTTGAAGATGTACATCGACTGATAGAGCAGCGGCCGCTCGAGTCCGATTTCACTCGCGACCTCGCCGAGGCGCACGTCGCGCGAGAACGCGTCGAAGACCGGATCGAGGTCGTGCATCGCGTGACCGATCTTGTTGATCGCAAGAGATTTCTGCGCACGCAACCGGCCGTTTTCGTCGAAGGCATCCTCCTCGAAGAAGCAGCGAATCTTGTCGCCCGACTCCAGGAAGTACCGCTCGCTGCGCGCGGCTTGATCGCGCGTCGAAAATATCCCGCTTCCTTCCGAGGGATCGAACGCATCGACGATCTCTTCGGCGCGTTGCCGCAAGCGCGCGATCTCGTTCGGCGATTTGAAGCCCGGAAGAACGAGGTAGCCGTCCTCCTCGAAACGCTGCCGTGGGTTCACAGTTCGACTCCTTTCGTCTCCGGAAGCGCAAGCGCTGCAAGGACCGCGATCGCATAGGCTCCGACGGCGATCGCGCTCATCGCCGTTCCTATCGCGACACGCGTCGCGAGCAAGCCGACGGCAAACGGGCCGAGCCCGGCGACCCCGCGACCGACGTTATAGCAGAACCCTTGCGCGGCGCCGCGCAGGCTGCTCGGAAACAACTCACTCAGAAACGGGCCGAATCCGCTGAAGATTCCCGACGCGAAGTAACCCAAGAGAAGCCCCGCGGGGACGAGTTCCCAGTTCGCGGTCACGAACGTGAGATAGAGCGGAACCATGATCGCGGAACAGATCGAAAAGACGATGAAGGTGGCACGGCGCCCGAGCGTGTCGTTGATCGCGCCGGCTGACAGGAGCGCGCGCGAGCGGCCGGCAGAGGGAGGGGCGACCCCGGTCGTCAACTTCTCCGCAAACTGCATGAGTCAAGTGCTTCGCTACCAAGTCGTCGACGTCTTCACGGAAGTGCCGCTCGAAGGCAACCCGCTCGCGGTCTTCTACGAAGGCAAGATCCTCGAGGACGTGACGATGCAGCGTATCGCGCGCGAGTTGAACCTCTCCGAAACGGCGTTCTTACTGCCGACGACGCATCCGGATTGCGCGGCGCGCGCTCGCATCTTTACGCCGGCGCGCGAGATGCGCTTCGCGGGGCATCCGACGCTCGGAGCGGCCTATGTCGCCCGCGAACGCGGCATCGTGCCGCGCGAACGCGCGGCGTTTGCACTCGAAGAGGGCGTGGGCCCCGTCGCCGTGCGAGTCGGCGGCGGACTCCTGTGGCTCTCGACGCCTCCGATCGAGCGCGTCGGCGAATGCGACCGGACCGCGTGCGCGCGAGCGCTCGATCTTCGCGAGTGGGATCTTCTAGCGGACGTGCCGCCGCAGGTCTATACCGCTGGGAATCCGATGCTCTTCATTCCCGTCACCGATCGCGAGATCGTCGATCGCGCAAGCGTCGACAGCACGGCGTTCCGCGCGCTCGAAGAGGAGATCGGCGAGCCGATCGGGCTCTTCGTCTTCACGCCCACGCCCACCGGAGCATACTCGCGCATGTTCGCTCCGGAGCTCGGCATCATCGAAGACCCCGCGACCGGGAGCGCGACGGGGCCGCTTGCGGCATACATGATGGAGCATGGCCTCTGCGCCGTGGCCGACGGAACGTCGTTTGTGAGCGAACAAGGCGCGAAGATGGGACGCCGCAGTCTGTTGCACGTGCAGGTCCGCGGCGAGCGCGGACGCGACGGCATCGACGTCGGCGGCCGTGTGACGCCGCTCGTCGAAGCGGTGATGACGCTGCCCTAGCGCAGCAGTTTTTCGCAAGCGATCGGGAGGTCGCGCACGCGGATGCCGGTCGCGTGATAGACGGCGTTTGCGATCGCAGCGGCGACGCCGGTGATGCCGATTTCGCCGATGCCTTTGACGCCGATCGGATTGACGTGCGGGTCCTCTTCTTCGACGATGTACGCTTCCATATCGGGCGCGTCCGCATGAACGGGAACGAGGTAATCGGCGAGATTCGCTGTTACGATGCGCGCCGTGCGCTCGTCGAAACGCGTCACTTCGTGCAACGCCATGCCGATGCCCCAGAGCATTCCGCCGAGGTACTGGCTGCGCGCGGTCTTTGCATTGAGGATGCGCCCCGCGGCGAACGCACCGACCATCCGGCGAACGCGAACCTCGCCGAGATCCGGGTCGACCTCGACGCGAACGAACTGCGCGCCGAAGGCGTGCTTCGAGTACCGTTCGTGCTCCTGCGGTTTCGCGTCGGCGCGCGCTTCGATCGGCGCCTTTTCGCCTTTGCGCAAGCGCTCGCGCAAGGCCGAAGCCGCTTCATAGACCGCCGAACCGACGCTCGCGGCGGTCATCGATCCGGCGGACAACGGCGCGGGCGGAAGATCGGTGTCACCCAACTCGAGGCGGACGCGTTCGATGGGAATGTCGAGCGTCTCGGCGGCGACCTGTGCGTAGACCGTGTAACTTCCGGTGCCGAGGTCTTGCGTGCCGCTGCGAACGACGACGCTGCCGTCTTCGTTCATTCGCACGACCGCCGAGGCCGCAGCGCGGTTCGTGGGATAGGTAGCGGTGGCCATACCCATTCCCACGAGCATGCGACCATTGCGCATCGATCGCGGCTTGGGGTCGCGTTCGCTCCAGCCGAACTTCTCCGCTCCAATCCGGTAGCATTCACGCAGGCTCTTGCTGCTGAATGGTTTGTTCTCGCTCTGATCGCGCTCGGCATAGTTGCGCAAGCGCAACTCGATTGGATCGATGTCGACCGCGTAGGCCAACTCGTCCATCGCCGATTCGAGCGCGAAGCTTCCGGTCGCCTCGCCGGGGGCGCGCATGAACGTCGGCGTCGCCGCGTTGACGCGCGCGAGGGTGTGCGTCGTGCGCACGTTCTTCGCGGCGTAGAGCATCTTCGTCACGAGCGCGCTTGGCTCGACGAACTCGTCGAAGGTCGAGGTCTGGGAGAGTACGTCGTGCATGATGCAGCTCAGGCGGCCGTCGCGATCGGCACCGAGCGCGATGCTCTGAATCGTTCGCGGCCGATATCCGATCGAGCCGAACATCTGCGGACGCGTCAGCACCAACTTGACCGGGCGCCCGACCGCGCGCGCCGCCATCGCCGCGAGCGCGACGTGCGACCACACGGCGCCCTTGCAGCCGAAGCCGCCGCCGAGAAAGGGTGAGATAACGCGCACGTTTGAGACCGGAATTCCAAAGACCGTGGCAAGCCGCTTGCGAGCGTTCGTGACGCCCTGCGTCGAGTCGTGCACCGTGAGGCGCTCCCCCTCCCACTCTGCGATCGTCGCAGACGGCTCGATCGGATTGTGATGCTCGACCGGCGTCGAGTACGTCGCCTTGAACTGCACGGGAGCGCCGGCGAAGGCGCGATCGGGATTGCCGCGCGTGACGTCCGCCGGCTCGTCGAAAATCTCTTCGGGCGTGTAGCGATCCGCGGAATCTTCGATCCGCGTGATCGGGGGTTCCGATTCGTAGGTCGTTCGCAGCAGCGATGCCGCATACGTCGCCTGTTCGAACGATTCCGCGACGACGACCGCGATCGGCTGGCGATCGTAGCGGATGCGATCGTCCTGCAGGAGCATGAGCGCGAACGCGAAGCCGTGGCCCTCGGGGTGCATGCGCCGTGCATTTTCATGCGTCAGCACCGCGAGCACGCCGTCCTGGCGGCGCGTCTCCGCGTCGTCGATTCGCACGATGCGCCCGTTTCCGATTTCGCTCGTCACCATGACCGCGTGAACGAGGCCCGCCGGCGAGAAATCCGCGGCGTAGGTCGCGCGCCCGGTGACTTTGGCCGGCCCGTCGAGGCGGTCGTGCGGCGCACCGACGAGCGGCAGGTTCATGCGGCGCTCCCGATCTGTTCGAGCGCGCGAACGACCGCGTTTGCGGCGAGCGCGACTTTGAAATCGTTGCCGCCGCATCCACGCGCGCCGGCCAACGCGATCTCCGCGGCTTCGCGGTACGACGCTGCGGTCGCGGGACGTCCGACGAGCGCGGCTTCCGCCTCGGGAACTCGCCACGGAATCGGTGCGACGCCGCCGAGCGCGATGCGTGCGGCGCGGATCGTTCCCCCGACAATCTCCATTCCCGCCGCGACGGAGACGAGCGCGAACTCGTATTGCGCGCGATCGCGCACCTTCACATACGTCGAGTTTGCAAGCGCCGGATCGAGTGAAAGCGTGACGGATGAGATCAGTTCGGCGTGATGGAGCGCCGTCTCGACGTTCGGCGTGTCGCGGGGCAAGAGGTAGAAATCCGAGACCTGGATCGCACGAGTGCCGCCAGGGCCGTTCGTGTGAATCGTCGCGTCCGCCGCGGCAAGCGCGACCGCGAGGTCGGAGGCGTGCACGCAGATGCAGGACTCGCTTCCACCGAAGATCGCATGCCGGCGATTCTCCCCGCCGATAGCCGAGCAGCCATCGCCGCGGCGACGTTTATTGCACGGCGCCACGATGTCGCGAAAGTAACTGCAGCGCGTGCGCTGCATGAGGTTGCCGCCGATCGATGCCATGTTTCGCAGTTGCGGTGAGGCGCTCTGAAGCAACGCGTTTGCGACCATCGGCGCGTGCTTCGCGATCTCCGGATCGTCGGCGACGTCGCTCATGCGCGCGAGCGCGGCGATCGCGATCTCGTCGCCGGCGCGTACGATGGCGCGCCCCGCAACGCCGTTGATGTCCACGAGCAGGCTCGGGCGTTCGACGTCGTCCTTCATCAAGTCGAGGACGGTCGTGCCGCCTGCGACAAAGCTCGCGGCCGCATCGACGGCGACCATCTGCACCGCTTCCTGTGGATCGCGTGCGCGCGCGTAGCGAAACGGTTTCATGCCATGCGGCGCGCGCCGTCGCGAACGGCGGCGAGGATGTTCTCGTACGCGCCGCAGCGGCAAATGTTTCCGCTCATCTGCTCCCGGATCGCGTCGTCGCCGGTCATGCGACCCTCGCGGACGAGCGCGACCGCCGAGAGAACCTGCCCCGGCGTGCAGTATCCGCACTGAAACCCGTCGTGCTCGACGAACGCCGCCTGCATCGGGTGCAACTGCTCGCCGCTCGCGAGTCCTTCGATCGTCGTAATGCGATCGCCGACGTGCATGACCGCGAGCGTCAGACACGAGTCGATCGCGCGGTCGTTCACGAGCACCGTGCACGCGCCGCACGTTCCCTGATCGCAGCCCTTCTTCGTCCCGGTGAGCTTGAGACGTTCGCGCAGCGCGTCGAGCAGCGTTACGCGAGGCTCGACGCTCAGTTCGTGCCGCTCGCCGTTGACCTCGAGTTCGATTTGCACCTCGCCCGGGCCGAGGATACTCGCAGCAGCCGGGGCGGCGGAAGGGAGCGTGCCGGCCGTTGCGAGTTCCGGAATTGCCGAGTCCACGCTCCCATTCTTCCCGCCTATGCGCCGGAGTACCGCCCGGCGCGAAGCCGGCTAGTCGCCGTCGGAGAGACGAATCACGCCCGCATCGACGTCACCGCCCGAGCCGTCGAGCGTAACGCGATACGGAGCGTAGTCGCTTCCGCGCGGCGGCTCCACGACGACCTGCAGCGTGCTCGCCGGAAGACCGTCGATGCTGAACGACCCGTCGTCTCCGGTCGCGACGAAGGGTGCCGACGACGCGTCACTTGGGGTACCGTCAGTCGTGACGAAGATAACGGCTCCGATAATCGGATCGCCGCTCTGTGCGTCGACAACCGTCCCTTCCACCGAAACGGTCTCGGCGTCAGGCTGCGGGGGCGCAGCGTCGTCGGGTTGCGCATTCGGTGGCGCCGCATCGTCGGCTGCCGGAGGTTCCGACGAGCCGAAGAGCGAGGCTACCGTCTGTGCGGTCTGCTCGTCGTCGGGGTAGGCGCTCTGCATGAGCGCGATGATTTCGAGGGACGCTGGGCTCGACGCGGTGCCGGCGCGTTGATAATCGCGAAGCAGACGGTGCATCGATCCCGGCAGCCAGGGGTCATGTGGGTACTTGCGCTGCCAATCGCGGATGGCGTCCTGTAAGTCGTCGAGGTTGTGCGTCGTGCCCGGTTGCAGCATGTCGTCGTCGCTGCGTCGGTCGAGGTCATCGAGGCGATTTCGAATCTCGAGAATGCTCTCTTTGAGGCGCCCAAAGTACTCGTCAGCGGGCGCTATGCGGTTCAGGCTCGTTCGAGAAATGCCGTGATGCTCCGTCGCCGAAGCGACGAATGGCATGCCGGCGACAATGGAGAGTGCGACGATCGCAATCATCGTTCGCATGGCAAGAGTCCTCCCGGTTCCGTTGTTGTATTCGACCGCCAGCCGCACGGTCGTATGACAATCATCGGCCAAAGCGAAACGCACGTACAATTCCTTAATGCTTGCCTGCAATACCGTGCGAACGAGCACCAGCCGTTTTGGTATGCTCCGCGAAACGCCGCGCCGCAATGCATTGTTCCGTCGGAACGAAGCAACCGCAAACCGGCATACCCTAGCCCTTTACAAAGTCTTTACGCGGCGAGTCGAAAATCGCGGTTAGAACACCGATAAAGGTGCGCGCGATTGCTGCGGGCAAGCAAGCACCGTGAGAACCCGCCCGGATATTCGCAATGTCGCGATCATCGCGCACGTCGATCATGGCAAGACAACGCTGGTCGATGCGATGCTCAGACAGAGCGGCGTCTTTCGCGAAGGGCAGGCCGTCGAGACGCGCGTGCTCGATTCGAACCCGCTCGAGCGCGAGCGTGGCATCACGATCCTCGCTAAGAACACCGCGGTCCGCCACGGCGACGTCAAGTTCAACATCGTCGACACGCCCGGACATTCCGACTTCGGGGGAGAGGTGGAGCGCGTACTGCAGATGGTGCAGGGGGTGCTGCTCCTCGTCGACGCGGCGGAAGGCGTGATGCCGCAGACGCGATTCGTGCTGCGCAAGGCGTTGGAGTTGGATCTCCGAGCGATTGTCGTCATCAACAAGATCGACCGCAGGGATGCACGCCCGATCGAGGTCGTCAACGAAGCCTTCGACCTCTTCGTCGAGCTCGGCGCGACCGACGAGCAGGCCGACTTTTCCGTCGTCTTCACGAATGCGAAGGCCGGCATCGCGAAACGCGCCCTCGACGATCCGAGCGAGAACCTCGAGCCGCTCTTCGATGCCATGCTCGCGCGCATTCCCGACGCGCCGGCGCAGGACGGCCCGTTCCAGTTGCTCATCTCCGCGATCGACCATAACCGCTACGTCGGACGCATCGGCGTCGGCCGGATCTTCCGCGGCAGCGCGCGCGTCAACATGCCGATCGCTCAAGTGGCGCGCGACGGCACGATCACGAGTGGTCTCCGATTGACGAAGATGCTGACGTTTGCGGGCCTCGAACGAATCGAGGTCGAGGAGGCGTCGGCGGGCGACATCATCTGCATCTCCGGCATCGAGGGTTTGAACATCGGCGACACGATCGCCGACGCGGAGGCGCCCGAAGGCCTGCATGCGATCGCGGTGGACGAGCCGACGGTCTCGATGTTCTTCAGCGTGAACACGTCGCCGTTTGCCGGGCGCGAAGGGAAGTTCCTCACATCGCGCCAGATTCGCGAGCGCCTGACGCGGGAACTCGAGTCGAACGTCGCGTTACGCGTGCTCGACACGCCATCGCCGGACACGTTCGAGGTCCGCGGTCGCGGCGAACTGCACCTCTCGATTCTCATCGAGACGATGCGCCGCGAAGGTTATGAGTTGGCCGTTTCCAAGCCGCAGGTCATCATCACCGAGCGCGACGGAAAGCGTTGGGAGCCGGTCGAGTATCTCGTCGTCGACGTTCCCGAAGAATACTCCGGCGCCGTCATCGAAGCGCTCGGACGCCGAAAAGCGAGCATGTCGAATCTCATCACGATCGCCGAGTCCCGCCGCCTCGAGTACACGATGCCGACGCGCGCCATCTTCGGCTTGCGCGGCGAACTGCTCACGCTGACGCGCGGCACCGCCATCATGTCGCATACGTATTACGATCACCAGGAGTGGCAGGGCGAACTGCCCGGCCGCTCCGTCGGCGCATTGGTCGCAAGCGACACCGGCCGCGCGACCGGCTACGCGCTCATGGGAGTCGAGCAGCGCGGCCGTTTCTTCGTCGGACCCGGAATAGAGATCTACGAAGGCATGATCGTCGGCCGCGCAAACGACGCTCTCGACATCGCGCTCAACGTCGTGCGCGAAAAAAAGCTGACGAACATGCGCGCTTCCGGCTCCGACGAGAACATCAAGCTCGCGCCGCCGGAGACGCTCTCGCTCGAGCGGGCGATCGAGTTCATCGAAGACGACGAGCTCGTCGAGGTCACGCCGCAGTCGATTCGCTTACGCAAGCGCATCCTGGTTGAGACCGACCGACTCAGAGCACGCAAGAGGGAATTTAGCAAAGCTTAGGACGCATGGCAGTGCCGACGTCGCGTTCGGAGACGTTCGTCGCTCGCCGTCCATGGCTCGCTCCTACTGCGTTCCTCGCGCCTCCCGCCGTCCGGGCTCCGGCGCTCGTTCACAGCCTCCTCACGCGACGTCGGCACTGCCATGCGTCCTGAACTTCTAGTGGAGCTGTTCCTCGAGATACGACGCTGTTGCTTCGTCGGCACGCAGCCATGAGGCGTAGCGCAGGAAGCCGTGGATCTCGTTCGGGATGACGAGCTGCTCGTAGTGAACGCGCGTATTGCGTAAGCGTTCGACGAGGTCGACCATCTGATCGAAGTGCACGTTGCGGTCGTCGTCGCCTTGAATGAGAAGCACCGGCGAGCGCCACGTCGCGATCGATGAATCCGGTGAGGACCGCCACGCGAGGCGCATGATTGCCCTCGTATCGTACTGCTCGTAGCGTTTCCGCTGCGCGCTCAACCCATCGGCAATATCGGCGGACCAGTCGTGCACGCCGTGGAAGTCGACGCCGACTTTGAAGATGTCGGAGTTACGCGCGAGCGCAAGCGCCGTGAGATAGCCGCCGTACGAGCCGCCCCAGATACCAATGCGGCCAGGATCGACATGCGAATCGCGCTGCAGGAAGCGCGCGCCGGCGACGACGTCCTGATACTCGGATGCGCCCGTCGGTCCCCACCGCGGTGGGAAGTTGTAGTCGTGGCCGTAGCCGATGCCGAGACGATAGTTCACCGCGAGCACGATGAAGCCGCGGCTCGCGAGATACTGGTTTGCCGCGTACGCATTCGAGTAGTAGTCCATGTAATGCCACGTCAAGAGCATCTGCCGCGGCGGGCCGCCGTGCACGAAAACGATGCCGGGATGACGCCCCGCGCTGCGCGGCAGGAAGAGTGCGCCGTGGATCAGCCAACCGTCGGCCGCGCGAAACGAGACCTCGCGCGGCGTCACGAGTTGTGACGACGGGAAGTCGCCCGGGAGCTGATCGCCGTCGAGCGCACGCCGTTCGCCGCGCGAAAGCAGCGACACGAGCGGCGGCTGTTGTGCCGTCGCGCGATCGAATGCGACGCCCTCCGCAAGCGCGACGGGACCCCACTCGCTGCTCGCACCGCTCGTGATCTCCGAAACGCGGCCGGCGGCGATGTCGACGCGAAAGAGATGGCGGCGGTCGTCGTCACCCGAAGTCGAGCCGCTGTTCGCGGAGTAGATCACGGCGCTGCGGTCCGGCGTCAGCGACGTGTCTTCGACCATGAACGCACCGGGGGTCAACAAGCGCGCGCGGCCACCGTATGCGGAGACCGCATAGAGATGAGGCCAGTTGTCTTGCTCGCTGAGAAAGACGAGGCGATTGCCGGCGCTCCATTCCAAGAGCGGTCCGCCGCCGCTTTGCGGGATCGAGCCGCGAGTCGTCTGCGGACTCGACCAAACGCGACGCGCATCTCCCGTGCGCACGCCGCCGACCCAAATCTCCCAAGGGATCGGATTCCAGAGCAATGGGTTCTGCGGTGGGCCGCCGTCACCGTGCAGCCGCATGAAGGCGACGTGCGCCCCGTCCGGCGACCAGCGCGGCATGAAATCTTGTGAGGTCGTCGGCGCGAGATATTCGATCGGCGTCGCCTCGCTGCGATAGATGCCGATGAAGCTATGATCGGTGCGCGTGGAGACGAAGGCGAGAGCCGAGCCGTCCGGCGACCAGCGCGGATCGGAATCCGCGCCGCGATCGAAAAAGAGCCGCTGCGCCGCCCGGCTGCCGTCGATCGGCGCAATCATGACGGCGCCCCCGCTCGTGAACGCAACGCGGCTGCCGTCGGGGGAGATCACGGGCGCGTCGCCGTTGCCGAGCAGTATCGGCACGCCGCCGTTCGTCGCAACCGACCACACCTGCATCTGCGGTTGCACCGGACTCGAATCAGGCCCCGGCTGCAGCGCCCCCGGCCAGTTCGCATCGTGATCGCCGCCGCGCACGTAGACGACGCGCGCGTCATCGCCGGAGATCGCGACGTCACTCAACTCCTGACCGTCGTCACCGCTCGATTCATAGAGTTGTTTCGACGAGAACTCCGGTGCTTGCGCGAACCACAGCGTTCGCACGCCGCGCTCGTCGAGGACGTATGCAACCGCATGTCCTTGTGGATCGCCGACGAGCGTCGCAGGGAAGGGGTATCCGAGGATCTGCGCCATCGAGAACGCCGGCTGTGCCGCGCTCGCGCCACTCCCAAAGCAAAGCGCGAAAACGCCGAAGATTGCAGCGAACTTCATATTCTCGCGGCTACGCTCGGGACGGCGCGAGTTCCTTCGCCTCGAACGTCAGCTCGCCGCGGACGTCGTCATATCCGACCTCGATGCTCTGGCCGTCGTCGATCTCGCCGGCGATGATCTTGCGCCCGAGCGGCGTCTCGACCTCACGCTGAATCGCCCGCTTCAAGGGACGCGCGCCGTACGCCGGATCGTATCCGGAGCGCACGAGATGCTTCTTCGCGGCGTCGCTGAGCACGAGCGTGATGCGCCGGTCCGCCAGGCGCTCGCGCACGCGCTCCAGTTGGATCTCGACGATCTGCTCGAGCTGCTCCTCCGAGAGCGCGTGGAAGACGATCGTTTCGTCGACGCGATTGAGGAACTCCGGACGGAAGTGGCGACGCAGTTCGTCGAGCACGGTCGCACGCATGACCGCATACTCCGCGCCGTTGAACGAGCCTTTGTAGTCGAGGATGCGGTCGCTGCCGACGTTCGAGGTCATGATGACGATCGTGTTGCGAAAATCGACCGTGCGTCCTTGACCGTCCGTCAAGCGTCCGTCGTCGAGAATTTGCAGGAAGACGTTGAAGACGTCGGCGTGCGCCTTCTCGATCTCGTCGAAGAGGATGACCGAATAGGGGCGGCGCCGCACCGCTTCGGTGAGCTGCCCGCCCTCCTCGAAACCGACGTACCCCGGCGGCGCGCCGAGCAGGCGCGCGACCGTGTGCCGCTCTTGGTACTCCGACATGTCGATCCGGATCAACGCGCGTTCGTCGTCGAAGAGATAGTCCGCGAGAGCGCGTGCGAGCTCCGTCTTTCCGACGCCGGTCGGCCCGAGGAAAATGAACGAGCCGATCGGGCGATTTGGATCCGAGAGTCCGGAGCGTGAACGGATCACCGCTTCGGCGACCGCATCGACGGCTTCGTCTTGCCCGATCACGCGCTGATGCAACTCGTCATCCAGTTGCAGCAGTTTCTGCTTTTCGCCTTCGAGCAACTTCGAGACGGGAATTCCGGTCCAACGCGCGACCACCTCGGCGACGTCCTCTTCGTCGACTTCTTCTTTTGAAAGCGCCGCGCCGTCGCGGTGCGCGAGGTGCTCCTCCTGCTCCGCCAGCTCTCGCTCCAACCTCGCGAGCGTGCCGTAGCGCAATTCCGCGACGCGCCCCAAGTCGTACTGCCGCTCCGCCTGTTCGATCTGCACCTTCGTCTGCGCGATGCGTTCGCGCAACTCACGCAGCGTGGTCGACGCGCTCTTCTCGCTCTCCCAACGCACGCGCAACGACGCCTGCTGCTCTCGCAGCACCGACAGCTCGCGCTCGAGGGTTTCGAGACGCTCGCGGCTCGCACGATCGTTTTCCTTGCGCAGGGCTTCGCGCTCGATCTCCAACTGCATGACCCGGCGCGATACCTCGTCGAGCTCTTGCGGCATCGAGTCGATCTCGGTGCGCAGCTTTGCCGCGGCCTCGTCGATGACGTCGATCGCCTTGTCGGGCAGAAAGCGGTCCGCGATGTAGCGATTCGACATCACCGCGGCGGCGACGAGTGCGGCATCCTTGATGCGCACGCCGTGATGCTGCTCGTATCGCTCTTTGAGCCCGCGGAGAATCGAGATCGTGTCCTCGACGCTCGGCTGATCGACGAAGACCGGCTGAAAGCGCCGCTCGAGCGCCGCGTCCTTCTCGATGTACTTGCGGTACTCGTCGAGCGTCGTCGCGCCGATCATGTGCAGTTCGCCGCGCGCGAGCATCGGTTTGAGCAGGTTGCCCGCATCCATCGCGCCCTCGCTCTTACCCGCGCCGACGACCGTATGCAGCTCGTCGACAAAGAGCACGATGCTGCCTTGCGCGCTCGCGACGTCTTTGAGCACGGCTTTCAGCCGCTCCTCGAACTCGCCGCGGTACTTCGCGCCCGCGATGAGCGAGCCCATGTCGAGCAAGACGATGCGCCTATTCTTCAAGCCTTCGGGAACGTCGCCGCGCACGATGCGCTGCGCGAGCCCTTCGACGATCGCGGTCTTGCCGACGCCGGGGTCGCCGATGAGCACCGGATTGTTTTTCGTCCGCCGTGAGAGCACCTGAACGATGCGGCGAATCTCGTCGTCTCGTCCGATCACCGGGTCGAGCTTGCCGCGCTCCGCCTCGAGCGTGAGATCGCGACCGTAGCGTTCGAGCGACTTGTACGTCCCCTCCGGATCGCGTGTCGTGACACGCTGATTTCCGCGCACTTGGCGCAGCGCCGCGAGCAGTTTGTCGCGCGTGACGCCGGCTTCTCNNCGCGCGAGCTCCGGCGCAAGCGTTACTTGCGCGTTCTCCGCGCCGCCGCCCGAGAGGCGCGGAAGCCGAGCAATCGCCTCGTCAGCTTGGCGAGCGACGGCGGCCGGGTCGGCACCGGCGGCCGTCAATACGTCCGGCGCGATGCCGCGATCCTGAACGAGCAGCGCCGCGAGCAGATGCTCGGGCGTCGTCTGCGTGTTGTGTTCGGAGAGAGCGCGGGAATACGCCGCGTTGAGGGCATCGGCGACGCGCTCCGTCATCTTCTCGACGTTCACTCGCACCATTATACCCTCGCCGGTAGCCTCCGGGTTGCGGGAGGACAAGAAGTAAGCGGGAGGCTTGCGCCTCCCGCTCTATCGGTTCCCGCGTTCGAACGCGGAGTTAGGGATCGACGCCGTTCGTGATTGAGTTGACCTGCAGACCTGCGGGGCACACGAGTTTCGTCGCGGGCCCGGCGATCGTGTAGGTGGGCGCCACGTTGTTCGCACCCGCCGCGAGTGCGCTGGCGGCCCAGATGTTGACGGCCGCATAGTTGTAGCCTACCTCGTAGACATTGCCGCCGCTGTCGACGGCGACGTTATACGGCTCGCTGATCGTGGTGCTCGCTCCCGCGATCGTGAGGATCGGCGCGGTCGTCGTGCCGTTCGTGCTCGGCAGGAACTCCACGACCGAGGCATGCGTGTAATCGGTCGCCCAGATATTGCCGTTGGGGCCGACGTAGACGCCGGTCACGTCCGCACCAAGCCCCGAGGAGCCGGCCGGTCCGATCGTCTGTAGCGGCGCAATGATATTCGTGCCCGCAGTGAGCCCGCCGACACTGGTAAACTTCTCGAGCGTACCGCTGCCCGCGTTGGCGACCCAGATGTTGCCCGAGGAGTCGAGCGTGAGCGCCTCCGGGTTGACGAGCTTGGCGGAGCTGTCCTTGATGATGTACGTCGGTGCGACGTTGCCGGTCGCCGGCAAGGCGAAGACGTCGATCTGGTTCTTGCTGTAATCGGCGACATACAGCCATATGTTCACGCCCTGGATGTTCTGCTGAACGTAGATGCCGGTGGGGCCGGCGAAGCCCGTGAGCGCGCCGCTGATCGTCGTCGGCGTGGCGTTGCCGTTCGCGGTCACGGTGTATTTCGTAACCGAAGCGTTACCGTAGTTCGACGCCCATTTGTTGCCGTTGAAGTCGATGTAGACGTTGAACGGCTGGCTGAGATGCGTCGTAGCGCCGACGACGTCGTAGAGGGGCGCGAGATTGCCGGCCAGGGGCGTCGTGCCATTGCCCAGGTTGTACGTGATGACGGCGCCGTTGGTCGTGCAGGCGTCGCCGACGACCACGTATTGCGCGTGATCGCCGCTCGGCGTGAGGGCCGGAAAACCGCCCGGCGCGGGCGAGGAGCCACCGGGGCCCTTGCAACCGGCCAGGATTACGAGCGCGGCTACAGCCACGATCGGTAGAGAGCGCAGAAGTCTAGTCAAAGGAGCATCCTCCCAAAGCGAAAGGCGGGAACTGATGAAAGTGGGATTAGGCTAGGACGAGGGGGCATCCTGCAGCATGCTCCCGGCTGCTGAAATTTCTCCGAGGAAGCGATGCCGGGTTGCCTCGTCGAGGAAGGCAGCCTCAAAGGAGTTCCGGGCGAGGGTTTCCACGTCGGCAATGCTCAGATCGAGGGCCGCCGCGCAGCGCGCGTAGTTCTCCTCAACGTAACCTCCGAAGTAGGCGGGGTCATCGGAGTTGACGGTCGCGACGATGCCGGCAGCGAGCATGCGTTTGAGCGGGTGATCCTCCAGCCTCGGCACGACGCGCAGTTTGACGTTCGAAAGCGGACAGAGCGTGAGGGGTATGCGCTCCCGACGCAACCGCTCGACGAGCGCCGGATCCTCCATGCAGCGAACGCCATGATCGATGCGCTGCACCTTCAGCACGTCGAGCGCCTCGACGACGTACGCGGGCGGCCCCTCTTCGCCGGCATGCGCGACGGCGCGCAGACCTTCGGCGCGCGCCCGCTCGAAGACGCGAGCGAACTTCGAGGGCGGATTCCCGAGCTCGGCCGAATCGAGACCGACCGCGACGATGCGGTCGCGGTTTTTCAACGCGACCTCGAGCGTCTCCATCGCCGAATCCGCGGAGAGGTCGCGGAGAAAGCAGAGGATCAAGTGCGAGCTGATGCCGAGGTCGCGCTCGCCCTCGCGCAACGCGGCGCGCAGACCCTCGACGACGACCTCGAACGCGACTCCGCGCGCGGTGTGCGCTTGCGGATCGAAAAAAATCTCCGCGTGCCGCACGTTCTGCGCCGCCGCGCGCCGAAGGTACGCGATCGCGAGATCGTGGTAATCCTGCTCGACGCGCAACACGTTCATGCCGGCGTAGTAGACGTCGAGGAACGATTGCAAGTCGGTGAAATCGTACGCGCCACGGAACGCCGCAACGCTCGGATACGGCAGCGCAATCCCGTTGCGCTCGGCGATCTCGAAGATCAACTCGGGCTCGAACGTCCCTTCGATATGGAGATGCAACTCCGCCTTAGGTAAGGCAAACGCGCCGACCATGCGCCGCCGTTCGCCGCCTCGGCGGAGGCACCCTACGCGGCGCTCGCGCTTCTAGGCGGCGACGTGTTTGGTCAACATCGTGGCGATCGTATTCTCGGGAACGTAGCCCACGATGCGATCGGCGATCTGGCCGCCTTTGAAGAGAATGAGGCACGGAATGCCCGAAACGCCGTACTGGCCTGTAAGAGACGGGTTTTCGTCGGTGTTCAGCTTGACGAATTTCGCCTTGCCGGCGAACTTCTGCGCGACCTTCTCGACGACCGGGCCGAGCATGCGGCACGGCCCGCACCAAGGAGCCCAGAAATCGACGAGCACGGGTTCGATGCTCTTGAGAACCTCGTTCTCAAAGTTCGCTTGGGAAACTTCCGCTAACGCACTCACTGTTGCCAACTACCTCCGAAAGCCCGTAACCGCGCGCTTCGCTCGACGGGTTGCATCATGCTAGAGCGACGTCTGCTGCGGTTCGCCGGTGATCTCCGTGATCTGTCTTGCCTGCTTCCCGAGGTTCGTCACCGCGATCACCTCGGTACCCCCACCGAGACGTTGCAACCGGACGCCCTTCGTCGAGCGGCCCGCCTTGCGGATGTCGGCTACCTTGAGCCGGATCACTTGATTCGCCGTCGTGATCATCAGGATCTCGTCGTCGGAGGCAACCATGATCTGGTCGACGACGTGTCCGATGTCGTCGCGCTCCTTCGCGAAGGCTTTCACGCCTTTGCCGCCGCGCTGCGTGTGACGGTAGTCCTCGATCGGCGTGCGTTTCCCAAAGGCAAGCGAGGTGACGAGCAAGACTTCCTTACGGTGATCTTGGACGACGTCCATCGCGACGATCGCGTCGGCGCTCTCGAGGGTCATCGCCTTGACTCCGCGCGCGTCGCGCCCCATCGGGCGCACGCCTTTCTCGTTGAAGTGCACCGCCATGCCGCGCAGCGTGCCGAGGATGATGTTACGCGAGCCGTCGGAGAGATCGACGGCGAGCAGTTCGTCGCCCTCGTCGAGGTTGATGGCACGCAGCCCGCTGCGCCGCACGTTGGCGAACTCGGAGAGCTTCGTCTTCTTGATGACGCCGCGGCTCGTCACCATGACGAGGTACTTCTCGCCCTCGAACTTGTCGATCGGGAAGACGGCCGAGACCTCTTCTCCGGGCGGTAACGTGAGCAGGTTGACGAGCGCCGTCCCGCGCGCTTGACGCGTCGTGTCGGGAATCTCGTATGCGCGCTGGCGATAGACGCGGCCCTTGTTCGTGAAGAAGAGCACGTGGTCGTGCGTCTTCGTCACGAAGAAATTGCGCACGATGTCCTCGCGCTTGAGATTCGAAATTCCGATTACGCCGCGGCCGCCGCGATTCTGCGTTCGGAACGTGTCGACGGAGACGCGCTTGATGTATCCGCCGACCGTGTAGGTGACGACGACGTCGACGTTCGGAATCAACTGCTCGACCGAGAACTCGTCCTCCGCGGGCTCGATCGTCGTGCGTCGCGCGTCACCGAAGCGTTTTTTTAGTTCGACCGTCTCGCTCTTGATGATCTCGGCGACGCGGCGCGGGCTGCGCAAGATGTCCTCGAGTTCGGCGATCGTCTTGATGAGTTGCGCGTACTCCTCTTCGATTTTCTGCCGTTCGAGGCCGACGAGCGTGCGCAGCCGCATGTCGACGATCGCCTGTGCCTGGACGTCAGAGAGATCGAACCGCTTCGAGAGACGCGTCTTCGCTTCGTCGGTCGTCTGGCTGCCGCGCACGATCTCGATGACCTCGTCGATGTGATCGAGCGCGATGCGGTACCCTTCGAGCAGGTGCGCCCGCTCCTTCGCCTTCGCCAAGTCGTAGGTCGTACGGCGCGTGACGACGTTCTTGCGGTGCGCGATGAAATGCTCGAGCAACTGTTTGAGCGTGAGAACCTGCGGCTCGATCGGAACGGTGCCGTTGGCGCGCGGCGGTCCGGCCGGGACGAGCGCGAGCATGTTGAAACCGAAGCTCGCTTGGAGCGGCGTGTGCCGATAGAGTTGATTGAGCACGACCTTCGGCGTCGCGGAGCGCTGCAACTCGACAACGACCTTCATGCCTTTGCGGTTCGACTCGTCGTCGAGGCGCGCGATCCCGGTGATCCGCTTCTCCGCGTGCGCTTCCGAGATCGCCTCGACGATGCGGTTCTTGTACACCTGATACGGGATCTCGGTGATGACGATCTTGTGCTTGCCGTGATCCTCGATGATCTCGGCTTTGCCGCGAATCGCGATCGAGCCGCGTCCCGTGCGGTAGGCTTCGCGAATCGCCTCTTGACCGAGAATCGTTCCGCCGGTCGGAAAATCCGGACCCTGGACGATCGCGCAGAGCGCGTCGGCATCGACCTCGGGATCGTCGATGACCGCAACGAGCGCGTCGCAAATCTCGCCGAGGTTATGCGGCGGGATGTTCGTCGCCATGCCGACGGCGATGCCGCTCGACCCGTTGATGAGCAACTGCGGCAGGCGCCCCGGCAGAACGCTCGGTTCGGTGCTTTGATTATCGAAGTTCGGAACGAACGCGACCGTCTCTTTATCGATGTCGGCAAGCATGTCGAGGGAAGGACGCGCGAGGCGCGCTTCGGTGTAACGATAGGCCGCGGGCGGATCGGGGTCGAGCGAGCCGAAGTTCCCATGACCGTCGACCATCGGATAGCGGAGCGTGAAGTCCTGAGCCATGCGCACGAGCGCGTCGTAGACGGAGCTGTCGCCGTGCGGATGATAGCTCTTGAGCACCTCGCCGATGATACCGGCGCACTTCCGGTGCTGCTTCGAAGGGTCGTAGCCCATCTCACGCATCGCGTAGAGGATGCGCCGCTGCACGGGTTTCAGCCCATCCCGCACGTCGGGGAGCGCGCGCGCCACAATGACGGACATTGCGTACGAGAGGTAGCTCTCGCGCATCTCATCTTCGACGTTTACCTGTTGTATGATGTCGTTGTTCAGGACTACGGACTCCTCCGGCGAAGTTCATCGCCACACACGATGAGTGAGGATACATTCGCCGCGCCGCTCGAACGCACTTGCTCGAACGAGGACGAACTCGCGGCGGTCGCCGCGGAACTCGCCGTGACGCTGCGAGCCGGTGAGGTCGTCGCGCTGTCGGGGCCGCTCGGCTCGGGAAAAACGGCCTTCGCCCGCGCAATCGTGCGCGCGCTGCACGGCCGCGACGAAGGCAGCAGCCCGACCTTCACCTTCCGCCACCGGTACGACGGTGACCCGCCGGTCGAGCATCTCGACTTCTATCGCATCCGCGACGAGCGCGAAATCGCCGAGCTTGGCCTCGAGGAGGCGTTCGACGGCGACGCAATCGTCCTGGTGGAGTGGTGGCAACGCGCGCCGCAACTCCTGCCGGCTCGCCGATGGGAGATCGCGTTCGAGGGCGCGGGCGATGCGCCGCGTCGCCTTCAACTGGTTCCACCGCGGTGATATCGCTCGCGCTCGATGGCGCGCTCGGCGCCTTTTCGGCAGCACTCGCAGACGATCGCGGCCTGCTCGCGCAACGCCGGGAAGACGGAAAGCGCGCGCTCGAATTGGGGCTCGCCGCCGTTGCATCGCTCATGCGTGAAGCGCGCGTCGGGCACGAGCAGATCACGCGCATTGCCGTGGGGATCGGTCCGGGCGGCTTCACGGGATTGCGCATCGCAATCTCCTACGCGAAAGCGCTCTCGCTCGCATGGCGGATTCCGCTCGTGCCGATTTCGTCATTCGACATGCTCGAAGGCGACGCGCCTTCCGATCGAGCGCTGGCCGTTGTCGCCGGCAGGCCCGGCATCATCTACGCGCGCTTTCGCGACGGCCGCAACGAAACGCGAGCCGGGGGAACGACCGCCGAGGTGCTCGGCCGCCTTGCCTTGCCGGAGGGGCGAATCCCCGTCTTTGGCGCCCCGGAGGACGCGCTCGCGGTCCTCGCCGAACGCGGCATCGACGTGGAATGCATCCCTGCGCCCACTTACCCGGCCGCCGTCGCGGCGCTGATCGCGCGCGTACGCGAGGCGCCGGCGCAATCGCACGCGATTCGCCCGGATTACGGCGAACTGCCCGCGGCGAAGATCCCACGACTTTCATGAAGCTCGAACTCGACCCGGCGGCCGCCGGCGAGCGCCTTGCAATCGTGCCGATGACGCACGGCGACGTCGCCGAGGTCGTGCGGATCGAACGCGAAGCGTTCGTCACGCAATGGCCCGCCGACGCCTTCTACAACGAGATCAACTCGAACAAACTCGCGCACTACTTCGTCGGCCGCTGCGGCGGCGAGATCGTCGTCTACGGCGGCATCTGGGTCATTCTCGAGGACTCGCACATCACGACGATCGCCGTCGATATGCGCCATCGTGGCCGAAACTTCGGCGAGATGATGCTCCTACGCTTGATCGACGAAGCGATGGCGCGTGGCTCTTCGTGGATGACGCTCGAGGTTCGCGAGAGCAACGTCGTCGCGCAGCGCCTCTACCGGAAGTACGGTTTCACGACCGTGACGGCGCGCAAGGGTTACTACAGCGATAACGACGAGAGCGCGCTCGTCATGTGGGCCGGAAACCTGAAGAGCGAACTGTTTCGCAATCGTCTGAGCGCGCTGCGTGAGGCGATCGCTTCGCACTGACGTATATGGAACTGGCGCGCCGCGTGCGCGCAGAGATCGGGCAGGAGCATCGGTACGCGCACTGCGTTCGGGTCGCGCGTTGCGCCGAGCTTCTCGCGCGACGCTACGGCGCCGATCCGAAGAAGGCTCGGCTCGCTGGCCTGCTTCACGACCTCGCGCGCCTCTACTCACCGCAGCGACTGCTTGCGGAATGCGAGACGCGCAGAATCCCCATCAACGATCTCGAGCGAGCCGAACCCATGCTGCTGCACGCGCGTCTTGGCGCGGAGTTGGCGCGCGAGCGCTTCGGCGTCGAGGATCCGGCGGTGCTGTCGGCGATCGCCAAGCACACGTGCGGCGACGGTGAGATGTCACCGCTCGATTGCGTCGTCTACCTAGCGGACGGGCTGGAACCCGGACGGAACTTTCCGGAGCGCGAGGCCCTCTGGGGGCTCGCGCAGCGCGATCTGACCGCGGCGATGCGCGGAACCCTTTCATCTATGATAGGGTATCTTCAGCAGAGCGGGCTCACGGTCGCGCCGCAAACCGTCGCGGCTGCTCGTCACTTCGGAGTCGTTTGCGTAAGAGGAGATATTGAGGCCGGCTAACCTGATCGACATCGTGCGGAGCGCCGCACTCGACAAGAAGGGCGAAGATTTCACGGCCATCGACGTGCGCGAGCGCACGATTCTCGCCGACACGTTCGCGATCGTCACCGGACGCTCGCGCGTCCAAGTCCGCGCGATTGCCGAAGCAATCGCCGAAGCGGCCGAGGCCGCCGGTCTGCGTCGGGCGCACGTCGAGGGACGCGCGGAAGGGGGATGGATCCTCCTCGATCTCGGCAGCGTCATCGTTCACGTCTTTACGGCGGAGCAACGCTCGTTTTACAATCTCGAGCGGCTCTGGTCGGCCGTCGCCGAACGCAAGGTACAAAGCTCATGAAAGTACGCCATGAAACGCGCTCGAAGCGCATGCGCAGACAACGCTGGCTCAAGGCCGGCGTATGGATATTTCTCGGCGTCTTCGCATTCAGCGTCGTCGGCGGCCTCATGATCGTCGCCGTCACGCATTAGCCAGGTACGGCGCTCTTTTTAGAATAACCACGGGTCATGCGACGTCTGCTCTCCGTCCTGCTCGTGGCTGCGTTCGCAGCGGCTTCCGCCGCGGCGGCCTCCGCAAAGCCATCGCCCTTCGGCGCACTGCACTACCGTCTGATCGGGCCGTTCCGCGGCGGGCGCGCGCTCGCGGTGACGGGCGTTTTCGGAGAGCCGAACCACTTCTACTTCGGAGCGGTCGACGGCGGCGTTTGGGAGTCGATGAATGCGGGGCGCACGTGGACGCCGATCTTCGACGGCGAGCCCGTCGGTTCGATCGGCGCGATCGCGGTTGCGCCCACGGATAGCCGCGTGATCTACGTCGGCAGCGGCGAGGCCGACATGCGCTCGGACATCGCGCACGGAAACGGCATGTACAAATCGACCGACGGCGGCCGCACCTGGACGAACATCGGTCTCGACGATTCGCGGCAGATCGGAAAGATTCTCGTCGATCCGCGCGATGCGAACACTCTCTATGTCGCAGCGCTCGGGCACCAGTACGGCCCGAACTCGCAGCGCGGTGTTTTCAAATCGACCGACGGCGGCGCTCACTGGACGAAGGTGCTCTACATCGACGAGAACACCGGCGCGATCGATCTCTCGATGAATCCCCACGATCCGCAGACGATCCTTGCCGCGATGTGGCAGACGCGGCGTCCTCCGTGGAACGTCTATCCGCCCTCGAGCGGTCCCCGCACCGGCCTGTACGTCACGCACGACGCGGGTGCGACGTGGGCGCACGTCACGAGCGGCTTACCCGCGCACGTCGAGCGCATCGGCCTCGCCTTCTCGCCCGCCGACGGCAACCGCGTCTACGCCGACGTCGATGCGGACGTGCAGCATGGCGGCGTCTATCGTTCCGACGACGGCGGCGCGACGTGGCATCGCACGAACGGCGAAGTGCGCCTCTGGCAGCGCGGCTGGTACTTCAGCGGCATTACCGCCGATCCGAAGAACCCTGATGTCGTCTACGTCATGGACACGTCGACCTATCGTTCGACCGACGGCGGCAAGACGTTCGTTGCATTCAAAGGCGATCCGACCGGCGACGATTTTCACACGCTCTGGATCGATCCGGGCGACGCGAGCCGCATGATCCTCGGCAGCGATCAAGGCGTCGGCGTAAGCGTCGATCGCGGAAGGACGTGGAGCTCGTGGTACAACCAGCCGACGGGGCAGTTCTACCACATCATCACCGACAACCGCTTCCCGTACTGGGTCTACGGTTCGCAACAGGACTCCGGAAGCGTCGCCGTTCCCAGCACCGGCCGCTATGCCTCGATCACGATGCTCGACTTGCATCTGATCGACGCGGGCGGAGAGAACGGATACATCGCTCCCGATCCGCTCCATCCCGGCATGATCTACGGCTCCGCCTCGAACTTCGCGGGGGGTCCGGTGACGCTGGAAAACATCGACACCGGCTGGGAGCGCAATCTCGACGCCGCGCTCGCCTTCCCCGGGCAACTCTGGCGCTCGACGTGGACGTTGCCGATCGCATTCTCGCCCGCCGATCCGCATTCGCTCTACTACGCGCATCAGAACGTCTTTCGCTCGCGCGACGGCGGCCGCACGTGGCAGATCATCAGCCCCGACTTGACGAGAGCGACGACGCCGCGCCTTCCCAATCTCGACCTTCCGACGCTTCTCGACGACAACGGCCTGCAGCGGCACGGCGTCGTCTATGCGATCGCTCCTTCTCCGCGCTCCGCGCAAACGATCTGGGCGGGAACGGACGACGGGTTCGTGTGGCTGACGCGCGACGGCGGTGCGCACTGGCGTAACGTCACACCGCCCGGCCTCGGTCCCTGGAGCAAGGTCGGCATCATCGAGGCTTCGCGCTTCGACGCGGGGAGCGCGTACGTCGCCGTCGATCGTCATCGCCTCGACGACGATGCGCCGTACATCTATCGCACGCACGACGGCGGACGCACGTGGACCTCGATCGCACGCGGAATCCCGTACGGCGACTTCGTCAACGTCATACGCGAGGATCCGTTCGTGCGCGGCTTGCTCTACGCGGGAACGCAGTACGGAGTCGAGGTTTCCTTCGACGACGGCAACCGCTGGCAATCGCTACAGTTGAACTTGCCGGCCTCCTCCGTGCGAGACCTCGCCGTACACGGCGAGGATCTCGTCGTCGGCACGCACGGCCGCGGCATCTGGATTCTGGATGACGTCTCGCCGCTACGGCAGATGGCAGCGTACTCGGCATCGCGCGCGAGCACGTACCTCTTCGCGCCCGCCGCCGCATATCGGATTCATCCGGTCGATTTCGAAGAGGGCACGCCCTTCCCGCCCGACGAGCCGCTCTTGGACGACGCGCCGAACGGCCTCTGCATCGACTACGTCGTCAGCGATGCCGGAACGCCGGTCGAGATCGCGATCCTCGATGCCGGCGGTCACGTCGTGCGCTCTTGGTCGAGCGCGCATCCGAACGCTCCGCCGGACCCGACGACGCTCGACTTCCCGCCATCGTGGGCACCTGCCGCACCGGTTCCGTCAGTTACGTTCGGCGCGAATCGCTTCGTCTGGGACTTTCACGCCGGAAGCGGCGACGGTCCGCTCGTGCCCCCCGGCCGCTACGTCGTGCGCCTGACGAGCGGCGGAACGTCACTCACGCGCGCCGCGACCGTGCTGCGCGATCCACGCATCCCGGCGAGCGACGCGGATTTACGCGCGCAGTACGAGTTCGCGGAAGCGATCGAAGCCAGTACGGCGCAGATCGCAGTGGCTCGAGTCCGCGCACGACGTCTCGGCCTTTCGGCGATCCTCGGCTACGCGCCGCCGGCGAACCCGGACGACTCCGAAGGCAAGCCGTCGCACGACTTCACGAGCCTGCGCGCGCTCCGCGATGCATTCGACAACCTCGAGCAGGCGGTCGAGAGCGCCGATGCCGCGCCGACGCCGGACATGCGCTCGGCCTACGCCCGCCTCTCAATGATGCTAGCCCGGACGCTCGCGAAGATCCCGCGTTAAGAACCGCCGAGCACGCGCGAGTACCAGTTCTCGAGGTCCGCGTGGAACTGCGAGAGCGCGGACGGATGCAGATAGACCATGTGTCCGGATTCGTAGAATCCGTATGTAATGTTCCCTTGCAGTTGCGGCGCGATGTTGAGGTGGTTGAGCGTGTACTGCGTCGCGAAGAACGGCGTCGCAAAGTCGTAATAGCCATTGGCGGAAAATATTTTCAGCCCGGGATTGAAGGTCATCGCGTGCGCGAGGTCCACCGCCGTGTTCGTCGGCAAGTTTCCGTCGTGCTTCCAATCCCAACTCCGAATGACGTTGTACGCCAGCGGCCGGTATTCGAGTTGCGTGTCGTAGCGAAGGATTTGGCGTAGGAACACATTCCCAGCCCCGGTGAAGGCCGCGTCGATCGCCGAATCGGTCGCGTCGAACTCCGGCCGGTCGGAGGTGCGATCGAGCGTGTACGACGTGTAGCGAGAATCATAGCGTCCAAGCGTCTCGCCCTCGTCGCGCAACAACTCCGTCGTGTATCGCCAGTACGGAACGCGCAGGTTCGACTCGCGGATGTACCCCTCCGAGAGTCCCGTGTAGCGATGGAGCTTTGCGACGACGTCGGCGTACTCGGCCGGAGAGAGCCGGTCGCCTTGCGCGAGCGCGTTGAGGTACTCGTTCATCGCGAACTGCTCGACCTCGGGAAGGAGCGCGTGCAGCGTCGTTCCGGGAATTTTATGGTGGTACCACGCGGCCGCCGCCTCCGTCGGAAGGTAGAAGACGAAAGCCCAATCGCCGCCCCCGATCGCGGTTGGCGTGAAGTTCACGTCCCAATCGAGACCGAAATCGAGGATCGACGAGAGCAGCACGACGCCGTTGATGCCGATGCCCTCGTTCTGCAGGTAGTTCACGACCACGGCGGAGCGCGGCGTCCCGTACGACTCGCCGAAGAGAAACTTCGGAGAGTTCCAGCGGCCGAACGTGCTGACGTAGCGCGAGATGAACTGGCCGAACGCGCGCATGTCCTCGTCGACGCCGAAGAACTGATCGGGTTTGCCCGCGCCGACGAGGCGGCTGAATCCCGTTTCAGGCGCATCGATGAAAACGAGGTCGGTGCGGTCGAGCAACGTGTATTCGTTGGGGACGAGCGCGAACGGCGCGTTCGCCGAAGCTTGCGCATCGCCGACGACCACGCGCATCGGACCGAAGGATCCCATACGCAGCCAAATCGTCGAACTTCCCGGGCCGCCGTTGTAGAAGAACGTGACGGGACGGCTCCCGGGGGACTGATCGTCGAGCGTGAACGCGGTATAGAACATCCGGCAGGTGGGCTGCCCTTCTTGGTTCACGAGCGTGATCGTTCCGGCTCTCGCCGTGTACGAGTAGACCCTGCCGTTCAGCGTCATCGCATGCTGCGTGACCGCGTCCGGCGTATATTCCGGCTCCGAGGCTGCAGGCTGCGCGCCGCTGGGCGCGGCGGCGAGGCAAAGAAACGCGGTCAGGATTGCGAAGGCGACTCTTCTGCGCACGATCATCTCCTAGCGATGCGAGCTCGAAAGCGTCCGGGCGTACCAGCGCTCCAAGTCCGCGTGGAACTGCGCGAGCGCGGCCGGATGCAAGTAGACCATGTGGCCCGACTGATAGAAGCCGTACGTGATATTCCTTTGCAACGCGGGCGCAAGGTAGAGGTGGTGGAGCACGTAGACGGTCTCGAAGAACGGCGTCGCAAAATCGAAGTAGCCGTTGGCCGAGAAGACCTGCAGACTCGGATTGTAGGTCATCGCCTGCGCGAGATCGGGCGCGACGTTGAGCGTCTGCGGGTCGTTTCCATGCGTGAGATCCCATGAATTTCCGTTCGCATAGATGAGATCGTAGATCTCCGCGCGATACAACAGCGGCGTGTTGTACTTGAGCACCTGGCGAAGATAGTAGTTTCCCATCGAAACGAAGGCCGAGTCGATTGCGGCATCGGTTGCGTCCCAATCCGGCGAACCTTCAGGATGGTCCAACACGTAGGTCTGAAAGCGTGCATCCAAACGACCGATCGTGATCCCGCGCTCGCGCGCCAGCTCGTTCTCGAAACGGTCGTAGGAAATGCGCAGGTTCGCGTTGCGGATGTATCGCTCCGAGAGCCCGGTGTATTGGTGCAGCCGCGCGACGATATCGTCGTATCGCGCCGGCGAGATCTGCGCGCCCTGTGCGAGGCCGTCGAGATACTCGGTCAGCGCAAAGCGTTCGACCTCCGGCAAGAGCACGCCGAGCGACGGCGCGGACGGGATCGCGTGATGGTACCACGCCGCGGCAGCCTCCGATGGAAGGTAGAGGATGTAGTACCAATCGCCGCCGCCCGTCGGCGCGCCCGGTAGTTCGTCCACCATCGGGTTGAGGAACGAAGAGAGCAGCACGACGCCGTTCAGGCCGATGCCTTCATTCTGTAAGTAGTTCGAAAGCACAGCAGATCGGGTCGTCCCATACGACTCGCCGAAGAGGAAGCGCGGCGAGTTCCAGCGGTTGAACGTCGTGATGTAACGCTGGATGAACTGCGCGAACGCCGCGACATCTTCGTCGACGCCCCAGAAAGCTTTCGGCGTGCCCGTTCCGATGATGCGCCCGAAGCCGCTCCCCGGCATGTCGATGAAGACGAGGTCGCTCTTGTCGAGCAAGCTGTACCGGTTGTCGACGAGGCGATAGGGCGGCGGACCGGTCACCGTTCCGTCCGACGTTTGCACGCGAACCGGACCGAAGGAGCCCATCCGAAGCCAGATCGTCGAACTGCCCGGACCGCCGTTGTAGAAAAACGTGACGGGCCTCGTGCTCGGGTTCGCACCGTCCAACGTGTACGCGGTATAGAAGACGCGACAGGTCGGGCGATCGTTCTGATCCCGGAGCGTGATCGTTCCCGCGCGCGCGGTATAGGCGTAGACGCGTCCGTCGAGCACGATCGTGTGCTGCGTGACGGCGTCGGGCGTCGCGGGTGGGATGGCCGGCACGCTGGGCGAAGCCGCCAGCGCGCATGCCGCGAGCAATGCGATAGAGAGCCACTTGCGCATGACGAAAAGCATTGTCGCTCNNGTAAATTGCGCTGCGGAGGCGGCTGACCGCCCCTTCTATCTGATCGAGGTATGGCTTCATTGTCGCTTTGATGCGTTCCAGGCGCTCGCGGCCCGTGGGCGTGATCGCATAGATTCGGCGCGAGCGCTTCGTCGGATGATCCCAGCTCGCGCTGACGAACCCGCGCTCTTCGAGGCGGCGCAGCAACGGATAGATTTTGTTCGTGTTGACCGCGATGAGGTCGCCGCAGAGTTGATCGATGCGCTGCATCAGGCCATAGCCATGGTCCGACTGCTCCTCGAGTAGGTGAAGAAGCAATGCGGGAAAGACCGTCTTGCTCTTGATCGGTCCCTTGAGAATTTCGTCGACCGGGTGGTCGTGCGAGTGGGGATTAGGCGTGGGCATGCGCGTGGCGATCCGTTTGGTACACCGCGTCGATTTCGGCCGCGTATCGTTGCTCGACGACGCGGCGCTTGATCTTCATGGCGGGTGAAAGAAAGCCGCTTTCGACCGTGAACTCCTGCGGGATCACGATGATCCGACGAGTCTGCTCGAAGATCGCGAGATCCGCCGTTTGCTTCGCGACCTCGTGCGTCAGGAATTTCAGCACGTCGTCACGCGCGGCGAGTTTCTCCGGCGTGACCTCCGCCGGGATGCCGAGCGCAGCGCGCACGAGTTCCCAGTTCGCGTTGACGATTGCCGTGGGATGCGGACGCCCGTCGCCGACCACCATCGCTTGCGTGACGTAGATCGAGCGCTTGATCGCGGATTCGACTCGTGACGGCGCGATGAACTTTCCGCCGGAGGTCTTGAAGACTTCCTTCTTGCGGTCGGTGATGCGGAGAAAGCCCTTCTCGTCGATCGTTCCCACATCTCCGGTATGCAGCCAACCGTCCTCGATCGCCTCCGCCGTCGCGGCGGCGTCGCGATAATAACCCTTCATGACGTGCCGGCCGCGCGTGAGCACCTCGCCGTCTTCGGCGATCCGCAGCTCGACGCCGGGGATGGGCTTGCCGACCGCGCCGTAGTCGTTCGTGGAAAGCCGGCTCACCGTCGTGACGGGGGAGGTTTCGGTCAAGCCGTAGCCCTGCATGATCGGCAAGCCGAGACCGAGGAAGATCATTGCGGTATCGACGTGCAGCGCTGCGCTGCCGCTCGTGAAGTAGCGAATGCGATCGAGGCCGAGGCGCTTGCGAATCTTATTGAGCACGAGCGTTCGCGCGACGCGATAGCGCATTGCGAGACCGAATCCGGGGCCGCCCCCAAAGGTTTTCGCGTACGCGTAATCGTGTCCGACGCGCAGGGCCCACGGAACGAGCTTCGCCTGGAGGCCGCCACGCGCGAGCGCGGTCGCATTCACGCCCGCGAGCACGCGATCGAAGATTCTCGGTACCGCCGTCATCGAAACCGGTCGGACGTCGCGGAGATCGGCAAGCAGTGCGCTCGG
This sequence comes from Candidatus Tyrphobacter aquilonaris, assembly GCA_003133745.1. Classification (GTDB taxonomy): domain Bacteria; phylum Vulcanimicrobiota; class Vulcanimicrobiia; order Vulcanimicrobiales; family Vulcanimicrobiaceae; genus Tyrphobacter; species Tyrphobacter aquilonaris. Next base: position 113,206 of record PKZD01000074.1, read on the forward strand.
ATCGTGAGAGATGGAATACCGAAGGCTCCCGAGCAGATAGATATAGATCACCGTGTGCTCGAAGATGTGCGAGTAGGGCAGCACCGAGAGCACGTCTTCCCCCGGTTCGATCGCCTGGAATCCGTAGTGCTTCGCGGAGCGAGCATCGAAGGCGATGTTGTCGTGCGTCAGCATCACGCCCTTCGGATTTCCGGTCGTTCCCGACGTGTAAATCAGCACGGCGAGATCGTCGGGCGAGAGGGACGGCGGCGTGAACTCCTTGGGCGCATGCGTTTCGAAGGAGCGCAGCGAGGTTTCGCCGGCACCGCTCATGACGATTGCACGTGGTAGATTCGGGACTTGACTCAACCGTTCGAGCGCGGCCGGCGTGTCCACGAAGATCAATGTCGCACCCGAATGTTCGAGGATGAATCCCATTTGATCGAGCGCTTGCGTTGGATAGATCGGCACGACGACGCAGCCTGCGAAGAGCGTTCCGAATGCGCAGGCGATCCAATCGACGCAATCATGCGAAATCAGCGCGACGCGATCTCCGGTTTTCAACCCCGCGCCCACGATCGCCGCGGCGAGTCGTTCGACCCGCTCCAGCAACGCCGAACTCGACGTCGGTGTCCACTTCCCGTCTACGCGTTCGAGCAACGCTTGCGCGCGCGGCTCCGCGAGAGCCTCGCGCACCAACTGAGGCAACGTCTGCCTCGCAGGAAGCATCATGAACGCGCGTTCGCTAGAGCACGAGATGCGGCCTTGCACGCTCGAGTCGGGCCTCGTTCATCCCGGCCACGTCAAGCAGCTCGTCGAGTGAAGCATACGGACCCTCGCGCGCGCGCACGTCGACGATCCGCTGCGCGATCGCCGCACCGATGCCGGGAATGCTGCCCAATGCGCGCACGTCGGCGCGATTGAGATCGACGACGCCGGCGTCGCGTCGTCGTCGATGCTGCACATGGTGACGGACGCGATGCCCCCGGCGACTGCGCGCCGGAGCACCGCGTTCGGGCACCTCGACCTCCTCGCCGTCCTCGAGACGTTCCGCGAGATTGACGCCGGCAGCGTCGGCAGCGTTCGTGAAACCGCCCGCACGCGCGAGCGCATCGTCGGCGCGGGCATCCAATGGAAGACGGTAGAGTCCGGGACGACGGACCGCTCCGGCGACGTAGACGACGATCGTGGCGCCTGCGGAATCCGAAGAACGCCGTGATGCCGCGGGAGCCGGCGCGGACGGCACCGGTGACGGATCGAGGCTCTCCGGCGGTCGCGGCGCCGGATGGTAGAGAGCGAGGAGGGCGAGCGCGACGCCGGCCGCGATCGATGCATAGCGTAACATGCCCGGCCTTCACGACGAGCGCGGCGATCGACAAGAGCCAAAGACGGCCCTCTAGTCGAGCGCGCTGCGAAACGCTACGATAGGGCGCATATGGCCGACGCCTACGATTTCCGCTCCGTCGAACGCAAGTGGCAGGAGCGCTGGCTGCGCGACCGCGCCTTCGACACGCCCGCAGTGCCCACGCGCGAGAAATACTACGTGCTCGAGATGCTTCCGTATCCCTCGGGCGATCTCCACGTCGGGCACGCGAAGAACTACACGCTCGGCGACGCAATCGCGCGCATGATGCGCATGCTCGGCTACGACGTACTGCACCCGATGGGATGGGACGCCTTCGGCCTCCCCGCGGAGAACGCGGCGATCCAACGCGGCATCGACCCGGCGACGTGGACTCGTTCGAACATTGCGAACATGGTGCGACAACTGCGGCTCATGGGCACGGGCTACGATTGGTCGCGTGAGATCGCGACGTGCGATCCCGAGTACTATCGCTGGAACCAGTGGCTCTTTCTTCGATTCCTCGAGCACGGTCTCGCCTACCGGCGCGAAGCGCCGGTCAACTGGTGCCCGCACGACCAGACGGTTCTCGCCAACGAGCAAGTGATCGACGGCCGGTGCTGGCGCTGCGAGACGCTCGTCGAGCGCCGCAATCTCGAACAGTGGTTTCTGAAGATCACCAGCTATGCGGACCGCCTGCTCGCCGACCTCGATCGGTTGGAGGGCTGGCCCGAGCGCACGCGCACGATGCAGCGGAACTGGATCGGGCGCAGCGAGGGCGTCGAGTTCTCCTTTGCCGTCGAGGGCATCGACGCGAAGATCGACGTCTTCACGACGCGCGCCGACACGCTCTTCGGCTCAACATTCCTCGCGATCGCAGCGGAGCATCCCGTCATCGCCGCATTGAAATCGGTGATCGCGAAGAAACGCGCCGCCGAGATCGATGCGTTTGCGGAATCGCTCTGCTCGAAGTCGGAGCTCGAGCGCACGAGTTTGATGGAGAAAAACGGCCTCTTCACCGGCGCCTACGCGATCAATCCGCTCTCGCACGAGCGCGTCCCGGTCTGGGTCACGAACTACGTGCTCGCCGAGTACGGCACCGGCGCGGTCATGGGCGTTCCGGCGCACGACGAGCGCGACTTCGATTTCGCAAAGAAGCACGGGCTGCCGATCGCCCAAGTCATCGTGCCGCACGGCGGCCCGGACGCGCCGCCTCCCCTCGTGGAAGCGTTCGTCGAAGACGGACGCCTCATCGCGAGCGACGACTTCACGGGGATGTCGAGCGCGCGCGCCCGCGATGCGATCGCGGAGCGTCTCGCCGCGCTCGGCGTCGGGCGCAAGAGCGTGAACTACCGCCTGCGCGACTGGCTCATCTCGCGGCAGCGTTACTGGGGGACGCCGATTCCGATCCTCTTCTGCGAAGCTTGCGGCGAGGTTCCGGTTCCCGACGAGCAATTGCCCGTGCTGCTGCCGCCGAACGCGCCGATCACCGGCGAAGGCTCGCCGCTCGCGCGAATGCCGGAGTTCGTGAACGCGACATGCCCCCGCTGCGGCGGGCCGGCGCGGCGCGACACCGACACGATGGATACGTTCTTCGAATCCTCTTGGTACTATCTGCGCTATCTCTCGCCGCACGATGCAAACGCCGCATGGGAGCGCGAGGACGCCGATCGCTGGATGAACGTCGATCAGTATGTCGGCGGCTCCGAGCACGCCGTCATGCATTTGCTCTACGCTCGCTTCTTCTACAAGTTCTTCCACGATCGCGGCTGGGTCGGCGGCGACGACGAGCCGTTCGCGCGCCTCTTCCATCAAGGCTTCGTCCTGCACGACGGCGAGAAGATGTCGAAGTCGCGCGGCAACGTCATCGGCATCGACGAAACCGCCGAGAAGAACGGCGTCGACGCGATGCGACTCTTCCTCCTCTACGTCACGCCGCCGGAGGACACGAGCGATTGGACCGACGAGGGCATCAGCGGCCGCGTACGCTTCGTTCATCGGCTGTGGCGACTCTGCGAACCACTCACCCGCGCGGCTGCGGACGTGCGCACGCCGCCCGAAGTGAACGGCGGCGACGAACGGGCCCTCTTGCGAGCCGTCCACGTTGCGGCGCGCTCCGCGATCGATGAAACGCGTTCGCGCCGCTTTCACTTCAACACGACGATCGCAAAGCTCGACGAACTGCTCAATGCAATGTCGGCCCTGCTGCGTTCCACGCCCGAATCGCCCGCGCTTGCCTACGCCGCCCACGCGCTGCCGCTGCTCGTCGCGCCCTTCGCGCCGCACATCGCGGAGGAGCTGTGGGAGCGCTCCGGCCATACGACGTCGGTTCACCTCGAGCCCTATCCGGAACCCGACGATTCGATCATCGCGCTCGACGAGATCGTTCTCGTCGTTCAGGTCAACGGAAAGATCCGCGGTCGCCTCACCGCGCCATCCGGGCTCTCGGAAAGCGAAGCGCTCGCGCTCGCACTCGCCGATCCGCACGTGCGCTCCTCGCTCGATGCCAAGGAACCGCGCAAGCACTTCTACGTGCCGGACAAACTCTTGAATCTCGTCGTCTGAGCCTAGGCAGTGGTGATTTTCTGAAAATACCTCAGCGTTTCGAGCATACCGTCGCGTAGCGAGGCCTGCGGCCGCCAGCCGAGATGCGTGTGCGCGAGCGTGGCGTCGAACTGCGCGTCACGCGCGTCGCCGGGGCGCTTCTCGCCGTGCGTGACCGGCGCTTCGAATCCGGTGAGCTCGACGAGCAGGCGATAGATCTCGTTGACGCTCGTCTTAATCCCGGTTCCGATCACGAAGCACTCGCCCGAGCCGCGTCCGAGCGCGTCGACATTGAGGCGCGCGATGTCTTTCACGTAGACGTAGTCGCGCGTCTGCTCGCCGTCCCAGTCGATGCGCACGCCTTCATGCCGCAGAAGCTTGCCGATGAAGATGGCGATGACGCCGGCCTCGCCGCTCGGGTCTTGGCGCGGTCCGTAGACGTTGCCGTAGCGTAGCGCGGTGAAATCCAGTCCTCGTTCTTCCTTATAGAAGCGCAGATAGTGCTCCGCGACCATCTTCGTGATGCCGTACGGCGAGGTCGGGTTCTGCGGCGTCGCCTCGGTCATCGGCAGCGACTCCGGGTGCCCGAAGGTCGCGCCGCTGGAGGCGAAGATGACCTTCTTCGCCCCGACTTTCACCGTGTTGTCGAGCACGTTGAGCAGGCCGACGACGTTGACTTCGGCATCGAGTCCGGGGTCGCGCGACGAGATCGCCACGGAGTGCTGGGCGGCATGATGGCTGACGACATCGGGCCGAAACTCGGCGAAGACGCGCGATAGGTTCTTGTCGCGGATGTCGATCGGTACGAACGTCACGCGATCGGGGATGTTGGCGCGGCGCCCCCCGCCGTGCTCCCAAAGCGAATCGATCACGAGCACCTCGTGCCCTTGCGCGAGGTACTCCTCGACGATGTGCGAGCCGATGAATCCGGCTCCGCCGGTGACGATGATCCGCAATCCCTCTCCCCTTGTCGAGTGGCGCCGAAGTCGCAGAGGGTCGTTGCATGCCCTCCACCGTCCTCGCCGTCGCGGCTGCCGCCGTGCTCGGCACGCTTGCGGTCGCGCCGCTTTCGCCGGACGGACGCGTGCTCGACGCGCTCGGCATCGTGGCGCTCTGCGTGCGCTCCGCGTGCGCGCACTCGCGCCCGGTTCGCGCGAGCGTGCTGCTTGCCCTGGGGCTCTTCGCCGGCAACGCGTGGCTGCACGCGCGGCAGGCTCCTCTCGTACACGAAATGCGGACCGCGCGATATTCCGCCGTCGCGCTCGCGGCGGTTCGCGAATCCGGCGCGACGAGCAGCTTCGCGGCGACGCTCGACAACGGGTTGGTCGTCCTCACGCACGTGCCCGGATCGCCGCCGCCTGCGGGATCGCGCATCGTCCTTCGCGGACGATTCGAGCCCTTCGACGAGGCGCGCAATCCCGGTGAGCCGAGCGAGATCGCGCTCGAACGCGAACGCGGGCTCGACGCGCAGATTGCAAACGGTGAAGTTCTCTCGACGTTGCCGCCGTCGCCCTGGCAGTTGCGCGCGTGGCTGCCCCGCGCTCACGCATGGTCGCTCGCGCAACTGCGCGACACGCTCGGCGAGCCCGCCGCCTCGATCGTCGCGGGCGAGTTGTGGGGCGAGCGCGCCGATCTCGCGCCGGACCTGCGCGCGGAGTTTCAAGAGACCGGCACCGTGCACGTGCTCGTCACCGCCGGACTCCATCTCGGCGTCGTCGCGGCGCTCGCCGTCGCGCTCCTCTCCGGGCTCGCGCTTCCGCGCGCGTGGAGTTGCTGCCTTGCGATCGCCGCCGTGTGGGCGTTCGTGATCTGGAGCGGCGCGCAGCTTCCGGCGACGCGCGCAGCGGTCATGGTGACGGCGGCACTCTGCGCGCGCGCGCTCGGACGAGCCTCCTTCTCGTGGAACTCGCTTTCGCTCGCGGCACTCGTCCTCGCAGCGCTGCGGCCGCAGAGCATCGCGACGCCGTCGTTCGCGCTCTCCTTCAGTTGCGTCGGCGCGATCTTCGCATGCGCGCCCGTGCTCGAACGGCTCATCGAGGAACGGATTGCGTTCCCGCGCATCCTGCGTGAAGCGCTGATATTGAGCGTCGCGACGCAGCTCGGAACATGGCCCTTGACCGCCGCGATCTTCCTGCAGTTCTCGCCGTATGCCGTGCTCGCGAACCTCGCCGTCGTTCCATGTGTCGGCGCCTCGATCACCCTGGGAGCACTGCAGCTTCTCGTCGCGTGGATGCCGCAGTTCGCGCAGGCGGTCGCGAACCTGCAAGGATGGGTGATCGCGTGGATCCTCGCGGTCGTGCGGACGCTCTCCGCGTTACCGGGAGCGGCGATTCCAATGACACCCGCGCCCGCGTACTGCATCACCGCCTACGACGCCGCGTTGCTCTTTCTCGCATGGTGCGCGCGGCGGCGCCATTGGACGCCGGGCATCGCCGCCATGCTCGTCGCGATTGCGCTCGTGTTGCAGCCGCCGCACGCGATCGACGCGCGACTACGCATCACCGTGCTCGACGTCGGCCAAGCCGACGCCATTCTCATCGAAACGCCGGCGCATCACGCGCTGCTCGTCGATGCGGGCGGCCGGCTCGAGCGCGGCCCGCAGAGCGACGGTTCGATCGCGGAGCGCGTCGGCGAGGAGACCGTCGTGCCGTTCCTCTTGCGTCGCGGCATCCACGCGCTCGATGCGATCGTGCTCACGCACCCGCACGGCGATCATGCAGGCGGCGTCGCGCCGGTATTGCGCAAGCTACGTGTCGCGGAGTTGGCGGACGGTGGACAGCGCTACGGCGGGCACGCGTACCAGGACGCGCGCGCGACGGCTCGCACAGCCGGTGTTCCCATCGTCTATCCGCGAGCGGGTGACGTCTGGCGTACGGATGACGGCGTCGTGCTGCGCTTCATCGGGCCATCGCTGCCATTCATCGTCAGCAAGAACCAAATCAACGATAACTCCATCGCGTTCACGCTGCGCTATCGCTCGTTCTGCATGCTCTTCACCGGCGACGCCGGCACGGCCGCGGAGCAGCGCTTCCTCCGCGAAGGAGTAAACCTGCGCTGCGCGATCCTCAAGGTCGGACACCACGGCTCCGCCTATGGAACGACGTCGGAGTTTCTCGCCGCCGTGCGTCCGAAGATCGCGATCATCTCGGTTGGAAGGCACAACGTCTTCGGCCATCCCGCTCCCTCGACCATCGCAACACTGCTCCGATTCGGCGCGAAGATCTACCGCACGGACCAGGACGGGGCGGTGACTGTCGTTACCGATGGAAAGGCTTACACGGTTACGCCGACTCTTACGAGCGCTTCTTGGGGTCACACCCTAAGAGAAACGCATGCTGATTCTGAGACGCGTGCCTCTATTCAGTGACGCTCTCAGTGTAGCGGCGCAACTCCGTTGATGATGGAAGGGCAGTACAGTTTGATTGCCCAGTGCACGTTCGCGACCGGCACAAAGCTCCAGTGGAGCGTATCCGTTTCGTTCCCCCAATGCCCCGAGCGATAAAAGGTTTCCGTTCCGCATATCCCAGCGGAGGGCGCTGGGAGCAATGCCTGTAGGGCGTCAAATTGTGCAACCGCAAAGACCCTGGCAAAGGGATGCGTGCAAGTGGAGCTTCCGCCCGTCAAGGCGACGCTGCCCGGGCCCGGAATAAGGTGAAGATCGTACTTATGAGTCGCGATGTCCAAGTCTAGCACGACCTCAGTCGGCTGCTCGGTATCGGCGCTGCCGCAGTACCCGCCGGCAATTTGGCTCGTCCCGGTGGACCCCTGAAAATTGAGCATCCCACCAACGACATGTCCCGGAAGCAGTGGTAAGAGCGTCACGTTTCCAGTGAAATGCTCGTGCCATCCGCCCGAGGACGTGGATTGGATGTCACCGGAATAGCTGCCTTCATAGGACTCTACGTGGCCCCAGGTCGCGGGCAGTACTGTGGAATGCACCAATGGAACCGGCGTGAGCCTCGGTGCGGCAAGAGTTTGCCCCGACATGAGAGCGAGTGCACAAGCGAGCCCGCAGGTCATCGGCCAGCGTCTTTGTTTCATAATATCCTCCCCTTAAAGGCAGCTATACTCCGATCGCCACGTCAGCGGGATACGTGCCCGCCGCGAAGGGCGACCCCGCCACCGGCGTGAGCGGCCGTCCCCGGCTTTGTAAAACAGGCAACGCTCGCATCCGCAAAGCGCTCTACATGCCAGCGATGGTCGCCCTTAGGTTCAACCCGACTCTTCGGGCCTTCGCTGAACGTCTGCTGGCTGCGGGAAAACACAAACGGCTCATCATCGGCGCAGTCATGCGAAAGCTGTTGGTCCTGGCCTACGGTGTTCTTCGCTCAGGCGTGGCTTTCGACGCCAATTACACTTGACGCCGAATACGGTATCTATCCCGCGAGCAGGTTGATCGCTAGGGCTATACTTCGCTTCATGTCAGAAGCGGCTGCTGCGTTCTGCGCTGCCGCACGAAGGCCGAGAAGGCCCGCGCAACCATCGACATCCAAAACTGACTACTACTACTTATGGGTGACCTTTGACACCCGTGCTGAGTGATGGCGACGATCTGAAGCTCGCGTACGTGAGGTAGACGCCGATCGCAAAGAGTACCGCGACGTAGACGTAGAAGAATTCCGCGAAGCGCATCGTGTCAAAGAGACTCATAATTGCGGCTGAGGATAGGGATAGAAGGACCACACCGCGGATCAATATGAGCCATCCGATTAGCGTGACGACGACTGCCAGCGCACCGCCCGACCAAACATTGTGGCCGATCACCATTGCGAGGCCGGCAAACAGAGCGATCATCCCATAGATCATTAGGGCTGGCGGCTCGTGGACGAGCGCTGCCGTGGTTCCGATAAAGGATGTCTTGTTCACGACCATCGCCAGGGACATGAAGACCGCCGATAAACCGATAAGCCTGGCCAGAAAAATAGTGCGTGACGGCATGTTGAGCAATGAGGGTCTCCTCACTTGACGTTTCTGATCGGCACCGTGAGCCAGATCATATAGCGCCACTCGGGAATGTCGTGCTGTGCCATGGCATCCTCGACGTAGACGTGGACGAAGGGCAGGATACGATAGCTGAAATCGATGTTTCCGGTTTGTTGATACGTGCCGAGCCCGTCATTGGTCCACTCTTCGCGCAGGGCGACGAGTCCTTTGCCCAGGACCGGTTCGTAGAGTTCGAACGTTGCCGCCGTGCTTGCGGCGGGTCCCAATCCCACCCCGGGATCCGCATCGTATGCGCTCTGATACACTGCCAGCACCCCGGGAACGCCGTGGAACGGATCGCGTTGGACGTAGCCTGCGATCGAATGGTACGGGTCGGTGCCGCCTTCGGCCAACGGAAACGATCCGTAGGATCCGTAGGCTCCGAACTCGACCGGGCTGATCGGATTCGCATAGGCGACTTTGTATTGGAACGTCTTGTCCGTATCATCCGAGAAATCGCTCAAGCCTCCCCAGCCCTGTGTGCTTCCCAGCCATCCAGCTTCGGCATCGAGATCGCCTTTGATGTAGTTGAGCTTCATGCCCCAACGGTTGGCGTCGAGCAGGTAGGGGTGCTCGCCAACGGTGATCTCCGGCGTCGCGAACGCCGCAAGATCGAACCATTGGCTGAACGGTGACGGCCCGGGTGCTTCAATGAGTCCGACGAAAAGGTGGCCGTCGCGGTGGAGCAGATTGTTGTACGCGACCCAGAATGTGTCAAGATCGCCTGCCTGATCGTTCTCCCAGATCCACTGCTGAAAGTGATAGGTGATGTCGCTTCCGATCGGCCCGACGGCATGGATCGCAAGATTTCCGAACTGCGTCTGATGTGGTGCGGTCGGATCCTGACTATCATACCAGGTGTTTTCGCCGATCCAAACCGGAAGCGCGCGCCGCAAAACGTTCGGATCGAGCGACGCATATCCCGTTCGCTGGACATAACGTCCATAGGCATTGAGGCCGGGAACCTGCGTGTGGCACAGACTGCACGAAACGCCATAGGCCTGTGCAAACGGTGGCATCGCCTGCGCTCGTGGCACCTCTTTCGGTGAGAACCACACAGCCGCTACGAATGTCGCAGCCGACGCCACGAATGCCGCCGCTCGCGCGTGCGCTCTCATGGCACGACGTGAACCGTGAGTGCCATGTTCGGGTGCCCCGCACCGCAGACGATCGTGCAGTGCAGGATGTACGTGCCGGCCTTCGCCGGCGTAACTTGGACGGTCGCCCAAGAGCCGGGCATGATCGTCGTTTGCGGGATGCCGAGTTCGTCGGACTTCAGACCATGCACGCCTTCGCTCGAGGTGAGACGCAGCGTCGTTGTTTGACCGACATGCAGTTCGATCGTAGCCGGCGCGAACTTCCAGTTCGACGCGACGACGTCGACGCTGGGATGCGCTGCCGCAGGCAAGAACCCAAGACCCGCTGCGACAAAGATCGACGCGAGAACAGCGCGGATGGTGAACATCTTCCTCATGGTTTTGTACCCTCCTAGGTGCAACACCCTAAAGCAATTCTACCGCCTAGATGGTCACGAACGTGCGACTTTCCCTGCAACTGTGCGAGGCGTCGCGTGTAAAGGATGGCGGCTCCCGCGACGAGCGCGATCTTTGCGAGCTTGAGGACGAGGCGCATCCCAACGTCGCCGGGCTTCGAGTCTCGCTCGAGCAGCTGCTGCTTCTTGCCCGGAGCACGCGCGAACGCGTGGAGGATCATTTCGATCGCGAGCGCTCGATCGACGCCCGCGCGCTCGCTCACGCGTAAGAGTTCGCCGGCCGATTCGGCGACGATGCCCAGAACCGAATTGCTCGCAAGTTTGACATAGCCGCTTGCCAGCGGCGATCCCGTGTACTTGACGGTCGACGCCATCGTTTCGAGGAGCGGCCTGCCGCGATCGTACGCCTGTTGCGTACCGCCCGGCAGAGTAATGAGCGCACCGTCGCGGGCCTCCGTTATGCTCCCGATAACCGGACACGCGAGGAAGTCGATCTCGCGCTGCGCCGCCGCGCTACGGCCGCCACGCGTACCAAGACGCGCTTGCTACCGCGCACGCGGATGACGTGCCCGTCGTCCAGCCGCGCCGGGGACGTTTGGCGGACCGACGGTGGCGTGGTTTTGGGCTTTCGAGCCTCGCAAGGTCAAGGGCGGATGCGGCGTGCACGTCATCATAACGAACACCCGTGACGCGAGCCAGGCCCATAGGGTCGATGTCTCACTGTATACGCGCGGCCAGAATGGCAATGTCGTCTTGAGGCTTGCCATAACAGTACGCTGAAACATCGGTCATCAATAGTTTCACTTGCATTTCTACCGGCTCTGATGCGTGGCGCTCTACGAAATCGGTTAAGCGCTCCATGCCGTAGAGTTCTCCATTGCGCTGGGCCTCAGTGACGCCATCGGTCGTCGCAACGAGGGTGCATCCAGGTTCCAAAGCCGCAACCGCTTGTCCGAAAGAAGCATGCTGGTCGCCGAATACCCCGACCAGCGGTGCCGTGGGTGCAAGCACCCGAGCTGGGCTACCTGGACAGATAAGGATCACGGGTTCATGTCCCCCGGATGCATACGTCATCATCCGACGCTCTGAGTCGACGACGCCGACAAAGACGCTCGCGAATGCGTCCGCTTTCTCGAAGGCGTTGTTTTCACGAAACAGACGATTGAGCGATCGCAAAACCATCTCGGCAGTTTGTTCCGCCGAAACGTATGCGCGTATCGCATACTTTATCAGTGCTGCATGAACCGCGGCACGCACACCTTTGCCGGAAATGTCGGCCATCGAGAACCCGACCGAACCGTTATCGAATGGAAAGACATCTAAGATATCACCGCCCGTCGGCCCATCGGCGGGTTTGTAGCCGACTGCGTAATCGATGCCTGGAATCTTATCGCTGGGTTGTGCGAAGAGGTGCTTGATGAGGACTTCCGCAGCCGTATCATCATGAACCGCAGCGGCTCTTGGCACGACGATTTCGTGCTTGCCGGCCAGACGTAGATCGTTCAACATTTGCTTTCTTGGGTGAACCAAACCGTAGAAGGCATTCCGGAACTTCCTTAAGTCGATAGGCTAGACTTCCCCATCGCTCATCGACGATCGGTCGTCGCGCTCACAGAGACACAATGCTTCATAACGTAAGGCTAGGGCAGGAAGTTTCATTTCCACGCCGCGCGCCGATCGCGTGGCCGCTGCAAAGCCCTAGCGCCCGGGGCAAGGGCAGCATTCCGCGGTTGACGGGAATGGGAGATCTGCCGCTCAAAACGCGTACTGGGCTTATTGTCGAGCTGCTCAAACTGCTGAGAACCTGGTACGAACGTGCTACTCCAGCGTGCGTTTGTACGCTACGAACTGAGTTTGTTCTAAAACGCGATTCTTCGCAACAAATGGATGCGTGCAGCTCGAGTTCCCGCCCTTCAAGTCTACGGTGCCCGGGCCCGGAATAAGATGGAGATCGTACTTATGGGACGTGATGTCTAAGTCGAGCACGACTTCAGTCGGCTCTTCGGTATCGGCGCTGCCGCAGTTGCCGCTGGCCATTTGGGTCGTCCCCGTGGAGCCATGAAAGTTCAGGATCGCAAGAACGCGTCCAGGAAGCAGCGGCAAGAGCGTCGCGCTTGCCGCGAAATGCTCGTGCCATCCGCCCGAGGATGAGGATTGGATGTCACCCGAATAGGTGCCCTCGTAGGACTGCACGTGTCCCCACTACGCGACGAGCTCCGGGGAAGGCACCAACGGAACCGGCGTGAGCCTCGGTGCGGCAAGAGTTTGTCCCGACATGAGAGCGAGCGCGCAAGCGAGGCCGCAGATCATCGGCCAGCGTCTTTGATTCATTTTTAACCCTTCTGATTCACCCTGCATCCGCTGTGCGTCGCGCGATGCGGTGCAAAGCCTTATTGCCCGCCGGGGTTGGTGATGAGTGAGCCACCCACGACCGGGATTGAAACGGCGCCATCTCCCAACGCACTGCCGCCCGCGAGCGCTCGGCCGGTGAACGTCGTGGCATTTATCGTAATAGATGAAAAGGCGAAGACATTCCCGTAAAAAGTTGCGCCTCCAAGCGTGGCAGAGCTGCCGACTTGCCAATAGATGTTGCAAGCGCTCGCGCCATTTTCCAAGATCACGTTGCCGCCGGCTGTGCCGTTGAGTACCGTCGTGAGCCCGGACCCTATCTGGAAGATGAAGACGCTCTGCGGATTGCCAAGACCGTTAAGCGTGAGGTTTCCCGACTGAATCAAGAGCGTTGAAGTCGATTTGTAGATGCCGGGCGTAAGGGTTAGCCCGCCGAGGTCCCCGGCGACGGTGGTCGCCCCTGGCTTTCCGGCGGCGGTATTATAAGCGGTGGTCAATGCACCTTGGGCAGCTTGTGGTACGGCGGTATTCGGATTATAACCAGCCGCGTATATTGCGTTCGTCCCGTCCGTGTCCGTTCCAGGCGGGTAGAATCCCGTCACTGAACTCCCCGGCCACGCGCCGATGAGATCGTCGTTGGTGCCGCCGGTGACGGCACCGGGGCCGTACGTAACGAGCGTGTTGCCGACATTTGAGACGGCAGAACCAGCGAGCACCGCAAAAGGCGCGAGTGCCGGTCCGAGCACGATCGCAGAGGCGCCTTGGCTGCACGCCGAGGACGGCGTCACGGGTCCTGATCCCGGTGGCCCGGTGAAGGCCGGCACCGTGCAGTTAGCGCATCCGCACGCCGCCAAGGATGTTAAGGCCACCAGCGCGGCGAGCCGCCGGACGTGGAAGAAGCACGGGATGTTGAGCATGGTCATGGTCCTTTCGACCGCTTAGAACCTTAGGCCGAGGCCGATGTACGGACCGGCATGCGTCTGACCGATCGGTGCGTTCTGCCTCGCGACATACTGATCGTTACTGAAACCACCGTAGAGATAGACCGGGGAACGTCCGAACGCGAGCGTGAGGCCGACATCGTACTTCACGATCTGGTACTGTTGCCGGTAGACATTGCCGAAGTTCGAACTCGTCGGGTTGGTGACGGTATAGTTGCCGCTCGCGGTCGGATAGTAAAACACGGAACCGAAGAGACTAAGCCCCGACCGCAGATCGGGCAGCTTTTCGATTCCGGCGCCAAAGGCGTTCAGATTCGGATATCCGTAGTTGTTGCCGGTGGTGAGGTAACCCACTCCGATATAGATCCGCGGAGCCGCGATCTGATACTCCAAGCGCGCATCCAAGGTGCTCTGTCTCGCCAGAAAAACCGGCGTGAACGCGGTGCCGCCGTCGATGGTTGCAAAGCGGGTATAGTGGTTGCCAAGAAGGTCGGTGAGATTATCGCTCGTGACGTACGCATCGTTGCGGTAGTCGACCTTAACCGCGAAACCTGAATCCCTGAACGCATACGCTCCGCTCAGCAAGTACGATTGGGGACAGTTCCCGCCGGCCGAGAACTCATTGTAATTCCTGATCGCCGCAAACGCGCCGGCGATGAACCCGCGATACGACCGAGGCGCCGGCGTGGGCGGGGGCGGCGGA
>PKZD01000001.1 GCA_003133745.1 Candidatus Tyrphobacter aquilonaris
TAGGCTTAGGCTACGATGCCAAGACGCTCAAGCAAGAAACGGCCCTCCGATCCGAATAGTCTCGCCGCGATGATCGTGGCTGAGAGCACGGCGGAGAAGCCGCCCAAGAAGAACCCCCACGCGGTCGCGCTGGGGCGCAAGGGCGGCAAAGTAGGAGGCAAGGCGCGGGCTAAGGCTTTGTCTCCAGAGAAGCGGGCGGAGATTGCTCGGGCTGCGGCACGGGCTCGGTGGGAGAAATAGGGAGCGGCGTTACCTTCCGACGGCGCTTTGTTCGGACGGTCCCTAGCTGCTTCCACTCGTCAATCGCTTCTTCGATTCGCGCAGGGTTCCGCATCACATAGGCCAGCATGACCTCAGCGAACCACTGCTTTTTGGCATGGTAGTCTTCGCAATTCGCGTCAAGCTCATCGTTAATGGCCGGATCGAGCTTGAGGGTGGGATCTGCCACGGGGCCACATTATAGCGCCATTGCCCCGTCTTTCTACTTTTTTCTACGAAAGTAGAAGGATGCGAACCTAGCTCCGCGAACGCAGGGCGCAAAAGGACGGCGTGGAAGCCACGTCGTCCGCTCAGAGGCAGGGATCACGCTCGTTTTCCGCTGGGGTGACTGACGGGAATCGAACCCGCGACGCAGGGATTCAGGGGCCCCCGCTCTGCCACTGAGCTACAGTCACCAAAGGACGGCGAGGGTGTTCGGTCTCGCCGTTTTCCTTTGGTCCCCAGCGCACTCGTTGTACTCTCCGGCGTAAGGGCACACCTTGTGGGTGGCCTGTGAATTTCACGCAATCTATAGGGCAGGAGACGCCCTCTTACTCTTTGCTATATGCTTGACCGCTAAGGCAGAGTATGGTATGCTTGAGCGGTCATGAATCGCCTGCCGCTCGATGAGCGCGTCCGCATCCTCTCCGCCCTGGTCGAGGGAAACTCGATCCGGGCCACGGCTCGCATGGTCGGCGTTTCCAAGGACACGGTTCAGAAGCTCCTAGAGGACGTGGGCGATGCTTGCGAGGCGTACCACGACGAGAACGTGCGCGGCCTCTCGGTCATGCTGATTCAATGCGACGAGATTTGGACGTTTTGCAAGGCCAAAGAATCGAATATCGCGCCCGCTAAGAAGCGCGAAACTATCGGCGATATGTGGACCTGGGTCGCCATTGACGCGCAGCGCAAACTCGTCATCACCTGGACGCTCGGCAAGCGCAGCCCGCGCTTTGCGCGGCGCTTCATGGAGGACCTCGCGGGTCGCGTTAAGACCATCGTGCAGATTTCAACCGACGGCTTCGGCATGTACAAGCCGCAGATTCAACGCTACTTCGCCAAGCGCGCCGACTACGGCATGGACGTAAAGACCTACGGGCGCGACCTGGAGAGCTACGAGACGCGCTACAGCCCGCCGAAGGTGCTGGAGCGCCGCAGGATTAGCGTCTTGGGCGCTCCCGACGAACGCTATATCTCAACGTCGCATATCGAGCGGCAGAACCTCACGATGCGTATGTCGATGCGCCGCTTCACGCGCCTAACGAACGGCTTTAGCAAGAAGATGATGAACCTTCAGCGGGCGTTGGCGCTGCACTACATGCACTATAACTTTTGCCGGGTCCACTCAACGCTCAAGACGACGCCCGCCATTGCCTCGCGGCTCACAGATCGCGTCTGGACGCTGCACGACCTCGCGAACCTGCCGGACCTGATTCGGGGAGAAGCTGCGGCCTAGCGGATCACGCCAAGATAGTGGAGCAGTAGCACCAGGCCCGGTAGCGTAAGCATTACTAGCCATGCCAGGTACTCGCGACGACTCAGCCTGCCG
Source organism: Candidatus Tyrphobacter aquilonaris (assembly GCA_003133745.1). Classification (GTDB taxonomy): domain Bacteria; phylum Vulcanimicrobiota; class Vulcanimicrobiia; order Vulcanimicrobiales; family Vulcanimicrobiaceae; genus Tyrphobacter; species Tyrphobacter aquilonaris. The sequence continues at coordinate 1,808 of PKZD01000001.1, forward strand.
CCCACGCGGCCTCGTCCGATGAAGAACGCGAGCGAGAACGGGCTAAGGATATCCCAAGACGCAAGTCTCAAATGGGCGGAGCGTTGCGGCGTCGCGATTGTCCTCGGCTTGGTCATTGAGATCGTAGCGTGGCTGGTTCTCGAAGGGTGGTCGTGGCGAGTATTCTGGACTGCGTTCCTGCCCGATGTGCTTATCGCGCTCGGCGTCGGCGGAGAGCTTCTTTTCAGCGCCCATGCAAAAGCCGCCAGCGATGAGCTTGGACGACGGGCCGCCGAGAATATAGCCAAAGCAAATGAACGCGCCGAGAAGCTGGAACTTGAGCGCGTTGAGCTTGAACGCAAACTGTCGCCGAGAAACTTTAGCATGGGGCAAAGGACCATGCTCGCGGATCGGATGCGACAGTGGGCAACGCTTCCCGACGGCATGCAGCAGTTCGTCCGGCTGTTTTGCACGACAATCACCGGCGAAAGCACTCGCTTCATGTCGCAAATATCTAGCGCTCTGCGTGAGGCTGGCTGGAGCGTAGACACAACGCCGGAACCACACGGCACCCCTAGCTCTTGGTGGGCATTCGGAATCGCGATCCAGTCCTCGGGAGACCCCCGAAGCCTCATGTTGGGCATGGAGCTAATGCGCGTGCTCCGCGAGTTGGGGTTCCGCGCTGAATGCGTTGCCCCGGAAAAGGGCTCCGTACTACGGATCATGGTTGGGGACAATCTCCCGGCAGAATTCCAGAAGGGCGAGAGCCTATGAGGCGAGCGGCCCTGAACGCTGAGAACGCAAGCGACGACAACGCACAGCATCGCCGCTCCTTCGCTTCAAAGTAGGACACCACCGGACTTTCCACATCTGTGG
>PKZD01000082.1 GCA_003133745.1 Candidatus Tyrphobacter aquilonaris
ATAACCTCGACCGACTGATGGAATGGTGGATGTACTTCAATGGTTGAAAAGCGCCGAGCGATTCCCCCGATGACGAAAACCATGTACCGAAATGCGTTGCGCAGCGCCAAGCGCGACGAACCGCTAGACGTCACCGCGGTCCGCTACGACCGCAAGACCGATACTCTCGAGCTCCATCTGCGAAGCGGCGCAGCAGTCTTGTTGCCGCGCAAACAGATTTGGGAACTCGCTCACGCCAAGCCCGCGCAACTCCGCCGCATCGAAATCCAACCGGGCGGCGACGCGATCTCGTTCCCAAGCATTGACGCCGACATCTACGTGCCCGGCTTGCTCGCGGACGAACTAGGGACGCTCTTTGCAAAGGCGATGGGATGTCGCTCGCGCGGCCGAACAAGCCCCAAGAAGGCTGCCTCATCGCGCACGAACGGCCGCAAAGGTGGCCGCCCAAGAAAAACCGCCGCCTAGCTAAGCATAGCGTACTGTCATCCCTAGCTATGTCATCCTGAGCTTGTCGAAGGATGAAGGACGGGGTTCACTGGTTATCATACCTATGATATGATGTATAAGCAATGTCGAAACGATCTATCAACGCGGTGCGGAGGACGATCACGATCGCGAGGAAGCACGCCGACGCGATCTCGGCGCTGGTTGGCGAGGGCCGGTTCAGCGCTTTCGTCGACGAAGCAGTCGGGGAACGGCTGCAGCATCTTCGTCTTGATGAATGGTTCGCACAGCGCGAGGCGGAGTTCGGACCAATCCCCGCGGACATTCGCAGAAAAGCAAGGCTGGCATGGGCCGCGTTCTTGCGCTCGACAGCGGCGCGATAATCGCCCTCGCGCGCGGTGACGCCTACGCGGCGGCGCTCGTGCAGGAAATCCGCGAAGACGGTGGCTCAGTTGCCGTGCCGGCCCCGGTCTTGGCAGAGGTCCTACGCGGCGGGAGGAGCGACGCCGCAGTTCACCGTGTACTGAACGCGATCGACTATGAACTCACAACGACGCCGCGCGCGGCGCGGGCAGCCGGCGCGGCGATCGGGCGTGTGCGCGGCGCCCCGTCGCTCACACTTGACGCGTTGATCGTTGAAACGGCCGTCGAGCACGGCACCGACGGCATCATGACGCAAGACTTGCGAGACATGCGGGCCCTCGCAGCAGGCCGCCTCGTCATCCTGCCGAGCGCCCCTTGACAATATATAAGCGATCACTTATGCTTTGCAAATGCCCGCCGGAGCGCAGGTTTCGCTCGTCATGCGCACGCTCTCCGATCCGACGCGCAGAGCGATCTACGAACGCATCCTAAGCGCTCGCGAAACGACCGTTGGGGCGCTCACGGCGCGCGCGCGCGTCTCGCAGCCCGCGGTCTCGCAGCATGTCAAAGCCTTACAAGATGCGCGCCTGATCGCCGGACGACGCGACGGGCGCCAGACGTTCTACCGCGCGGACCCGCGCGGCCTCGTGCCGCTCGCCGACTGGCTGCGCGAGTACCGGCGCTTCTGGGAGGCGAGCTTCGATCGCCTCGACGATTACTTGAAAACGCTACAAGCGGAGGAACACCATGCACGCAAGCGACGCTAAGACCGGCGACCTCGTCATCACGCGCGTCTTCGATGCGCCGCGCGATCTCGTCTTCAAAGCGTGGACCGATCCGGCGCACGTGGCGCGCTGGTGGGGACCGGAGGGTTTCACGAATCCTCGTTGCGAGTTGGACCTTCGCCTCGGCGGCGCGATCCACATCGACATGCGCGCGCCCGACGGCACCGTCTATCCGATGGCAGGCACCTTTGAAGAGATCGCCCCGCCCGGACGTCTCGTCTTCAGAAGCGCGGCGCTCAATGAAAAAGGTGAGGCGCTCTTCGAGGTCTTGACGACGGTCACGTTCGCGCAAGAAGCGGGCAAGACGAAGCTCACGATGCGCGCGCACGTCACGACGAAGACCGCCGACGCGGAGCCGCATCTCTCGGGCATGGAAGCGGGCTGGACGCAAAGCCTGCAGCGCCTCGAGAACTACGTCGCCGGCAAGAAGTTGACGTTGACGCTGCCCTCCGATCGCGAAATCCTCATGACGCGCGTCTTCGATGCGCCGCGCGAGCTCGTCTTCGAAGCGTTCACGAACCCTGAAATGATCGCGCAGTGGTGGGGACTGCGAGAGACGACGACCGTCGTCGAGAAGATGGAGGTGCGCCCCGGCGGCATCTGGCGCTACGTGCAACTCGACCCCGACGGCAGCGAGCACGCCGCTTTCAACGGGGTTTATCGCGAGGTCGTGCCGCCCGAACGGCTCGTCTCAACGTTTGAATACGAGCGGATGCCGGGTCACGTCGTGCTCAACACGACGACCTTCGAAGAGATCGACGGCAAGACGAAAATCACCGTCCGCTCACTTCTCCAAACGCGCGAGGACCGCGACGGAATGCTNNCACGCTATAAGGATACGCGGGTGCATATTCAACCAATGGAAGGTCGCATGGCCAATCTCGAGGGTGCCTATCGACAGGTCGCCGACCGTCTGAACGGGATCGACGGCCGTCTGAACTCGATGGACAACCGCCTCGAAGCCGTCGACCGAAAAATCGACACGCGCGCCGACGCCCTCGATCGCGCCATGGGCGACATGCGGCGTGACATGAACCAGCGGTTCATGTGGATGATCGGAATGATTATGACGTCATGGGTGACGACGATCCTCACCGTGCTCTTCCACCGCTAGCTTGTCGAGGGGCAAGGAACCAGCCCAATCCGGCCGTTTCGCAGGGTCTTTGGCGTTGAAGCGCAACTAGAGCGGCATGAGCATGCCCCTGAAGCAGAAGATCGCAATTGGAAAATACGTCCTGGGCAAACGCCT
>PKZD01000064.1 GCA_003133745.1 Candidatus Tyrphobacter aquilonaris
CGGCTGCGCGAGAACGAGGCAGATCGAAGGCGCTATGAAGGGATGAAGCGGAAGCTCGCAGCACCCTGGAGTAATGCCGCGCTGGGCGTATTGGTTGATTGCAGCCGCCGTCGCGTTCTTCTTGGTCGCGATCGGCCTCGTCGCCATGCTCGTATTCTTTGTCTTCGGTGCAATCCGTAGCTCTCCGGGACATATCTGCTCGCGATACTACGTTCAACAGAACGCGGTCGCGCAGCGGATCGCGGGGACGCCGATGGTGGACACAGGGCTTCCATCAGGTTCGGTCGCTTCCGAGGGCAACACGCTCACATATCGCGAGAGTTTCGCGCTGCGCGGTCCGCGCGCCACCCTTGCCATCGACGCGGAAGGCACAAGAACGCCGTTCGAATCGAACTTGAAAGTACGCATGACCAGCGGCAGCACGACGGTCATGGTGTATTCGGGGCCGTTTGATTGCCCAGCTTTGTCTCCCGCACACGCGCAAGGTTCCAAGTAGTTCCACCCATGCACCCGAGAAAGGCATTCATGAAAAACTTCTGTATCGGATTGATCGCTGCGGCCGCAATGATGACCGGCTTGGTTCTGGCCGCAGACGTTGGGTCGTCGGCGGATGTCGCCGGTGTACGCGCGGCGGCGCACCAGAAATACCCGAGCAATCATACGAGTGGAGTCCACGTGCTTGGGAACTATGCCTTGATTGATTGGTACGGCGGAGAAGCATCCGGCTACGCGGCGTTCAAGCGCGTCTCGGGCGAGCAATGGAAAGTGATTGACTTCGGCGGCGGCGCGACCGACGTGAGCGATCTCGTGCAACACGGCGTGCCTTCATCGGTCGCGTCTCGGCTCTGCACGGGATGGGGTAGTTCGTCGCCGTGCTAGGCGCCCTGCACCGCGCTGCGCTCGCAGGATTCGTCGTCGTGGTGCTCGCGAGCGGCTGCGCTGCGCACTCGACGAGCTCTTCCGACCAGTCTTCGACTAGCTCTACCTCTTCGGATCAGTCCTCGGATTCTCAGAGCGCGGTCCCGACGGGATCCTACCAGTGCGCAACGCTGAGCGGCGGCGAGTTGCAAGCCGCGGCGTCTGAAAACTTCACGATTGTGGATGCGAGCAATTACACCGATGCCGCCGGCAACCAGGGCACGTATGCACTCGACGGCGATACCATTTCGTTTCAGGGCGCCGCGCTCGACGGACAACGCGCGAAGTATACGCCGGGCGTCGTCGGTTCGAGCAATCCGCCGTCGATCGCCATCCTGATGTCGGACGGAAATCCAGGCGACACATGTCAGCCGCATTAATCGAGGCGCACCGCTAGGGCGCGATGGACTCGACCACGCAGTACGTGCTCGCCTACGCGCTCACGACGACCGCGGGGATCCGCGGGCTCCTGGCGTTGGCTGCAGTATCGATCGCGGCGCACTTCGGGCTCATCCACCCGCCGCAGGGCTTCGCGTGGCTCGCTACATGGCAAGCAGCGAGCGTACTCTCCGGCGTGGCGCTGCTCGATGTCGTCGGCGATAAGATTCCGTTTCTCGATCACGTGCTTCATGCCGCCCACGTCATCGTTAAGCCCGCGGCGGCGGCGATTCTCGTCGGCGGCATCGTCCATCCTCACTCGACCGAGCAACTTCTCGCGCTCATGGCCCTGGGTGCGCTCAATGCGCTCGGCATCCACGCGGCCTCGGCAACGGCGCGCGGGGCGTCGACGATGACGACGGCCGGCATCGCAAATCCGTTCCTGAGCTTGTTCGAGGATGCGCTTTCGATTGCCATGCTCGTCATCGCGTTCGTAGCGCCGTATCTGGCGGCGGCCGTCGCGCTGCTGCTGACCCTGGCGATCATTGCGCTCGTCGTCCGCGCGCGCAGGCTGCGTACGGTACCTGAGGCGTTGGAACGACGCGGGTACTAATCGGGAAAGTATGACCGACGCGGATCGCACGACAAGCTGCGGCACCCGCCTTCTAGGGCTGAAGAAGAAGCGCGAGGGGAGTGAACCATGGGGCCCGCATTTACGTTGCAGGGGCGAAAGGAAGCGTGTAGATGAACAGACTCTTTGTTGCGCTCATGGCATCGGCGTTCTTGATGACCGGCGTCGTGATGGCCGCGCCGAACAATAACGGTAACGGTACGAGGTCGAGTCACTCAGGCACGATTACGATTACGCGTCGCCAGGCGATGCCCACTCCCAAGCCGACGCAGACTCCCAAGCCCACGCCCAAGCCGCATGGGAAAACCTACAACGCCTCCCATTCAAACACGGCACATCATATGGCGACTCCCAAGCCGACTCCCACGCCCAAGCGCTCGCACATGGCCGTCAAAGGGTCTGGTGTCCCAACTTGTGCCAATGGCATTCGCTATGTTTCAAGCACTGGAGCCGTTATCTGCAACTCCGAGCAAAGCCACGCGCATTTCGTGACCCCCAAGCTCACGCCCTCGTCTCATCGGCAGCCCGTGGTCGTCCACAGGGCAACACCCAAGCCCACCCACAAACCATAAGCGCAAGGGGCCCGAACGCTGGTCGTCGCATTACATTGCACGGAACGAAAGGAGGTGTACGGATGAAAAATCTTTTTGCTTCGCTCATAGCGTCGGCATTTCTGTTGGCCGCCGGCGTTGCGGTGGCTGCGACACCAAGGCCTATTACGCACCCTACCTATAACGCGCCGTCATCGTGGGGCTCACCACTGCCGCGCCACACGCCCAAGCCAACCCATACGCCCTGGTCGCACCGTAGTCCGGGCCTGCACCACATACCGACTCCCAAACCCTAACCGCAGCATCGTTTTCATTGTTAAAAGAGGCACTCGAGAGTGCCCCTTTTCTAGTCAACGTGCACCTCATGTGTGCCGATGCGGATTCTGAGGCAAAGCTGCGCACCATGGCGCCTAAAAAAGCAAACGCAACCTGATTGCTCAAGGGTTTCTCGTCCGTGACCGTGGATTAGCACAACCAGCGACAACTTGGGCGGTATTGGGATTGAACCAATGACCTCTTCCGTGTCAGGGAAGCGCTCTCCCACTGAGCTAACCGCCCGCGCGAACGACACCAACTATAACAAAACGGCCCCGCGGCCGTCAAAGGTTGTGCACTGCCGTACGCGGTCCCTGCGGCGAGGTTCCGATCGAGCAAGCGCGAAAGCAGTGATTCCGGTTTTCGCCGGAAGGAGTACCTCATGCACGTGGTTGTTCGCGAATACAAAGTCAAGCCTGGACAGATGGATCGCATCGTCCAGCGGATCGGCGACGAAATCGCGCCGCTGATTCAAAAGATCCCGGGCTTCATCGGGTACACGATCGCTACACCCAGTGACGCGGAAGTCACCTCGATAAGCTTCTTTCAAGACAAGAACGGTAGCGAGGAATCGACGCGAGTTGCCTCCGAATCCGTCAAGCGCGTTCTCGCCGATGTCGTGGAAGGTGCGCCGCGCGTGTCGAGCGGCGAAGTCATCATCCGGGCCGGGAATCCCGCACGAGAGGCTCATTTCGGCATCATGCGCCGCTTCTCTATGACGCCCGAGCAGGTGCGTGCGACCGTGCCGAGAGTACGCGAAGGCCTTGTACCGATTCTGACCGGTAGCCCGGGCTTCGTGGCGTATTCGGCGGCCGACTGCGGGAACGGGACAGTCATCTCGCTTTCCGCATTTGAGAATCGCGAGGCGGCCGAGGCGACCTCGAAACGCGCCATGGCCTGGGCGGAAGAAGCGATGCGAGATATTCCGGATCCCGAGGTCATCCGCGCCGAACTCAAGCTGCGCATCGTGAACGAGGCTGCTCTCCCAAAGTCGTGAGATCCGCGGCATCGCCGCGTTGACGTTCCGCGCTATTCGTACATCTGCGGCGGCCCCGCCTCGAAAGTCGCGATCGCGGAGCGCCAGTGGTTGGGAACCGGAATCGAATGCCCGGCACGAAAATCGTAGGCGACGAGCACGCTCGTACCGTGAGCGGCGCGATAGCCCTGCGCGTTGCTCCACACTTCGTAGGCCATGTCGAAGGACTTGTTGCCGATGCGCGAGATCTTGCAACCGACGGTGACCTCTTCGTGATAGCGCAGTTGCTTCTCGTACGCGAAATCGAGTTGCGCGAGGATCATCCCGTGCTCGCCGTTGATCGGTTCACCGATGACGCGCGTGAAATACTCACACCGAATGGTCTCGATCCATCGAATGTAGGCGACGTTGTTCACGTGTTGGAGCATGTCGATGTCGGCCCACGGCACGGTGAAGGTCCATAGCAGTGGAAAGCCGGCGATCACGGGTGCCAGCTTCGCCGCTGGACATTTCCGCTCCGGCAGGGGTACAATGCGGCCTGTCCAAGAGGGGTGGGCCGGAAGCGCGGGCGCGTAGCTCAGTGGGAGAGCATTCGCTTCACACGCGAAGGGTCGTTGGTTCGATCCCAACCGTGCCCACCATTCTGGCGCTGTAGCTCAGTTGGTTAGAGCGCCGCCCTGTCACGGCGGAGGTCGTGGGTTCGAGCCCCATCAGCGTCGCCAGCATTCTAAAGTCGGGCGCATCGTCGAAGGCGGTGCGCCCGGCCTTCGAAGAAGTACCGCGTTCATGCCAAGGTAGCTCAGTTGGTAGAGCACGCGCTTGAAAAGTGCGGTGTCGCCGGTTCGATTCCGGCCCTTGGCAAATCTCGTCTCTAGCGGCTGAGTTCTCCGAGCGACTGAAAGAGTTTGCGCAGGGCGATGACGACCGCGACCGCTGAGGCGATTGCCGTCGCGATGCGCGCAATCTGCGCTTCCTTTTCGCGGTTGGAGTCGACGTTCTTCATCATCATCGCTACCTCTATCCCAGCGTCCGCTTGAGAAACTCGACCGTCCGCCGCCATGCGGTTTCGGCGGCCTCGCGGTGGTAGTTGCCGAGCCCCTTCGGATTCGAAAACGCGTGTTTGGCGTCGTAACGATGGAACTCGTACGGAACGTTACCGGCCTTGAGCTTTGCCTCGAGCGCCTCGACGCCCTCGAGATTGAAGTGCTCGTCGTGGATCGCCCAATGCCCCATGATGGGAATGGGGATCGTCGAGGGGTCGCCGGCCTCCGGCGGAGGATATCCGTAGAAGACGGCCGCCGCATCGAACTCGGGATCGTGCATCGCGGCGATCAGCGCCAGCGCGCCGCCCATGCAGTAACCCATGACACCGCATTTGCCGCCCTGCTCTTTGAGAAACTGCGCGGCGCCGCGTGCGTCTTGCGTTGCGGCATCGCCGAAATCGAGGCCTTGCATGAGATGGTTCGCTTCATCGCCCGTCGCCGCGACGCGTCCGCGGTAGAGATCGGGAATGAGCACGCGAAAACCTTCGCTCGCAAGCCGTTCCGCCGTGTGCTTGATCTCGTCGTTGACGCCCCACCACTCCTCGAGCATCACGACGCCGGGCATGCCCTCGGGCTTCATCGGTTCGGCGAGGTATCCGGGCGCGCGCTTGGAGTCGGGGCGCGTGAACTCGATCATCCTTCCCATTGCGGCTCCATTCTACGAGGCTTTCTTCGCCGTCCTGTCGGAATCCGGCGGCGAGATGAGACGCGATCACTCGCGCTGGCATGCGACGTTCGCCATTCTGGTGGCCGTGCTGCTCTATGCGTTGCTGCCGCCGCGTTATACGATCGGCCCGGTTTGGGTTGCTCCCGCGCTCGTGCTGCTCGTCCTCGTGCCGGTCATCTTCATGCGCGCGCGGCAGAGCCAAACCATGCTGCAACGCGCCGCCTCGATCGGGCTCATCGCGATCGTGAACTTCTTCAACGCGGTCTCCGTCGTGCTGCTGGTGCGCGCGTTGTTGACTCCGACGCATGGCCAGAGCGGGGTGGAGCTGCTGACCGCCGGCTCGCAGATTTGGTTGACGAACGTTCTCGTCTTCGCGCTCTGGTATTGGGAGCTCGACGCCGACGGCCCCGTGCCGCGCTCCCAATCGCCGAGCGCGCGCGAGTGTCGCAACGCCGACTTCCTCTTTCCTCAGATGAACGCGGATCCGACGCGCAGCCCATGGTGCCCGCTCGACTGGAAGCCGCAGTTCGTCGACTACCTCTATCTGGCGTTCACGAACGCAACCGCGTTCAGCCCGACGGATGTTATGCCGCTCACAGCCATGGCGAAGATGCTGATGCTGATCGAATCGTTGATCTCGCTCGTGACCCTCGCGCTGATCCTCGCGCGGTCGGTCAACACGATCACGTAAAGGTCCGAGGACGGCATAAGGTGGGTACCGAACCGAGGGGGCCTGGTGCGCGCGGGTATGATGTAATGGTAGCCTGCGACCTTCCCAAGGTTGATGCGTGGGTTCGATTCCCACTACCCGCTCCAACCGCGAGCGCCGGTCGGCTCGGGGCGACGTAGCCAAGTGGTAAGGCAGAGCTCTGCAAAAGCTCCATTCGGCAGTTCGAATCTGCCCGTCGCCTCCAAACTCTTCTCAACCCGATGCGCGTCGTAGTCGTTGGCGCGGGTGCGATCGGCGGCTTCATCGCCGCCGCGCTCGCGCGTGTGAGCGTGCCGACGGGCGTCGTTGCACGCGGCGCGCATCTCGACGCGATCCGCGAGCGTGGCCTGCGCGTCCAAGGCGATCTCGGCGAGTTCACGGCGCGCGTCGATGCCGCGGCGGATCTGCGCGAACTTCCCGCGGCCGATGCGCTGCTGCTTACCTTTAAAACGCATCAGTGGCCCGGATTCCTGGAGCAGCTCACCCCGTACGCGGGATCGAGCGTTCCCATCGTCACGCTGCAGAACGGCGTGCCGTTTTGGTTCGCGCGGACGCCGCCGCTGGAATCGGTCGATCCCGGCGGCCGCATCGGCGCGCTCTTCGATGACGAGCAAACGATCGGCGCCGTCGTGCACGTATCGGGGCATCTCGCCGAGCCGGGACTCGTCGTGCAGAGCGGCGGCCTACGCTATCTGTTGGCGGAGGCGAACGGCCGGAACGGCGAACGCGTTGAAGCGCTTGCCGGCGTGTTGCGCTCCGCGGGACTCGAAGCCGAGGTCGACGGCGATCTCCGGCGCAGCCTCTGGTTCAAACTCGTCGGCAACGCGAGCCTCAACCCCGTGAGCGCGGCAACCGGCATGAGCATCGGGGAGATGATGCGCGATGCGCCGACGCTCGCACGCGTGCGCGCACTCATGCTCGAAGTGCTCGAGGTCGGACGCGCGCTCGGTCTGGTCGGCGATGTCGAGCGCGAAGCCGATGCGCGCATCGCCTATGCCGCCCGACTCGACGACGTCAAGACCTCGATGCTGCAGGATGCGCAAGCGGGGCGCTCGCTCGAGTTGGATCCGATCCTCGGAGCGACGATCGAGCTTGCCGAGCGCTCCGGCATCGACGTTCCGCAACTCCGCGCAATCGACGCGCAGTTGCGCGCGATCGTCGCGTAACATGCTCGTGCGGCGCATCATTCCGTGCCTCGACATCAAAGACGGACGCGTCGTCAAGGGCGTGAACTTCCTCGCGCTGCGCGATGCCGGCGATCCGGTCGAGCTTGCCGCGGTCTACGAGGGATCGGGCGCCGACGAACTCGTCTTCCTCGACATCACCGCGACCGTGGAAGGCCGCAAGGCGACGATCGAAGTCGTGCGCGCCGTTGCGCACGAGTTGACGATGCCGTTCGCCGTCGGGGGCGGCGTCAACGGCGTCGACGACGTTCGCGCGCTGCTGCGCGCGGGCTGCGATAAGGTCTCGCTGAATAGCGCGGCAGTCCGTGACCCGGAGATATTGCAAGACGCCGCCGCGGAGTTCGGATGCCAATGCATCGTGCTCGCGATCGACGCGAGAAAGCGCGACGGCGGATGGGAGGTCGTGATCGACGGCGGAAGGACCCCGACCGGCCTCGATGCGGTCGCCTGGGCGGCCTCCGCCTGCGGGGAAAACGGCGCGGGCGAAGTGCTGCTGACTTCGATGGACCGCGACGGCACGAAGTCGGGTTACGATATCGAGTTGACGCGGACGGTTCGCAACGCCGTGCCGGTGCCCGTCATCGCCTCGGGCGGCGCGGGCAGCATCGAGGACTTCGAGTCGGTCTTCACCCAAGCCGGGGCCGACGCGGCGCTGGCCGCCTCGCTCTTCCATTTCGGCGAGATCAGGATTCCCGTATTGAAGGAAGCGCTCGCGCAGCGCGGCATTCCCATCCGACCATGGAACTCGGAGCGGTAAGGTTCGGCGAGGACGGTCTCGTGCCGGTGGTGATCGCCGACGCGCAAAGCGGCGACGTGCTGACGCTCGCGTGGGCGAACCGAGAGGCGCTCGAGCGCACGATCTCGACGCGCGAGACGCACCTGTTCAGCCGAAGCCGGCAGAAACTTTGGCGTAAGGGCGAGCAGAGCGGAAACACGCAACACGTCACCGAGGTCGTTGCTGACTGCGACGGCGATGCCGTGCTCTATCGCGTCGTGCCGAACGGACCCGCATGTCACACCGGCGCGATGAGCTGCTTCCACGATGCTCTGCTTGCGCCCGATGCGGACGACGGCGACTTCCTCCGCGCCGTCGCGCACCTGCGGCGCATCCTGCGCGAACGCAAGACGTCGGCTCCCGAAGGCTCGTACGTCGCCAAACTCTACGCGGGCGGCGTCGACCGCATCGGCAAGAAGATCGGCGAAGAGGCGACGGAGGTCGTGATCGCGTCAAAAAATGCCGGCGACGACGAGTTGGTGTGGGAAGCGGCCGATCTGTTCTTCCACCTGCTCGTGCTGCTCGAGGCGCGCGGCATCTCGATCGATCAGGTCGGCGCGCAGCTGCTCGAACGCGCGCGTTGACGCTCTCGATCGGCGATCTCGACGGCGTCGGCGAGAAGTCGGAGAGACTCTTTCGCGATCTCGGCATCGTCAGCGCGCAAGACCTCCTCGACTACTTCCCGTTCCGTTACGAGGACCTACGGGAACCGACGCAAGCGGCGCAGTTGGGCAACGGAGCGCGCGCCGACGACGCAAGCGCCGGCGAAGTCAACGCGCTTGGACGCATCATCGCGGTGAAAGAGCGCCGCGTGCGAGACCTCGAGATCGTCGAGGTGCGCGCGCAAGACGAGAGCGGCGCGTTCGTTGCGAAGTGGATCGGGCGCCGGCGATACGTCGTCGGACGCTTTCGCGAAGGCATGCGCATCTTCGTGCGCGGCCGGCTCGAGCGATCGCTCGGAGAGCCGGTCATCAACGTCGCGCAGCATCGCGTCCTCGGCGACGACGAAGCCTATCACGGTGAGATGGTTCCGGTTTATCGCGCGAGCAAGGAGTTACCGTCGCGCAAGATCGCAAGCGTACTGAAGAAGAACCTTGCGCGATTGCTGCGCTTGGCGGGCGAAGACGTCCTGCCCGCGGCGCTGCTGCGCGAGCAGGGTTTCGGAGAGCTGCGCGATTCCTATCGCATCGTGCATGCGCCCTCTTCACCCGAGGAGGCGGCGCGCGCGCGCGAGCGGTTCATCTTTGCGGAGTTTCTCGTGCTTGCGGCTGGAACGCAGTTGCGACGCGCTCACCGCGAGGCCGAGCACGACGCGGCGGCGCTGCGCGTTCCCGAAGAGCTGCTCGCGCAACTCGAAGCATCGCTGCCTTTCGTACTGACCGGAGCGCAGCGGCGCGTCATCGGCGAAATATGGAGCGACATGTCGCGCGACGTTCCGATGAACCGCCTGCTGCAGGGCGACGTCGGGAGCGGCAAGACGCTCGTCGCGGCGGCCGCGGTCCTGCTCGCGGCGCGCTCCGGTTTCCAATCCGCGCTCATGGCGCCGACCGAGATCCTCGCCTCACAACACATGGAAAAGCTTGCGCCGCTGCTCATGCCGTTTCAGATCGCCGTCGAGCCGGTCTTGGGAAGCCAAGGACAGCGCTCGCGCAAGGCCGCAGTCGATCGCCTCGCAAGCGGCGAGGCGGCGCTCGCGATCGGGACGCACGCGTTGCTGACCGAAGGCGTTGATTTCGCGCGGCTCGGTCTCGCGATCATCGACGAGCAGCATCGCTTCGGCGTCGAACATCGCGCGCGGCTGCGCGCGAAGGGCGGTGCGCCGCACACGCTGCACATGACCGCGACGCCGATTCCGCGCACGCTCGCGCAATCGCTGTACGCCGATCTCGACGAGTCGCATCTCGACGAGATGCCGCCGGGACGCCCGCCGATCCAAACTTTCGCGGTGCGGCTTGCGCGCCTCGAACGCGTCTACGCCTTCGTGCGCGCCGCGATTACGCGTGGGGGTCAGGCGTACATCGTCGCGCCCGCGATCGAGGAGGGAGAGTCCGGCGCGACGAGCGTCGTAGCCGAGATGGAACGGCTGAAGGCCGAGGTCTTTCCCGATCTGCGGCTCGGACTCGTGCACGGGCGGCTGCCGACGCGCGAGAAGGAGGAGGCGATGCAACGCTTCGGCCGCGGCGAGATCGACGTACTCGTTGCGACGACCGTGATCGAGGTCGGCGTCGACGTGCCGAATGCGAGCGTCATGGTCGTGCTCGATGCGCAGCGCTACGGCCTCGCGCAACTCCATCAACTACGGGGGCGCGTCGGACGCGGCGCCGCGCAATCGTTCTGCATCTATGTCTATCCCGACGATCGTCACGAGACGCAACGCCTCGCGATCCTCACGCGGACGACCGATGGTTTCGCGATCGCGGAAGCGGACTTGCAGATGCGCGGCTCCGGTGAGTTCGCGGGAACGGCGCAATCCGGACACGCCGAACTGCGATTCGGCGACATCGCCCGCGATTTCGAGCTCTACACAAGCGCGCGCCGAGCTGCCGAGGAGATCGTCAAGCGCGATCCTCGCCTGCGCGCGCCCGAGTACGCGGGCTTACGCGCCGCGCTCGACGCGACTCCCTCCGCCCACGCGCTGCTCGCTTCGTCGTAGAGGGGCTCCCGGCCGAGCGACGGAAGGTCGCGGCACCATGAATTCTCTGATCCTGCGCCTCGCGCTCTCCTGCTGCGTGCTCGTACTAACCTTGCTCTGCGCGCGCCCAGCCTCCGCCCTCACCGTGACGCGGGCGACGCTCGCGAACGGCCTGCACGTCGTCGTCGTGCACGATCCGCTTGCGCCGGTCGTCACGACGATCATGAACTACAGAGCCGGCTCCGACGAACAGACGTTGCCGGGGCTCGCGCACGCGACCGAGCACATGATGTTCCGCGGCAGCGCCTCGCTCTCGTCGTCATCGCTCATGGATGTCGTCGGCATTACGGGCGGCGACCTCAATGCGGACACCGAAAGCGTCGTCACGCAGTATTATTTCACGATGCCCGCGCAGTATCTCGACATCGCGTTGCGGCTCGAGCGATCTCGCGCAACCGGCTTGTCGATGGCGCAGAGCCAATGGAATCAGGAGCGTCTTGCGATCACGCAAGAGGTGACCCAGGACAACTCGAACGCGATCTATCGACTCTTCACGAAGATGTCCGAGCGAATTCTTGCGGGCACGCCGTACGCGAACAACGGACTCGGCACGGTCGAAGGCTTTGCGAGGGAGATCAACAGCCCGCAGCTCCTGAACTTCTACCGGACCTGGTATCACCCGAACAATGCCGTCTACGTGATCGTCGGCGACGTCGACGGGCCGAGCACGATTGCGCGCGTGCGCAGCGTTTTCGGTGACGTCCCCGCGGCGGCGCTTCCTGCGAGAAGCCCGGTACGCTTGCGGCCGATTCACGCCGTCACATATCATGATTCGAGCGATCTTCCAGTTACGGTCGTCTTGCTCGGCTACCGGATGCCAGGATACAACAGCCCGGATTACGCCGCCGGACAGATTCTCTGCGACGTGCTCTCGAGTCAGCGCAGCGCGCTCTATTCGCTCGTGGCGCAGGGCAAACTGCTCTACGCCGGTTTTCAATCGCAGTCGTTTCCGCAAACGTCGATCGGCATCGGCATCGGCGTGGTTTCGGTCGTGCACAAGCCCGACGATGCGGCCACGATGATGCGCACGGTCTTCGCGCAGTATCGGCAGACGGGCGTTCCCGCCGACCTCGTCGATACAGCGATTCGGCGCGAGATCGCGCAGCGCGAGTTCTCGCGGAACTCGGTTCAGGATCTCGCCTTCGATTGGAGCGAGGCGCTCGCGGTTCAAGGTCTGCAGTCGCCTGACGACATGATCGCGGCGTTTCGCCGCGTCACGGTTGCGGACGTGAACCGCGTGCTTCGCGAAGAGCTCGTCGACGCGCACAGCGTTGCGGCATACGCGGTTCCGAAGAACAGCGGAGTCGTGAGCATGGGCGCCTCGGGGCTCGCACCGGAGAACAACGAGATTCCGCCGAGCCGACACGAGCCGTTGCCGTCGTGGGCGCGCAACGTGCTCGCGAGCCTTCGCGTTCCGGCGCCGACGCTCTCGCCCGTCGTGACGCAGTTGCCCAACGGCTTGCGGTTGATCGTGCAGCCGGAAAGCAGTTCGCACAGCGTGACGGTGAGCGGCGAGATCCGCAACAATCCGCAAGTCCAGCAGCCCGCGGGTCAAGAGGGCGTGGCGAACGTGACCGAAGCGCTGCTTCCCTACGGTACCACGACGTACGGCCGCGTCGCATATCAGGCCGCGCTCGATCAAATTTCCGCCACGGTGAATACCGGAACATCGTTTTCGTTGCAGGTGCTCTCGCCAGACTTCGATCGCGGCGTCGCGCTGCTCGCCGATGACGAGTTGCACCCGGCTTTCGCGGCCGGCGACTTCGGAATCGTGAAAGCGCAGACGGCGCAGAGGCTCGTCGGAGACGTCACGTCGCCGGATCATCTTGCCGACGTCGCGCTCGCGAAGGCGCTCTACCCCGTCGGCGATCCGGCGCAGCGCTTCGCCTCTCCGCAGAGCGTCGGCGCCTTGACCCTCGATCAGGTCCGCGCGTGGTACGCGAGCGCATATCGCCCCGACCTCACGACGATCGTCGTCGTGGGCGACATAACGCCCGCGCACGCGCGCGAGATCGTGGAGCGGTATTTCGGTTCGTGGAGTGCGAGCGGTCCGAAGCCGACGACCGACCCGCCGCCGGTTGGAAACAACGCCCCGAGCAACGCCGTCGTACCGGCGACGGGACGCGTGCAGTCGACGGTACGCCTGAGCGAGATGCTCGGACTCGCGCGGACGGACGACGACTGGGCTGCGTTGGAGGTCGCGAACATGGCGCTGACCGGCGGCTTCTACAGTTCGTTGCTCTACCACGACCTGCGGGAGGTCCACGGCTACACCTATGGCGTGTCGAGCGACATCGACGCCGAGCCGACGCGGACGACGTTCACGATCGAGTATGCCTGCGATCCGAAGAACATTCTTCCCGCGCAAGGCCTCGTCGTCAGCGACCTGGTGCGCTTGCAATCCAGCCCGCTCGCGGCGGATCGTCTCCAAAGAGCAAAGGCGCTTCTCATGGGCGAGGTGCCGATTCAGGAGGGGAGTTACGACGGCGTTGCATCATTGCTGTTGGGGTACTCAACGCACGATCTTCCGCTCAACGAAGATCTCATCGACGCGCGCTTAGAACTCGCTGCGACGGCGGCACAAGTGCAGGCTGCCATACGAACCTGGCTGCGCCCGCAGGGCTTCGTGCGCGTCGTCACGGGGCAAGGCCCGACGTAACGTGCGCGGCTGCGCCATCGCGTTCGATATCGACCACACGCTCGCGATCGACAACAAGCTCGAGCGGATCGCCTTTCTGCGGCTGCTCGAAGCAGTCGATGCGGAGGGCGGCGCTCCTCTCGGGACCCTCGATCAAGAAACGACCGCGATCGACGTACTGCTCGAGCGCCAACGTAGCGGCGCATTTTCGATCGACGAAGCAGTACGGCGTTTCGTGGTCGAGCGCGGCGTTGCTCAGGCACAGCCCTTCGTCTTGCGCTTTCGCGAGATCGCACTCTCGCTCGTCGATGAGATCATCGTGCCGTTGCCGGGCGTTTCGCGGATGCTCGCGGAGCTGCGCGAACAGGACGTAGCGACGGCGGCTCTGAGCAACGGATGGAGTCCACTGCAGCAGCGCAAAGCCGAACGCTCGGGATTTGCCGGCCCGGTGCTCGCGAGCTCCGACATCGGTGCGGCGAAACCGGATCCGCGCGCGTTCACGGCGCTCGTCGAAACGCTCGGCCTGCCCGCCGATCGGATTTGGTACGTCGGCGACAACCCGCACTCCGACGTCGTCGGCGCGAAAGCGGCGGGCCTACGCGCGGCATGGTACAACGCCGAAGGGCGCGCGTACCCGAAAGATCTGGTTCCACCCGACGCCCAGATCACGAACATCTGCGATGTCATCGGCCTCATCGCGTCGCCGGTGGTGCGCTGATGCCGAAGATCACGGGCGGACAACTTGGCAGCCGAAAACTGCGTTCACCGAAGTCGAGCGCCGTGCGGCCCACGCCCGGACGGGTGAAAGAATCGCTCTTCTCGATCCTGATGGAGCGCATCGAGGGCGCGCGCGTACTCGATCTCTTTGCGGGGACGGGCGCGATCGGCTTCGAGGCTGCGTCGCGCGGCGCTGCGCGCGTCGTGTCGGTGGAAGGGGATCGCGAGATCGCCCATGCGGTCGAGGAAGCGGTGGAAGAACTGGGCATCGGCCACGTCGTGACGGTCGTGGCGGCGCCGGCCGAGCGCGCGCTCTATCGCATCGAGGGGCCGTTCGACCTCGTCTACCTCGACCCGCCGTACGCGAGCGAGACGCCGCTCCATCTGCTCCGCCTCCTGCTCGAGCGGAATCTCCTCGCCCCCGAAGCGCTCGTGATCTACGAGCATGCGGCCCGGCGCATCCTTCCCGACATACCGGGGTATCGCTCCACCCGCGAGGAAGTCTACGGCGATGTCGCGCTCGCGTTTTTCGTGGCGGAGCCGTGAAGGCTAACGGCCGCGCCTCCGTCTCACCGCACGCGATCCTCCCCGGGTCCTTCGATCCGCCGACGAACGGCCACCTCGACGTCATCGAGCGCGCCGCCACGTGTTTCGGGCGCGTCACGGTCGCAATCGTCGTGAACCCGCAGAAACAACGCTCGATGTTCTCACTCGAAGAGCGAGAGGCCATGCTGAAGGAATGCACGGCGCATCTTCCCAACGTGAGCGTAGAACACTTCCGCGGGTTGCTCGCCGACTATGTCAAGCGCATGCAAGCGGACGTGATCGTGAAAGGGCTTCGGGCGGTTTCGGACTTTGAAAATGAAATGTCGACGGCACTCATGAACCGCTCCCTCTCGGACGTCGACACGCTCTTTCTCATGTCCGACCAAAACTATTCGTTCGTCAGCTCCAGTATCGTCAAAGAAGTCTTCTTTCTCGGCGGCGACGTCGCCGCACTCGTTCCCAAGCCGGTGTTGCACATCATGGAAGAGAAGCGCGCCGGCCTGCATCGCTCGAAGTAACGGAGGTTCATCATGTCGGTCTATCGCGTCTTAGACAAACTCGAGACGTACGTCAACGAGGGAACGTGGCTTCCCGCGGGCTACCGAGTGCTTTCGGGCGAACGGCTGATCGAGTTCGTCGAAAAGGTGCGCGCATCGCTGCCGGAGGAAGTCGGCCGTGCGAAGATCATCACGAAGGACCACGAGCGCATGCTGCGCGTCGCACAAGAAAAGGCGCAGGCGCTCGTCGACGAGGCTGCCAGCAAACACGAAGAGATCCTCGATCAACACGAGATCGTACAGCGCGCGAAGCGCACCGCCGACGCGATCCTTCGCGACGCGCAGGAGCGCGCGCAGAAAGTCCGCGAGGGTGCGGACCACTACGCGACCTCCGTCTTGAGCGAGATGGAAGCGAGACTCTCCGGGGCGCTCGGTGCGGTGCGCAAAGGTCGCGAGACGTTGTCGCGTGAGACGAGCACCGGTTCGACGCCCGCACCGCAACTTGCGGATGCGGCTGCGAAGAGTAAACGCGCGGCGTTCGATCAAGACGGAACGCCCGTCGAAGGCGAGACCGCGCCGCTGGAGCCGGTAGAGAGCTAAACCGGGGGCGCTTGCACGTTATGCGCGAAGGCTTCTAGCTTCGCGCGATCGATCGCTTTGACGCGACCGCGATCGAGTTCGACGGCGCCGGCATTTTTTAGGCGCAGCAGCGCACGAGCAGCCATGTCGCGAACCGTGCCGGCCGCGGCGGCGATCTGCGCCTGCGAGAGATTCTCGACGCCGGGAAGTCCGCGCGTCATTCCAACCGACGCGCGCGCATAGCCGAGCAAGAACTTCGCGACGCGCTGGAGCACGTGCGCGAAAGCGAGATCCGCGATCGTATCGATCGACCGGCGCCGCGCCTGTGAAGCGGCGACGAGAAATCCAAGTGCGAGCTCGGCGTCATTGCGGCATGCGTGAAGAACCGCTTCGCTCGCTATCGTGAGAATGGTCGCGTTCGTGAGCGCTTCGGCTCGCGTCGTCGCGCTGCCGCCGTCGAAGGTGCCGCTCTCGTTGAGCGTGTCGTGCGTCAGCCGTTCGCCGATCGTGTGCGTCTTGCCGTCGGGCGAGAGCAGCGTGTAGATGATCCGGCCGGCGCGCACGATGCCGAGATACGGCCAGACCTCGCCTTCGTCGAAGATCGTCTCGCCGGCTTCATAGGATCGCTCGCTGGTTTGGGTCGCGAGATCGCGGATCGTCGCCGCTTTCGCAGTCGAGAACGGCGGCACGTGCTGGAGAAATGATTCGACATCGGCGTTCTCGTCGATGCGTTCTAAGCGCACCGTCCAACGGTTTCCACCGAGATTGCGTGCGTCCCAAGAGAAACGCCCTTGGCGCAACTGCATCAACTCGTTGCGCAGCGCGCGGGGATCGGTCTCTTCGACGATCTCCATCGTGCCGCCGACCGCAAGACGGTCGAAGCCTTCGAGAATTTGCTCGGTCCGTCCGGCAGGCGAGAGCGACCGGGCATCGAGCGTGATGGCGGCGGGACGGCTAAATGGCATAGTCGGGGTGGCTCTTTATGGAGAGTGCCCGGATGAGCCTGCCGGGAGACGGGGAAGCGGCGCGGAATAGGCGGGACCGATGAAGAGCAGCAGCGATTCCGACATCGTCATCCTCGCGGGCGCGCGCACGCCGTTCGGCAACTTTGGTGGCGCGCTCTCGGAGCTGACGGCGACAGATTTGGGAGTCGTCGCGGCCGAGGCTGCAATCGAACGCTCCGGCGTTCCGAAGGAACTCATCGACGAAGTGGTTTTCGGAAACGTCGTTCAAACGAGTGCCGACGCGGCCTATCTCGCGCGACACATCGGTTTGCGCGCCGGACTGCCCGTCGGCGTGCCCGCGCTTACGCTCAATCGCCTCTGCGGTTCGGGATTGCAAGCGATCCTTTCCGCGGCGCAGTCGTTGTTGCTCGGCTCGACGCGTTACGCGCTTGCCGGCGGTGCGGAGTCGATGAGCCAAGCGCCGCACGTCGTGCGCGGCGCGCGCAAAGGCTTTCATTTTGGGCAGGACGTTCGCTTCTCCGATTCGCTCTGGGAGGCGTTGACGGATTCGTATAACGGAATGCCGATGGCGGTGACGGCGGAGAACCTCGCGATGCGGTACGACGTGACGCGCGAGGAGAGCGATGCGTTCGCGCTGCAGAGTCAAGAGCGCGCGCTCGCCGCGCAAGCGTCGGGGTTTTTCTCCGAGGAGATCGTCGCGGTGACCGCTCCCGGCCCGAAGGGAGCGCAGGTGACGGTCGATCGCGACGAAGGTCCGAGGTCGGGCTTGACGATGGAGCGCCTCGCGAAGCTTCCGGTGCGATTCAAGCAGAGCGGCGTCGTGACGGCCGGAAATGCGAGCGGTATCACCGACGGCGCCGCTGCCGTCGTGCTCACGACCGCGCGCCAAGCGAAGGCGGATGGATTCACCTGGATGGGACGGCTGATGGGCGCCGGCGTGCTCGGCGTCGATCCCGACGTGATGGGGATCGGGCCCGCGCACGCCATTCCGCGCGCGTTGGAGAACGCCGGCATCGCGATCGACGATCTCGCGGTGACGGAGATCAACGAGGCGTTTGCGGCGCAAGTGCTCGCGTGCACGCGCGAACTCGGGCGGGATCCATCGGCGAAGAACTTCAATCCGCACGGCGGTGCGATCTCGCTCGGCCACCCGCTCGGCGCCTCCGGCGCGCGTCTCGCGTTGACGACGCTGCACGAACTGCGCCGGCGCGGCGGCGGCTACGGCATCGCGGCGGCGTGCATCGGCGGAGGTCAGGGCATCGCGGCGGTTTTCGCCGCGGAGTAAGTGCGCATCTTCAATCGCATTTGGGATCTGCTCGCGGTCGTCATCGTCCTCGCGATCGGGTGGGAAATCTTCTTCGCGCCGCGGCCCTTGAGTACGGCGACCGCCTATCCCGCACCGCATGCGGTGTACGATCGCTTAGCGGGCGGCCAGTTCCGCGTCACGGACGCCCGCGGGCGCGTGCTCTTCCTCGACTTCTACGCGTCGTGGTGCGAGCCGTGCAGGCAAGAGCTGCCTGCGGTGGAGGCGTATGCACGCGCGCATCCGGAGGTCGAGGTCATGCCGATCGACGTCGGCGAGCCGCGCGTCGCGGCCGCAAGCTTCGCCGCGCAACTGCACCTCACGGACGTCGCACTCGATCCGCAAGGCCTCTCGCGCGGATTTTTCTCCATCGCCGGATTCCCGACGATCGTCACGATCGACCCCGCCGGTCGCGTTCGCGCAACGTGGGAGGGTTACGATCCCGCCGTCGCCACCGCGATGTCAAACGCGGAGAGGAAGCTCGAAGCTCCGACTGCGCCGCGCTCTAACTCCCGCTGAACGTCGGTTTTCGCTTTTCTAGGAACGCAGCCGCGCCTTCTTTGAAGTCGGCGCTCTCGATCAAGTCCGAGAATTCGCTCGCCTCCAACTCGAGGGCATCGTCGAGAGAGAGGTGCGCGCCGCCGTCGATCGCGCGCTTGCAGGCGGCGATCGCGAGCGGCGCCTTTGAAGCGATCGTTTGCGCGACGCGCTTCGCTTCGCTCATGAGTTCGGCCGCCGGAACGACGCGGGCGACGAGGCCGATGCGCAACGCCTCGCGCACGTCGATGATCTCGCCGGTCAGGCAGAGATACATCGCCATGCCGCGTCCGAGCAGTCGCACCGTCCGCTGCGAGCCGCCGTAACCCGGCATGATGCCGAGATTGACCTCCGGCTGTCCGAACTTCGCGTTCTCACTTGCAATGCGGATGTCGCATCCCAACGCGAGTTCGCAGCCGCCGCCGAGTGCAAAACCGTTCACTGCGGCGATAACCGGCACGCGCATGCGCTCGATCTGTCGCGTCACCGCCTGACCGCGCTGCGCGGCCGATTTCGCCTCGGCCGCCGATTGCAGCGCAGCCAACTCGGCGATGTCGGCGCCGGCGGCAAAGGCCTTCTCGCCGCTTCCGGTGATGATGACGGCGCGGACTCCGGATCGCGCGTCGAGCTCGGCAAGCGCTCGCGAGAGCTCTTCGAGCAGCGCGAAGTTGAGCGCGTTGAGCACGGACGGACGGTTGAGCGTGATGACGGCAGTCGCTCCTTCGACCGGCTCGGGAGCGACCTCGACGAGAATGTTTTCGAAAATGATTCTATGCCTTCATAAAGCGATGGTGAAGAACGGCGGATTTCGTTGCGTTGCAGTGAAGGGCCCTCTGCCGTATACTAGGGGCCATGCGTGCAGCCTACCATGAGGCGCTAGAGGGGACGCGACTCGACGTCGTGCGCCTTGGCGCGCTCGTCGCCGACGCGCTGCGCGTGGCCGCTGAAGCGCTCGACAACCGCAACGCCGCCGCCGGCGCCCGTGTCGTCGCGGGCGACGATGTCGTGGACGACCTGCGCCGGAAGATCGAGGCGAACTGCATCGAGCTGATCTGGCGGCAGCAGCCGGTCGCGGGCGAACTCCGCGAGATCGCCGCGATGCTCAACATCGCGACCGACCTCGAACGCATCGGCGATTACGCGGTCGAACTGGCGAAGAACGCGATCAAGCTTGCCGACCAGCCGTTGCGCCCGCAGCGCGTCGAGATCGACCGCATCGTCGGCGAGACGCATGCGATGCTCCTCGATGCGATGCGCGCCTACTCTGAACGCGACGACGAACTTGCCTCGGCGGTGATCACGCGCGACGCGGAAGTCGATCGCCTCTACAAACGCAGCATCGGCTTGTTGCAAGAGGAAATGCAAGCGGACCCCGAGATCATCCCGTCGGCGACGCGCTATCTCTTCATCCTCACCTCGCTCGAGCGGGCGGGCGATCGCGCCGGCAATGTCGCGTGGCACACGAAGGACATGCTCGGAAAAGGGTGACGCCGCTTCCCCGCAGCGAGTTCGCGGTCACCGATCGTCTCGTTTATTTGAACCACGCCGCCACCGGCGTGCTGCCGCGCTCCACGCGCACTGCGCTCGAAGGCTTCCTTCAGGCGCAGGCGGAGGGCGGCGTGCTTGGGACTTTCCCCTATGAGGTGCGCATGCCGCAGTTTCGTGCGGCGCTCGGCCGCTTCATCGGAGCGAGCGGTGACGAGATCGCGTTCCTGCGCAGCACGAGTGAGACCGCGAACGTTCTCGCCCTCGGCATCGACTGGCGCGAGGGCGACGAGGTCGTACTCTGCGACAACGAGTTTCCCGCGAACGCGATCCCCTGGCTCGCGCTCCGCAAGCGCGGCGTCGTCATGCGCATGATCGAGACGGCGCGCGAGCGCATGACCCCCGACGTGCTCGAGCGGATGATGACGCCCCGCACGCGCGTCGTGACGGTTTCATGGGTTTCGTTCGCCGACGGCTATCGTCACGATCTCGCCGAACTCGCCGAGATCGCACACCGGCACGGTGCGTATTTCTGCGTCGACGGCATTCAGGGTCTTGGCGCCTTTCCCGTCGACGTGCGCGCCGCCGGAGTCGATGCGTTCTACGGCAGCGGCGCGAAGTGGATGCTCGCGCTCCAAGGCGTCGCGTTCATCTACGTGGCATCGGAACTGCGCGATCGGCTCTCCACCGGCATGCCGGGCTGGCGCTCGATGAGCGATATGTGGGATTTCCTGAACTACGAGCAACCCTATGAGAAGGAAGCGTCACGATTCGAGGGCGGCACGCCGAACTTTCTCGGTGCGCTCTCGCTCGCGTCGTCGGTCGAGTTTTTCGAGAAGCATGACCGTAACGGAGTTGCCGCGCACGTGCTCGCCCTCACCGACCACCTCGTCGAAGGATTGCAAAGAATGGATGCGCAGATTGCCGCACCGCGCGGCGAGGGCATCTCTTCGGGAATCGTGACCTTCACGTTGCCGGGTCGCGATCCGGTCGAACTCGGGCGCACGCTGCAGCGTGAAGGCATCGTGACGACGTACCGCGCGAGCGGCATCCGCGTCGCGCCGCACGGCTACAACACGCTCGACGAAATCAACCGGCTCCTGGAAACCCTCGCGTAGACGCTCTTAGTAACCGTCGTCCTTCATGATGCACGGCGACATGACGGCCTCTTTCATGCCGTGAATGAGGCGCTTGTCCGCGGGCGCGACCGTGGCGAGCACGCCGCCGAGCTTCACGCTCTGCTTTGAAGCCTCTCCGACGACGAAGAAGTACGGACAGAGGCGCACGCGGCCGTCGAACTGACTGATGTCGTCCTGCGCGCGATTGAAATACGGTTGGCGCAGGCGTTTGCCTTTGTGGAAGCGTTGCAACACGTACGGCGTGCGGTCGAACGACGCGAGCGCTCCGTCGAGCGTCTGCGCCCACTCCTCCTTCGTGAGATCGTTTGCGATCTTCACGCCGCGCGATCCCCACGCAAGCTCGGAGAACCCCGACGGCTTCGTGACGTAGTCGCGTTCGCTCTTCCCCAGTTCGAGGAGTTGACGCCAATCGTTCACCGGCGCGCCCGCCGCGGTCAGGCCGTCGATGGAGGCTTGCGGCGGAAGGGGGCGCGGATCGAGGACCCACGTCTGCGGAAGGAGGGCGCGCATGCGTTCGTAGACCTCGGTGCCCATCTCGGTGCGCCAGAGCGGCGCGAGCCGAGGATGGTGCAGCAGCGCGAAGGAGAGTTTCTCTTCGAGGTGCGCTTTCGGCGGCGGCGTCATCTTCACGGTGTTGTGCCGCGCGGCGTAGAGCATCAACTCCTGTTTGGGGATGTTGAGCAGATCGAACAACTCGAAGTTACGGTAGAGCACGTCGAGCTTCTCTTCTCGCCCGCCTTCCAAGCGCACGAAGAGCGCGTCCTCGGTGAAGACGATCTCCTGCGGCGCGCAGACGTGAACCTTCGCCAGACCGAGCCGCTGCACGGCGTCGGCGAGCCAGCGCATCTCGGGGCGGTAGTCGCCGGACTCGTCGGAGACGACGATCGCCGCCGTCGGTTCCGCGACGCCGCTCGTCGCGCGCAGCATCTCGGCGAACGCGCGCGGCATGCCGTCGGCGCCGCCGACGGATTCGATGCCGAGCTTGCAGTACGCTTCGGACATCGCGCCGACGAAGCCGAGCCCGCCGGGGATGCTGTCCAACTCGGAGGCGACGAAGCCGTCGTCGGTCAGAAGCAAATCGGGGCGAATGACGCCGGGTATCTCTTGCTTGAAGCGATTCTGGCGCGTGAGGCGCACGATCTGGTCGGGCTTGCCGCGATCGAGATACTCCGCGATGAATGCCGGCGCGGTGCCGCGCGCGCTGCGGAGGTAGAGCGCGTTGAGTGCGCGGTAGAACGCGAGCAGGTCGCCCCCGATTTGTTCGATGTGCGCAACGGAGGCGGGCGACAATGGAAACGGCTCGGGGCTGATGCGCCAGGCGATCCGTTCTTGCTCGTCCTCGACTCTGAAGAGGCCGGGCGGGATCGCGTCGTACAGGAAGTGCGCTTGCTCGCGAGCCGTGAGGTTTGGTTGTACTGCCGTGCAGGCCATGAACGTCTAGTAGCTCCCTCGACAACAGTCCGGGATCTTCGGGTCCTTGAAGGCGATATATCTGCGGCGCATATCCCCCATAAGGTTCCCCGTATTCCCCCGGGTTTCACTCCTCGAAGCGGCGTCGTACCCCTCGATTTGACCCGGCGGGGTATGCTTGGGGTGGTGTCCATCGATCTCATCGCCCTCGACCTCGACGGGACGCTGCTCGATCCGCACGAGCAGGTCTCCCAGGCCAATCGTCTCGCCATCGCCGCCGCGCTCGCGGAGGGGGTGCGCGTCGTGCTGGTCACGGGCCGCGGCGTTGAGGCGCCGTCCCAGATCGCTCGCGATCTGGAGTTGCCGCTCCCGGTCATCTGCTGTCACGGGGCGCTGACGAAGGACATTCAAACCGGGCGTACGATCGGGCACATTCCGATCCCGGCGCAGCACGCGAAGCCGATGCTCGAGTACGCGGAGATCCGCGGCATCGACGTTGCGGTGTACTTGGAGGAGCGCTTCTACCGCGTCACCGGCGCGCGCCGCTACATGAGCGACATGCACGGGCCGGAATGGCGTGACGTCGCGTCCTTTCGCGATCTCCCGCACGTCGCGCCCACGTTCTTGCGCTTCCTCGGCAACAAAGCCGTCGAAGCGGTGCGCACGACCTTTGCCGATCTGCCGCTGCACTTCAAGTTCGAAACGTGGGGTGAGTTCGAAGAGTGCGCCGTCACGAGCCGCGACGCGACGAAGAAACACGCGCTCGAAAACCTTTGCAAGACATATGGCGTCGCGCGAGAGCGCGTGCTCGCGATCGGCGACTCGCGCAACGACGTTCCAATGCTCCGCTGGGCGGGCATCGGCGTCGCGATGGCCAATGCGCAGCCGGACGTACGGAAAACTGTCGGGCGCGTGACGGCCGGAAACTCCGACGACGGCGTCGCGCGTGCGATCGAGCGCTACGTGCTCGAGCCGTTGCGCGAACGCAGCGCGTGACCGTTCGGATCATCATCTTTGCTCGCCTTCGCGAGATCGTCGGTGCGGCGGAGCGACCGCTGACGCTGCCGAGCGGCGCGCTCGTGCGCGATGCGTGGGCGGCACTCGCCGCGGAGATGCCGGCGCTCTCGCCGCTTGAAACGTCGACGCGCGTTGCGCGAAACGGCCGCATCATTGCGACCGACGAGCCGCTTCACGACGGCGACGAGATCGCGTTCCTGCCCCCGGTGGGAGGCGGCTGATGTTCGGGATCGTTCGCACGCCGATCGACGTGCCGGCGATGGAAGCGGAGATGCGCGAGGCCGGCTGCGGCGGCATGGTGACGTTTGTCGGCATCGTGCGCGATCGCGCGGACGACGGCCGCGCGGTGGACGGGCTCGCCTACGAAGCCTACGAGCCGATGGCATTGGAAGAGTTCGCGCGCATCGCCGGCGAGGCTCGCGCGCGCTGGGGAGAGGTGCGCATTGCGATCGTCCATCGTATCGGCGACATACCCGTCGGAGAAATTGCGGTCGCGGTGATCGCCGCGGCGCCGCATCGCGCGGAGGCCTTTGCCGCCTGCGCGTATACGGTAGACGAGCTGAAGCAGCGCGCGCAGATATGGAAGAAGGAGCGCTACGCGGACGGCACGCCCGATCGCTGGCGCACGAACGAAGGCGAAGCGCCGTGAACCTCGAGCTGCATCGCATCGCAGCGGAGCATAATGAGATTGCGCTGCTGCGGTATGTCCCGCGGCGGCCGCGCGGCGCGTCGCTCGTTGCCGCGCACGGTTACTCCTCGTCGAAACAGAACCTCGACCCGCTCTGTGCCTTTCTCGCGGGGCACGGCTTCGAGATATTCAGCCTCGATCTGCCCGGCCATAAACTCGGCGCGAGCGGCGGCCGTTTGCGCGACCTCGACGACTGCCTCGACGCGATGGCCGCCACGGTGAGCTTCGCGCGCGAACGTGCCGGATCGTGGCCGTACGCCCTCGGTCACAGCCTCGGCGCGATCACCGCACTCCTCTTCACCGCATCGAATCCGTCGATTCCCGGTGCGATCGCGATTGCGACCGGCTACCGGAGGACGGCGTCGATCTCCGCGTTGCGCCGGAGCTTCTCCACCGATCTCCGTGCCGAGTACGTCGACGGCGCCTCGCTCCCCGAACTTTTCGAAGGCGCCGACGCGCGCATGGAGGAGGCGTTGCCGCAGTTGAGCGGGAGGCCGGTGCTCTATGTAGCAGCGATGCACGATGCAATGGTGCCGGCGTCGAGCGTCGTCGAGCTTTTCGAGCGGGCGCCCGAGCCGAAGCGCTTGGCATGCATCGAGAGCAATCACACAACCGCAGGCGAAAACGCGCGCACGGAGGTGTTGCAGTGGCTGAAAGACCTGCATCCCCGCGAATGAGCCTCGGCCCGCGGGAACTGCGGCGCTACAGCCGCCATCTGCTGATCCCCGAGGTCGGCCTCGCGGGTCAAGAGCGTCTCGCGGGGGCGCGTGCGCTCGTTGTCGGTGCGGGCGGACTCGGCTCGCCGGCCTTACAGTATCTCGCCGCGGCCGGCGTCGGGCGCATCGGGATCGTGGACGACGACGTCGTCGACGAAACGAACCTGCAGCGCCAGACGATCTTCGGCACCGAGGATATTGGAAAACGGAAAGCGGAGGCCGCGGCGCAACGCGTGCATGCGATCAACCCGTTCGTCGCCGTCGATCCGCTCGCGCTGCGCTTCGATGAAAGCAACGCGCGCGAACTCGTCGCGCTCTACGACGTCGTACTCGATTGCAGCGATCGCTTTCCGACCCGCTATCTCGTCAACGACGCCTGCATCCTCGAAGGCAAACCGGATGTCTATGCGTCGATCTTTCGCTTCGACGGGCAAGTCGGCGTCTTCACGCGCGATGCACCCTGCTACCGCTGCCTCTATCCCGAACCGCCGCCGGCGGGAAGCGTGCCAACCTGTGCCGAGGGAGGCGTCCTCGGCGTGCTCGCGGGCATCGTCGGCGCGTGGCAAGCGAGCGAGGCGCTCAAACTGCTGCTGCGCATCGGCAAACCGCTCATCGGGCGCCTCATGCTCGTCGACGCGCTCGACGGGAACACGCGCGAGGTTCGTTTCGATCGCGATCCGCAGTGCGCGCTCTGCGGCGCGGGCGCGACGATCCGGCAGGCGCGCGAGATGCAATACGGCGAGCAAGAGGCGCGCGACGTCGAAGAGATCGAGCCCTCGGAGCTCGACGAAACGTTGCGCGAATGGGCGCTCCTCGACGTTCGCGAGCCGCACGAGATCGTGCTCGGCGTGATTCCGGGCGCAATCCACGTGCCGGCAAGTGAACTCGAAGCGCGCTTACACGAACTCGACAGCGCCCGGCGCTACGTCGTCGCCTGCCGCGTCGGCGCGAAGTCGCGTTGGGCCGTGCAGCGCTTGCGCGACGCAGGCTTCTCGCGCGTGCGGCACCTGCGCGGCGGATTGCTCGCCTATGCAGTCGAACACGAGGATTTCGCCTTCTTCTAATTATGATGCACACAAAGCAGTTTGGTCCGACCGGGCGGATGCTTCCGGTAATCGGTCAAGGAACGTGGGATCTGCCCGAGCGCGGCGCCGGCCGCAAGGAGGCGATCGCCGCGATTCGTCGCGGGATCGAACTCGGCATGACGCATCTCGACACCGCCGAGATGTACGGCTCGGGCCGCGTCGAGGAAATGCTCGGCGAAGCGATAGCGGGATTGCCGCGCGAGGAACTCTTCGTGACGAGCAAAGTCGTTCCGAATCACGCAACATACGACGGGACGATCGCGGCCTGCGAAGGGTCGCTCCGGCGCTTGAAAATCGAATATCTCGATCTCTATCTGCTGCACTGGCCGGGAGAGCATCCGCTCGAACGGACGATGGCGGCGCTCGAGGAACTCGTGCGGCAAGGCAAGACGCGTTTCGTCGGCGTGAGCAACTTCGACGCAGACGAGATGCTCGAAGCCGCATCGTACCTGCGCTCGGTGCCGCTCGCATGCAATCAAGTGCTCTATCATCTACGGGAACGCGGCGCCGAACGGCGCGTGCTTCCCGCCGCGCGGAAGGCAAACGTCGCGCTCGTCGCCTACACGCCGTTCGGCCGCGGAGCGTTTCCACGCGAAGAGGCGAGGCCAAACGGCGTGCTCGGCCGTATCGCATCGAAATATAAAACGACGCCGCGGGCCGTGATCCTCGCCTTCCTGACGCGTGAGCCCGAACTCTTTACGATACCGAAGGCGTCGAACGTCGAGCACGTCGAGGAGAACGCGCGCGCCGGAACGCTTCAGCTCGACGGCGGCGACATCGCGGCGATCGACGCAGCCTTTCCGCTAGGGCGCGATGCTCCGCTCGCGATGCTCTAAGTCCGAGATCGTCGCGCTGGCGCGTTCGGTAACGGAGGGCGAGTGCGACGTACGCATCGCGCCGGCGTTCGTCGACGAACGCACGCGCGAGCGGTTGCGCGAGGCCTTCTCGCGTGGCGACTTCGCGACGTGGGGATACGACGACGCGCGGGCCGATCGTGCCGCCGATCCTACCCGCATCCTTGCGCAGGCGAAGAGCGTGCTCTGCATCGCGTTCGCGTACGCGACGGAGCCGCCGCGCCGGGCGCGGCTCACAGGCCGAGTCTCGAACTACGCGTGGTCGACCGACTATCACCGGCGGCTGCTTCGCACGCTGCACGAGATCGCGCGCCGCATTGACGAACGCGCGGGCGAACCGGTCACCGCAGTCGCGTGCGACACGAAGCCGATCGCCGAGCGTGCCTTCGCGGCGAAGGCCGGCCTCGGTTGGATCGGCAAGCACACGAACCTCATCTCCCCTCGGCTCGGCTCCTTCGTTTTTCTCGGCGAGATTCTCACGACGCTCGAGATCGAGCCCGATGCGCCGCTTCGAAAGAGTTGCGGCAGCTGTTCGCGCTGCGTCGATGCCTGCCCGACGCGTGCGCTGCGCGGCGACTACACGATCGACGCGACCCGTTGCATCGCCGATCTCACGCAGCGTACCGACGCCATTCCGCGCGAGATGCGCGCGTTGCTCGGGGAGTGGGTCTGGGGTTGCGACATCTGCCAGGTGGTTTGCCCGCCGACGAATGCCGCGGGCCACCGCGGCGCGGAGAGCGATGCCCCGCGGACGCCGCGCACCGCGGCGCCGGATCTGCTCGCTTTGCTGCGCTTGCGCTCCGGCGAGTTCGGGCGCACGTTTCGCCCGACCGCGATGGGGTGGCGCGGCGCTGCCGTCTTACGCCGCAATGCCGCCGTCGCGCTCGGAAACGCGCTGGACCGCTCGACGGTCCCCGCATTGCTCGATGCACTTGACGGGGAACCGCACGCAATGGTGCGCGCGCACGTCGCGTGGGCGCTCGGGCGCATTGCCTCGCCTACGGCGCTCGATGGTTTGCGCGCGCGCCTTTCGCGGGAAGGAGATGGGAGCGTGCGCGAGGAGATCATGCTGGCTGTGAACGCGTTTGGAGAGAGCGGGCCGTGACGAGAACGATGCTGATGGTCGCGGCGTTGCTGCTCTGCGTCGAACCTGCGGGCGCTGCGCCGGATCTGCTCGCGCGGATGGCCGCCGTGAATCCGAGTCTTCGCAGTTACACTGCGACGCTGCACGCCGAGATTCACCTCCTCACGTTTCCATTTCTCTCGACCGACATCGTTGGCACGCTCTACCGTAAGGAGCCCGACCGAGAGAAGCTCGTCGTGACGAGCGGATTGCCCTTCGTCGCGCAGAATTTCGGAAAGCTCTACCCGAACATCGTGAGCCCGTCGCGATGGGAGCAGATGTTCGTCGTCACGCAAGCCGGCGACGACGGTGGGATAACTCGCTTGCGATTGGTGCCGCGCAAACGCGGCAACGTCGATCACATCGATGTGAGCGTCGACGATGCGACCGCCCTCGTGACGTCGTTGCGCTGGAACTATCGAAACGGCGGCTACGCGTTGATGAAGCAACGATTTGCGCCGATTCAGGGCGAGGAACTCGCGATCGCGGAGCAGGGGCACATCCAAGAGCCGGGCTATGTCGCAGACATCACGGCAACATTGGACGGCTATCATGTGAACGTGCCGCTCTCCGAAAGTATTTT
The DNA here is from genome assembly GCA_003133745.1 of Candidatus Tyrphobacter aquilonaris. Taxonomy (GTDB): domain Bacteria; phylum Vulcanimicrobiota; class Vulcanimicrobiia; order Vulcanimicrobiales; family Vulcanimicrobiaceae; genus Tyrphobacter; species Tyrphobacter aquilonaris. The sequence goes on from PKZD01000064.1 coordinate 28,722, forward strand.
CGAGCAGCCCTAGTGTTCATCTGCCGCTTCACGCACGACTTGCGCTTGGAGGATCACGCAGCGCTGGCCGCGGCGGCGGAAGCGGGCCCGGTGCTTCCGATTCTCGTACTCGACGCGGAACTCGATCAGTCGCTGCGCCGCTCGCCGCGCCGCGCAGCGTTCTTTGTCGCGGCCGTCTGCGCGCTCGACGCTTCCTTGCGCGAGCGCGGGAGCCGCCTCGTCATGCGCCGCGGTGATGCCGCCGAGGTTCTGACGCGCATCGCGCGCGAGTGCGGTGCGACCGGCGTCGCGTGGAGTGCGCGGTACGACGGCGCAGGGATGCAACTGGATGAAACGCTGCGCGCGCAACTCGAGGAAGCGGGATTGCAGGCGAGGCTCGTGCACGACGCGCCGGCGATCGCGCCCGAGGAGATCGAGCGCAGCGACGACGGCATGGGATACCGCGCGTTCCAAGCGTATTTCGAGCGCCGGCGGGCGTTGCCGATCCCGTCCTTCGATCGCCCGCTGCTCATGCGGTTTGCGTCCGCCGAGATCGAGAGCGATCCGCTTCCACAGCCGAGCGACTTCGGCTCGAATGCGGCGCTACCGGAGGCGAGCTCGAGCGTCGCCGCGGCGGCGCTGGAACAGTTCCTTTCGTCATCTGCGCTCTTGTATGCGACGGCGCAGCACGTTCCCGCCGAGGACGGCACCTCGCATCTCTCGCCGCATTTCTCCTTCGGGACCATTTCGATGCGCGTGGCGGTTCGTGCGACGCTGCAGCGCATCGACGATCCTTTTCTGCTCAACGAGGAAAGGCATTCGCTGCGGCTCTTTCTGCGCTCGCTCGCGCTGCGCGACTTCTTTCTCCAACTCGCGTGGTTTCATCCGGAGACGCAGCAAATGGCGCTGCAGGAACGCATGCGCGATTTCGAGTTCGCGCAGACGCATCCGGCGCTCGACGCGTGGTGCGAGGGCAAGACCGGATATCCGCTCGTCGATGCGGGGATGCGTCAACTCGCGCAGACGGGGTGGATGCACCCGCACGTCCGAGCGGTAGCCGCGTCGTTTCTCTGCTTCGACCTCGGCGTCGATTGGCGCGTCGGGCGCGATGCGTGGGACCGGCTGCTCGTCGAAGACGACCCCGCCGTTGCGACCGGCAATTGGCAATGGATCGCGGGCGTCGGCGCCGATCTCGCGCAGTACCCGCGAATCTACAATCCCGAAACGCAAGCGCGGCGTTTCGATCCCGAGGCGCGATACATTCGTCGCTGGCTGCCGGAGCTGGAGCACGCGCCGCTCGCAACGTGGCAGCGGAAGCGCGAGGAGACGCCGATGCTGCCGCTCTTCGACGGCAGCGCCTACCCCGCGCGCGTCGTCGATCACGGCGCGGCGGCGCGAGCCTTTCTTGCGCGCTATCGGGAGAGGGTGAGTTGAAGGGCCCTCACTCGGTGAGCGTTAAGCCAACCCACATGACCCAGCGTGAGACGCTGAAGCGGCTTACGCGCGAGGCGCGTCCCTACTACGGGCGCATCGCGATCGCCCTGCTGCTCGGGACGCTTGCGGGCGTCCTGAGCCTGGTCGCGCCGTGGGCCTTCGGCGCGATCGTCGGGCGCGTGCTCGCGCCTCCGCCGGGGCAGGCGGCGGACGTTCACGTGCTCTATATCGCGCTCGGCGCGACGTTCGCCGCGCTCGTCCTCGCGAATCTCGCGACCTATTTTCAGACGTACCTCACGGCATGGAGCGGTCAGCATCTCATCGCGCGCTGGCGCGTCGCGCTCTTTGCGCGCGTCCTCAATCTGCCGCTCGGCGAGTTCGATAAATGGCGTCCCGGCGAGTTGATCGCGCGCTTCAGCAACGACTTGCAACTCATGACCGATGCAGTGAGCGTCTCGCTGCCGCAGTTCGTCGTCGCGGGGGTGACGTTCTTGTCGTCGTTCGCGATGATGATCTATCTCGACTGGCTCCTGACGCTCACGCTCGTCGTCGTTGCGCCGATGGTATCGATTGCGGTGTCGAAGTTCCAGCGCCTCATCTCGACGAGCACGTTGCGGACGCAGGAGAGCGTCGCGGACCTCTCGGCGAACCTCACGGAGATTCTTGCGGGACAGCGCGTCGTCAAAGCGTTCGGCGGCGAGGAGTACGAAATTCGCCGCTTCCGGCGAGCGAACGAAGATTTCTTTGGCGCGTACATGAAGCTGACGCAGTTCATCCAAACGCAGCCGCTCGTCGTTTCGACGATCATGGTGCTCGCGGTCGTCGTCATCATGTGGCTCTCCGTGCGCGAGGTGCTCGTCGGGCGCCTGACGACGGAGCACATCTTCAACTATTGGTTGCTGCTCGTCAATCTGGCGAACCCGTTGAATCGTCTTGCGGCCTTCGTCGGCGACCTGGCGAAGTCGATCGTCGGCGCCGGGCGCGTCTTCGAGATCCTCGACTTGCCCGTCGAGACCGCCGATCGTCCCGGCGCCAAGGCGCTGACGGCGCCGAACGGTGCCATCGCCTTCGAACACGTTACGTTTTCATATAAGGCGGACGAGCCGCCCGCGTTGCGCGACGTGAACGCGAGCATCGAGGCGGGCGAAGTCGTTGCGCTCGTCGGCCGTTCCGGCGCGGGAAAAACGACGCTCGTGAACCTCGTTCCGCGCTTCTACGAGCCGCAGAGCGGCGTCGTGCGGATCGACGGCATCGACATCGCAGACATTCGCCTTACCGACCTGCGGCGCGTGATCGGCATCGTGCCGCAGGATCCGCAACTGCTGCGCGGGACGATTCTGGAAAACATTCGCTACGGGCGCCTCGGCGCGAGCGACGACGAAGTGCACGCAGCGGCTCGCGACGCGAACGCCGACGAGTTCGTGCAACTCCTGCCCGACGGGTACGCGACGCAGGTAGGCGAGCGCGGGATTCGCCTCTCCGGCGGCGAGCGTCAGCGTGTCGCAATCGCGCGTGCGCTCCTACGCGATCCGCGCGTCCTCATCCTCGACGAGGCGACGAGCGCGCTCGACACGCACTCGGAGGCGCTCATCCAGCAGGCGCTGGAGCGGCTCTTGGCGGGACGAACGACGCTCATCATCGCGCATCGGCTCTCGACGATTCGCCGCGCAAACCGAATCTTGTACATCGAAGCGGGCCGCGTCGTCGAGATCGGAACGCACGACGAGCTGCTGGCGCGCGGCGGCGCCTACGCCCATCTCCATTCCGCCCAATTCGCTTAAGGGAGCGCACTCTCGTGAAACTCATCATCGAACTGGTTCTAGCGGTCGTGCTGCACCCGATCGCGGTGATCTTCGCATGGATCAACATCATCGGACGCCCGGACATGGACGGCGCCAAGAAGATTCTGTGGGCGGTGCTCTGCTTGCTCTGGCCGATCGGCGTGCTGCTCTACATCCTGCTCGGCGACGGCGCCCTCTGGTAGTCGCAGGTTGGGGTGCTGTCGGCATCTTTAGCGAGAGATGAGAGAACGCTCCACGGGAGCTTGAAGAACGATTCGTCCCGGCAGTTGCGAGAGCGTTGGGAATGACGGTTGCGAGAAATCACCGGAATAGAAGCGCGGAAACGGCAGGATCGTGATGCCGCCGGGAGCGCTCGCGTTACGGTAGTCGTTCAGCGTCGCATGGTACGATTCGCGCGGCGCGAGCGGAACCCAACCGAGGCTCTGCGCGTGTTCGTTCACGACGACGGCGAAGAACACGGCGTTCGATGCGGCCCACGGCGCGGAGGCGGAAGGCGGCGGAATCCAACACCAGCCGCGCGTTGGGTCGTGCATCCACGTGCCGTAATGAAATGGACGCCAGCCCCATGACTCGCGCGGGATCCACGTCCAGCCGATGCCGCGACGCCAAAGCCAACGCCCGCTGTGATACGGCGCCCAACCGGCAAACTCGCGTGGCGACCAGGCCGAACCGTAACCCTTGATCTGAATCCATCTCCCGTACGGCGCGAGTTCGTCGCGTATCGACGCACGCGCCGCGTCGCGCGTTTCGTTGAAGCCGTCGAAGGCGTCGTTCGGCGGAACGACTGCATAACTCAAGTGCGGACTCGTCGCCGGACCGTCAATCGTGATCTGTTCGCCGGGACCGAGAAACTGCGTTCCGTTCGGCGTGATGACGCGCAGTTCGCCGCGATGTACGACGATCACCGACTCTCCCGCGCCGGCGGAGACGCGATAACGTCCGGGTCCGTCCGGCCGAAGCGCGATCGAGGGCGTGTCGATCTGCGGCGCGTCGCCGCCCGTCAACGACACGGCGATCGTACCCTTGAAAAGTCGAAGCTCGCTGCGGCCGAACGCGAGTGAAGTCAACGCGGCACGCGTCTGGCCATCGAGTCGCAACGCGACGCCGGGAGCAAGTTGGACCTCGGCGAGCGTGCCGCTCGCGGTCGAAATCGTATCGCCGGGAAGGAGCGGCGCGTTTCGCAGCGCCGTCACGTTTCCGCCCTCGGCGCGACCGATGATCGCGGAGCCCTCGAGAACGCTCATGTGGGAGACGTCGGGGACCGGCGTGCTTGCGGCGGCGAGCAGAAGCAGTGCCGGTAACGCGGCGATGATCGCGCCGGCCCTCACCCCGGTGCGGTCCCGAGAATCTTGAATAGCTCTGCAACCTGGAGCGAGCAATCCGGGAAGGCCGCGGGCGCGACGGTGTCGCTGCCTTTTGCGACGCGGCAGCTCGCGTAGCCGTCGCGCGAGGGCTCGCCGTATGTCTCGATGGTGCCGCCGTTCAAGTCGACGATCCACGTTTCAGCGATGCCCGCTTTCGCGTAGATCGGCACTTTAACGAGACGATCTAAGCGTAGCGTCGTATCGGAGACTTCGATGAGCAACAGCACGTCCTCCGGCTCGACGTGCCGTCGGGAGTAGAAGTCCGCACGCGGTTTCAGAAGCATGACATCCGGCTCGGGCTCGGAATCCGGCGGAATCGCAATGGGCTGCTGACACATCACCGTTGTAACGAGATTGCCGAGCCTCGCGATGAACAGGTGGTCGAGGTACGTCACGCAGCCTTTATGCGGGTCTCCGATCGGCGGCATCTCCACGATCTCTCCGGCGATGAGCTGGACCCGATCGTTCGTGGTGAGAATGCCATGCCTGATCATCGCGTCGTACTCGGCGAGGTTGAAGCGGTGATGGGCGATCTCTACGGCCATGGGACTCCCATTTCGACGGCGGGTCTTGCCCCTCCATCACGCCGGGCCTGCGGCGTGACAAGGGCAGCGTTCATTCCGAGGGCCATTCGATCGTCACGCCCGCATGATGAAATCCGTAATAGCGCTCCGCCGAGCCGCGCAAGTAGGCGAGCAACGGTTCCCGCACGACCGCGACCTTCATGCGATCGGATAGCTCCGAGATTGGCACCCAGGCGGCGTCGATGACGTGATCGGCCTCGTGCGGCACGTGCGGCTCACCGTCGACCCATATGGCGAAGGTCAGGTTCACGACGTGCGTCGCGCCGTCGTAGCTTTCGCTCGCGTATGCGAGCTCATCGACTCGCGCGACGAGTCCGGTCTCCTCGAGCACTTCCCGCACGACGGCCTCCGGCGCGAGTTCGTTCGGCTCGATCCGCCCGCCCGGGAGCGTCCAGAGCGCGTCGGAATGGTTCGCGTAGCGCGACGCGACGAGCAAGACGTCATCGCCGCGCCGCGCGATGCCGGTCGCAATGCGGATCTCGCTCATCGAAGCACGCCTTCGAAGACTTCGAGCGTCGCGCGAGCGGTCTGCGTCCACGTCATGCTCGCCGCGCGCGCCAATCCGCGTTGCCGCAGCTCCTCGGCATAGGCTGCATCGCCGGCGACGCGCAGAATTGCCTCGGCCAACGCCTGCGGATCGTCGAGCGCGACGTACTGCGCGGCATCTCCTCCGGCTTCGGGCAGCGACGACGCATCGCTCGTCACGACCGGTGCGCCGTAACTCATCGCCTCCAAGACCGGCAAGCCGAAGCCTTCGTATCGTGACGGAAAGGCGAAGAGCAAGCACGCGCGATAGAGCGCTGCCAAACGCTGCTCGTCGACATAGCCCAGCGCTTTCATGCGTACGTCGATTCCGGAGATGCTCTGCGGATTCGACTCGCCTGCGACCACGAGCAAGAGTTCCGGCCGCGCGCGTTGGACGATCGCCATCGCCTCCGCGAGCAAATCGATGCCCTTGCGCCGCTCCATCGTGCCGACGAAGAGGACGAAGTCTCCGAGCGCTTCGACCTGCGGATCGGCTCGAATCGGCAGCGGCGGCGCGACGCCGAGCGGAATCGGGACGAGCCGCCCCGGCGAAATCTGAAGCTCACGTGCCAACTCCGCCTGCGAGAATCGCGAGAGGGTGATGAGCGCGTCGCAACGTTCGGCCGCGGTGTGGAAGATGCGCTGCGTTTCGCGGGAGTAGCCCGGCACGACGAAGTTCGAAGCATCGCAGAGGGTTGCCACCGCGGGAAGCGTGAAGCGCGTCCAACTGCAGCCGTTGAAAGGAAACCAGAGCGCGTCGAGGCCGCCGCGGCCGACAAAGCGCCGCGAAACGACGCGGTAGGGCCGGTCGACTTCCTTCCGGTATTTGCCTGCGACGCTCCAGGTGTGCCATTCCGGCACGACGAGCGCCACCTCCACGCGGTCGCGGAACTGCTCCGACCAGGCGCGTAGAATCGAACGCAGATAACGCCCGATGCCGCGATGATCCCCCGGCAGATTCCATGCATCGACGCCGATCCGGATCATCGCGATTCCGCGACGCGGCGGAAGAGGGCGAGGTGCTGCTCCGCGCTGCGCTTCCACTGGAAGTTGCTTGCGCGCTCGAATCCGCTCGCGATGAGAACCGCACGCTCGTCACCGTCGCTCGCGATGCGCTGCATCGCCGAACTCCACGCGCTCGCGTCGTGCGGCGGCGCGAAGAGCGCGGCCTCCCCGGCAATCTCCGGTAAGCAACTCGCCGCCGATGCGACGACGGGCGTTCCGCACGCCATGGCTTCGAGCATCGGCATGCCGAAGGTTTCGTGATACGACGGCACGAGCAAGGCGAGGGCACCGCGGTAGAGGTTGCGCAATCCGCCGTTGCTCTGCACGCTGAGATCGTCGGAGAAATGCCCCGCGTGCACGACGTTTTCGAGTTCCGGCGCCTTTTCGCCGGCGACGGCAATGGGCGGCCCATCGCATTGCGGCCACGCGAGGCGATAGGCTTCGTAGAGCAGCGCGAAGTTTTTTCGAGGCTCGGCTTCGGGATCGCCGACGAAGAGGAAGTACTCGCCCGCGCGCAACGGCGCATGCGGCAGCATCTCCCCCGGCGTGAACGACGGATCGACGCCGTGATAGATGACCTCGATGCGATCGCGCGGCACGCCGAAGACCGAATGGATTTCCTCGGCGCCGAAAGCGGAAACCGCGACGATGCGCGACGCGGTCTGCGCGGAACGCAAAAAAGGCGCTTGATCGCGGCGGCGGCGCGCACGGTTCTCCGGAGGATAGCGAAACGGCACGGCGTCGTGGATCGTCGCAACGGCCGGTACCCTCGAGCGCAGGAACGTGCCGTTCGCGGGGTGCCATACGACCTCCGCGTTACGCGGAACGCGCGCCGCGATCGTGAATCGGTGGCTGCCCAATGCACGCTGGAGCGCGTCGTGCATCCCCCAGCGCGAGAGCCCCCCGACGACGAGCGTCAACGCGACGTCTTCGTGCGGCGCGAGGCGGCGCAGGACCGCGCGAAGATAGCGGCCGATGCCGCGCGTATCTTCGATCGCGGTGCGCGCATCCACCGCCAGTCGCAAAGCTGCCACAAGCCGTTCTTCGCAAATGAAGGCGGCGATCATCCTGCGAAAGCCGCAACATGGCCGTTGCCGCGCACCTCATCCTCGGTTCGCGCGAAGAACCGTTCCTGGGCGCGCTACTCGATTCGCTCGACGGCGTGGCGGAAACGCTGATCGTGAACGACAACGCCGTCGGGGATTCGCCGCATGCGGCCATTCTCGAAGGAAGCCGCTTCGGGCGCGCGGGGCGGCTCGTCGTCGACCGCACGCCGTTCACGGGATTCGCCGACGCGCGCAACGCCTGTTTGCGGGTCCACGCCGAGCGCGCCGCCGGCGAATGGGTCGCGTTCGTCGACGCGGACGAAGTGCACGGACCGCAGGCGGCCCGCGTCGCCGCGCACCTACGAGCGTTGCCGCCGAGCATCGGATACGTTGACGGCTACACGTGGCACTTTTTTCAGTCGTTCGACTGGTACACGTCGATCGAACGCCGCATGATGTTCTTTCGCTTCTCGCCGCAAGCGCGCTGGGAAGGGCGCGTGCACGAGCAACTGCGCGGCGTCGCAGGCGAGCGCATCGCTCTTCCCTATGTGTACGCGCATTACGGTCACACGCTCGAGCCGCGCCGCCACGCCGAGAAGGGGCGGCACTACTCGGCGCTCGGGGCGCCGGGGGACGTTCTGCGCGAGGATCAGTTGGACGACTTCGAGATCGCCGAATACTTCGCGCCGGTCTATCACCGGCTCATGCGCTTCCGCGGCCAGCACCCCCCCGCGGCCCGAACGACGCTCGCGCGCCTCCGGCCCCCGCTCGCGGAGTTCCACCGGCTCACCGACCGGATCGGCCAGGCCCAGGGGCTCGGAACGAAACTTACAAACCTGCTCCGCCGCCTCGGCTACGAGCTCCGCTGGCGAGGACGGGCGCTCCGCCCCCAGGCCCGGCGCCTGCTTTACGGGCGATCGGGAAGCCCGTGACCAGGATTCCTCGCCCCTAAGCCCGGAAAGCGACCCAAGCTACTGGGCGGATTAAGAGGAGGACTCAATGATCCATATTGTCCGGTTCATCGCGAATGCGATCGCTCTCTACTGCATCGCGCACTTCGGCGCAAAGATCGGGTTCGACCCGAGCGTCACGGTCAGGGACGCTCTCATCGTCGCGCTTATCTTCGGTATCGTCAACGCGCTCATCGGCCCAATCCTACGCTTGATCGCTTGGCCGGTCAATTTCCTCACCCACGGGCTCTTCAGCTTCGTTATCAACTACCTGCTCTTCATCATCACGGTCTCGATCGCGCCGCACATCGCGCCGAGCTTCCGGCTCTCCGGAAGCCTGAACTGGTGGATGGCGGACCTCTGGGGCGCCATCATTATGATGCTCGTCGCCACGATCATCCAGCAACTCTGGAAGCATCCCTCCGAAGGGTCTTCTCAACCAGGCTAGGGCTCACTCGACTTGGGGTCCGCGCTTCGGGCGCGGCCCCAGGTCTTGCCCCAAGCGCGGCCCTCGTGTAGAATAACCCTCTGCGCGCATGGTGAGCGCGCGCCCAGCCACCAGCGCAACGGTGGAACCGCTTACGTGACCACGTGAGCCGCGTTCCTGCGTAAGCCAGGCGGGTCCGATTCGGGATAACCCGTGAATCTGATCGACGTCAACAACTTCGACGCAATGCGCATCGGCCTCGCGTCGCCGGAACAAATTCGCGCATGGTCGTTCGGAGAAGTGAAAAAGCCGGAGACGATCAACTACCGCACGCTCAAGCCTGAGCGCGACGGTTTGTTTTGCGAGAAGATCTTCGGCCCGACGAAAGACTGGGAGTGCCACTGCGGCAAGTACAAGCGCATCCGCTTCAAGGGGATGATCTGCGACCGCTGCGGCGTCGAGATCACGCGCGCGAAGGTGCGCCGCGAGCGCATGGGTCACATCGAGTTGGCAACGCCGGTCAGCCACATCTGGTATCTCAAAGGCGTTCCGAGCCGCATCGGCATCCTGCTCGACATGTCGCCGAGACAACTCGAGAAGGTCATCTATTTTGCCGCGTACGTCGTCATCGACCCGGGCGATACGACGCTTTCGAAGCGCGAGGTCCTCTCGGAGCAGAAGTATCGCGAAGCGCGCGACAAGTTCGGGAATCGTTTCAAAGCCGGCATGGGCGCGGAGGCGATTCGCGAGTTGCTGCGCGGGGAGAACCTCAACCTCAAGCGTCTCGGCGAAGAACTCCGCAAAGATTTCAAGGAAACCTCGGGACAGAAGCGCTTGAAAGTCATCAAGCGGCTGGAAGTCGTCGAAGCGTTTCTCGCAAGCGGTAATCGCCCGGAATGGATGGTGCTCTCCTCGGTGCCGGTCATCGCGCCGGAGTTGCGCCCGATGGTGCAGCTCGACGGCGGCCGCTTTGCGACCTCCGATCTCAACGATCTCTATCGNNAACGAGAAGCGGATGCTCCAGGAGGCCGTCGATGCGCTGATCGACAACGGTCGCCGCGGCAGGCCCGTGACCGGCCCCAACAATCGTCCGCTCAAATCGCTCTCCGACATCCTGAAGGGTAAGCAGGGACGCTTCCGGCAAAATCTGCTCGGCAAGCGCGTCGATTACTCGGGCCGCTCCGTCATCGTCGTCGGACCGACGCTCAAGCTGCATCAGTGTGGCCTTCCCAAAGAGATGGCGCTCGAGCTCTTCAAACCGTTCGTGATGAAGAAGCTCGTCGATCGCCTGCTCGCGCACAATATCAAGAGCGCGAAACGCATGGTCGAGCGCGTGCGTCCGGAAGTGTGGGACGTACTCGAAGAAGTCATCAAAGAGCATCCGGTGCTGCTCAATCGCGCGCCGACGCTTCACCGCTTGGGCATTCAAGCGTTTGAGCCGGTCCTCGTCGAGGGCAAGGCGATCCATTTGCATCCGCTCGTCTGCACGCCGTACAACGCCGACTTCGACGGCGACCAGATGGCCGTGCACCTTCCGCTTTCGGCGGGAGCGCAGGCAGAGGCGCGCATCCTCATGCTCTCGAGCAACAACATCTTGCTGCCGGCGTACGGCAACCCCGTCTCGATTCCGACGCAAGACATGGTCTTGGGCCTGTATTACCTCACGTTCCAGCGTGACGAATATGTCGGTCCGGCGAAGGCAGCGGTGCTCGAAGACTACGACAGCATCGACCATGCGCCGAAGAAACACGCGCCGAAGGGCAACGGGACGGTTCCCGGCTCGATTCCCACGTTCTCGGACTCGAACGAAGCGGTGCTCGCGTATGAAACGCACAGCATCTCGCTCCAGGAGTGGATCTACGTGCGCTGGCGCGGCGAGCTGCTCAAGACGACCGCAGGACGCATCATCTTCAACCTCGCGCTTCCGGAGCGCTGGAACCACGCCTTCGTCAACGGAATCGTCGACAAGGGCAGCCTGAAGAAGATCATCACCGACTCCTACCGCACGTACGGCAACGCCGAAACGGCGCGCTTCCTCGACGCGATCAAAGACCTCGGCTTCCACTACGCGACGCTCTCGGGCACGACGGTCTCGATCAACGACATCGTCGTCCCCGAACAGAAGCATCAGATCATCGAACGCGCGCAGAAAGAGATCGACGACTTGCGCCGTCTCTTCGAGCAAGGCTTCATCTCGGACGACGAGCGGTACAACAAGACGATCGAGATCTGGTCGAAGGCAAGCGACGAGGTCACGAGCGCGATGCAAGCAGCGCAGAACCCGCTCAACCCCGTCTTCATGATGGCGACCTCCGGCGCGCGCGGCTCAATCGCGCAGGTGAAACAGCTCGGCGGCATGCGCGGGCTCATGTCCGACCCGTCGGGGCGCATCCTCGAGATCCCGGTGAAAGCCTCGCTCAAAGAAGGCCTCACCGTCCTCGAATACTTCATCTCGACGCACGGCGCGCGGAAAGGCTTGGCCGATACGGCGCTGCGCACCGCGGACTCCGGCTACCTCACGCGGCGTCTCGTCGACGTCGCGCAGGACGTCATCGTGCGCGAAGAAGATTGCGGGACGACGAACGGCATCGTCGTGCACGACATCCGCTCGGGCAAAGAGATCATCGAACCATTTGCCGACCGCATTGTTGGACGTCGCGCCTCCGAAGAGCTGCGGCTCGATCCGCGCAAGCCGACGACCGCGATCGTCAAGCGTGGCGACGAGATCACCGAAGAGAAAGCGAAGGCGATCGTCGACGCGAGCATCGAGGAGGTCAAGATTCGCTCGGTGCTGACGTGCCGCTCGAAGTACGGCGTCTGCTCGATGTGCTACGGTCGCGATCTCGCGACGAGCGGCAAGGCCGACATCGGCACCGCGGTCGGCATCATCGCCGCGCAGTCGATCGGCGAGCCGGGCACGCAGCTCACGCTGCGAACCTTCCACACCGGCGGCGTGGCAACCGAAGACATCATCACGGGTCTCCCGCGCGTCGAGGAAATCTTCGAAGCGCGCAAGCCGAAGGGGCAGGCGACGATCACGGAACAGGCCGGTACGATTCGCATCGCCGACGAGAAGAACAAGCGCGTCGTCTTCGTCACGGATTCGAGCGGCGAAGAGCACGAGTACGACAGCCCGCACGGCATGCATCTCACCGTTCACGACGGACAGCATGTCGAGCCAGGGGATCAACTCAACGAAGGCTCGCTGAACCCGCACGACATCTTGCGCATCAAGGGCCAGACGGCGCTTCAGAATTACCTCGTCGAAGAAGTGCAGAAGGTGTATCGCTCGCAAGGCGTCGACATCAACGACAAGCACATCGAGGTCATCGTGCGTTCGATGCTGCGCAAGGTGAAGGTCGCCGAAGGCGGCGATACGCTAATGCTCCCGGGCCAAGTCATCGAGGCAGCGCATTTCAACGAGGTCAACGAGCGCGCGCAGAAGGACGGCGGCAAAGCCGCGACCGCGTTCCCGGTGCTGCTCGGCGTTACGAAGGCATCGCTCGCGACGGATTCGTTCCTCTCGGCGGCGTCGTTCCAAGAGACGACGCGCGTCCTGACGGATGCGGCGATCAAGGGCAAGTACGATCCGCTGCTCGGTTTGAAAGAGAACGTCATCATCGGCAAGCTGATTCCCGCGGGAACCGGCATGACGCGTTATCGTCAGATCGAGATCGAACCGCAGGGGCAGGACGTCGACGAAGAAGGGCGTGCGCGCACGCCGGTCGACTTCGCATTCGGCGGCATGACCGCCGACGAAGCGGCCTTCGCAGAAGTGATGGCCGGCGGTGCGGGCGACGGCGTGAACCGGCTCGTGAGCGTGTACGAACGCAATCGCGAGCCGCAGACGGTGCAGTATGAGGGCGAGTACCCGGAGCACGTCAGCGTCCAAGCGCCTGCGAAGAAGACGCAGTACGACCGCATTAAGGGCATCAACCCCGAAGAACTCTAGAAGCCTCGGCTCTGTCAGTTTGCCAGACAGGTGGCACACCGAGGCGCTAGTATCGGAGTGTAATGCAACTTCAGGGCGGCCGGCTCGTCTATTCCGCGAGCGATCTGAACAACTATCTCGAGTGCGGACATCTCGTCGCCCTCGAGCGTAACGTTGCTCTCGGAGCACTGCTGCGCCCTGAACGCCGTGCAACGGCCGAGCTGATTGCCAAGAAGGGCCTTGAACACGAGCAACGCTACCTCGATCGCCTGCGCATCGAGCATGCCGAAGTCGTCGAGATTCAGCAAGCCGAAAACACTCTCGAAGGGATCGAGCGTGCGGCGAGCGCGACGATTGATGCCATGCGACGGGGAGCGCCCGTGATCTATCAAGGCACGTTTTTCGACGGAACGTTCCTGGGGAAATCGGACTTCTTGCTGCGCGTCGAGAAACCGAGCGCGACGTGGCCGTGGAGCTACGAGGTTGCGGACACGAAACTAGCGCTTCACGACAAACCGTATTTCGTCATCCAGCTTTGTCATTACAGCGAGCACGTCGCTCGCGTCCAAGGAACGAGCCCGGAGTACATGGAGGTAGTCTTGGGCAACGGCGAGCGCCGGCGTCTGCGCGTCGATGACTACGCCGCGTACTACCGGCACCTCAAGGGATCGTTCCTACGCGACGGCGCCGCTGCGGACGCCTATCCTCTCAAGTGCAATCACTGCGCGATCTGCGATTGGTCTCCGCGCTGCGAACGGCAACGCGAGGACGACGATCACTTGAGCCTCGTCGCGTGGATGCGCCGCGACAACATCCGGAAGCTCGAGGAGGCCGGCATCGGTCGAGTTGGGGCGCTCGCGGCAGCGAACGCCAATCGTCCTGCGGGCATGCAGGAGAAGACATACGAGCGCCTGCGACGCCAGGCTGCGTTGCAAGTGCGCGGCCGGGAGTCCGGCGGTTATCATTACGAACTCATACCGCACCATCCGAGCGAAGGGTTCGCCATGCTGCCCGCGCCGGCCGAAGGCGATGTTTTCTTCGACATGGAGGGCGATCCGTTCTTCGAAGTCGGCGTCGGCCTCGAGTACCTTTTCGGATGCTACTCGGCCGATACGCAGTCGTATTGCGCATTTTGGGGAACGGATCGCGCGGATGAGAAGCTGGCCTTCGAGCGGTGCGTCGATTTCTTCACCGAACGGCGCAGGGCGTTCCCGAAGATGCATATTTACCATTACGCGCAGTATGAGAAGACGGCGCTACGCAAGTTGGCGCAGCGCCACGGCACGCGCGAGGACGAGGTCGACGAACTGTTGCGGGGAGAGGTGCTCGTCGATCTCTTTGCGATCGTGCGGCAGACGCTCATGATCTCGCAATCGAGCTACTCGATCAAGAAGCTGGAGCCGTTTTACGGCCTCGAGCGCACGGCCGACGTGCGCAGCGGCGACGATTCCGTCGTCATGTTCGAGAATTGGATGAGCGCTCCCGAACGCGGCGAGATATTGCGCGACATCGAACAGTATAATGAGGAGGATTGCCGCTCCACGTGGATGTTGCGTGAATGGCTGCTCGAGCGGCGCGAAGAGGCGCAAGCGCAGTATAGCGTCGTGTTTGAGTTTCGACCCGTGCGCCAGGCCGATGAGCCGTGCCATGCTCCACCGCTTGAGGGATGCAAGAAATGCGAGCGACGCGTCCGCGAGGAGCGCGAGCGCGCAAAGATCTCGGAGACCGCGCGGGCCCTGCTTCAGCGCGATAACGACGTCGCCGCGGTGCTGCTTGGGCACTTGCTCTCGTACCATCGCCGCGAGGAGAAACCGGCGTGGTGGGCGCTCTTCGATCGGTACGAGAACCCGGATCACCTTCTCGAGTTCGATAGAGAAGCGATGGCGGGTCTCGAGCTGCGTCGCGACATCGAACCGTACAAGAATCCCGGCGACACCAATCGCGTGTATGCATACTCGTTTCCGGAGCAGCAACATCGCTTGGATGAGGGCGACAGGCCGTTGGATCCGCACACTCGCAAGCCGGCCGGCCAGATCGTCAAGATCGACGAGAACGGCAATCTCATTCACGTCAAGCGCGGTGGCTCGCCCGAGGAGGCGCAGCTGCTTACGGCGATGGTACCCGGCGGCCCGATCGTCGCCGACCCGCAAAAGCAGTCGCTCGGGCGCGTAGGCGCGGCGTATCTTGACGGCACGCTCGCGCAACATCCCGCGACGCTAGACATTCTCCGAAGAATCATTCCGCGACTCGTCGACCGACGCGCCGGTGCGCGGATTCAGCCGGAGAACGTATCGGAGGATACGCTGTTTGAGATCGTCGGCGCGCTCGACCGGAGCTATCTTTTCGTGCAAGGACCACCGGGAACGGGCAAGACGCATATCGGCGCTCGCGTCATTTCAAAACTTATCAACAGCGGCAAACGCGTCGGCGTGATGGCCAATAGTCACAAGGCGATCCACAATCTGCTGCACGCGATCGAGGCCGCCGCGCATGGCGATTCGAACTCGAAGTTGCGCGGGTTCCACAAGCACAGCAAACAGAACGCCGATTCGCCGTACCGTTCGAAGGTCGAGCGGTCCGCGATCGCGAGCGAAGACGACAACGATGCCGCCGAACATGGCGACTACACCCTAATCTCAGGCAATGCATGGCTCTTTGCTCGCGAAGGCATGGTGGACCGTCTCGATTACCTGTTCGTCGACGAGGCAGGACAGGTATCGCTCGCGGATGCCGTGGCGGTCTCCCGCAGCGCGAGCAACGTCGTCTTGCTCGGAGACCCGATGCAGCTTGCGCAAGTCAGCCAAGGCATGCACGCGGAGGAGGCGCGCTCGTCCGTGCTTGAGCATCTGCTCGGCGAAGCGTCGACGGTCCGCGAAGATCGCGGAGTTCTGCTCGACGTGTCGTACCGGATGCAGCCCGAGATCTGCGATTTCATCTCGCGATCCGTTTACGACGGGCGCCTGAAGGCCGATCCGGCCACAGCCAAGAGCCGCATCGATTCGCCCGGCCTTTCGGGCGGCGGACTCCGCTATATCCCGGTGGATCATTCCGGCAATGGAGCCGACTGCTTCGAAGAAGCCGAACGCATCGTGCGCGAGGTCGGATTGCTTCTGCGCGGCACAGTCATTCGAAAGGACGAGCCCGAACGAAAACTCGTGGCCGATGATATCCTTATCGTGACACCGTACAACGCACAGCGAAAGAGACTTGAAGGGCTGTTACGATCGGCCGGTTTCGATGCCGTGCGCGTCGGAACGGTCGATAAGTTTCAAGGTCAGCAGGCGCCGGTCGTGTTCTATTCGATGGCAACCTCGAGCGGCGAGGATCTCCCGAGAAATATGGAGTTTCTCTTTGAAAAGAACCGCTTCAACGTAGCGATCTCCCGTGCGCAGTGCATGAGCGTGCTCGTATGCTCGCCTCGTCTGCTCGACATGCGCTGCAATCACGTCGAACAAGTCGCACGCGTCAACCTTCTTTGCCGCTATGTCGAGCAGGTCACGTGATGCGAGCGATTGCACTACCCGGCATTGGCATCGTCGCATTCTTTCTGCTCGCGGCGGCGCCGGCCCAGGCGCCGACGCCGCTCGTGCGCGGCTACGACGTGCTGATCTCGGCGGGCCACGAGGGGCGTCCGCAGAGTTGCCCGCGCTTTCCGACGCACCACTGTAACCTCGGCGCCGCGGGCGAGCGCGCGTGGACGCCGATCGTCGCCGATGCCGCGACGAGTGTCCTGAGAAGTCACGGGATCACGGTTGCGCGGCTTCCAGCTGATTTCGCGCCCAGCTACGCCGTTCGCGCAGCCGTCTTCATCCATTTCGACGGGGCGATACCCGCCTGCAGCAGCGCGGCCTCGGTCGGATATCCCTCCGCGGGGGACCGGATGGCCGCCCAGTCGTGGAAGCGCCTCTACGGTCGCTACTTCCACTTCGGTTTTCATCCCGACAACTTCAGCGTGGGGCTGAGGCGCTACTACGCTTACCGGCAGACCCGGGCAAGCGCCGGCGCCTTCGTGCTCGAACTCGGCGAGATCACCTGCCCGGCTCAGCGGGCGTGGCTTGCTCCCCGCCTGCGCTGGGAGGGGGCGCTGATCGCCTATTGGCTCGGCCGGCTCCTCGACAAGGGGCATGTGCCGATGCCCCAAAAGTTAAGTTTTGCCAAGAGGCCTGCGAACGAAATCCCCGCGCAGGTCCCGTCAATGGTACGGTAACGTGAGAGAATGATCCGTCCCGTCCGTCCCGACGGTCGCATCGAAACCGGCGGGGCCTTTAAGCCTATCGCGCGACCGCGCATTGTGGAACGCATTGCGAATGCGGCCGAGCATCCCATCGTTGTCATCGCGGCGCCCGCGGGCTATGGAAAGTCCGTCGCGCTCTCGCAGTTCCTCCACGAACTCGACGAGCCGTGGATGCGCTTCGACCTTCGCCCGGAGCACGACACGCTGCCCGGCTTCCTCCGCGGTTTCTCCGAGTCGCTTGAAGAGGCGGCCCCCGAAGCGCGGCGCACGTTCCCCGGCGCCTACGAACGCAACCGCGCATCGGCGACGGCGGGCACCGACCTCGCGATCTGGATGCACGCGCACCTCAAAGCCTATCGCGGCACGATCGCGATCGACGATCTCCACGTGGCCGACAAGGATCCCGAGGTCGTCCGCTTCCTCGTTTCGTTGATCGATCGAACGAAGGGACACATCCGCTGGATCATCTCGAGCCGCACGGTCGAGGGATTGCCGGTCGGCACGTGGCTGGCATACAACGATTGCGATCTTACCATCGACGAACGCGAGCTGCGCTTCTCGACCGAGGAGACGAAACAGGCCGCGTCGGCATTTCGACTCGGCGTGCGCGAGGAAGAGCTGCGCTCGCTGATCGATCTCACCGACGGTTGGCCGACGGCGCTGAGCTTCGCGCTGCGAACGTCGACGCGCTCGGTCGATCTGCGCAGCCTTACGATGATGACGCGCGAGATGATCTACAATTATCTCGCCGAGCAGGTCTATCGCTCGCTCTCCGACGAGGAGCGCGCTTTTCTCGAAGCGACGGCGCTGCTCTCGGAAATCGACAGCGACGCAATGGTCGCGATCGGTTTCGACCGCGCGCAAAAACTGATCGCCGACCTGCGCGAGCGCGTCGCGTTCTTGCACGAAGTGCGGCCCGGCGTCTACCGTTGCCACGACCTCTTCCGCGACTTCGTGCTCTACCAACTCGAACTCGAAGGCGCGACGGCGAAGAATCGGCTGCGCTGCACGATTGCCTCGGCCCTCGAAACGATCGGCCGCGTGCGCGTCTCGCTGCGCCTCTACGCCGACGCCGGTGCCGAAGGCTCCGTGCTCCGCCTCACGGAGGAGCACGGCTTCGATCTGCTTGCGACCGGCTACACGGATCTCGTGCTCGCCGCGATCGCGGCGATGACCGACGAGCATCGCCGCGAGCACCCCGTCGTGCTGGCGTTGCGCGGCGCGCTCGAGGCGAGCATCGGCCGTTTCGAGGATGCGGAGCCGCTCATGCGACGCAGCATGGAACTGACCGGCGACCCCGCTCTGCGCGCCGGCGTCGCGATGCGGCTCGCGCTCATCAACGTGAACCTCGGCAAAGGTCCAGAGGCGGAAAAACTTCTCGACAAGATGGTCGACAGCGAATCGATTCCGCAGGCACTCCTCGCCGAAGCGCTCGCGCTCCGCGCGGTGATCGCGGCGCGCGCGGGTGAGAAGGAGAAGGCGGCCCTGCTGCTCGACCGCGTCGACGAGGAGACGGCGTACGCCATCGAAGACGCGTCGCTCGCGCGGACTCGGCAGCGTCAAGGCGTCGTTGCGTGGGAGCTGCGCGAGGATCAGCGCGCGCGCTTCGCGCTCTCGCAGAGCGCGGACATTGCGAACCGGCTCTCCATGCACAGCCTTGCCTGTCGCGCGCTCGGCATGCTCGTGATGGAAGCGGCGTACTGCGAGAACGACGTCGGGCTCGCGATCTGGTACGGACAACAAGCCGCGACGGCCGCCGGCAAGTCGGGCGATGTCTTCGACATGCACGCGGAAGCGCTACGCTTACTCGGGCTCGAGGTTTGGCGGGGCAACGCCGATCGCGTCATCGCACTCGGGCATCAGGCGGGCGAGTTGCGCAGCAGCGACGCGTCGCGCGGCATCTATATCGTAGAGAGTCATGCGTATCAGCACGCCTGGGATGGCCGCTTCGCGGAAGCCTGTGGCGCTTTCGGCGGCATCATCAGCCGCCAAGCAAGTTCCGTCGACGCGATCCTCACGCGCGGAATCTACGCGCTCTGCCTCGCCTTGGACGCTCAAGGCAAGGAATCGAAGATCGAAGCTTCGGACGTGATCGAATTGATCGACGCCGAGTCGCCGGTGTGGAACGGCTTCGGCTCGTTGCTCCTGGAGGTCGCGCAACTCTCGACGGCGCTCGCCGAGGGCGTCGCCGGACGCCATACGAGCGCGAAGCGAATCTTGAAGCGGGACCCGCTCTCGAACCGTCCGGGCGCCGTGGCCATGCGCGAGGCCGTCGGGCATCTCTGCAGG
Organism: Candidatus Tyrphobacter aquilonaris; assembly: GCA_003133745.1. GTDB lineage: Bacteria > Vulcanimicrobiota > Vulcanimicrobiia > Vulcanimicrobiales > Vulcanimicrobiaceae > Tyrphobacter > Tyrphobacter aquilonaris. The sequence continues at coordinate 48,292 of PKZD01000064.1, forward strand.
AGCGCGAGCCTCGGGGCCCTCATCCCGGACATCGCCTATTGGCTCGGCCGGATGGAGCAGGACGGTCTGGGCGGCTTTGGCCGAATTGTCGGTTGGGCGCGGAAGGCGCTCGACCAGTCCTCCGCCACCGAGGTCCACCTCACCGAGACCGAGGTCCGGATCGTCCAGCTCCTGGCCGCCGGCCTGAGCCGCAAGCAGATCGCGACGGAGACCGGACGCTCGGTCCTGACCGTCCAGACACATATCAAGCACGCGATCGCGAAGCTCGGCTGCAAGGGGCAGGCAGAGCTGCTCGGGGCGGCCGAGCGCCTGGGGTTACTTGCACAGCAGGCAAGCGTAAACGAATCTACCCACCCTTAGAAACAGGCCTACCCACTTTTGGGTAGAGACAACAGCACTGCATTAGGGTATGCTCCTTTACAGAGAACCCAGTACCCAGGAGAACCCAACAACATGTTTTTTGCTTTACTCGCTCTCGCGGCGCATCTCGTCGTGGAAGGCGGAGTAGCCGCGCTACCGGGAATGCTCGTCGTCGACAGCCTCCCCCCGGGATCGGTTGGCTAGTCTAGCTTCCCGAACCTGAACGGGCTTGCCGAGAGAAGGGACATCTCGGATGCTCGAACCGCAGACAATCACCCAGCTCGGAGAGGTACTAGGACGGGACCTCGGGGCGCTGTTACGCAGCGCAATCGAGCATCTGACGCTCCCGGAGGTCCGAGCCCTGGACTCGACAGAGCCTTCGCTCGAGACTCTCCTGGATCGTCTCTGCCTCTCGCTCACCCTCGCCAAGCCGATCGGCCTGGTTACATGGGGGGAGCGTGAGGTTAAACGAGTCGGACGTGCGGGCGCGAGCGACATGCTCTCGGCCGCGACGCACGCAATCTCGGTCGAGGCGAAACGATTCCCAGTGGACGGCCGGCGGGTACTGGCATCGCTGGAGTTGCTCGCAGCCGAGGTGCAGCGTGGGGCGTTCGGGCCGCAGACGGAGCCGGTTTCGGTTCCGGACGTGGACCGCACAAGCGACGTCCTGCTCGCAATGCTTGCCGAACGCGATGCAGCGACCTGTTGCCATTCGAAGGCAACCGCGGTGTGGGCGCGACGTATTGGAACGGCGATGGGGCTTTCCGGCGAAGCCGTGGAGTTCGTTGAACTCTGCGGCTTGCTCCATGATGTCGGCAAGATCGGGACGCCGGACGGCGTCCTGAACAAGCCGGGTCCGCTGACGCCCGACGAGTGGGAAGTCATGAAAAACCACTCGGCCGCCGGCGCGCGGATCCTTGAAAATATTCCCTCGCTACGCCGCTGTTCGCCCATCGTTCGGGCTCACCACGAGCGCTACGACGGCACCGGCTACCCGGACCGCCTCGGCGGCTCGGCGATTCCGTTCGAGGCCCGCATCGTCGCGGTTGCGGACTCCTATCACGCGATGATCACCGATCGCCCGTACCGCGCCGCGATCAACCCGCGCGAGGCGCTGAAGATTCTCCAAGAGGGGAAGGGCATCCAGTGGGACCCCGCGGTCATCGACGCCATGCACAGCCTTTTCGAGCGTAAGAGCTCCTCCGCCACCGCAACGAAGCCGCGCCTGATCCATTCCGCCTAGCGAATCTTCTCGCGGACCCAGGCCGCTCACAGGGTTCGGCCCGAGTATTCCGCGTAGATGATTGGCGTGCAACACGCGCGTATCGCGGTCGTGGACGACGACCGCATGGTTCGCGAGATGCTCGAACTCGGGCTCTCCCGCGAAGGCTTTGAGGTCGCGACCGCCGCCGATGGGCAGGCGGCCCTCGAGCTCGTCCGCCGCTTCGATCCCGAGATCATCATCCTCGACATCATGATGCCGAAGATCGACGGGTTGGCGCTCCTGCCGATGCTGCGCGAGATCAGTCACGTTCCCATTCTCATGCTCACCGCGAAGAGCGGTCTCGAGGATAAAGTTCAGAGCCTCGGCGCCGGCGCCGACGACTATCTCGTCAAGCCGTTCGTCTTCGAAGAGTTGATCGCGCGCGTTCAGGCAAAGTTGCGCCGCCCGCAGTTGATCGAAGAGCGCGTGCTGCACTGGCACGACCTTTCGCTCAATCAGGACACGCGCGAAGTGCGGCGCGGCAAGGACGCGCTCGACTTGACGCACCGCGAGTTCGATTTGCTCTCGGTTTTCATGCGCGAGCCGCGCCGCGTCTTTAGCAAGGACCACTTGCTCGAGATCGTCTGGGGCCACGACTTCGAAGGCGGCCCGAACATCGTCGAGACCTACATTTCGTATCTCCGATCGAAGATCGATCGCCCGGGCGAGCCCGGTTCGTTCATCCGAACCGTCCGAAGCGTCGGCTACGGCCTCTCGCAGTGATGTTCCAGCGCTCGATCGCCGGTCGCCTCTCGATGTTGTACGCAGTCATCTTCGGCGTCACCGTCCTGCTCGTCGTGCTGGCATCGGCAATCGCGCTCGTCGCGCAGTTGAGCCACTTCGAGGTCGAGCTCATGATCGGCAAGCGCGAGGAGGCGCGTGTGATCACGCAACAGTATCGCGCGAACTCGCTCTCGCTCCAGCAAGCGGCACCGTACATCGTGCAGGAGTTGAGCAATCTCGGAACGCGCGTCGCCGTCTTCGACGAGCACGGAGCGTACATCGCCGGCGACCGGACGCTGCATCCGGCCGCGCTCGATCGCATCATGGCGCAGCGCATCGCGCAGCTTCAGAACGTACGCGGCGCGACGCACTATCCTCGCCTCGTCGTCACGCCGCCCGGGCCGCCGCCCACGCATTTCGGGCCCCCGCCGCGCTCGCTGACCGCCGTGGACGGGGGCTTCGTCGCGATCGAACCTTCGCTCTGGCTCTTGCTCGGCTCGCTCTCGGCGTACTGGTTCGTCGTCATCGGCATCGCGGTGGCGGCAATCGTCATCGCGTGGTTCGGCGGCCGGCTCGTCGCAACGCAGGCGCTGCGTCCCCTTAACGACGTCACCGATTCGCTCCACGCGCTTGCCGAAGGCGATTACACGCAACGCCGCTTCGTCATGGCGGGCGGCGATGAGATCGCCACGCTGACGAGCGCCTATAACGACGCAGCTGCGTCGGTCGCCTCGGCGATGGAGCAGCGCCGCGCGATCGAGGAGCGCATGCGTCTCTTCGTTGCGGATGCGGGACACGAGTTGCGTACGCCCCTGACCGTCATCGGCGGCTACATCGACGTGCTGCGGCGCGGCGCGGTGGACGAGGTGAAGGTCGCGCGGCAGATCCTCGGGACGATGGCACTCGAGAAAGAGCACATGCGCGGGCTCATCGACCGCCTCATGCGTCTCGCGCGCCTCGACGCCGACACAGAACCGCTTCTCGAACCGATCGACATCGCCGAGTTGCTGCGCAGTCAATGCGATGCGGCACGGCGTCTCGACGAACAGCGCGCCATCGACTATCGCGTCGAGGGCGTCACGGAGATCGTCGCGGATCGGTTGGAGCTTGGCGAAGCGCTCTGGAACGTCGTCGAGAACGCACTGAAGTACGCGCCCGAATCGCCGATCCATCTCGCGGCCGTCAAGACGAACGGCCATACATCGATTGCGGTCATCGACGAAGGCCCTGGAATGTCCGAGCCGGAGCGCCTGCACGCCTTCGAGCGATTCTACCGAGGAGATCAGCGCGGGGAGATCACGGGCAGCGGCCTCGGCCTCGCGATCGCAAAGCGCGCGATCGAACGCGCCGGCGGGCGGATCGCCATCGACAGCGCGCCCGGCCGCGGCACGACCGTCACGATCACGCTGTAGTCGCTGCGTGGGCCGTTTTCACCGCGTCACAGCCTTCATCAAGGCAAATTCGGCACAATCGCGAGCAATGGTACGCCGGCTGATCGCCTGCGCGGCGGCTGCGCTCGCGATTGCGACATGCTCTCCGTTTGCCCTGGCGCAGCAGAGCGACTCGGGGCAGATTCGCATTGCCGTCACCGACCAAGCCACGAAGGCGCCGGTGGCGCTCGCGCGCGTGCTCTTGAGCGGCCCCGTGATCACGAGCGAGTTGACGGGCAGCAACGGCGAGGTGCTCTTCACCGACGTTCCCGACGGCATCTACCGCGCGCGCGTCGTCAAGGGCGGCTTCGAAGCGGTCACCTCCCCGCAGTTCGAAGTCATCGAAGGCCGGGCGATCACGGTTACCGTGAGCCTTGCATACTATCAGGCGCTTCAGGTCATCGGGCACGTCACCGTGCACTCATCGACCGTTGTCTCCGCCGACACGATCACGCAGGATTCGGCGCAACGCAAGCTTTCCAACGATTTGGCCGACGCCCTCAACAAGCTCTCCGGCGTCAGCGTCTCCACCTCGAGCGACGATAGCGACGCAACGCAGACCGTCTCACTCGAAGGCCACGACGCGAGCCAGACCCAGCTCTCGCTCGACGGGATCCCGCTCAACGCTCCCGGCGCTGCCGGGAACTTGCGCTCCTTCGGAACCGATCTTTTCTCCGGTGCTTCGGTCCGTCTCGGGCCGCAGATCGGGGGCCTGGGCGGCGGCGTGAACTTCACGACGCTCGAGCCGACATTGAGCTGGTTGACCTACGCCTCGCTTTCGCTGGGCTCGTACGGCAAGTACAACTATTCGCTTGCGGAGACCGGCTCCGCCGGTAAGCTCGGCATCGCGGTCGAGACGACGGATCGCTACGCGCCAAGCCTGGTCGACGGCGAGCGGTACCTGGACACGAGCGGCCTGGATTACATTCACGAAGGCGACAGCACGATCGGTGGCGAGCTGATCAAGCTCCACTACGCGTTCAGCGATTCCCAAACGCTGATCGGAACGTTCCTGAACTCGACGCGCGAGAGCGGCCTCGTCTGCCTGCGCCTCGACGGGGCGCTGCCGTGCGGCTACGGCCCGAACAACGGCAGCCAGAGCAATCTCTCGCTCTACTCGTTGACCGACGACGCGCTGCTCGGCGCGACGACCGTCCAGGCTTCGATCTACGGCATGGATTCGAAGAACCTGCAGAACGAGTTGAACCGGTATGTCGGCGGCGTGTCCGAACCGACCGGCTTTTCCACGACGGGCGTCACGACCGGTTACTCGATCAACGCGACCCTGCCGTCGCGGGAGCGTCACACGATCGCGGTGCTCGCCTACGGCACGACGACGTCGCAATCGAACACGCCGCTCGTCCCGCAGGCGCTGCCCTATTACACGGGTTCGGCGCAATCCTCGTACAATGCGCTGCAGATCACGGACACGATTCACTCGAACGATCGCTTGACGCTTAACGAGGCAATCGGCATCAGCCACGCGTCGCTTGCGCCGTCGACGTTCTTGGGCAGCGCGGGCGCGACGTGGCGCCCGAACACGCGAGACACGTACGCGCTCTCCTACGCACTCGGCGGCGTTGCGGCCGGCGGAACGCGCCAAACGATTCTCACCGACCCGGCATCGCTTCGCTTTGACTGCAACGGTGACGTTGCGTACGGCAGTGCGCCGGGCGATCAGCCCGGCGCGAGTTCCTCGAGTTCGTTGCGCGTGGGGTTCACGCACGCGATCACGGGCGGAAACTTCTCGCTCTCGCTCTACCGTCAAGTACAGAGCGACGTCGTACTGCCGGTCGACGTCAACGGCTCGGTCCTGACCGCGCTCGGCGTCGTTCCGCCCGGATATCCCGCGCTCGTGCAACCGATTTGGGACTCGCCCGGAGGTTGCAATGCGCCGCCGGCTACACCGTTCACCGCATCGCAGCTCTACTTCATGACGCCGATCTCGGGGACGCAGCGCGTCTACGAGGGAGCGGAGCTGACCTCGTACTTGACGCTTGGGAACCTCGTCGTGCAGCCGTACTACAACCTGACGTCGGCCGTCGTCTTTTCGGGCGATCCGCGGATCGAAAACCCGTACTCGCTCGTCATACCCGGCAAACAGACGCCGAACGTGCCGTTGCACAAAGCCGGCGTCGTCTTCGACTACAAATCGCCCGGCTCGGCGATCGAATACCTCTTCGACGCACAGTACACCGGCAGCAACAATCCGAACGACTTGCCGGCGTACACGACGTTCGACGCCGGCGTGAGCGCGCAGCTCCAGCATGGAACGTTGACGATCGCCGCGAGCAACATCACGAACGCATACGGCGGTATCTTTGCGAGCCCGCAGTGGGAGGTGCCGTATGTGACGCTCGGAGGCATGACGCTCCCGAATCTTGCGCGCCCGCTCGCTCCGCGCCAATACTCGGTGACGTACTCCGTGAAGTTCGGACAGGGTGCGCTGCAGACTGCGAGCGGATCCGCCTTCAACCCGCCGCGCGGCGGTCGCGGCGATCAAGGCTTCGGGCCGGGCGGCCCCGGCGGACCGGGCGGGCCTGGCGGACCGGGCGGCAACAGCGGCTTGCGCAATCTGTTCTCGGCGCTGCCTTCGTCACCACCCGCCGATCCGTTCGCCGTCGGGAACAATCCGCAGACGTGCAGCGCAAGCGACGCTACCGCCGCGCAAACGCTCGCAATCGCGCTCAAAGCCTTCCGGGCCCAAATCGAGGCGGCGAAGACCACCGCCGGTTATCCGGCGACGATGGTCGCGCCGCAGTTCCCCGACGCGACGGTCGCCTATCACGGCCTCGGCTCGACGTACGCGCTGACGATCACGCCGAAGAGCGGAACGCGCGTGCGAATGGTTGCCGGCTGCCTAACGATTCATCTCGCGCGCGCACAGGACGTCACGTCGCAGCATCTCTACCAACCGGGCAATGCGATCTTCTTCGTGCCGCAGCTCGAGTTCATGCCGTCGGTTGGGCTCTACATCACGCTGCGGCAGCAGCAACCGGGGCAAGAGAGTTTCCGCGTCTACGCGCTTCCCTCGACCCCGCCGAGCGCGCCCTTCGAGGTGCGCACCGCCGACACGTGCACGGCCGATCTGCACAACACCGCCGTGCAGTTGCTCGGCGAACTGCGCGCGCACTTCACGAGCGGTGCCGCGACGCCGAGTTGGACAATCACCGCGCACGTCGCAAAGTCCGGAACGTGGTACGAACTGGACCCCGGCGATCCGTCGACGATCGGCGCACTGCTCATGTGCGGGCGCGTCGCGAGCGGCACCGCCGCCGAGGTGACGCAGCGCGGCTACGACGGGAAGGCCGTACCCGAGTTGAACTACGCGCCGGCGCTCGGCATCTACATGGTGCGCCCGCAGTTCCGCGGAAACGGGCAGCCCCGCGGCTCTTCCTCGCCCGCGCCGAGCCCATCACCGACACCGAGCCCGTAAGCGTCAACGCTCTCGCGAGCGGCCTTGAGAGCGGGCGAGCGCGACCATCTCGCGCATGCGCGGATGCTCGCCGGGAATCGTCGTCACCCACGCCTCGAACGTCGGCACCGCTTCGCCGATTCGAAAGAGAAAGTACCACGCGTTCATCTCACCCATGAATGCGAAGCGGCGCTTGAGATCTTTCGCGAGCGCTTCGTAACCCGTGAAACTGCGCAGGTATGCCTGGAATCCGCCATGCTCGCGCTCGAGTTCGAGCAAGGTCCGAGCGTTGCGAACTGTCGCCTGCACTTTGCGCGCCGAATGCAAGATTCCATCGGCGGCGAGAACGCGTTCGACGTCGGCATCACCGTATGCGGCCACGAGGGCGACGTCGAAGTCGTCGAACGCTGCGCGGTAGGCGTCCCAGGGCTGCGCAATTTGCTTCCAACGCACGCCCGCTTGAAAAACCGCGCGCGTCATGACCTCGAGGTAATCGGCGAGACGATGCGGTTCGATGACCTCGGGGATCGTCTCCGCCATCGCGAGCGCTACGGCGCGTTGCGGGCGGCGTCGAGCGCGAGCGCGGTCATCATCGCGACGCCCGTCGGCAGTGCCGCCTCGTCGATGTCGAAGAGGCTCGAATGGTGCGGGTGCGCGGTGCTCGGTCCGCCGCGCGTACCGAGGGTGTAGAAGCATGCGGGAACGCGCTGCGCAAAAAACGAGAAATCCTCCGCGCCCATGAGCCGGTCGGCGTCGAAGACGCGTTCCTCGCCGACGAGGCGCGCCGCAAGCGACTTCGCATACGCGGTTTGCGCCGGGTCGTTCGCGGTGACCGGATAGCGCTGGAGGTATTCGAAACGATACGTCGCGCTCGACGCGTCGCAGCAGGCGCGCAGCACGCGCTCGATGCGTTCCGGCATCGCGGCGCGCACCTCTTCGGCGAAGGCGCGCACGGTCCCGAGCATGCGGCAGGTGCGCGGAATGACGTTGTGGATCGTGCCGCCGTGGATCGCGCCGATCGTCACGACGGCGGGTTCGATCGGATCGATGCGGCGAGAAACGACCTGCTGAACCGACGTGATGAAGCTTGCCGCCGCATAGATCGGGTCGACGGCGTCATGCGGCGCGGCGCCGTGGCCGCCGACGCCGATCACGTCGATCTCGATGGAGTCGCTCGATGCATACATCGGTCCCTCGCGAAAACCGAGCGTCCCGGTCGCATACTTCGAGGACAGGTGGAGGCCGTACGCGCGCTCGATGCCGAGGCGGTCGACGAGGCCGTCGTCGAGCATCGCCTTCGCGCCGCCCTTGCCCTCTTCGGCCGGTTGAAAGACGAGACAGAGCGTTCCCGCCAACTCGTTGCGCGCGCTCGCGACCAGGCTTGCCGTGCCGAGCAGAATTGCAACGTGTCCGTCATGGCCGCAGGCGTGCATGACGCCCTCGGTTTTCGAGCGATAGGCGTGCTCCGTTTCCTCGAGGATCGGCAGCGCGTCCATGTCG
>PKZD01000063.1 GCA_003133745.1 Candidatus Tyrphobacter aquilonaris
TGTACTCGGACATGTCGATCCGCACCATCGACTCTTCGTCGTCGAAGAGGAAGGCGGCGACGCTTCGCGCGACCTCGGTCTTGCCGACGCCCGTCGGTCCGAGGAAGATGAACGAGCCGATCGGGCGCATCGGATTCTTCAAGCCCGCGCGCGAGCGCCGAATGGCGCGCGTGACGACCTCGATCGCTTCGTCCTGCCCGACGACGCGCGTGTGCAGCTCCTCCTTCATGTTCAGGAGTTTTTCCGTCTCGGCTTGTGCGAGCCGGCTGACGGGAATCTTCGTCCACGAGGCGACGATCTCGGCGATGTGCTCGCTCGTAACCTTCAGGATGCGGTCGCCGCTCGCGCGCTTGTCCTTCCACTCCTGGTCGAGCCGCGCGCGCTCCAAACGCAACTTCTCCTCGCGTTCGCGAACGGAGGCGGCGCGATCGAACTCTTGACTCTTCACCACCAACTCTTTTTCGGCGACGACCTTTCGCAGTTGCGCATCGAGCTCGCGGATCTCCGGCGGCGGAAGCATCGCCTGCAGTCGCACGCGCGAACTCGCTTCGTCGATGAGATCGACGGCCTTATCGGGGAGGAAGCGATCGGTGATGTAACGATCGCCGAGCTTCGCCGCGGCCGCGAGCGCTTCGTCGGTGATCTGAACCTTGTGGTGCGCCTCATATCGGTCGCGCAAGCCTTTGAGTATCTCGATCGTCTCTTCAACGGTCGGCTCGCCGACCATGACGGGCTGGAAGCGCCGCTCGAGCGCCGAGTCCTTCTCGATGTGCTTGCGGAACTCGTTCAGCGTCGTCGCGCCGATGCATTGCAGCTCGCCGCGCGCGAGGGCTGGTTTGATGATATTGCTCGCGTCGATCGCGCCTTCGGCGGCGCCGGCGCCGACGAGCGTGTGCAGCTCGTCGATAAAGAGGATGATCTCGCCCGAGGCGGCGCGGATCTCGTCCATCACGCGCTTCATGCGCTCTTCGAACTCACCGCGGTACTTCGTCCCGGCGACCAAACCGGCGAGATCGAGCGTGATGACACGCTTGTCGCGCAGCGGCTCGGAGATGTCGCCCTTGATGACGCGCTGCGCCAAGCCTTCGGCGATCGCCGTCTTGCCGACGCCGGGCTCGCCGATGAGCGCAGGATTGTTCTTCGTGCGACGCGAGAGAATTTGAATGACGCGCTCGATCTCGAGATTGCGCCCGATCACCGGATCGAGTTTGCCTTCGCGAGCAAGCTGCGTGAGATCGCGTCCGTATGCGTCGAGTGTCGGCGTCTTGCCCTTGCCCTTGGGCGCGGGCGGCTGCCCCTCTGCGCCGAGCAGTGACGTCGTCTGCACGCGAACTTTCGCCGGATCGACGCCGAGGTTCGTGAGCACGCGCGCGGCGACGCCTTCGCCTTCGCGAATCAAACCGAGCAAGAGATGTTCGGTGCCGATGTAGTTGTGGTTGAGCTGGCGTGCTTCTTCGAAGGCGAGTTCGATGACGCGCTTCGCGCGCGGCGTGAACACCATCTCCTGCTGCACCGTTTGGCCGCCGCGGCCGACGATCGCCTCGACCTCCTGCCGCACCTTCGCGAGGTTGACGCCGAGCGACTCGAGCACTTTTGCCGCGAGGCTCTCGCCTTCGGAGATGATGCCGAGCAAGATGTGCTCCGTCCCGATGTAATTGTTCCCTAGGCGCTGCGCCTCTTCTTGTGCGAGCACGATGCTGCGCCTGGCACGCTCGGTGAACGGTTCCCACATCGACATATCGTTACTCTACCAAACTCTCATAGAGCAAGCTGGGTTTCTCCGGTAAAGATCATATGCTGAAGCGGAGGCCTAGGAACCCGGCCGTCGTGCCGCCGCCCTGCAGGCCTTGATAGAGGCGCAGCTCGACGGAGGTATGCGGCGCGATGCCTTTGCCCCCGAAGATGGTCACGACGGGGCCGGTCTGGCGACCGATCGCGAGATTGCCGACGCCCGCGCCCACGCCGACGTAGGCGCCGCCGAACCCGCCCCCCGAGAGGCCGCGAATTTCGCCGGTGATTGCGTAGCCGCCCTGGCTCGTGATCGGCACGAGGAGCGTCGCCTGCAAGCCGATCGGCACCGTCGGAATCGAGGCGCCGGTGCTGAGCATGACCGCGCCGCCGCTCTGCGAGGGCGAGGTTCCGACCCAGCCGCCCGCGGCGAGCGACAAGTCCGCCCGAGCGGGCACAGCAGAGAGAGCAAGCGCTGCGGTGAAGATTGCTGCGACGAAGATCGTGTTGCGCATATCTCCCCCATTATGCGCCGGGAATCCGGACCCTCCGGCTGTAAGCCCGTGATATGCCCACCACCGATCAAGTCCGCAGTGCCCTCGTCGACGTCAAGGATCCCGAGTTGAACCTCGGCATCCTCGATCTCGGCCTCGTCTACGACGTCGTCTGCGAGGGGGAGAACGGCGAGAACGTCACCGTCATCATGACGCTCACATCGCCGATGTGTCCGGTCGGGCCGCTCTTCAAGAAATCCGTAGAAGACAAAGTGCTCTCGATTGAGGGCGTGAAGAGCGCGAAGGCCGATATCACCTTCACGCCGCCATGGGACCCCGCGACGATGGCATCCGACGACGTGAAGGCAATGCTCGGGATTTGGTAGCTTAGTAGATTCCTATTCCGGCAGGCGAGGTGAGCCCCGTGCCCGCGCCGCTGATCTCCTGAACCGGCGCGACGTTTCCGTTCGCGGACGGAGCGAAGACGTTGACCTTGTGCGTGCCGTCATCGGCTTCGTAGATGTAGCCGGCATGGTCGACGACGACGCCGTACGGACAATCTTGGTCGGTGTTGGTGCCCGTGATCGAACGGATCGGCGTCGCGTTACCGGTGCTGCCGGCCGCAAACTCTTCGATCGAGGACGCCGCGCCGGCGCAGTTCCCGACCCAAATGTTGCTACTCTGATCGATGAATATGCCGTCGGCGCTGCTCAGGCCGGTGTTCGAACCGGTGATCGTGACGTGAGGCGCCACGTTACCGCTCGCGCCCGCCAAGAACTCGTAGATCGCGTTCGGCGAGTCGTTCATCACCCAGATATTGCCTGAGGCGTCGGGCCAGATGCTTTCGGGATTACCGAGCCCCGTCGCTCCGCCGGTGATCTGACTCGTGGGCGCGACGTTGCCGTTCGCGCCTGCCGCAAAGGTGCTGATGGAGGCGCCGCTATAGTTCGCGACGATTAGCTGACCGCTCGAGGTCGTGAAAAGGCCGGTCGGACAACTCAGCAGCGTAGCCCCGCCGATGATCTGAATCGTCGGCGCCGTATTGCCGGTCGCGGTCAACCCGTATTTCGTCACGCTCTCGCCGCCGCAATTCGCGGCCCACACGACGCTGTTCGCCGAGTCGATCCAAAGATCGTAGGGGTCGTCGAGGTCCGTGGCGGCGCCGACGAGGTTGTACGTCGGCGTCGCGTTGCCGGTTGCCGTCGCCGGAAACGTCACGATCGCCTGGCTGCCCACATCGCCGATGACGAGGTGATTCGCCCTCGCGCCGCTGGGCGGATTGAAGGTGTGTCCCCCTGAGTTCGTGCATGCCGTCGCCACTCCCAAGAGCAGCAGAAGCCCGAAAAACGTGCGAAACCGCATATGATTACCCTCCGAAGCCGGTATCGTTCGCCGAGGGGTCCGAGAGGACCCGGCGGCATAATCGAAGGCCATGAAGAGTCGCGAGGACCGATACGCGGAGTTGCGCGAGAAGCGCGAGCGCGCTCTGGCTCCGGCGGGAGTCGAAGCGGTGGAGCGCCAGCACAAGCGAGGCAAGCGTACCGCACACGAGCGGATCGAGGCACTCGTCGATCCTGGCTCCTTCACCGAACTCGACCGCTTCGTCGTGCACCGGACAAACGCGTTCGGCATGGATGAGAAAGAGTTTCTCGGCGACGGCGTCGTCACGGGCTACGCGAACATCGGCGGCAAGCGCATTTTCCTCTTCTCTCAGGATTTCACCGTGCTCGGCGGATCGCTCGGCGAAGCCTACGCGGAAAAGATTTGCAAGGTGATGGACCTGGCGGTCCGCACCGGGGCGCCGATGATCGGGATCAACGACTCCGGCGGCGCGCGCATTCAAGAGGGCGTCGTTTCACTCGGGGGTTACGCCGAGATCTTCTGGCGCAACGTCCAGGCGAGCGGCGTCATCCCGCAGATCAGCCTCATCGCAGGACCGTGCGCCGGCGGCGCCGTCTACTCGCCCGCGATCACCGACTTCGTCATCATGACCGAGGCGATCTCGCAGATGTTCATCACCGGTCCCGACATCATCAAGACCGTCACCGGCGAGGACGTCAGCTTCGAAGAGCTCGGCGGCGCGACGACGCATGCGACTCGAAGCGGTGTCGCGCACGTCGTTGCCGCCGACGAAGACGATCTCGTTGCCCAAACCAAACTGCTTCTCTCGTATCTGCCGCAGAACAACCTGGAAGGTCCACCACGCTATTCTTGCGACGACGACCCGAATCGCGAGGCGCCCGAACTCGACGGATTGGTGCCCGATGCGCCGAACAAGCCCTACGACATCCATGCGGCAATCGACGCCGTCTTAGACAACGGCGACTTCTTCGAAATCCAGCCTTTGTACGCGCAGAACATCATCTGTGGGTTTGGGCGCATCGAAGGCCGCAGCGTCGGCGTCGTCGCGAACCAGCCGAACTCACTCGCGGGCGTGCTCGACATCAAGTCGTCGGTGAAGGCGGCGCGCTTCGTACGCTTCTGCGACGCCTTCAACATCCCGCTGCTCACCTTCGTCGACGTTCCCGGTTTTCTGCCGGGCACCGATCAGGAGTACGGCGGCATCATCCTCCACGGCGCGAAGCTGCTCTACGCCTTTGCCGAAGCGACGGTGCCGAAGGTGACCGTCATCACGCGCAAAGCCTATGGCGGCGCGTACGACGTCATGGCGAGCAAACACATTCGCGCCGATCTCAACCTCGCATGGCCGACCGCGGAGATTGCGGTCATGGGTGCCGAGGGCGCCGTGAAGACGATCTTCCGCCGCGAGATCGCCGCCGCGAAGGACCCGCAAGCCAAGGCGCGGCAACTCATCGACGAGTATACGGAGCGTTTCGCGAATCCGTACATCGCGGCGCAACGCGGCTACGTGGACGACGTCATCGAAGCGCGCCGCACGCGCGGCGTGGTGGCGGGCGCTTTTCGCATGCTGGAGAACAAACGCGTGGAACGGCCGAAGCGCAAGCACGGCAACATCCCACTCTAATGATAAGGGGTTCATCGACATGACTCGCAAGCAGCTTCTCGAAACCGGCGCATCCGCGGCGCTACTCTCATCGGTCGCGGCCGCGACGGCGTCGTGCGCGGCCTCCGAGCCAAGATTTCAGTTCGATCGCGCCCGCTTCGCCGATATTCTTGCGAAGCCGGCGCAGCACCGCCAATGCTGCGCCTCGGCGAAGACCGCGGGCGGTGCCGTGCTCAGCGCGATGCTCGCGACGCTCTACGCCTACAAATACGATCTCAACGAAGGGGCGGGAACGGTGCACGAGGTGGCAGTGCTCTACCATCCCTCCGGCGTGATGCTCGGCCTGGACGACGCGATCTGGAACGAGTTCCTGATTCCGGCGCTGCCGCATCTCTCCACGACGATGCGCGCCGATCTCACCTTCGACGGCACGCCGGCGGCGCACGGCGGAAACCCGTTCTTGCACCGTGAGAGGAATACGGCGCTGGAAGACGATTCGTCGATCGAGGCGCTCGTCTCGCGCGGCTCTCACCTCTTCGTCTGCAACAACGCGTTGAGCGGCCTTTCCGGCACGCTCGCGAACGCGCTCCATCGCACCGAAGCCGACGTGTACGCGCGCCTACTCGGCGGCCTCGTACCCGGCGCGATGGCCGTTCCCGCGGGCGTGATGGCGATCAATGCGTGCCAGGAAGCGCACTTCACGTATTTGCAGGCGACGTTGTGAGCGCGCTCTTAAATGGGAAGCGTGCGCTCGTGACCGGCGTCGCGAACCGCTGGTCGATCGCGACCGGCATCGCGCGCGCGTTGCACGAGCACGGCGCGCGAATCGCGCTCGCCTATCAAGGTGAACGCGTCAAAGACGAGGTCGCGAAGCTCGCTGCGGAGCTCGGCGGAGGGCCGGTCATTGAATGTGACGTTTCGAACGACGCCTCGCTCGGCGCCCTTCGCGAGGGGATCGCGAAGGAGTTCGGATCGCTCGACGTGCTCGTGCACTCGATCGCCTATGCGAACAAGGAAGACCTCGCGGGGAAGGTGTTCGACACGTCGCGCTCGGGCTTCGCACTCGCACTCGACGTCTCGTCGTACTCGCTCATCGCGCTCGTTTCCGCGTTGCGCGATCAGTTCGCCGACGGCGCGAGCATCATGGCGATGACGTATCTCGGCGCGACGCGCATCGTTCCGAACTACAACCTCATGGGCATCGCGAAGGCGGCGCTCGAATCCGCAGTCCGCTACCTCGCCTTCGATCTCGGCGACCGCGGCATCCGCGTGAATGCGATTTCGGCGGGGCCGATCAAAACGGCGAGCGCGCGGCAGGTCGGCGGATTTTCGCGCATCCTCGAAGTCGTTCCGAAGCTCGCGCCCCTGCGCCGTAACGTCAGTGCGGAGGACGTCGGCAAGACCGCGGTCTACCTCGCCTCCGATTTGGCGAGCGCCGTCACCGGCGACGTGCATTTCGTCGACGCCGGATTCCACGCAATGGGAATGTATCCGCCGGACCTCGCGTAAGAGATGATCTCTTTCGAAGGCACCGTTCCGAGCGAGGACGAGATTCGCGCAATTGAAGCAGCGCTGAACATCTCCGCTCGGGATGATGACGGCAACTGGCGGCAGGCGATGAGAGAGAGCATCCTTTCGGATTCATGTTCCGAAGACTTCTAATCGCGAATCGCGGCGAGATCGCGATTCGCGTCATGCGCACGGCACGCGAGATGGGCATCGCCTGCGTCGCCGTCTACTCCGAAGCGGATCGCGAGGCGCTTCACGTTCGCATGGCCGACGAGGCGTACGTGCTCGGACCCGCGGCTCCGTCGCAGAGTTACCTCAACATCGATCGCGTCCTCGAGGTCGCGCATCAAAGCGGGGCCGATGCCGTTCATCCCGGCTACGGATTCCTCGCCGAGAACGCGACCTTCGCACGCCGCGTCGTCGAAGCCGGGCTCGGCTGGATCGGCCCGCATGCCGATGCGATCGACGCGATGGGCGATAAGTTGCGCGCGCGCCGCGCGATGCAGACGGCGAAGGTGCCGTTCGTACCGGGCGGCACCGAACCGGTCGAGAGCGTCGCGGACGCGCGCGAAGCGGCAAAGCGCTACGGATTGCCGCTCGCGCTCAAAGCCTCCGGCGGCGGCGGCGGCAAAGGGCTGAAGGTCGCGCAGACGCTCGCCGAGATCGATTCCGCATTCTCGACCGCGAAGCGCGAAGCGGAGGCGTACTTCAAGAACGGCACGCTCTACGCCGAGCGTTATCTCGAAAATCCCAAGCACGTCGAGTTGCAGATTCTCGCCGACAAGCACGGCACGGTGCTCCACGTCGGCGAGCGCGATTGCTCTTTGCAGCGCCGGCATCAAAAGCTTTGGGAGGAAGCGCCCGCGCAGATTCCCGCCGGCGTTCGCGAGGGCATGCGAGAGGCCGGCATCCGCGCCGCAAGCGCAATCCGCTACGACTCCGCGGGCACGATCGAGTTCCTCGTCTCAGGAGACGCTTTCTACTTCCTCGAGATGAACACGCGCATCCAAGTCGAGCACACGGTGAGCGAGATGATCTCCGGCCTCGATTTGATTCGCGAGCAGATCCGCGCCGCCGCAGGCGAGCCGCTCGACTTTGCGCAGAAGGATTTGCAGTTGCGCGGCGCCGCAATCGAAGTGCGCGTGAACGCGGAAGATCCGGCGCAGAGCTTTCGTCCGGCGCCGGGAGAGGTTACCGCGTATCGCGAGCCCGGCGGTCTCGGCGTGCGCGTCGATTCCGCGGCGTATCCAGGTTTGCACATCTCACCCGATTACGATTCCCTCATCGCAAAACTCGTCGTCTGGGCGCCGACGCGCGGCGAAGCGATCGCGCGATTGCGGCGGGCGATCGACGAGTTCGTCGTCGAAGGCGTTCCGACGACGCTGCCCATCTTGCGCGCGCTCTGCGACGAACCGCAGGTGATCGACGCGAGCTACGGCACCGCGACGCTCGAAAGATTTGCCGTGGAATGGACCCAGAGACGCAAGCAACCTCGAGGGGGCGCTACGCTCGGGGTGACAAGCGCGGGCGCCCCGCTCGCGAAGCGCCGTGCCGACGGCGCGTTCGACGTCGAGGTCAACGACAAGCTCTATCGCGTGCGCTTTCCCGGAGGCGCCGGCGGCGCGCAATCGCTGCCGCGCGCGCCGCGTGTCGGGAGGCGCGAGCGCGTGCAGGGTGCGACGAGCGGAAACGATGTCGTCTCGCCGATGCACGGCGTCGTCGTCGAGATGAGCGTCGCCGCGGGCGATGAGATTGCGGAAGGACAGGTCGTCGCGGTGATCGAGGCGATGAAGATGATGAACGAGGTTCGCGCGCACCGCGCCGGGTCGGTCGCCGCGATTCACGCCGCGGCCGGCGCGACCGTCGAAGCAAACGCCCCGCTCGTTACGATCGCGTAACGACGGCCTTTAGGGCGGTTGCGGCGGCGACGGTATCAGAGCGATACGATCCGCGACGAACATCGGCGCGCCGTAACTGTGCCTCACCCAGCGCCCGTCGATTGCAAGGCGCATGCCCGCGGCGAGCGTCAGCCCGGTCGGGAGAATGACGGTGCCGTCGTGGAGCTGCACGGGGATGCGGCTGCCGCCGGCGTCGAGCATCAGGAAATACGGCTGCGAATACGCGACGACGCCGCGAACGTGGAAGCCGGTAACCGGCGGCGCCGGCTGCAGAATTTGATCGGGAGCGCCCGGCGGCGGAGCTTGCGGCGGGGGCTGCGAGCCGCCGACTTCCGGCGGAGCGGGTGGGTACTGTTGCGCGGTCACTGCGACGGGCCCGGCGGCGATCGCAGCGAGGAGCGCAGATGCAAGCGCGAATCTCAGAATCATTCGGATGTCTTCGGCATCTGAGGTGCTCTCGCTTCCTCGGGCGAAGCGTAGCAACCATGCCGCGCGAGACGAACGCCTCCGGGATTCCGCTGCGACCGGTCTATAAGGAAGTCGAGGGNNCTCTGGACGATGCGCCAGTATGCCGGCTTTGCGACCGCAGCCGAATCGAACGCGCGCTATCGCTATCTCCTCGAACACGGTCAAACGGGGCTCTCCGTCGCGTTCGACCTTCCAACGCAGCTCGGCTACGATTCGGACGCGCCACAGGCGCGTGGTGAGGTCGGCAAGGTAGGCGTCGCGATCGACTCGATCGCAGACATGGAGGCGTTGCTCGACGGCATTCCGCTCGATCGCGTCACGATCTCGATGACGATCAACGCGCCGGCCTCGATTCTGCTCGCGCTCCTGCTCGCCGTCGCGCGGCGGCGCGGTATTCCGTTTTCACAACTCGGCGGAACGATTCAAAACGACGTGCTCAAAGAATACGTCGCGCGCGGCACGTACATCTATCCGCCGGAACCTTCGCTTCGCCTCGTCACCGATTCGATGGCGTATTGCGCTCGCGAGGTTCCACAATGGAATCCGATCTCGATCTCCGGTTACCATATTCGCGAGGCCGGATCGACCGCGGTCGAAGAAGTCGCGTTCACGCTTGCGAACGGCAAAGCGTATCTTCACGCCGCGCGCGACGCCGGAATCGAGATCGCGCAGATCGCGCCGCGCATCTCCTTCTTCTGGAACGCGCATAACGATTTCTTCGAAGAGATCGCGAAGTTTCGCGCGGCGCGCTCGCTCTGGGCGCATATCGTGCGCGAGGAGTTCGGCTGCACGGATCCGGCCTCACAGCGGCTGCGTTTTCACGCGCAGACCGGCGGCTCGACGCT
>PKZD01000004.1 GCA_003133745.1 Candidatus Tyrphobacter aquilonaris
ATGCAAGCAGTGCGCGTGCGGTCATTACCGCGACCTCGGTGCACGGGAACGGCCGAAGCGCGGGGGGCGCCGACGACGCATACGATTCGAACTGGCGAGACTGGCACGATCCGAATATGTCTGCCGGGGGTACACCCGCGGGACGTGACGGTAACGCCGAGGATGCGCCGGAGGCCGATACGTCAGCTGACGCGGCGCAGGCCGCGCTCGCAAAGGATTCCCCACCGGACGGAGCGCGTCAGGCGGTCGATTCGACCGAAGCCGACGTCACCGCAGAAACCGCGGCCGAAACGCGCGCGAGCGATGCGGCCGTTACGGCCGAGGACGAGCGCGCAGCCCGGCAAGCGGAGCAGCGCGACGTGAGAAGCGGCGCGACTGGCTCCGCGGCGTCGGGGATCAATCCTGCGCAGGCGTTACGCCAGCCGCCGATTCCAGACGATTCGGCCGACGGCAACATCGAGATTCGCTTCAAACATCCNNGGAACGAGCGCTACGGCGACTATATCGCGCGAGCGCGCACCTGGCGGTGGGCGGCCTTTGCGGCCATCGCCGTTTCGCTTGTGCTTGCCATCGGCGTCGTGTGGGAGGCAGCGCAGAGCAAAGTCGTCCCGTACGTCGTTGAAGTCGATAAGCTCGGCGATGCCGTTTCTGTCGCGCGCGCCGATCGCGCGGCTCCGGCCGACGCGCGCGTGGTGAAGGCACAACTCGCCACCTGGATTGTCGACGTGCGATCGGTAAGCTCTGACCCGCTGGCGCAAAAGGGCGCGCTTTCGCGCGCCTACGCGCTGACGGCCGCGGCAGCGACTGCGTTCTTGAACGATTACTACCGCCGGCATTCGCCGTTCGGTCAGACGCGAACGGTTGCGGTCAGCGTCGAGGCGGTGCTGCCGATCAGCAACCAAACGTATCAGATCCAATGGGCCGAGGATGCGCGAGACCTTCAAGGGCGGGACATCGCGACGACGCAGTGGCTCGCGAGCGTGACGGTCGCGTTTGATCCCCCCAGCGATGAGCGCGGCATCCTGAGCAACCCGCTCGGGCTCTACGTGACCGGCATCAGCTGGACCCAACGTTTGTAACCTATCTTTTCTTTGTGAGGACTTGACCCATGTTGCGACAGATCAGTGTTCTGCTCGCTCTTCTCGTATTTGCGCTCATACCTTCGATCGCCGCGGCTCGGCCGATCACAGGCCCAGATGGGGTCCTGCGCTATCCCTTTGGCGAACGTACGCCGCCGACGCTTCGGTGCAAACCGCTCTTCGTGTGCGATCTCGTACTCGAACCGGGTGAATCGATCGTAAACGTTGCCGTCGGCGACTCGGTGCGCTGGCTCATTGCCCCGGCATCGAGCGGCGGTGCGGATAGCACGACCCCGCACGTGCTGATCAAACCGACCGAGACGGGCTTGCGCACAAATCTTATCGTCACGACCAACCGGCGGACGTACTATCTGACGCTCCTATCGAGCGATAGCGCGCCGATGCTGCGCATCGGATTCCTCTACCAGCACGATCCGCAGCACGACTTTGCGACGACCTTCGTCGGACGGGGCATCCGCCCGGATACGCCGCCGCCCGATACAGCGATCGACAAGCTCGATTTCAACTACCGCATGAGCGGCGACCGTAGGTTGCAGCCGGTGCGCGTCTTCAACGACGGGACGCACACGTATCTGCAGATGCCGCCGGGCATGAGCGAGATTCCGGTGCTCTTTGCGGTCGGAACCGACGGTGGCGACACGCTCGTCAACTACCGCTTTACCGGGCAATACTACGTAGTCGATGGGGTTCCGGCGAGCATCGCGCTCGTCGACGGCAGCGGCAGGCACCAGCGCCGCGCAGTTATCAGTCGCGGGAGCTAGCGCCATGGATCGCAATCACATTCAATCGCCGACTGAGCTCGACGGACGACGGTGGCGCGGGCGCGTTCGCGGCGTTACACGGATCAGCGCGAAGGCCGGATTCGCCGCGGCTATCGTTCTTGCGGCGCTCTTTGGAATGATCGTCTACGGTATATCGACGGCTGGGCACCGCCGCGTGTCGGGCGAAACAGGCTCCGCGACGTTGACCAAGGCCTCTGAGCAGCAGGCACCGTGGTGGAGTACGGTTCCGAACGCGCAGCCGTCGCCCCCGCGCCTTCCGTCACAGATTCCGATCCCGGTTCGCGTTCCGCCGCTCTCGACCGAGCCGTCGGTACGCGCACCGACGGTCGCTCAGGTCTCCGCGGCGCAAATGCAAGCGCTGGAAGCAGCGCAGGAACGCGCGCAACGCCAGCAAGCGCTGCTCGATGCCGCCGCAGGTGCGCCGGTTCTGGTTCGCGTGAGTGAGGGTGGGTCAGCTGCTGTTGCCGCGCCACCAGGCATGTCGAGTGCTTCGCCGTCGCTCCCGTCAGTGCCCGGGATCGTGGGTGGCGCGACGCAGCCGCAAGATGCTCACGACGAACGCGCCTCATTTCTCGCGTCTGCCGGTGCTTCGCGTGACCGGCTGTTCGCAGCGCGTCAAGACGACCTCTCGCCATACGAACTCCACGCCGGGAGCGTCATTCCGGCGACACTGCTCACTGGGATCAACGCGGATCTTCCGGGCACGATCGTTGGACAAGTTCGCAACGACGTATTCGACAGCGTTACCGGAACGTATCTCCTCATCCCGCGCGGCACGAAGCTCATCGNNACCTACGACAGCCGTATCGTTCAAGGCCAACGCCGCGTACTTGTCGCCTGGACGCGCTTACTCTATCCCGACGGCACGAGTATGGACATCTCGGGAATGGCGGGAACCGACCCGGCCGGCTACGCCGGTTTTGCGGCAAACGTCGATGAGCACCTCAATAAGGTGTTCAACTCGGCGCTGCTGCTCAGCATTATCGGCGCCGGCGCACAGCTGAGCCAACCGCAGCAATCGGGCAGCATCTACGCGGCTCCAAGCATCGGTCAAACGATCGCCGGTGCCGTTGGGCAGCAGATTGCTAACACGAGCATCCAGCTCACGCAGCGTCAGATGCAGGTGCCGCCAACGCTCGAAGTGCCGCCCGGCTATCTCTTCGACGTCATGGTCGATCGCGACATCGCGCTGCCGGCACCCTACACAAGTCCAAGTGCGCCATGATGCTCCAGGGACTTGCGTTGGCCGGGCTTCTCGCCCATTGCGCTCCGAGCGTTGCACCCTCGACGATGGCGGCG
>PKZD01000060.1:0-5594 GCA_003133745.1 Candidatus Tyrphobacter aquilonaris
CGCAGATCGGGCACCGCTCTGTCGTGAGATCGTACATCGAAGGGAAATCTCGCTTTCGAAGGAACGCCGTCCGAAGTGGGGTAGGATATTGCCACTTACCTCCCTCCCTCTCACTAAGCGAGAGGTTTGGGATAAAGCCGAGCAGAAGATCGGCTGACCTGATTCGAGACTTCATTCCGTGGCGATTCGCTTGGGAGCGCCTGCACTTGCAGGACAGTTGCGCGGTGATGAGAATCCCTACTACCAGGTCGTGGCGACCGAGGACTTCGTGAGATGAGAGCGCGGTCCTTCTGGCGGCTCTCCGGTTTTCCGGGGGGTCGCCTTTCTTTTGCGGCGAAGAGGTGCGCGTACCGGCGTCCCCTGTCTGAAAAAAGGAATACAATGCGAAACCTGCGTTCAAACGTGCTTTTCCTGGTCCTCTTGGCCGGCGTGCTCGTCACGATCCAAGCCAGCGCCCAAACGCCCTCGACGTTCTATGGGCTCCCGACGGTCGCATCACCGCCGCCGAGCAGCTTCGTCATGCTCGACAACGGCAACCAGCTCTCGAAATCGACCGTTACGGCAATCGTTCAGGCGGTCATCCCGAACGCTCCGTCACCTGAACCGTCGTGCGTCATTTCGGCGGGCACGTGCAGCGTCAACGTCGCAATTACCGGCGGCGGCGCGCACGAGTGCGTTGGGATGACCGATTCGGGCGACACAAACGGACCCTTCGTTGTCGAAGGCGCGCCGTCTCCGGCGCCCTCCGCTGGCGTTACTACCGGCTACCAGTTCCAAGTCACGCAGGTCACGCCAACGTCGACGCCCACGGTCCACATTCACGCCGTCTGCCGATAGGCGTAAAGCCCGGCATACATGCCCGTCAGCGAATTAAGCGACTTTCAGACCGCCGAAGCAATCCGCGACGGCGCGCTGCCCAGCCCTACGAAGTACGGCGACTTCTGGCTTTTCGACTTGAGAATTACCGGAACCGGAGCGGCGTATCGCGGTTCTCTCGGCGAGTGGGCGATCCGCGACCCCAACACCTGGCTCTCGGATGACTTCGTGAACCGCTGCAACGGGCTCGCCGTCATCGACGGTCATCCCGATCGAGCGGGGCTGAATCACGACGAGTTCAGGGAACGCGCCATCGGTTCGATTGTCCTCCCATACCGAAAAGACGACGAAGTCCGGGGCGTGGCAAAGATTTTCGATGCCGACGCGGCCTTGATGATGCAGACGACGCATCGCTCGACAAGTCCGGGAGTTATGCCGCAAAAGGGGAACGACCCCGTCGAACTCGAAGGGGGCGCGAAGGTTCTCGCGGAGGACTTGCCGCTCATTTTGGACCATCTCGCCATTTGCGAAGCGGGCGTTTGGGACAAAGATGGGCCGCCGGACGGAATCAGGCTCGATCGCGTTGCAGGAATCCAAGACTCGCTCCTACGAAAGGACGGCACCATGGCAGACGAAGACGTCGAGAAGATCAAGCAAGAGCGCGATGACGCTCGCGCGCGCGCGGATACCGCTGAGAGAGAACTCGCGGACGCGAAGACGCGCCACGACGCGGAAGAGAAAGAACGCACCGACAAGGCTCGCAAAGATGCCGAGGAAGCCGAGGCCGCAGAAAAATCGAAGAAGGCCGACGCCCGCAAGAATCGGCACGACTCCGGGAAGCACGACGGAAAGTTCGACGACTGCTCGCGCTGCGACGCCGAGGAAAACGAAACCGAGGAAGAGCGCAAAGCGCGCGAAGCCCGCGAAGACAAAGCGAAGAAAGACGCCGAGGAAGTGATCGATCCGAATCGCGAGGAGGTCGTCGCCGATGCGCGCCGCGACTCGAGAATCCAGGGACTCGAGCGCGAGCTCGCGACCATACGGGACGGCCAGAAGCCGTTAACCATCGACGACCGCAACGATATTTCGGCCGCCTTCCACCGCTACGACAATCTCTACCAGATGCTCGGCGATCACACGCCGCAGCACATGCACGGAGAGTCGCCCAGCGCGTACCGTCGCAGACTTGCCGACGGATTGCGCAAGCACACGAAGACATGGAAGGAACAGGCGATCCACGACGCGGTTACCGGCTCCGCCTTCGACGCCATCGAGCGGTGCATTTGCGACGAAGCGTTGGCGGAAGCGAAGAATCCAAGCAACAGGGACACGGCCGCCGTGCTTCGTGAAGTGCGAGACACCACGACGACGCCGGGCCGAACGATTACGCGCTTCTTCGGCGACGCCAGAATCGCGTGGGAACCATTCATGCCGCAGATGGGCGTGAAGATCACGCGGTTCAATAAGCCGCAGCTTCAAGGGGAGCACGCATAAATGTCCATCTCTTTCAACCCAATGCCGACGACGGGCTTCTCGGGAGGCTTCGTCCTCTCGACCGACGGCTACGTGCAGGGCACGTTCCTCGATGATCCGGCGATCCGGTATCAGTTGGAGGGCGGCATCATCTCCGCGGACGAGGATAGCCCGATCTGGGGCGGCTTGCCGCTCGCACTCGCGCTCCCCGCCGTCGGCGTCAACGCTCAAGGCTCCATCGCTTCGATCGCCGGCAGTTTGGCCGAGATCAACGCGTGGTGCCTGTTCAATCAGGCCGCCGGCGGCATCATCACGCCGAGTTCGAACGTGCCGCTTTACACGGCCGGCATGTCCGTGAACTTCGCCCGCGCAGGGTGCGGGCTGCGAATCGTCTTGCCGGTGGCGAGCACGACGATCCTCAACGATCTCATTGGCGCCGCCCCGAACGTCGATCTCTACTGGGATCCGTCGGCCCTCTGCCTCACCACCACGAGTGCGGCGAACTACGGGCCGCTTCCGGTGAGTCTCGAGGCTCTCAGCGCAACCAGCAAGATCGTAAGCTACAGCAGCCCGAACGCGAACTGGAACACCAGCGGTCCAGCCGCCGTCGTGCGGATTTAAGGAGTAGTCGATGGCCGTCATTGCACCAGCTCGAGTCCTCGTCCACCCGAGCCGCGTCGAGCCGCAGAACATCGTCACAATCGCTCAGCCGTCCGGCTTCATGCTGGGCCTGGGCGGCGAGTCGTTGCGCGTGTTGCTCAGCGACGTCGACAAGTTTATCTACCAGAATCGCGTCGACGTGCGCACGGCGGTTGCGGCGCAACAGGCGTCCGCGAACCTGCTGCCGAGCGCGACCGTCACGCTCGAATACGCCTCGACGGCGACCTACCTCGTTCGCACCCGCCAGGAGTACAACGAGTGGGACGTTGCGGAAACGGCCGAATGGAACGTCGGCCTACCGCAAGCCTACCGGCTTGCTTCACGGCAGGGCATCTTCCAGTTCATTCGCATCGCCAATCTGTTCGGCGTGAATGCGTCCAACAGCGAGGGATTGCTGAACTCGCCAAACTCGACGTCGGTGAACCTGCCGCCGGACAGCTACGGCAACACGACGCTGCTCACGTACGACAACGGGCAGATCGCCATGTGGCTTCTGCAACAGGTCAACGCCGCTTTGGCACGGATGTACTTCCTCGGCGCTCCCGTTCGCGTCGTCTTCATCGGCCCGCAACGCATCATCGGAACGCTCCAGCTTCAGAACATCGTCCAGGTCACGAGCTACCAGCGCCCCGGCGCCGGCACCGCAACGTCGGCCCAGGTCGTCAAGAAGGTGGCAGACGAGTTCGATATCGAGATCGTCTGGGCGTACGACGACACGCTCATCGGAGCAGGCTCAGGCGGATCCGACGCCGTGCTCATGCTCGTACCCGAAGCGGTCACGCCGAAGGTTCCGGGCATCAACACAAACGAGTTTGCGACGCTGACCCCGATGACGGACGCGATGACGATGCAGTATGCGAACGTCGTGGCACCCATCGAGGTCACGACTCCGATCGTCGAAGGCGTCGATGTCACGAGTTCGATGCGCATCTCGTCGGGCGTTGCCTGGCGAGGTCAAGCCGTGACGGTATTGAACGTCCCCTACAACTAGGGGAAAGCCAGCCAGAATACAGAAAAAGACCTCGGCGCGTCCGGGGCCTTTTTCTTCCTCAACATTCCGAAGGAGCTGAACCATGGAACTGCTAGTCGCGAACGGGACCTACCAGAATTACGACTTCTGCTATCGCGTTCCCGAGATCGGAAAGTTTCTCAATCACCTCATCCCCGCGGGGCAGCAGGTCGTGCTGGCGCCGGGCGACATGACCGATGGCCAGATCAACGCAGTCGTGCGCCAGTTGGAGCGTATCGGCGCCGTCCAGGCATCGGAAGCCTCGCGCCTCAAATCACCCCGCTCGCTGGTCTACTCTACCCGCAAGCCGGTCACGGAGAATCAGATCAACGCGGCGCGCGAGGCCGACGAAAAGGTGCGGCAAGAGCAGGCGAACAGACAGGTCGAGAACGCCGGTTTGGGAGCCTTCCCGCAGTCGCCCGAGGTCGCTCGGAAGGTAACAGCGTCGACGCTCGAGGTGCGCGAGCTGCAGCCGGTCGATCGCGAGGCTCCAGCGAAGGGTGGCGTCGACACCTCCGTCACGGTCAGTAAACGCGCGAGGCAATAGCGTGAGCGGGTTCGTCAACCCGAATCAGCCGAACTTGCCTGATTTCCTCGACTTCCTCTCGACCTCGGTGCAGATTCCGAGCGTGGCGCTGCCGGATGACTCGCCCTTTCCGGGCTACGCGCTCGCTCAGGCGATTGAGTTGGTACTCCAACCGCCATCGCCTTGGACTCGGAGCCCGCCTTCAGGGGGGATTCTCTACACGCTCGCGGTCTACAATTGCGCGACGCATATTCTCTTCGTCATCACCCCCGATCAGGAAGGGCAGACGTACTTCGCGACGATGCGCGGACCCGCTCCAGGAGGATTCAATCTCAACGCGCCGTCGTCCGGGATCGTCGTTTCGAGTTCCGATAACGGGAGCGCGGCAACACTCGCGCAGCCGACGTGGGGAGCGGGGTTGACCGTGACGCAACTCGGGTTCTTTAAGACGCCGTGGGGAAGAGAGTACCTCGGATTCATACAGAGCTACGGGCCGTCGATCGTGGGCTTGACGTAACGTGGCCGTATTACAGCTCGGCGTCCTCGAGGTCGGATATTCGCAGACCGAGAACGGCAAGACGAAGCCGACGACGACCTTTGCCGTCGCGACGATCCTCGAAGAGAATTACCACGTCATGGGCACGTTTTATCGGTTGCGGGAAGCGAAGATCGCCGCCTTCCTTGCCGATAGCATGGCGAACGCTTTTCAGGACCGTATCAACGGGCGTACGGTAGGACGAAGCCCGATGTACGACGCGGAGCAGAAGATCGAGGCAGAGTTCAGGTCGTTCATTTTCGCGAACGAGATGAACAAGTTTTCGCTCCTGCTGACTGGCCAACCGATCTCGGCTGCGGCAGCGCGCGGGGTCAATCACCGGAGAAAGCATCCGCACACGATGAAGAATCCGAGCAGGCCCGCGTTCGTGGACACAGGCTTGTACGTCCAGTCCTTTCGGGCATTGTTTAAGCCGTAATGCCTACCGCAGGGGAAGCCGCCGGCAATCAGTCCGGGATGCAAGCGACGCTCGATTCGGGCATCGAGCAACTCTCGCAGCAAGAGAACGTCACCTTTACGCGATACACGAAGTTCGTTCTCGCTCCCGATGGCTA
>PKZD01000060.1:5612-6148 GCA_003133745.1 Candidatus Tyrphobacter aquilonaris
ACGGAGATGTGGATTGGGGCGTGGCCGATTGGCGACGGCCTTTCGCTGCAAGTCGTCTTCGGGCAGCGGTCCAACTATTTCCAGCAGGCAGACCTTTTCCATTATTCTGGATTTGCAGTTTACCCGGCGCTCTCGACGCAGATCGTCTCAAGTGCCGCAGATATTCCGACGGGTCCGATCGTCTCGAACAGCTTGCCGATCTGGCTCGCGCAAAACCGTTTTGCTCCGGTCTATCCGTCGTTTCTCGTCAACGACAATCTCGTGCCGCCGTATATCAGCGCGCACGTCGCCTCAACGCAGGCGGTAGGAGCGTTCCCGCTCATCGGGCCGTGGCCGGGAGAGACTGTCCCTGACTCGGGGGCTTCTCCTCTGCATAGCCTTTCCTTGTCGCAGCTCATGCGCGACGAGGTGACGCTGACGCTCTACGGCTTCACGAATCAGAGGGCGCTGCGGTATTTCCAGAGCCTCATCGAGGGGTCGATCAACGGAACGGCTCCATTCGGGTTCGCGAACTCTCCGGCGATTCAGGACCCGAA
>PKZD01000060.1:6153-10556 GCA_003133745.1 Candidatus Tyrphobacter aquilonaris
GCATACGGTCAAGCGGCGACGTATCAGACCCCACAAGTCGTCACGGCCGTAGGAACGGTCGGCGAATGACCGGGCGGGGCCTGGAAGCCTCCAAGGCGAACGAGGGGCACCGTGGCAAATAAGTCGGATCTGGCGGCCAATACCGAGGCGAACGCGCTTGCCCCCCTGATGAACTCGGGGACGATCAAGTTTTATGCCGGGCCTCAACCCGTGAACGCGAACACCGCGCTCTCCGGGAATACGCTCATCGCGACCCTCACCTTCAGCGCCACAGCATTCGGAGCCGCAGTCGGAGGGGTTCTCACCGCGAATGCGATTACCCCAGGAACTGCCATTGCGACTGGGACGATCATGTTCGCGCGGATTTTCAAGAGCGATGGAACGACGGTGGTCATGGACGTGCCGGTTTCAACCTCTGGCGCGGAGATCAATCTCGCGACGACCAACATCGTCACCGGGAATCCGGTTTCGATTACGTCGTACACGCACACGATACCGGAAGTCGGCTGATGGCCGACCAGATCACGATCCTCGTCAACGACGCAAACGGTGTCCAGAGGCCGATCGCGTGCGTGCCTCTCGCGGTGTGGGGCGGAGTAGATAACGCCTACGCTCAAGCCGGGGTCATCCTCCCGTGGAACTACACGATCGTCACTGCTTCGGGGACGACGGTCGTCAAGAACGCTGCCGGAACGCTTGCCGCGATCATCAATCTCGACGCAGCGGAAGCGCAAGTCGCGACGATCATCGCGTACGACAACGCCACGACGAATAGCGGGAATATCGTTGCCAATACGGCTACGCTCGCGAATAAGATCGACTGGCCGCCGGGAGGGATAGCGATGGCAAACGGAATCGTCATTCACTGCTCTTCTGCCCCGACGTCAAATGGGATACTGATTCTATGGCTCTGAAGCGACTAGGATTCGTTGCGCTCTTCGTTGCGGCTCTACTGTGCTCGGTAGCGACGAACTCTCCGAAGTTCGCGCGGGCGCAGTTCTTCCCGCCNNCCTCATGCGTCGTATGTCTACAACGCCGTATCATACGGAGCGGCGAATAACCATTCGACCGACGATACGGCTGCGATTCAAGCCGCGGCGACCGCGTGCGCCTCGACCGGAGGCACGATCTTCCTTCCGCCCGGAGCGGGATACGATACGACGGCCCCGATCACACTGAGCAGCGGATGCCACGTGCAGGGCCCCGCGACGGTCTACTACACGAACGCCGGCGGCGGCGGGAACATCGTCGGAGCGTTTACCACGACGCACAGCGGTTCGTCGCCCGGCGTCTATTCGAACATCGGAGTTCGTGACCTCACGATCGCCTTCGCCGGAAGCCCGGCGCTCTATTTCTACAACGTCACGAACCTGAGCATCGAGAACGTGACGATCACCGGAACGGCAGGCTACACGGCCGAGTGCGTCGCGGTCCAATATAGCAACCGAATTCTTATTTCCGGGCTCTACGTCTCGGGGTGCCCCGGCGACAGCATCATCGCCTTGGGCGATACGGAAGGCACGATCACCGGAAACCATCTCTACAACTCGGCCGACGACGCCATCTCGGTGCAGGGCGACGGCGGCTCAGTAGGGAGTGCGTACTTCTCGGTCGTCGGGAACACGATCAACACGACGACGAACGGAAACGGGATTCGGGTCGAAGATTCCAGCACGGTCAGCGTTGCCGGAAACAGCGTCACTGGCGCGGCGGGCTCGGGCGTGGGCATCATCGTTGACGCCGACCCATCCGAAGGGCCTGGGGCAATCGCAGCAGTCACCGTCTCCGGGAATACGGTATCGGCGTGTCCGACTGAAGGGATCGACGTAGACAACTCTCTGAGCGGAACGATGGCTGGCGTGGTCGTCAGCGGCAACGCGGTAAACACGAGCGGAACGAATACGTCTGGCTCATCGATCTACGCGGGAATTCTCGTCAAAGGCCCGGCGCTCGTCTCAGGCAATCATGTCAACGCGAGCGGCTCGTCCTCTCAGGGATTGGACGCGGGCGGAATACTCGTCTACGGCGCCTACGCGGACGGCGCGACCATAGCGGGTAATGCGGTCGCTAACTCGCCGGGGAACGGGCTCGTTCTTTGGGACGGCTCAGGGCTGATCGACTACTCAAATGTCGCGTTCAACGACAACACGCTGCTCTCGAACGGAACGAACGTCTCGATCCCGAGCAACGCGACGCAGTTCGGCAACACGCTCCTGCAACGAAACATCGGCTACAACCCGATCGGCCCGGTTACGGTCACGCCATCGTCTCACGCTTGGACGAATGCAACGGGAACCTCCGTCACCGTCTACGTCACGCAGTCCGGTTCGTACACGGGAACGACAACGCTCACGCCATCCGGCCGAAGCGCCGTTACCGTTACCGACGCGGTTGGGCCGTTTAGCTACGTCGTGCCGCCCGGAGCGACTTTGACCTGGGGAGTCGGCGGCTCCGTCACTTCAGACCCTTCCTTCGCTGGAGTAGGAGACTAGCATGAGATCACTTTTGCGAGGGTTGCTCGCGTCGCTCTTTACGGTTGCGCTGGCGGTATCGGCCGCTTCTGCCACGCCGTTCATCTTCCGAGGCTCGTTCGATTCTTCGAATGGAGGCTATGTTACCGTCGGCCCGTGCGGAGCAGGAGCGATACCGTCCGGCCAGATTTGCACGACCTCGACTACTCCATCGAATAACTGCTCAATAGGCGCGGTCGCTCTCAATACGAGCAACGGCAACATTTTCGTTTGCACGGCTGCGAATACGTGGACAGAAACCCTAATGAACGATCCTCCAGTGACCGTAATAGCGCCGACGAGCACGCCATCAGGTGCCCCTGCTGGTGCTGTTGATGTGCGTCCGGTCATCAACCTCACGCCGTTCCCGGTTGGCACGCCGCCGCCCGTCGTGTTTCCGTACGCGACGACTTCGCCGAACACGCTCAACGCGAACGTGAACACCCCGGCGCCCTGTGCAACGCCGACCTGTGCAACGCTCGTCTTCCCCGGCGTTACCCCTTGGCCCGTCACGACTGCGCCGCCATTCGTTCCGGCGAACCCGTTGCCCGTCACGACCCCCGCGCCATGCACGAGCGGAACGTGCACGTCGACCGTCGTGCAGCCCACCGGAACGAACTTGCACGCGGTCCTCGATACGACGAGCACCACAGCCGTAACGCAAGCCACGGGCACGAATCTCCATGCGGTCCTCGACAGCGGCACGACAACAGTCACCCAGGCGACGGGAACGAACCTTCATGCCGTGATCGACAGCGGCGTGGTTTCTCCGGCCGCGACGATTGCACCGCAAACGGTAACGGCCACGCCTTCGCCGACTGCTGCGCCGACGCTGCTCCCGGTCGAAGGATTCAATCAGGCACAGGGCAGCACCGGATGGCTGCCGCTCATCTTCGGCGATCAGAGCGTCGTGATCTCGGATGCGTCAAGCGGCGAGACGCAACTCGTTGCGCTCGCTTCGGGTAAGAAAATCTACGTTACGGGCCTGTCGTTTCAATCGGCCGGAATCGTGAACGTGAACTTTGCGTTGGCGACCGGAGCGTCGTGCGCGAGCCCAACCGCGATGACGGGCGCATACCCGGAGGTGGCGAACTCAGGTATTTCGCTTCCGGTTTCGTTTGTTCCGTACTTCATCATCCCGGCGGGTGACGCGCTGTGCATCAACCTCTCGGCATCCGTTGGGGTCTATGGACTTCTCACCTTCGCGCAAATGTAGAGCCGCGCTCTGCGCGCTGCTCTGCGCAGCCCTGCTTGGCGTTGCGCCGACGATTCGGCAATCGGCATCGAGTACGCAGATTACGAGCACAAACGCCACGGTCGTATTTGGGGCGGACCCGACGTTCACGACGAACGAAGAGTTTTGCGCGATTGTCTTTCAGGCGCTCTCAGCCTCTGCTCCGTCCTTTTCTGGAACGTGGACGACGATCGACTCCTCGACTGCCGAGGCGACCTCGAACTATACGATCGCCTGCCGAGCCGTTGCGTCTGGCGATACGGTGAGCACGACGCTCACCGTGCTCGGAACAGGCGTGGCGCATACGCAAATCATCGTGTGGGAGATTGAGAACTACGGGAGCGCGGGAGCAGACCAAATCACCGGTTCAACTTCGACGACGAGCCCGGTTGCGTTGACGCCTTCCGCGAGCCCCGCCGGAACGCTCACACTCGCGTCCATCGCGTCGTATATCACCGGCGTGAGTCTCGGTCTGCCGACACTGGCGCTGTGCTCGGGGTTTACTCAAGACCAGGCTGCTACAAGCGGAACTACCACTATTAGGTTTTACGGAATCGCTGGAAATGACACGACCCCGACAACATCGTGCGCGATGAGCGTCACCGTGTCAAGCGGGGCAGTCTCGACGTGGACAACCTACGCGATGATCTTCCAAATCA
>PKZD01000020.1 GCA_003133745.1 Candidatus Tyrphobacter aquilonaris
TCCGCCGCCCCCGCCCACGCCGACTCCGGTCTACCACGACATCTACGTGGCCGGTGACTACATCTTCAATCCGAAGGTGTACAACGAGTTCAGCCCGGGCAACACAGGCGACGACAACCACGGTGGATTCTCATATCGCATCCACGGTGCGGTCGAGTTCGATCTCTTCAACGTCCCCTGGATGTTGGAAGGCGATTATCGCCAGATCAACTATCCGCATAACTGCAGTGGCTCAGTCAGCGATATGGAGTGCTACGTTACGAACCCCGGATCGATGAGTGCGTCGTACGTTCCATCGTTCACCGTTCGTGACTACGACCTCGATACGCGGCTCGCGATTCGCGTGATGAGCCCGCGCATCTACGTCGGCGTCGGTTACATGTGGCGGACGAACAACTACGGATATCCCCACATGAACAACTGGGGCTTCGGCATCGAGAAGCTGCCCGACCTGAACCACACGTTCGGGTTCTACGGCAGCGCTTGGTACTATCCGAACGTCAAGGGCTACTACGGCCCGTACACGCTCGGGTACAACGTGCTGAAGTATGACATCGGTGTTTCGTACTCGATCATCGGCACCCCGATCTTCGTCGAGGGCGGATGGCAAGGCGAACACGGATACCAGTTGGATGACTCGCCAGTCGGTACCACCGAAAACGGCCCGTATCTCGGCCTCGGCATCAAGTTCTAGGCCAAGTCTCGGGTAAGAAAAAGGAAGCCCCCGGTTTAACCGGGGGCTTCCGCTTTTCTCGCCGCTATTGCACCGGCATCATCGCATCGTCGGCGTCGCTTCGGGTGACGGCACCATCTCGGGTGTCGGCAGCTCCGCGGGAGCCGTCTCTTCAGGAATCGGCGTCGGTGACGGAGCCTCGACGCACGGAGGCGTGATGATCTCGACCTTCGGCTCGCCCGGCGCAGGCGTCGGAGTCGGGCTCGCAATCGGCGTCGGTTCGGGCGTCGGCGTCGCGGGCTCGCGATGCCGCGGTTCAATCGGTTCCGGCGTCGGACAGATCTCCGGCAACGCGAACCAATGCTCGGTGAATCCGCGCGCAACCTCCCCCCGGAGGACCTTGGCAAAGTAGGACGCCGGATAGACGCGGATGATGTGTTGCATGTAGGCCCAGGCGCGCTGCTGCGCGTCCGGCGTGTAGATCTTGCGAAGCGCCTGCACCATCAGGAAGTAGCTGCGCGCGAGCTGCGGGTCGCCGGGATACCGGTGCTCCCACGCGCGCAGGGCGTCGTCCGCAAACTCGATCTTCGAGATCAGACGTGGATCGGTCGTATATGCACCGGCTTCAATGGCCACGTCGTGTGCGGTGTTGTCGATTCCGAGGTAGCTGATCTTCATGCGGCCGAAGTACTCGTCGCCCGGCGCCGAGCGATGATAGGACTCGCACTGCATCCGCTGCCATCGGCTCGACATTGCGGCACACGGATCGGCCGAGCGTGCCGAGTGAACGTGCGAAGGGCTGCCGTTCTGCGCCGCGGCCGTGGCCGCAAGAGCGATCGCTCCGGCGCAAACGATGAGAGCGCTGATCCAAATCGTGCGTGACGCGTGCAAAGTTCACCCCCAGGGGTAGCGTAGGGCTTCGGTGCCGCACGGTTCTTCGGGCAAAGCCCCAGGGTCCTGCGACGCCCCGCAGGAAACCGATTCCGCGATGAAACGCCCCGTGCGCATTGCGGCGCTTCAACTGCGTGCCCACGATCGTGACTCGTTTGCCCAAGCCTGGCCGCGGGTCGAAGCGCGCGTCGAGGAGGCGGCCAACGAAGCCGACCTCGTCCTGCTCCCCGAGGGAACGATCCCCGCCTACGTTCTCGGCGATGCCGAAATTGACGATCGCGCAGTCCACGCCGCAGTCGAGCGCCTGCGAGCGATCGCCGCTCGCGCCGGAGTCGTCGTCATCGCCGGCGTCGCCGTGCGTGACGGCTCGGCGCTCTACAATGCGGGACTCGTCATCGACCGCGACGGCTCGGTTGCCGGGCGAGCCGACAAGATCTTCCTCTGGCATTTCGACCGGCGCTGGTTCGCACCGGGAGCGCGGATTGCGCCCGTCGCGACATCGCTCGGTCAACTCGGCGTGCTCGTTTGCGCCGACGGGCGAATGCCCGAGATTTCCCGTGCGCTCGTCGATCGCGGCGCGGAACTCCTCGTGATGCCGACCGCCTGGGTTTCGAGCGGGCGCGATCCGCAGGCACTGGAAAATCCGATCGCCGATCTGCTTGGCCGGATGCGAGCATTCGAAAACGGCGTTCCCTTTGCAGCCGCAAACAAATGCGGCGTCGAACGCGAGATGGTCCTCTACTGCGGCAAGAGTCAGATCGTCGACGATCGCGGAACGATGCTCGCGCTCGCGAGCGAGCACGACGAGGAAATCCTTCGCGCGACCGTCGAGATCGGCGAGCCGCATCCGTATCGCACGTCTCTCGCGCAACTTGTCCAGCGGCGCGCCCCCGATTCGCGAATGCTGCGCGTGAGCGTGACCGCGGAGGCACTTCCCCCCGACGTGGATCGCCGCTTGGAGATGCTCGAGAGCGATTACGCCGTCGCTCCCGGCGCATCGGAGCGGCTCGCAAGCCTCGACGCGAAGGTGCCGCTGGCATCCGTCAACGATGAAATCATGCTCGATCCCGCGGGACTGTGCGCCTACCGGCGAGCCGGTTATCGCCTCGCGGTCTGGACGACGCAGGCGGCCCCGTGGACGACGACGCTCGCGCGCGCGCGCGCCGGCGAAGCGCGGATGTATGTCGTCGTGCTCGATCTCTCGACGCCGCGCGCCTTCGTCGTCGATCCCGATTACTTGGTTCTCTGCGGGACGTTCGGCGAGTATCGCCTGGCAAGTTGTGCGATCGACATCGCGAAAACCGCGCAGACGTTCGTCGCTCCGGGAACCGACGTCGCGGCCGGACTCGAGCGCGTACACGAACTCGCGCAGACGTGAAGCGCCGCGCCTTCGCCGCGCTGCTGGGACTTGCGCTCCTCGCCGCGGGACATCGTATGGCGGTCGCACGGTTTGCGATGCGCACGTTCTCGCTGCTTCCCGGAAGCCGCGTAGCGCTTCAACTCATCGGCATCGCCGCTCCGGACCGCGTCGCGGTCGCCGGCACCGGCTCGATCGAGGGCGGCGCGTACGTCGTCCCGGCGGACGCGCTCCCGGGAAATGCCACGCTCGTCGCCGCCGATGCGAACGCGCTGGCCGTACGGCGCTTCCGCATCGTCGCGCCTCCGCGCGTCGCGCTCCTTGCGGTCGCCGCGTACGACGACGGCATCGTCTTTCACGATTCGCATACGTTCGCATTGCTCGGCACGCTCGCGATCGGCGGTTCGGCGAGCGACGTCGCCGCGGGACGAGGCGGCACGTTCGCCGCGACCGATACCGATGGTACGACCGTAACGATCGCCGCGCTCGAACCGTGGAGCGTGCGCGCCGTCTCCGGCGTTCCGCTCGGCGATGAGCTGATCGCCGACGCGCCACTGCAAGCGTTCCTCGTCACCGAGCGCGACCTCGACGGGAAAGGCGGCCTCGCACGCATCGACGCGCACGGCGTCTCGAACGTCGTCACCGGCACGACCGCCGAAGGCATCGCGCTCGACGCACGACGGCAACGCGTCTTCGTCGCCGATACGAACGACGACGATGTCGCCGTCGTCGACGCGCGGCGGATGCGCGTGCTCGCGCGCATCGGCGGAATTCCACGCGCCTTCGGGCTCGTGCTTTCGCCCGACGGCCTCCGCCTCTACGCCGTTTCGAACCAGGGCCGCGATACGATTTTCGGAGCACCCGGCCGCGTCACCGAGATCGCGCTCGACGCGCGCCCGCACGTTCTCGCGCGCAGCGCGGATCTCACGTTTCCGATCGGCATCACGCTCGACGCCGCCAAGGGTCGCCTCTTCGTTACCGACGAGCAAGCGGACGTGATCGACGTGCTGGACACAAGCACGCTTCGGCCGCGTCACGCACCGATTCCGACCTGCCGAATACCGTGGAAACCGTTCTACGACGCGCGCACGCGACGGCTGTACGTGCCGTGCGCCGGAAGCGACGAGGTTGATGTGATCGACGCGCGAACCCTCTCCCGCGTGCATGGTGCGCCCTTTCACACCGGCGGGTATCCGCTAGCCGTTTCGATTTCGAACTCGTGAGAAGTCCGCTGCTCGCCGCGCTCGCACTCGCGCTGCTTCCGATCGCCGCCGCATCGGCCGAGCTGCCGGCGTACCTGAACCTTGCGGCGCCGTTTCCCTCCGTAACGTTGCAGGCGCCCGATCTCGAGGCGGTCGCGCCGGGCGTTACATACGGCGACTACGAACTCTGGAGCGCGGTCGGACCGATTTCCATTCACGTCGTCGCGATCGCCCGTGATGCGCCCGTGCGCGTCGGCACGGTGCTGGCGGACGACGCCCTCTCCTCAGCCGGCGAGACGATCTCTTCGATGGCGGAACGTACTGATGCCGTCGCCGGCATCAACACCGATTACTTCGACATCGGCGCGACGAACCGCCCGACGAACATCGTCGTGCGCGACGGAGCGCTTCTGCGCACGCCTCGGAAACGCTATGCGCTCGCGATCCTACACTCGGGCGGCGCGCGCTTCGCCGAGTTTTCCTTCGCAGGTTCCGTGCAGATCGGGAGCCAGACGTATTCACTCGATGCGGTCAACGAGATGCCGTCGCGGAGCAATGCCATCTCCTTGCTCACGCCGGTCTTCGGCGACGTTCCCATTTCGCCGGGCGTGACGCTCATCTCGATCGAGCCGACGGACGGCTCGCCGCCCTTTGCCGCATACCGCGTGCTCTCATTTTCGCAGGCGGCGGACGCATCGCAGCCGCCTGGTTACTATCTCGCGGTCGGCAGCAGCGCGCTCCCGCCGAACGGATATCCCAACAACGGCGACGCGCTCACCGCAAGCGGCGGCCTCTCACCGTTCGCAGTCGACGAACTCGCCGCCGCCGCCGGCGGCGGGCCGCTGATTCTGCACGACGGGCGCTGGTACGACGATCCGGACGGGCCGCGCGGGGGCGAGTTCGATCGGCGCATTCCCTGCTCGGGAGCGGCGCTCGAAAATGACGGCACGCTGCTCTTGATCGAGGTCGACGGGCGACAGCCGCTGCGCAGCGTCGGCTTGACGCGTCCCGAGTTTGCCGAGCTCATGCGCGTGCTCGGCGCACGCGACGGCATCGCGTTCGACGGCGGTGGATCCTCGGCGCTCGCGGTGCGCCGCCTCGGCGATCGCGTCGCCACGCTTTCGACGTCGCCCTCCGACGGCAGCGAACGGCGCGTTGCCGAAGGCCTCTTCCTTTACAACGACGCCCCGGTCGGCGCCGCACGGCGTTTGGTCGGTTCGCCGAGCGTTCTGCGAGCGATTGCCGGAGCCCAGATTCCCGTGCGGCTCGCGGCAATCGACGCGAACGATCATCCCGTCGACGCGCAAGCACCGATCGTTGCCGAGGTCGCGCCCGCCGCGCTGGGCAGGTTCGTCGACGGGCGCTTCATCGCAGCCGCCGCCGGAAGCGGCGCCATTCGCCTGCGCGCGGGTGACTTGAGTGGAAGCATCCCGATCGAGGTGGCGTCCGCCCCCGACCGCCTCGTGATTCTTCCGCCCGACCCCAACGTCGATCCGCACGGCGTCGTCGCGCTGACCGCGCGCGCGTTCGACGCGCGCGGTTTCGAGATCGTGCTTCCGCAGCGCGTGACGTGGAGCGCGAGCGAGGGCCAAATCGACGACCTTGGCCGCTTCGTCGCGGGCGAACGCGACGCTATCGTGCGTCTCGACATCGGCGGACGGATCGCGTTCACGCGCGTGACCGTCGGCAGCCACGACGTCCCGATCGAGGTCGCGCAAGGGCTGCGTTTCAACTCGATTCCAAGCGGCGGCACCGGCAGCGCGCAACCGGACTCGTCGTGCGTCGGATGCATCCGGCTCGAGTATGCGATCGGAGCACAGGAGCGAGCCGCATACGCGATCGTCGAACGCGCGCTTCCGCCGCGAACCGTGGGATTGAGCTTCGATCTGCAGGACGACGGCAACGGAGCCGAATTGCGAATCGCATTGCGCAACACGATCAACGAACAAATCCTCGTTACCGCAGCGACGCTGGACGAGCCCGGGCCACGCCGCGTGGTCGTGCGCTTCCCCGCCGGCATCGCGGGGGCGATTCGTCTCGTCGGCTTCTACGCGATCGGCACGGCGCAGACGCCGACCCCATCCGGCTCCATCACGATCGGCAACGTACGCGCGCTCGTTGCAGGTACGCCGTGAGCGAGAAGAGCGCGGCGCGAATCCTCGACGTCGGCGTGACGCGCGGCGCGGAGTACGTCGACGTGCGCTTCGAAAGCGCGCGCAGCGAGCGCATCGAGGTGCGCAACGGCGTCGTGGCAGCGCTTGCCGACGCGGTTTCGACCGGTTATGGCGTGCGCGCGCTCGTCGATGGCGCGTGGGGCTTCGCCGCGAGCGACGATCACAGCGATGCCGGGCTCGTCGCCGCCGCAGAACGCGCCTGTGCGATCGCGCGCGCCGGCGCCTCGATCGCACGACGCCGTGTCGGCAACCCGCCGCCGGTCCCCTACGTCGGCGAGTACGCGACGCCGGTGTTGCGCGAGCCGTCGAGCGTGCCGCTCGGAGAACGCGTCGCACTCCTGCTCGACGCCGAGCGACGGTTGCGCGCCGGGGCGCAGATCGCCGTGGGCCGCGCGTGGATCGATCTCTGGGATAGCCGGAAGACGCTCTACGGGTCCAACGGCACGCGCATCACGCAACGCATCGTGCAGAGCGGCTGCGGCGTCCAGGCGATGGCCGTCGATGCGGGCGACGCACAGACTCGTACCTATCCGGGGGACATCGGCCTCTATCAATCGGGCGGATGGGAGATCATCGAAAAGGCGGCATTGTGCGACAACGCGCAGCGCATAGGAGAGGAAGCGGTTGGGCTCCTACGCGCACCGCAATGCCCGAGCGGAACGCTCGACGTCGTGCTCGGCGGCTCCCAGGTCTCGCTGCAGATCCACGAATCCTGCGGCCATCCCGCGGAACTCGATCGCGTCATGGGATGGGAAGCGAACTTCTCCGGAACGAGCTTCCTCGAGGTCGATCAACTCGACCGCTTGCAATACGGGTCGCCGCTCGTGACGATCGTCATCGACAACACGATGTCGCTCGGCATGGCGACGTGCGGATATGACGACGAAGGAACGAAGTCCGGCCTCTCCGACATCGTCCGCGACGGGATCCTCGTCGGATACGAGATGAGCAACGACACGGCCCGCGAGATCGGTCGCGAATCCAACGCGTGCGTGCGTGCGCAGAGCTGGAGCTTCGCGCCGATGATTCGGATGTGCAATCTGAACCTGCTTCCCGGAGACGTGCCGTTCGAGAACATCTTCGACGACGTCCGCGACGGCATCTACATGGAGAGCAATCGCTCGTGGTCGATCGACGATCGTCGTTTGAACTTTCAGTTCGGTTGCGAAATCGGATGGGAGATCAAGAACGGTAAGCGCGGCCGCATGCTGAAGAACCCGACGTATGCCGGCATGACGCCGCGCTTCTGGAACTCGTGCGACGCCATTGCCGACGCTCGCTCGTGGTTCGCGTGGGGCACGCCGCACTGCGGAAAGGGCGAGCCGATGCAGGTCGGCCGCACCACGCAAGCGGCGGCGCCGGCGCGCTTTCGCAACGTCACCGTCGGCGTTGGTTATGATGAATAGAGCGGAGCGCGAGCGCGTGGCGCGCGCAATTCTCGAACGGTCGCCGGCCGACCAAACCGAAGTGCTCGTCGCCCAGAGCGACGCCGCGCTGACGCGTTTCACGCACGAGGTCACGAATCAGAACGTCGCGGCTCGAGGCGTCGAAATCTCGGTGCGGGCAATTCTCGACGGGCAAACCGGCGTCGCATCTTCGAACTCCGTCGACGACAACGACCTTCGAGCGCTCGTGGAACGCGCGGTGGCGATCGCACGCCTCGCGCCGAAGGATCCGCTCCAGCCGCCCTTACCGGTGGGAAAGACCGCGCCTGCCCCGCCGAACGCGTACGTCGATGCGACCGCGCAGGCAAGCCCCGAACGTCGGGCGGCGATCTGCGGAGCGCTCTTCGACGCAGCGGAGCACGCGGAGTGCTGGTGTGCCGGCTACGCGTCGACCTCGTCCTCCGGGTACACGGTCGCGAACTCGAACGGTGCACTCGCGTCGTTCGACGGCACCGATGCCGCCGTCAACGTCAAGATGATCGGCGCCGACTCCAGCGGCTGGGCCGAGGCGCACGCAACCGATGTCGAGTGCATCGATGCGCGCACGATTGCGGCGCGCGCCGTCGACAAGAGCCTGCGAAGCGCGGCGCCGCACAGCGTCGAGCCGGGTGCTTGGAGCGTCATCCTCGAGCCGGCGGCGTTCGGCGAACTGCTCGCCTATCTTGCGGGGCACTTCTCGGCCCAGAGTTACGACGAAGGCTCGTCCTTTTGCAGCGACGGCCTCGAACGCCGCTATTTCGGCGAGAATGTCTCCATCTTCGACGATTACGCGCACCCGCTTGCGCCGGGAATGCCCTTCGATTTCGAGGGGTTTCCTACGCAGCGGCTCGCGCTCGTCGAAAACGGGATCGTGCGGAACGTCGTGACAGACAGCTACTACGCGCACAAACTCGAAGTGGAAAACACCGGTCACGCCCTCCCCGCCCCGAACTCCTATGGACCGCAGCCGCTGCACCTCGTCGTCGCGCCCGGAACGGCCTCGCTCGACGAACTCATCGCGAACACGGAGCGCGGCCTCTTGGTGACTCGCTTCTGGTACATTCGCACCGTCGATCAGAAACAGGCGATCGTCACCGGCATGACGCGCGATGGAACATTCTTGATCGAACGCGGCCGCATCGCCGGCGGTGTCCGCAACCTCCGCTTCAATCAGAGTATCTTGGAGGCGCTGCGCAGTTGCGAGTTTTCGAGCGAGCCGCGTCGTACCGCCGGTTACGGTTTCAGCACCGTCGTGCCCGCGGTGAAGATCGAGGGCTTCACCTTCACGAGCGCGACGGAGTTCTAGCCGAGTAGAGCAGCATCGCCAGCCCAACGAGCATCAGCGCAGCGCCGACGACGAGCGCGGGGAGCGACGGAGCGGCGATCACCTCCACAGCCGGATAATCGAGAACCGACGCGCGTAGGCGCACGCCGGCATCGCTCACGATCTCGTCGCTGCGGGCGAAGCGGATCGAGTGCGGCAGCGGCTGATCGGTCTCGTCGTCGACGGCAAAGAGCAGCGCCGGCTCCGCCGGTCCCGGGATGCCGCGCATCGCCGCAACCTGCTGCGCGGTGAAGAGCACGACCTTGACGAGGCGGTGCGCCGCCGGCAACGCAAAGGAATCGAACGGCAAGTCCAATCCCGAGATGCGCTGCGTCGTGCGCATCAGGAGCACCGGCGAGAGAAATGCCGAGCCCGCCGGCTGCGTGATCGTGAGATGCGCGCCGTTCGCATCGTATGCATCGACGCGAACGACGGTTCGCCGCACCGTACGCAAGTCGAAGGAGCCGACGTAGCGCCGCGGACCGATCGAAAGAGGCGCGCGGCCGAGTCGCAGCAGCACGAGCGGCTCTGCGACGTCGAGCGCGGGAAACGCGATCGTGCCGCCGAGATCCCCGAGCGCGAGCTGCTGCCCCGGCGCGCCGACGAGCGTACGCGGGTCGGGAGCAAGCAATCCGTTTGCAATGCCGGCAAAGCCGAATACGCAGGCCCCGAATGCGATCGCGTACAGCGCCGCACGGCGCACGCGATCGGCGTTTCGCGTCACCTCGCGCGTCCGGAGAAAGAGCAAGACGATGAGCGCCGCAAGCGCAACGCTGTACCACCCGGCGTGATACGCAGCCCGATCCGGAACAAATGCTTCGACGAGCACCGCCGCCGCGAGCGCGACGGCCCAGAGCGCGAACGCGTTCACGGGCTCGAGAGCACCGGCGCGACGGCCGTACGCATCTGCGCGTACGTCAGCGCGCCGTCGAAACCGCGCGCTACGACGCCGCGGCGGTCGATGATGACGGTCGTCGGCAGCCCGAGCGCGGCATACGCGCGTCCGTATGCTTGCTCGCTATCGATCCAAATCGGAAACCGAACGCCCAAAGACGAGGCGAAACTCTGCGCGCGTTGCGCCGACTCGCCTTGATCGACGCCGACGACAACGAGGCCGCGCGCCGAATCCGCGGCCCAGAGCCGCTGCAGATCGGGAAGCTCCGCGCGGCAAGGCGGACACCACGACGCCCAGAGATTCATCACGACGACCTTGCCGCGGTATCGATCGAGTGAGACCGGCGCGCCGCGGTCATCGTGCAAGTCGATGACGGGCGCGCGTTGCCCCGCCAGGCCGGCCGGCCCCGCCGAGAGCGGCGCGTTCGCGCGAAAGAGCGGCAGCAGCACGATCAGGACGACGGCAATCGCGATGACTGCAAACAACCATGGCGCCGCTGCGCGCATTCTCGTAGAGTCCAGGTTTGATTCCTCGATCGGCCGAAGGCGAAGGCGTGCCCGCTCGAATACTCGATGGTAAGGCCGTAGCTGCGGAACTCCGCGCCGAACTCCTTTCGCGTGTCGTTGCGCTACGCGAACGCGGAACTCATCCCAAACTCGTCGTCGTCTTCGTCGGCGAGGACGAGGCGAGCCTCGCCTACGTTCAAACCCTCGAGCGCACGGGCGAGCGCCTCGGGATTGCGGTCGAGGTAGCGCTCCTTCCTCATTCGGCTCAGGTCGACGCCGTGCGCGAGCGGCTCGCGGCCTTCGACGGTGATGCATCGGTTCACGGGGTCATGTTGCAACAGCCGCTTCCGGAGCATCTCGACATCCGCTCGATCGCGGACGCGATCCCGCAACGCAAAGACGTGGACGGCGCGCATCCGGCAAACGAGGGCAGCCTCGCCTTCGGAAATAACACGCTCTTCGTGCCCGCGACGCCCGCAGCAGTGATGCTGCTCCTGCAGCGCAGCCCGCACTGGCCGCTACGCGGCCGAACGGCG
This sequence comes from Candidatus Tyrphobacter aquilonaris, assembly GCA_003133745.1. Lineage (GTDB taxonomy): Bacteria > Vulcanimicrobiota > Vulcanimicrobiia > Vulcanimicrobiales > Vulcanimicrobiaceae > Tyrphobacter > Tyrphobacter aquilonaris. The sequence continues at coordinate 10,983 of PKZD01000020.1, forward strand.
GTGATGATCGGCCGCTCGCCGGTGGTCGGCGCCCCCGTGGCTTTATTGATGCTCGCGCAGGACGCAAGCGTCACGATCCTCCACAAAGGCTCGCGCGATCTTCAGCCCTACGTTCGCATGGCAGATGTCGTCGTCACGGCGACGGGCGTACCCGGCTTGATTCGCGGCGAACATCTTGCGCCGGGCGCGACGGTGATCGACGTCGGAACGACGCTCGTCGACGGGCATCTCGTCGGCGACGTCGACTACGAGAGCGCGGTCAAAATCGCGGGCGCAATCACGCCCGTGCCCGGTGGCGTTGGGCCGGTGACGAACGTCGCCCTCCTGCGCAACGTCGTGATTGCCGCGGAGCGCTCGGCATGAGCGACGTCGAGCAGTATCTCGAAGGCCTTCACCCGCAGCCGAATCCCGTCATCGTCGAGGTCGAGCGGCGCAGCCGTGCCGGGGGCGTACCGGCGATCTCGCGCGAAACCGGACGCTTCCTCGCGACGATCGTACACGCGATGCAGGCGAATCGCATCCTCGAGATCGGCACCGGATACGGTTGCGCCACGTTGTGGATGGCGCTCGCGCAGCCGCCGGCCGGCAAGATCTGGACGATCGATCCCGACGTTACGCGCACTGACGTCGCGAGATTATATTTCGAAAGCGCCGGTGAAGCGGAGTCGATCGAAGTGCTCAACCAGCCCGTCGTCGAGCTGCTCGAGACATTTCCGCAGCGAAACCTCGACATCGTCTTCATCAATGCCGATCCGCTCCAATACGGCGCCTACCTCGATCTCGCCATTCCGACGCTGAAACGCTCCGGCCTCGTCGTCGTCGAGCATTGCCTGCTCGCAGGACGCGTCGCGCAACCTGAACTGCCCTCGGACGACGAGCACGTGCGCGCGATGCGTGCCTTCAACCGCGCCTTCCTCACCCACGCAGATCTCGCAGCGGCGATACTTCCGCTCGGCGACGGCTTGGGGGTCGGCGCGCGCACGCATTGATTCTCGAGACCTTCGCCGTCGGCGCGCTGGCCTGCAACTGCACGGTCTTGGGTGACGAGCGCACCGGCGAAGCGATCGTCATCGATGGCGGCGACGGCATCGACGAAGTGCTCTCATGTCTGGAACGGCGGCGCCTCCGCGCAACGCTGCTGTTGCACACGCACGCGCATATCGATCATATCGGCGACGCAGGTCGACTGCGCGATGCAACCGGAGCGCGCGCGCTGCTTCATCCCGCGGACGTGCCGCTCTACGAAACGCTGCCGCTGCAGGCGGCGTGGGTCGGTCTCGCGCAGGCACCCCCGGTGATTGCGCTCGACGGCGATCTTCATGACGGCGAGCGTTTCGCGGCCGGCGCGGTCGAAATCGAGGTGTTGCACACGCCCGGTCACACCCCGGGGAGCGTCTGCTTCGCATTGCGCGGCGAGGATGCGCGCGTTTTCACCGGCGACACGCTCTTCGCGGGATCGATCGGCCGCTGGGATCTCGGGGGAACCTCGATGGAAGATATCGTTGATTCGATCGCGCGCAAGTTGTTGCCGCTCGAGGATGCGACGCCGGTCGTGCCCGGTCACGGTCCCTTTACGACAATCGGAATCGAGCGGCGCACGAATCCGTATTTGCAGCGCGGCTGAGCGCGATTTCGTTAGTGCAGCTTGATGAGGAGTTTGCCGTCGTCGTCGGCCGGCGCGGGCGCCGCTGAAACGGGCACGGGTGCGACGCGCGGCGCGGCCGGCATCGTCCCGTAGTCCGGAACTTCGCCGCTTGCGACCTTCGCGCGGTAGTCCGCGATCGCGATCTTCAGCGCTTCGAGCGTGCGGCCTGGATAATCGCGCTTCTTCTCGGGGTAACCGCCGAGCGCATCCATGACCTCTTGCTCGCTAATCGCCTCGGCCTCCTCGAGGGTCTTGCCCTGTGCGATCTGCGTGACGAGGCTGCACGTCGCGGTTCCAAAGCCGCAGCCGGTGGTGAAATAGGAGATGTCCTCGATGACGGCGCCCGGTCCCACCTTCAAGAAGATGTTGTACATGTCACCGCAGGAGTCGCTGAAATACTCGCCGCTCGCCGTTGGATTCTCCATCGTGCGAAAACCGGGGCGCTCCTCGACCAACCGCTGAAACTTCACAAAGTCCACAGTATCACTTCACTCCCGCACTCACGTGCTCGATATCCGCCGGCTTCATCTCGAACCGGCATTCCGTGCCGCCGGTTGCAAGCGACTCCGTCTGCTGCATCGCGCCGCCGATCGTTTCGTCGATCATATGATGCACGACCTGGCACATCTCGGGATGCTCCTTTGCAACGGTCGAGTACGGGCAGTTATGCTCGTGCAGTGCAAAACCGCCGTCGATCAAGCTGTACTCGGCAACGACGCCGTCGTGGCGCAGCAACTCGGTCAACTGCGCGACTCGCTCCTCGGGGCGCTCCGCCGTCACGCTGCGCTTGGCCCGCGCCACGGCGCGGTCCGAGATCGAATCGAAGATTTGGCCGACCGCCGAGGCGCCGTACTGGAGGCGCACTTCGCGCAAGACGGACGAGAGCAGGCGATCGTAGCGCTGCGGAAAGAGGCTATCCGCCTCCCGCGTCAGCGAGAACTCCAGCGTCGGTTTCGTAGGCCCGCGCCGAACCGGGCGCTCGGCTACGATTCCATCGCGCTCCAGGACGACGAGCTGCTGCCGCACGGCGTTCGGAGAGAGACCGAAGAGCCCAGCGAGGTCGGCTGCCGAGGCGGAGCCGAGCCGCCGAAGCTCGGCGACGATCTTGCCCCGCGTGGTCTTGAAAAAGCGTTCGCCCTGCATCTCTTGGCGGTATCCTAGCATGGCTCGCCGAGATAGTAAAGTTTATCCTTGACTTTCTCGCTTCGCCTCCGATACGATAGCTCTATGTCCGATCAAGGTTTGAAGATCACCGGCCTACACTGTGGTGTCGCGGGCAACGACGATATCCTCAAAGGGATCGATTTGACCGTCGAGCCGGGACGCGTCTACGCCCTGATGGGACCGAACGGGAGCGGCAAGACGACGCTCGCGCTCGCGCTTGCGGGTCATCCTTCGTACGCGGTCACCGCCGGCAGCGTCACGCTCGACGGCGAGGATCTGCTCGCAATGTCACCCGATCGGCGCGCAAAGGCCGGCGTCTTTCTCTCCTTTCAATATCCCGCATCGATTCCGGGCGTCAAGGTCGCGAACTTTCTCTTCGCCGCGTTGCAAGCGGTGCGTCCGGGCGATCTGGGTCCGGCGAAGTTTCGCGCGCTCCTGCTCGAAAAAATGGAATCGCTCGGCATGGATCCGTCTTTCCTCGGACGCTATCTCAACGACGGCTTCTCCGGCGGCGAGAAGAAGCGCCTCGAGATGCTGCAGATGGCGGTGCTCGCACCACGCTTCGCGATCCTCGACGAAACAGACTCGGGGCTCGACGTCGACGCCCTCAGGCACATCGGCGAATCGATCGCCGCATTGCGCGCGACCGAAGCAGGCAAGAACACCGGACTGCTCGTGATCACGCACTACCCGCGCATCCTGCGCTACGTGCATCCGGATGTCGTGCACGTGATGCTCGACGGCCGCATCGTGAAGACGGGTGGCGGCGATCTCGCCGAGCTCATCGAACTCCAAGGCTATGACGTCATCCGCGCAGAGAGCGGAGCCGTTGCTTAGCGCGTTTGCGGACGAGACGCTCCCGATCGAGGAGCGCACCGCAGCGCTGCAACGCTATCGCGAACTCCCATCGGGGCGAGAGCGTCCTGGGCGTTACTGGCGCATCGACCTCGACGCGATTCCCGTCGACGACCTTCCCTTCGAGGGAAGCGCCGGAAGCGTGCAGATCGAGTGCAAGGACGAGCGCGTGCGTACCGGACGCGTACCGAGCGGCTTCGGGACGACGGCAGCGCGAACGTCGAAGTTCGGCGCACTTGCCGCCGCCTTTGCAAACCAGTACGCCTTCATCGAGATTCCCGCCGGCATCGAGATCGAGGAGCCGGTCATCGTCACCTATCGCGTGCCGGAGCGCGCAACGCTTTTCCCGTATACGTGCGTTCACGCCGGACGCGGGGCGCGCGCCACGATCGTCGAACGCGTCGAGGGCGGCAGCGGCAGCTTCGTCTGCGGCATCACCGAGGCCATCGCCGACGAAAGCGCCGAGCTTGCGATCGTGTCGATGCAGAATCTTCCGAACGATGCGCGCTTCTTCTCCAGCCGCGCCGCGCTGCCGGGAAAGGATGCGAAGATCGCCTGGGCGACCGCCGACCTTGGAGCCTCCCTTGCGGTCGTGCAGCTCGACGTCGAACTGCTCGCGACCGGCGCCGACGCACAGATCGTTTCGCTCTTCTTCCCGCAGGCGACGCAGCACGTGGACATGCGTTCGACCGTCGACCATCGCGCCGGCGAAGCGACGTCGTTCACGATGGTGAAATCCGCCGCGACCGGTCGCGGCCAGGCCCGTTACGTCGGCAACATTCGAATCGCCGCACACGCGCAGGGCAGCGACGCGTCACTGCGCGACGATGCGTTGCTCCTCTCTCCGAACGCACACATCGACTCCGTCCCCGCGCTCGAGATCGCTGCGAACGACGTGAAAGCCTACCATGGCGCGACGGTCGGCGCGCTCGATCAGGAAACGCTCTTCTACATGACCACGCGCGGAATCGAGCGCGGAGAGGCAGAGCGCATGGTAACGCTCGGATTCTTCGAGCCCGCGATCGACCGCTTCCCGGCGCAACTCCGCGAAGAGCTGCGCGAGATACTCGCAGCAAAGATTCGGTGACGTCGTGACAATGCTTCGACCGTCGGAGATGCAGAAAGCGCTGCGGGTTCGCGACGACTTCCCGATCTTCACGCGCCCGACCGCACGCGGCAAGCGGCTCGTGTACCTCGACTCGGCGGCAACCTCGCAGAAGCCGCTCTGCGTCATCGAAACGCTCGACGAGTATTACCGTGAGTACAATGCCAACATTCACCGCGGCGTCTACGAGATCGCGGCGCGGGCGACGGCGGCTTTCGAAGAGGCGCGCGCGAAGGTCGCGCGCTTCGTCGGCGCCGATCCGGGCGAGATCGTTTGGACGCGCAACACGACCGAGGCAATCAACTTGATCGCCTACGCCTGGGGCAACACGAACGTTCGCGCCGGCGACGCAATTCTGCTCACGGAGTTGGAGCACCATTCGAACCTCGTACCGTGGCAACTCCTCGCGCAGCGCACCGGCGCGGTCCTTCGTTTCATTCCCGTCGACAAGAACGGGACGCTCGTTCTGGACGATCTCGATCGCCTGCTCGACGGGTGCCGGCTGCTCTCGATCGCGCACGTGAGCAATACGCTCGGTACCATCTCACCGCTCGAAACGATCGTTCCGCGAGCCCGCGCCGCCGGTGCGACGATCGTCGTCGACGGCGCGCAGAGTGCGCCGCATCTTCCGGTCGACGTCAAAGCGCTCGATGCCGATTTCTACGCCTTCAGCGCGCACAAGATGCTTGGGCCCACCGGCATCGGCGCACTCTACGGTAAACGCGCGTTGCTCGAGTCGATGCCGCCGTTCCTCTCGGGCGGCGACATGATCCGCGCGGTCGAGTACGACCGCGCCACGTTCAACGACCCGCCCTGGAAGTTCGAGGCCGGCACGAGCAATATTGCCGATGCAATCGCCTTCGGCACCGCCGTTGACTATCTCACCGAGCTTGGGCCCGCGTGGGTTCGCGAGCACGAGCGCGCGATCACCGCTTACGCGCTCGAGCGCCTCGCCGCGCTCGAACCGCGCGGCCTGCACGTCTACGGACCGAAAGACCCCGCCAAGACCGGAGGCGTGCTCTCGTTCAATCTCGCCGACGTTCACGCGCACGACGTCGCCTCGATCCTCGACACCGAGGGCGTCTGCATCCGCGCGGGGCATCATTGCACGATGCCGCTCATGCGCAAGATGGGCTGGCATTCGACCGCACGCGCCTCGTTTTACGTCTACAATGCCGAAGAGGACGTCGATGCGCTCGTGACCGCGCTGGAGAAGGCCGCGCACATCTTCAAGGTATAAGGACCTCGTGGACGACTTCTACCGCGATTACATCCTCGACCACTACCGTAACCCGCGAAACTTTGGGCACCTCGATGCCCCAACGGCAAGCGCCGAGGATCTCAATCCGCTTTGCGGCGACCAGATTCGCATGGAACTGCAGATCGACGACGGGGGCATCGTCCGCGCGGTGCGTTTTTCCGGCAACGGCTGCGCGATCAGCCTCGCCTCTGCGTCGATGCTGACCGAGTCGATATCGGGCATGCCGCTCGAAGACGTTGCGAAGCTCTCCAAGGACGTCGTGCTCGAGAACGTCGGCATCGGCATCAGCCCGACGCGCATGAAGTGCGCGATGCTCGGCCTGCGCGTGCTCAAGAGCGCCGCAATCGGCGAGCTCGCGGGCTGGCCCGACGAAGAATAATCCTAGCGCGGTTTGATGTAGAAGTGCTCGGTGATAAGCGTTCCCTGCGGTAGCGTGGCGACCGTAAAAGTGATGTAGTATTCACCCGTTGTCGCCCTCACGTCGGCGGTGACGCGGTATGTGCCGTTCCCGTTCGCCGCGGAGCGAATGTCGGCGATTCGCGCGTGGTCTTGCATGAAATCTTCCGAGGGTGCGCCGGAGCCGGAGGCGAGATAGTTCTCGGCGCCGGAACGGTCTCCGCGCGCGAGCGCATCGAGATACGACCTCACGACGCCCTCTGGACCCTGATCCGATCCATACGATGCTTCGCGCGGCGCGGGCGTCGCGGGCTTCGCAGTCACAACCTCGGGAACAGGCGTCGTCGGTACCGGCGCCGGCGTTGCCGTGATGACCGGCGCGAGCGTCGCGCTCGCCGTCGCCGTCGCCGTCGGTGTCGGCGACGACTTCGGCGATGCCGTCGCGTGCGGCGTCACGCTGGCCGTCAGAGAAGGCGATGGGGGCGGCGTTCGCGATGGCGAGACGCGCGGATGCGGCGTCCCGTGCGGTGGCGGCGTCGCGCTCGGAATCGGCGTCACCGGTGGCGGGCTCATCGCCTGCTGCGCGCCCGAACCGCGACCGCCGAAGAAATGCGCGAGCAAACCGCCGAGCAGTAATCCCGCGAATACGACGATGATCATCAACGGGATCACCGGCAATCCCCCGCCTTCGTGCTCGTCCTCGCTGCGCCGTCGACGCGGTGTGTATCGCATCAGCGCATCACAGGCAGGGCGGGGCAACCGTCGGCGGCCATCGTCGAAATACCTACTCCTCGTCGGCAGGCAGCTCCTCGGAGACGGTAAAAGAACAGCGCGTGATCCGCGTAAGGGTCCCGCTCGATCTTCACTCGGTCGCCAGCAGCGGCGCGGCTGCGTTTGCCCTCGCAACGCCCCTGCGCGTGCGCGAGTTGCTCGCTCTCGCGGTGCGCGAAGCAATCGGCAATCTCGCGCCCCAGGACAAGTTCGCTCGCAGCATGCACCGTACGCTTAAGGGGCTCTCGTCGGGCGACTACACGCTCGCCATCGACGGACGGATATTTGCGGACCCGGAGACGATCGTCGTCTGTACCGGCACCGCCGATGTCCGTTTCTTTACTTCCCCCCGGGCGGTGTCGGGACGGGTTGCGGCCAGGACTCCTCGCGCGAGAGTTCGGTAAAGAGCGCATTCGGCCAGGCGAAATCGGAGCGCGTATAATGCCTCGGATCGTTCGCGTCAAATGACTCGTGGAGCAAGTGGTTTCCCGTATCGGAGTTTGCAAGGTAGTCGAGGTCGCGCTGCGTTTCCTTCGGATCGACGCTCGTGAGCGCCTCGACGATGAGCGCGAGCGGCCACACGTAACCTCGCGGCGTATGCGCGCTGCCGATCCCTGAAGCTTCCCGTCCGCTGTAGTAGTACGGATCGCTCGGCGAAAGCGCGAAACGCCGGGTCGCCTGATAGATCGAATCGTGCACGTCGACGTAGCCGATATACGGCGCCGAGAGCAACGAAGGAACGTTCGCGTCATCCATGAGATTTGCGTGCCCGAAACCGTCGACTTCGTACGCGTAGATGCGCCCGAAGTGAGGAACGAAGACGGTGCCGTAACGCTCGATCGCCGAGTGAACCTGTACGCTCAACCCCCACGCCTCTTCCGCGAGGCGCTCGTTGTGATAGACCTGACGCTCGATCGCGCTCAGCTGCTGGAGTTCGACGACGGCAAACATATTTTGCGGGATATTGTACGAAAACTGCGCGGCATCGTCGGAGGGGCGGAAACCGGTCCAGATCATGCCGGTGTAGGCGGTGGGCATGCCGGCGCCGTCCCCGGCGAGAGACCAGTTGCGATACCTCGAGCGCTGCGCGTGATGCTGCTCGGTTCGCAAGACGCGAAGCACGACCACATACGCGCGCTCGAGTGCGGGGGTGAAGACCGAGGCATCACCTTCGCTCTTCCAGTACCGATACGCGAGTCGAATCGGGTAAAGCAGCGAATCGACTTCGAACTTGCGCTCCGCGACCCGGTAGTCTTCGGTGAACGCGTTCGCATAGGGATCGATGAGGATGTACCGCCCCTGCCGAGCGATCGCGCCCCGCAGCATGGCTCGAATGGCGGGCTGCCCGTGGGCCTGCGGCACATAGGCGAGCAGCACGGCGCTCGAGTCGCGGAGCCATTCCATGTCGATGTCGCCACTCGAGATGAACGTCGTCCCATCGTCTTCGAGCACGGCGTGGTGGCTATAGGCCTCGTCAGCCGCGTGATTGTAGATCGCCCAGAGGGTCGCGACGCGATCCAGGGCCGGCGCCGCCGCCATGCAAGCAAGAGCCACCGCGCATAAGAGAATGCTCGGGTGACGCAATCGCTGCAGCATCTTCGTGTATGATGGTACCGGGGCTGGGGATAATCCTCTCTCAGGCGTTCACCAATAGAAGGATAGGAAACGGTGCTGACCCGGATCGTGCTGGCGGCAAGCGCGCTGCTCGCTTTGGCCGCAACCCCGGCTGGGGTACAGGGGCAGTATCGCGTTTCGGGTCAGGACCTCTATCGCGTCGGCGCGATTCCGGCGACCACGAGCATCTCCTACTCGGGAGAGGAGTCGCTCTCGATTCAGCCTTTCGGCAAGAGCGTGCGCTTCATTGCCGTCGCGGATTGCGTACGCACGGATGCAACGGGGAGCTCGACGGAGCACGCGCGCTTCGTCCAGGAGTTGCAGCCGGACGGAAGCTTCGAGGATCGCCTCGATGACGATCCCGATTTCTTGACCGTGCTCAATCAACCGTTCGCCGTCCGGCTCGATCCCGCGACGATTCGCGATCTGCGCGAGCTGCGCGGTCCCGTGCCGTTCGCGGCCGCTTCACCCGTCGGCGGGGGCGATCTCCGCGGCTCGCTGCGACCCGGCCCGTCGGGTCTGCTCTTCGGGCGTCGCGTTGTTGGGGTGCGCTTTCAAGCCGTCGGTTTGGTCAACGGACCGTTGCCGGGGCGCGCTTCCACGTCGATCAACGGTCGAATCCATCTCGACGGAACCGCCTACTACGACGTCGAGCGCGCGCTCCTGCTCTCACTCGACGCGCAACTGACCATTGACGGAACGCTCAACGAGGGGCACCTCCCCTCCGCGCCCGTGCAGATCGTCTACCGCCGGAGCATCCGCAGCGCGGGGCAGGGCTAGAACGCGCTGACCAGTTCGACTTGGAGCGGATGCCTGAGCGGGAACTCGGTCAGCTCCGTGAGCGGCGTGAATGCGAGGTGGTTTTGATGGCAATCAACGAGCATCTCGATGCCCCGGCGCACGGACCCGGTTTCCTCGATGTACTTGGCCAGCTTCTTACGAAAATACGTGCGCGGATCGTGCAGCACGCGAGCGTAGTACGGGTCGCCCGTTAAGCCGTCGGTTCCAACGCCTTCCTTCGGAACCAACCAGACGAACCAGGGATCCTCGTGCGCTCGATAGCCGATCAAGACGAGGGGAATCGCGCGGGCCGAGTCGAGATCCGGGAGAAAACTGCACATCGTGTAGGCGTCGAAGGAAATCTCCGTGGACTCGAGGGGCTGCTGCATGGATGCCGCTTCCGCAGGGGCGCGCGGGAACCTCCGCCGCGCCGCGTGAAACTCAACGGCACAGGACGGCGGTTCGAGGCAAGAGATGAGCGCGCTCGCACCGCTCCTTCAAGGAGCCTTCGTGTCACCTGCGGTTCAGCCCGCACGCCTTCCGGCCAAGCGCCGGGAGAGCAAGAGCGTCGCGAATGTCGAGAGCTTCGATCGGATCGTTGACGACTACCAGCGCAGGCTCTACGGCTTTGCGCTGCGGATGACGGGAAACCGCGAGGACGCCGAGGAGATCGTGCAAGATGCTTTCGTGCGCGCCTATCGGGCCCTCGGCAAGATGCCCCCCGAACAGCGCGCCGGGTTGCGCCTTCAGCCATGGCTCTATACGATCACGCTGAACGTGACGCGCAACCGACTGCGCAGCAAGCGTCCCACGAGCGTCGCGCTCGATGCGCTCGCCGATCCCGATGCGCTGTTGCGCGAATCGAATGAACCGCCGCCACAGCAGCCCGAGACGATCGTGGAGCAGAACGCCGATGTAGCGCTCGTCGAACGCGCGCTTCTTCAGCTTCCCATGCACTTACGCGCCGCGGCGACGCTGCGCTTCATCGAGGGACGCAGCCACCCCGAGATCGCGGAGATCCTCCATCAACCGATCGGAACCGTGAAGTCGCACGTTCATCGCGCGGTCCGCATTCTGCGAAAAATCCTCGGCCCTCAGGTCGGCCGCTACAATCCCGAAGGAGCAACCACCCATGCGATGTCGTGACATCGAGGTGCTGTGGGACGAAACCCGCGGCGACTGCGCTCGCGCGTTGAAGGAGCAGGTGACGATTCACCTCCACGCGTGCCCACACTGCCAAGTCCTCTACGAAGAGTGCGAAGGCGTCGCCTACTGCCTCTCGTGCTTGCCGGTGCCCGAGCCGTCGCTCGATCTCGCGCGGAGGATTCTCGATCACATCGGCTCCATGCGCATCCGTCTGCGTACCGAACCGCTCATCCTCGCGTCGGCGCGCGCGCCGTTCGGTCGGCTCTACGTCGGCTTCAAGGGGCAGCGCATCGCGTACATCGGCATCGACACGGGCACCTCATTCGAGGAGGTGCGCACGCGCGTCGAGCAGCGGCTACGCCGCCCCGTCGTCCGCGGCGAAGCCCCACCCTGGCTCCAGGGCACGCTCGACCGCTTCTTCGAGACCTGGCACGTCGACGATCGCGTGGTCGACATCAGCGACCTCACGGAATTCGAACAGGCGGCGCTGCGGGCCGCAGCCACGATTCCCCGGGGCGAGGTACGTTCTTATGGATGGGTCGCGACGCAGATCGGGCGCCCGAAGGCCGCACGCGCGGTCGGCCGGGTGATGGCGCGCAATCCGCTCCCGCTCTTCTTCCCCTGCCATCGCGTCGTCGACTCATCGGGAGGGCTGCACGACTACTTCTACGGCCTTGAGATGAAGGAACGCTTGCTCCGGATGGAAGGGTATCGGCGCGCGCGTTAGCAAAACCACCGCCGAGTCCATGAACGACCGCCGGATTGCCGCGATTCCCGATGTCCACGGCCATGCCAAAGGCGAGCATCGGCCCTATGCCGAGGAACGCCCGATCGCCTACTCCGCTCGCATGCTCTTCCTCTGGTTCTACCATGCGTGCCGGCGCGGTTACCCGCGCTTCCTCATGGTGAGCGACCACGTGAACTTCCTCACGTTCGAGGACCCCGGAGCGGTGAACACGCTTCGACGCGCGCTCAAGCTCGCCGAGGCGGGCGATCTCTACGGTGCCGCTGAAACGGCGGGCGTCGACGTCGCCCACGCAGCGATCGTATCCGAAGGGCTGCGACGTGGCATGCGCTTCTCGATCGGCGCCGAGGTCGATAGCGATCCGCGCTCGCGCCCGGACGCGCAGAACATCGTCGACGCCATGCGTCCCGACGGCATGATCCGCTCGGTCCACTTCCTTACGATCAATCACCCGGAGAAAGGCGCCGATTGGCCGTGGCCTTTCGACAACGAAGAGTTCGTCGCACTCTTCGATGCCGTCGGTACGGCGCGCGTGTGGGAGATGTACGTCGCCAAGCTCCTCGAAGAGGTCGAGAAGCTTCCAGGGCAGATCGTCGGTCATCTCTACGTGCCGGCAGTCTTCGGTCACTGGCCCGAGAGCAAGAAGCTCGACGAGTACGAAAACCGCGTGATCGAGGCGTGCAAGCGACGCGGGATGGCAATCGAGTTCAACACGCGCTTTCTCTATCGCGAACATTCCGAGGATCAGAAGAAACGCTATCTCGACGCCTACCGGCGCCTGCTGCGCAAGGCGAAGTCGAAGGGCGTCCCGATCGCGATCGGCTCCGATGCGCACAGTCCACGGGACCAGGGTAATGCCTTCGAGATCGCCCTCAAGGTGCTCGACGATTGCGGAATCAACGAGTTGGCCTTCCCCGTCGACGGGAGAATCGCGCGCGTCGCGTTGCGAGCGACACGCGAAAATCTCGAATCGGCGCGTCGGCGCCCCGAACGTCCGTCGCTTCCCGGCAGCAGCATCACCGGCTTCAGCCGCGCGGAACTCGGACTTCCCGAGGAATCGGAGAGCGCTCGCGCCCTACGCGTCGGCGGCGCGCGCGCAGCGCGGGCTGCCGGTTCCAAGCGTAAGGCTGCCTTGGCCCGAGTCATCGCTTCGAAAAGCAGCGCATCACGGCGTAGCGCGGAATCGGCGGCCGGCTCCTCCAAGGCGAAGGCCGCGAAGGCCTCCAAACGCGCCGTACCCGTAAAGAAAGCACCGACGAAGAAAAAGGCGGCGGCGCCGAAGAAGGCCGCCGCAAAGAAGAAAGCGGCTCCGAAGCGCATGCAGCGCCCGCCCCAGAGAAAGGTTCAAAAGCGGAAAGTGGCTCCGTCGCGCGCGGCGAAACCGAAGAAGCCCGCGGCGAAGCCCGCGCCGCGGAAGCCCGCCCCCAAGAAGAGCGTGCAGGCCCCACGTAAAGGAAAGACGAGCAAGAGCAAGACGACGAAGCGTCGTCGCTAAGAGCTGACTACCGAAGGAGAGCCACTGATGGCGGAGATCTCGCGCCTCCGTAACGTTGCCTTCGTCGGCCCCCACCACGCGGGCAAGACGACGCTAGTCGAAGCCGTTCTCGCACGTTGCGGCGCCGTTGGGCGCCGCGGTTCCATATCCGAGGGGACGACCGTCACGGACCACGAGCCCGAGGACGTCGCCCACGCGGAGAGTACGACCGTCGGCTTCGCCCACTGCAACGCAGATGCGATCGACGTGACGATCGTCGATTGCCCGGGATTCATCGACTTTTTCGAGGAGACGCGCATGGCGCTCTGTGGGGTCGATGCCGCCGTCGTCGTCGTTGAAGCAGACCCGTCGCGCGTCGTGCAGACGCGAGCGCTGCTCGAGGAGTTGGAGACGCTCCGGCTCCCACATCTCTTCGTCGTCAACAAGATGGACCGCCCGGGGGCCGACTTTGCCGGAACGCTCGCCGCGCTGCAAGCCGCTTACGGCCGTCACGTCGTCGCCGAGCAATGGCCGATCGGCGCTGCCGAAAACTTCTCGGGCTTTGTCGATCTCGCGCAGAAGAAAGCCTTTGCGTTCTCCGGCGAAGGAGAGCGCCCGACCGAGATTCCCGACGCGTTGCGCAAGCAGGCGCAGAACGCACACGCGACATTGCTCGAAGCGATGGCCGACTTCGACGACGCGTTGATGGAAGAGCTGCTCGAGGGCAAGGAGCCGCCGCTCGACGAGGTCGAGCGCGATCTCTGCATCGAGTGCTCGCACGATCAGATCGTGCCCGTGCTCGTCTCGGCGGGATCCACCGGCGCCGGCGTCTCCGCGCTCGTGCGTGCGATCGAGCAATGGTTTCCGTCACCGCTCGACCACCCGCTCCTCGACGCCGAAGGCAGCCCCATCGCTTCCGATCCGGCCGCCCCCTTCGTCGCGCGCGTCATCAAAACGTCCGTGCATCCGCAGTCGGGCAAAGTCTCCATCGTTCGCGTTCTCGCCGGAACGATGAAGTCGGACGCCACGCTGACCGACGTCAGCAAAGGCGACGAGCGCGTCCGTTCCGGTGGACTGTATCGATTGCAAGGCAAGAAGCAAGAGCCGATTCCGGAAGCCGTACCGGGGACGATCGCGGCGATCGCGCGCCTGGAATCCGTGGCAACCGGCGATACGCTCACGATGAACGGACACAAGGTGCTGTTGCCACGCGTCGCGGCCGCCGAACCGGTCTTCGCCGTCGCGATCAGACCGAAGGAGCGGATCGACGAAGCGAAGATTTCGCAGATGCTCGTGCGCATCGTCGATGAAGACCCATCGCTCTCAATCCAACGCGCCGAGATCACGAACGAGTTGCTGTTGCTGGGACGCGGCGAGCAACACGTCACGATCGCTGTCGAGCGCCTCTCCCGCAAGTACAAAGTCGAGGTCGAGACGGCGGCACCGGCGATTCCGTACCAAGAGACGATCACCGCCCCGACCGAAGTGCACTCCCGCTACAAGCACCAGACCGGCGGTCACGGACAGTTCGGCGACGTCTGGTTGCGCTTCGAACCGCGCGAGCGCGGTTCGGGCGTGAGCTTCAGCGAGAAGATCGTCGGCGGCGTCGTGCCGCGCCAGTTCATTCCCGCGGTCGAGAAGGGCGTGCGCGAGGCGCTCTCCCGCGGCCCGGGCGGCTACCCGGTCAGCGATCTCCATGTCACGCTCTACGACGGGCAGTACCACGACGTCGATTCCAGCGAGCAATCCTTCAAGACGGCAGCGGGCATGGGCGTGCGCGAGGCGCTCCCCAAATGCCGCCCGGTCGTGCTCGAGCCGATCGCGCGCGTCACCGTAACGGTGCCGACCCCGTACACCTCGACGGTCATCCAGCAGTTGACCGGAAAGCGCGGCCAGATCCTCGGCATGACTCCGTCCGAACGCCCGGGATTCGACGACGTCGAGGCGGACGTGCCGCAGGTCGAGATGTCACGCTATATCACCGAGTTACGCACGGGAACGCAGGGCTTGGGGACTTTCCGATGGAGGCCCGAGCGTTACGATCCGGTGCCCGGCAACCGCGTCGCAGGAAAGGCGGCAGTATGAAACGGTTCATAGCACTCGCAGCGCTCGCTGCCGTCCTCGGCGGATGCACGCGCATGTCCGATGGGACGCTTCAAGGCGGGCGGCATTCGTGGACGGAAGCCGGCGTGCTTCGCATCGCGATCCAACAGGATCTCAAGAACCTCAATCCCCTGCTGAACTCGAACACGACCGACGCCTTCGTTGCGCGCTTGATGTTCGAACCGCTCGTCTCCGCCGATTCACGCGGCAACCCGGTGCCGATGCTGGCAGCGACGGTCCCGACCGCCGAAAACGGCGGCATCAGCCGGGACGGCCTTACCGTCACCTACCATCTGCGCCGCAACGCGAAGTGGAGCGATGGCGTCGCCGTCACGAGCAGAGACGTGAAATGGTCATGGTCCGCGATCATGAATCCGAACAACAACGTCGTCTCGCGTCACGGTTACGACGAGATCCGCTCGATCGATACGCCGGATCCGTACACCGTCGTCGTTCATCTCAAAGAGAAGTTCTCACCGTTCGTCAATACGTTCTTCGGAGAGAGCGACCAGCCGTATCCGGTGGCGCCCGCCCACGTGCTCGCGCAGTATCCGAACATCAACGAGATCCCGTTCAACAGCGAGCCGACGGTCAGCGACGGTCCATTCCGTTTCGGCGAATGGGCACACGGCGATCATATCACGCTCGTCCGCAACGACAACTTCTTTATGGGCACGCCGGGCCTGCAGCGCATCGAGCTGCGGATCGTACCCGACGAAAACACCTCGGTGAACCTGTTGCGCACGCACTCGGTCGACTGGATCTATCAGGCTTCGATCGAGACCTATCCATCGGTGAAGGACATTCCGGGCACGCGCATCGTCTGGGTGAACGTAAACGGGTACGAGGACATGCAGTTGAACGATTCCCGCCCGTTCCTGCGCGACGTCCGCGTGCGTCAAGCGATCGCCTACGCGATCGACAAGCAGCAATTGCTTCAAACGCTCACGTACGGGCAACAGACGATCGCCTCGGAAGACGTCCCGAACTGGATGTGGGCGTATGACTCCGCGGTGCGGTCCTATCCGCACGACGTCGCCCACGCGCGCGCGTTGCTCGAGGCCGCGGGATGGACGCCCGGCCCCGACGGCGTCATGCGAAAGAACGGCGAGCCGCTCGTGCTCGTCGAGGTCACGAACGACTCGAACGTAACGCGCCGCAAAGAATCGGTCATCGTGCAGGCGCAGCTGCGGCAAGTTGGGATCGACGTCGAGGTGAAGTACTTCCCGGGCAACATCCTCTTTGCTCCGGCCGGCGAAGGCGGCATTCTCCAGTTGGGCCGCTTCGACTTGAGCCTTGCCGGCTGGTTCGCCGGCATCGACCCGGACGACAGCTCGCAGTACATGTGCAAGAACGTACCGCCGGGCGGCTACAACTACGACCGGTACTGCAGCACGGCAATGGACGCCGCGGAGCAGATGGCGCTCACGCACTACGACGAGGCGACGCGCAAAAAGGCGTACGCTCGAACGCAGCAACTGCTCCACGACGACATGCCCGAGATATTCACGTACTGGTACCGCATGGAGCAGCCGATCAGCGTCGACTTCAAAGGGTTCGATCCGAACCCCGTGGAGGAGGCTTGGAACGCGTGGCAATGGAGCATCTAGGCTCGCCCGATCAGCCCGTCGGCCCGATTCCCGAACTCGTTTGGCTTCGTAAGATCATCTTCGATCGCGCGCTCACGCGCGGCGATTATGTGCTCGCCGGCGGCGTGCGCAGCGATTATTACATTGACAAGTTCCAGCTCTTCAGCGATCCGCAGGTTCTGCGCCGGATCGCGCGCCTCTTCACGCCGCTCATCGCGGAGACGAACCCGGATCTCATCGGCGGCCCGGAGCTTGGCGGCGCGATCATCGCGACGGCGGTCTCGCAGATGTCCGGGATTCCGATGATCGTCGTTCGCAAGAAGCCCAAAGGCTATGGCGCTTTTCCGGACGAGTACGTCGAGGGCCCGTACGAGCGCGGCGCACACGTGCTGCTCCTCGAGGACATCGTCAGCAACGGCGGCGAGTTGCTCGCCGCAAAGGCTCGTCTCGAAGGCCTCGGCCTGCGCGTCACGCCCTGCGCCGTGATCAGCCGCGGCCTTGCACCCGTGCGCGCGCTCATTCAGTTTTCGCTTCCGCGCGGAACCGGGCAGCAAGAAAACTAGCGCCCCTTGTCAGCGACGGCGCTGCGCGTGATAGAATCACGTGCAGAAGTCATGCGTACGCTCATCGATCAGCCCGAAGTCGAGTACCTCGACGGCCACCCGTACCCCAAGATGAGCCCGAAGGCGACGCACGCCTTCGTCCAAGGCGCATTTATCCGCGTGCTTCACTCCCTCGGCGGAGCCTTAGGCAAAACGCTGCCGGAGTTGCGCTGTCATATCGGTGCCGTTGACGATACGAAGACGGAGTTTGTCCCCGACGTCGCATTCATCCTGAACGAGCGCTGGTACGCCCTGCCCGCCGATCGGCGCGAAGAACCGCCGTTCGCGCCCGACATCGCCGTCGAGATCCGTTCGCCGGGTGAGAAGGCGCGCTATCGTGAACACAAGATTGCCCGCTATCTTGCAACCGGAGCGCAGCTTGTTCTCGACGTCGATCCACGGTCGCGCGCGATCTACGTCTACGACGACCAGGGCATGCGCGTGTGCCGCACGCACGACCGGTTTGAAGACGCGCGCCTTTCCTGGCTAGCCTTTGACGTGGCGCGGGTCTTCGAAGATCTGGAACCCTAGGCCCGATCCTTATCCTTTCGAGACGTACTCCAGGACTTCGGCGGCGTGGCCGTCGGCGGTAACCTTCGGCCAGACTTTTTCGATCTTGCCGTTCGCGTCAACGACGAACGTCGAACGCTGGATGCCCTGGTACGTCTTGCCGTAGTTGCTCTTCTCGACGATGACGCCGAAGGCGTCGCAAAGCTTTGAATCGACGTCGGAGAGCAGCTCGAACGGTAGCGAATATTTTTCCTTGAACTTCTGATGCGAGGCGACCGAGTCGCGGCTGACCCCCACGATCCGCGCCTTCTTGCGCTCGAACTGCGGCAGGAGATCGCGGAATTGCGATGCCTCGTTCGTGCAGCCCGGCGTGTCGTCTTTCGGGTAGAAGTAGAGCACGAGCCGGCCGCCGAGCAAGTCCGTCGTCTCGACGTGCTGCCCCCGGTCGTCCTCCACGCTCACGCTGGGCATCTTGTCGCCTTCGGTCAGCATGACTCTCCTTTCGCCGGTATAAGTCCGTTCCTCGAGATGCCGCGTCTTTCGTCGCCTGAACCTCCCTCCCCCCAACCGCCCCACCCGCTCGCCGCCGTGCTGATCGCGCAACTGCGCGAGCGCGACGATGCGCGGGTGATGGATTTCGGATGCGGGCAGCGGCGCAACACGGCCGCGCTGCGCGCCGCCGGTCTCGACGTGTTCTCGCTCGACGACGAACGCGCCGGCGACGCCGCGGCGATTGCGACGATCCCGGATCGTTTCGATGCCGTCCTCGCAACGCACGCGCTCCTCCACGGAACGCCCAAAGGCATCGCGGAGCGCATCGATGCCATTGCCGGCCTCTTGCATCCGGGCGGAGTCTTTGCGGCGACCTTTGCGTCGATCCGCGACGCGCGCTACGGACGCGGCGAGCGAATTGCCGATCAGACGTTCGCGCCGTCCGAAGGTGACGAGCGCGGCGTCGCGCACGCGTACTATGACGAGCCGCGCCTGCGCGCCGTGCTCGGCGCGTACTTTACCGTCGTATCGCTCGAGGAACGGGGCGTGGACGGTGTTGCAGGTCGGTGGGCGCACCCAACCACGCCCCTACGCGGCGCCGTACACTGGTTCGTGAATGCGTCGAAGAGGCCGGCTCCTCAGTAGCGCGGCAGTAGCGGGTCCACGCGCCGCGCGTATTCGTCGATCCCGCCGGTGACGTTCGCGACGTTCGTAAACCCCTGCTCTGCGAGAAACTCCGCCACGACGATGCTGCGCTGGCCGCTGTGGCACATGACGGCGATCTCCTCATCGGCGGAAAGCGCATTCAGGCCGCGCGGGAAGTCGCGCATCGGGATGAACGTCGAGTCGGAGAGCGCAACGATTGCGACCTCCCACGGCTCGCGCACGTCGAGGAGAACGAAGCTGTCGCCGGATTTCCGTCGCCGCGCGAGCTCCTCGACGTCGATCTCGCGAGGCGTCAATCTATCGGCGCTCCGCTGAGGAGATGAGATCATGCATCGGCGACGACGCGTTCGCGTAAAGACGCTTCTCCATCCGGCCTGCGAGATAAGCAAGCCGTCCCGCCTCGACCGCATGGCGCATCGCGTTTGCCATGACGATCGGATCGCGCGCGGCCGCGATCCCGGTATTCATGAGCAGGGCATCGACGCCCAACTCCATCGCGAGCGCCGCGTCCGATGCGGTGCCGACGCCGGCATCGACGATGACGGGAACGCGCGCGCGCTCCTTGATGATGCGGATCGAATACGGGTTGCAGACGCCCAGGCCGCTGCCGATCGGCGCGGCAAGTGGCATGACGGCGGCGCAGCCGATCTCTTCCAACTGCTTGCATACGATCGGGTCGTCGCCGATGTACGGCAACACCGTGAACCCGTCGGCAACGAGCCGCTCCGCCGCCTCCAACGTTGCGCGTGGATCAGGATGGAGCGTCTGCGCGTCGCCGATCACTTCCAACTTGATGAGTTCGGTTTCGAGAAGCTCGCGCGCAAGTTGCGCGGTGAGCACCGCGTCTTTGGCCGTGAAGCAACCTGCGGTGTTCGGCAGAATCGTGTAGCGCGAACGGTCGATGTAGTCGAGCAGCGTCTTACCGGTCGCTTCGTCGAGGTTAATCCGTCGGATTGCCACGGTGATCATCTGCGCGCCGCTCGCCGCGTGCGCCGCCTGCATCGCGTCCATCGACGGATACTTGCCGGTTCCGACGATCAATCGCGAGGTGAATTCGCGCTTCCCGATTTTCAACATCTCATCCATGGCTATCCCCCCGCTACGGCTTTGATGATCTCGACGCGGTCGCCTTCGACGAGGCGATGCTCGTCATAAGAATCTCGCCGTACGACCGTATCGTTGCAAGCGACGGCAATCCCGTTCCGGGGCGTGCCGAGCAGTTCGAGCAGCCCTCCGATCGTTATATCCTCCGGCAGCTCTCGGGCGCTGCCATTCACCGTCGCCGTCATCGCAGACACAGTTCGATTACATGCCTGTGTACACCGGGCCACCGCCGCCTTCGGGCGGGACCCAGGTGATGATCTGGTAGGGATCGGCGATGTCGCAGGTCTTGCAGTGAACGCAGTTCGTGAAGTTTATCTGGAGGCGCCCTTCGACGCTGCCGTTCCGCTTCTCGAAGAGTGGCTCGTAGACCGCAGCCGGGCAGAAGTAGGCGCACGGGTTGCCGTACTCCACCGTGCAGCGGTCGCGGCAGACGTTCGTGTCGGCGACGTGGAGATGGCACGGCTGGTTTTCCTCGTGCATCGTACCCGACTTGTACACGTCGGTGAGCCTGTCGAAGGTCAGCACGTTGTCGATGACGGCGCGCGGCATCTCCTTGGGTTTGTAGCCGGCCTTCTCCATGACCGCATAGCCCGGCTCACCGTGGAGGCGATCGACGACGCCGAAGCCGCGACCGCGCGTCACCGTGCCCAAGCCCGCGTTGAGCATGCCGAGGTAGAGCCCGTGCCGGAACCCTTGATGGAAGTTGCGCGCGAGCCGCAGCTCGCGGTACGCCCACGATTCCTCGAAGCGCCGCTGATACGCCGCCAGCGTAGCCGCATCGTAGCGCTGCGCTTCGAGTGCGTCCCACGCGGTCTGCGCGGCGAGCATTCCGGATTTCATCGCGAGGTGAATCCCCTTAAGGCGAAGGCCGTTGAGGAAGCCGGCGGAGTCGCCCGCGATCATCAAGCCATCGGCGTAGAGCCGCGGCATCGCGAAGAGGCCGCCTTCGGGAATCGCCTTCGCGCCGTACCGGAGCAGCGTTGCGCCGCGCAGCATTCGCGCGATCTCGGGATGCTGTTTCATGCGCTGCAGTTCGTCGTGCGGATCGGTCGTCGGGTTTTTGTAATCGAGGCCCGTGACCATGCCGATATCGAGGATGTCACCCGTCATTCCGTAGATGAAGCCGCCACCGAACGTTTCCGCCGGCAGCGGATAACCGAGCGTGTGGATCACGCTTCCCGCTTGCACGGATCCGGACGGGCATTGCCACAACTCTTTGACGCCGGCGGCAAAGACCTGCGGCTCGCGCCCGGCGGCGAGATTCAGACGCGCAATCGCCTGTTTGGAGAGCGTTCCCTGCGGCCCCTCACCGAGCACGACGATCTTCGCGATGAGGTCCGCGCCGGGCTCGTAGTTCGCTTTCGGCTTGCCGTCGCGATCGAGGCCTTTGTCGCCCGTGCGCACGCCGACGACGCGATCGCCCTCCCACAACAACTCTTGACCTGGAAATGCGGGGAAGACTTGCGCGCCCGCGGCTTCGGCGCGCGCCGCCAGCCACTTGACGATCTTCTGCAGCGAGGCGACGTACTTGCCGTGATTGTTGAGCGACGGTGGAACGAGCGGCGCTTTGATTTTTCGCTTTGCGGTGAGATACCACAACTCGTCGCGCGCGACGGCAGCCTCGACCGGAACGTCGTGCGAGCGCCATTCCGGGTCGAGCTCGTCGAGCGCGCGCGGATCGAGAACGGCGCCGGAGAGCGCGTGGTTACCGATCTCCGCACCCTTTTCGATCACGAGAATTTCCAGCGTGCGACTTGCGGCCTTCGACATTTCGCCGAGCGCGATTGCGCCCGCAAGACTCGCAGGCCCCGCGCCAACGAAGAGCACGTCGACTTCGAGCCGTTCGCGTTCCGCCATGCGCGAGTCTTCGCGGCGCTCCGGTAGGTTCCGCTCGTCGTCGCACGGTATCCAAGGAAGCGTATGAAAATCCAGGTCGGCGTCATGGGTTCCTCGGGCGGCAGCATTTCGGCACATGAGTTATCGCTTGCGCGACGTATGGGACGGCGCATCGCCGAGCGCGATTGCACGATCGTCACGGGCGCGTGCCCGGGCTTACCGCACGCAGCCGTGCTCGGTGCGCACCAAGCGGGCGGCATCAGCCTCGGCGTCTCGCCGGCGCTCACGCGCGAGGAGCACGTGAGCGAGTACCATTCGCCGCTGCAGCCCTATACGACGATGGTTTTCACCGGATCGGGATTGATGGGCCGCGAAACGCACAACATCCACAGCTCCGATTTCGTGCTCTTTCTCGGCGGCCGCAGCGGGACGCTCGGCGAGTTTTGCATTGCGTACGATGAAGGGAAGCTTATCGGCGTGCTCATTCATTCCGGCGGCATCTCCGATCGCTTCAGTCAAATCAAGGAACTCGTGCGCAAAGAGACGGGCGCGATCATTATCGAAAACATGGAACCGGAGAGGCTCGTCGATCAGTGTCTCGACCTCTACTTGCGGGAGCCGATCCCGAGTTCGGTTGCGCTGAATCGTGGCTGAGCTTACATTTGTCGGCGCCGCCGGCACAGTCACCGGCAGCAAACACCTGCTCACGGTCGGCGGCAGGCGGCTCTTCGTCGATTGCGGTCTCTTCCAAGGCACGGAGGACGTGACCGCGCTCAACGGCGCGCCCTTACCGGTCGAGCCGGACGATATCGAAGCGGTCGTCATCACGCACGGGCATCTCGATCATATCGGCTATCTGCCGAAGCTCGTGCACGACGGTTTCTCCGGAACGATCTACTGCACGCCGGCGACGCAGGCGCTCATGCAGATCGTGCTCGACGATTCCGCGCATCTTCAGGAGGAGATGCGTCAACGAGGTCTCGAGCACGACCAACCCGCCGCACCGCCGAGTTACTACGACGAGCGCGACGTCGTGCGAACGATGCGGCTCGTGAAGACGCTGCCGCTCGCGACGCCGTTCGACGTCCTGCCCGGCGTGCGAGCAACCTACCACAACGCCGCGCACGTGATCGGTTCCGCCTTCATCACTTTCGAGATCGAGGGTAAGCACGTCGTCTTCTCCGGCGACCTCGGCCGATATGGGCGAACGCTGCTCTACGATCCGGATCCGATCGGCCCGGCCGATACGATCGTCTGCGAATCGACGTACGCGGACCGCCCGCATCCGCCGGCTTCCCTCGATGCGCTCGAAGCCACGTTGCTCGCGGGCATCGCGCGCGGAGGCGCCATGGTGTTGCCGGCCTTTGCGGTCGAGCGGACGCAGGACATCTTGCTCGCGATTGCCGCGATCCAAGCGCGCCAACCGAAGGTTGCGGCGCTGCCCGTCCATCTCGACAGCCCGATGGCCGAAAAGGTCGACGTGGTATTCGGGCAGTTTCCCGACGCGCACAAGCCGATTCCACATGACGGAGCCTCGACGCCGTTCGGCGTTCGCAATTTCTCCATGGCGGTGACGACCGACGAATCGAAACAGCTCAACCACATAGAGGGACCGCACCTCATCATCTCCGCCAGCGGCATGGCGTCCGGCGGCCGCGTCCTGCACCACCTCCACAATCATGTCGCGCAGGCGTCCTCGACGATCATCTTCGTCGGCTATCAGAGCCGCGGAACGCTTGGCTTTCTCTTGACGAACGGGATGAAGACGCTGCACCTCTACGGCGACACCATGCCGGTGCGCGCGCACATCATCGACCTCGCCGGTTTCAGCGGCCACGCCGACGACTCCGATTTCAAGCGCTGGTTCGCAACGTGCACCGGCACGCCACACCTCTACGCGGTGCACGGCGAGCCCGCATCCGCGCTCGCATTGGCCGCGTTCGTGAAGACCGAACTCGGCTGGCCCGCGGAGGCGGCACAGCGCGGAAAGACCGTCACGATATGACGACGCACGGCGTGCGCAGTTTCGAAAGCGATAACGCCGCGCCGGTCGCGCCGGAGATACTCGAAGCGATTCGCGCGGCAAACGACGGCGACGCGATCGGCTACGGGCACGACCCGTGGACGCAGAGAGCCGTACGACGTTTTCGCGAACACTTCGGCGCGGCAACGGACGTCTATTTCGCCTTCAACGGCACCGGCGCCAACGTCGTCGCGCTGAGCTGCCTCGTCAAGCCGTGGGAGGCCGTGCTCTGCCCCACGAGCGCGCACTTGCAGACCGATGAATGCGGCGCCTTCGAGCGCTTCTCGGGTTCGAAAGTGATTCCGGTTTCGACGCAGGACGGCAAACTGAGGCCGCAGGACTTGGAGCCATACTTGCACGTCGGACACGACGAGCACCACTCGCAGCCGCGCGTCGTCTCGATCTCACAATCGACGGAGTACGGCGGCTTATACGAGCCGGAGGAACTGCACGAACTCTGCGACTACGCGCACAGTCGCGGGCTGCTCGTGCACGTCGACGGCGCGCGCATAGCCAACGCCGCCGCGGCGCTCGGAACGACGCCGCGCGCGATCACGATCGACCTCGGCGCCGACGTGCTCACCTTCGGCGGTACGAAGAACGGCTTGATGTTCGGTGAGGCAATCTGCTTCTTCGACCCGACGCTGCCGGCCGGAGCCGCGCCCTTCGCGCGCAAGCAGGGCATGCAGCTCGCATCGAAGATGCGATACGTCGCTGCGCAGTTCGAGGCGCTCCTCACCGAAGATCGCTGGCTGCGATACGCCGCGCACGCGAATGCGATG
Organism: Candidatus Tyrphobacter aquilonaris; assembly: GCA_003133745.1. Lineage (GTDB taxonomy): Bacteria > Vulcanimicrobiota > Vulcanimicrobiia > Vulcanimicrobiales > Vulcanimicrobiaceae > Tyrphobacter > Tyrphobacter aquilonaris. Next base: position 35,646 of record PKZD01000020.1, read on the forward strand.
ACCGCGCGCCTGCACGAGCGCATTCGCTCGATCGCGGGTATCCGCGTTACCCGGCCGGTGCGTTGCAACGCGATCTTTGCGACGATGGACCGCGCGGCAATCGCGCGGGCGCAGGAAGAGTTCTTCTTCTACGTCTTCGACGAGGTGCTGCCCGAAGTGCGCTGGATGACGCACTGGGCCACGCAGCCCGAAGACGTCGAGGCCTTCGCGGACTGCCTCGCGCGCTCGCTGCGCTAAGCCGTCCAGTCCAACATCGATTCCCAGTCATGCTTGGGGAAGGGCTGCTTCGATTTGATCGCCTCGACGTACTTGCGCTTACCGGCGCGATTGCCTTTGCCCATCATGATGCCGCCGACGAGCCGATCTTGCCAGAAGAAGAGCGAGCGATACCACTTCTTCTCTTCGTCGACTTTCTTGACCATCTCTAAATCGGGGCGCAACTCGGGCGAGCAGCCGAACTGCGTGATCGTCTGCCCCTTGAAGAGTAGTGAGGAGTACTCGGGCACGTCGTGGTACTTCTCGCTTCCGCCCATCATGTTGATCGCTGCGACCTTTCCGTGCGCGCCCGCGTTGTTCCACGTCCCCATGCGATAGCGAATCTCCAGGATCGGATCGAAGAAATCCGCAACGTCCCCGGCCGCAAAGACGCCGGGGACATTGGTTTCCAAATGATCGTTGCAGAGGATGCCGTTCTGGCTCGTGTGAATTCCGCTGCCTTCGAGCAACTCGACGTTCATCGCTAAGCCGAGCCCGATCGAGAAGCATTCCCCGGCGATCTCGAGCCCGCTCTTCGTGCGCAACTTCGTGACCACGCCATTGGAGCGCGTGAACTCTTCGACTTCCTCGCCGAAATGCAGGTGCACGTTTTGCTCGCGCGCCGCTTCGGCAACGAGCTCCGCCGCGACCTCGTCGAGGACGCGGTTCAACGTGCGCGGTCCGCGGATTATCCAGTGCGTCTCGACGCCGCGCACCGAAAAGGCTTCCGCGAGTTCATAGGCGATGTATGAGCCGCCGACCGCCACGGCCGTCTTACTGTGCTCGAGGTACTCCGAGATCGCACGAGTGTCGTCGAGATATTGGAAGTTGAAGATGTTTGCCGCCCCCTGCGCTCCCGAGGCCGGACACGGATTCGGACGACCGCCGGTCGCGACCAAGAGCGCGTCGTAGGGATAGGATTTCCCATCGGCTTCGACGACGCGTTCCTCAGTCGCGACGCGCGAAACCGTCGTGCGCAGCTTCAGATCGATTCGGTGTTGCTCGTGCCAAGCGATGTCCCGGATCATCACCTTCGCCTCCGGAATCTGCTTGCGCAGCATCGGCGGAAGCGAGATGCGATTGTAGAGCGGATAGGGTTCGTCGCCGATGAGCGTGATCTCGCACGCCGGATCGTGCTTGCGCAACTGCTCGGCTGCCGTCGTTCCGGCAAAGCCGTTCCCGACGATCACATAGCGGCGGACACCGGAATCCATCAGGCGGCGGGTTCGGCGCGCTTGCGCGCGAGCCTTTAGCGACCCCTCCTAACAACTTGCTGTTGCGCGTGATACCAAAAGATGGCCGGAACGGGGTGGCAGAATGACACCGCGGGCATAAAGTGTGCCGTTGCCACGTTCATCTCGAAGGCGTTCGCGAGTTCGCGAGGCATGCTCGTGCCGATAATCCAGTGATCTGCGATCGTCCCGTCCGCATTAACGGCAACGGCGTCCGCCGAGACGTCGGGCGCGACCGCTACTGTCGTGGTGTCAGGCGGCAAGGAGCGCCGATCCTCTCCCATGAGATCGCTCGGTACCGGCGCGTCGCATTGAACGCGCCCCTTCGCGTCCCAGCCGAAAACGGTTTCACCGGATGTTTGCGCATCGCTCACCCACATTGCTTGTACCGTAACCGGTGTTGGAAAGCGGATGCTCAGCGTCGGTGATTCCTGATCCTCGTAGGCGATATCGTCGACCGCGGCGTGTCCGTTAACGGCGCCGATATGGTGAATGCGGACGTGCGCCGTGTCGGGCTCCAACGCAAGGTCGTGAAGGCTCCACGTAAACCAGCCGCGATCGGTCACGGCGATGAGGCCGGCGTCGAGTCTTCGCGGGGAAAGTGCGGCAATCCGATACGTATAACGTGTTGCTGCGACATTTGATGCCACACCAATGGGCGCGACCTGCGTAACCGCGCCTGGGCAAAACTCTGTGACGGCCTGCGCCGATTGTCGCGCCAGGAGAAAAAACGCGACGCCGCACAGGAGACCTACGACCGGCCGACCTTTCACCATCCCGGGCCTTCGCAACCGGCCCAGCCGAGCCCCTCTGCGCAGGAACCGCCCGCCTCCAGGCGAGTAGCACCCTCCAGATGGCCGCAAAGGGCAGAGGGGTCTGATGGACGCCTACGACGGAGCGCACAAACCGTGGCGGTGAAAACTTCCGCCGCGCTCGACAAACGCGGCCTCAATGACGAGCAACTGCGGCAAATCTTCCGCAATATGTTGCTGCAACGTCAGCTCGACAACCGCGGTTTCCAACTCAACCGTCAGGGCAAAGTTCCCTTCGCGTTGGGAAGCGAGGGACATGAAGCGCTGCAGGCGGGCGCCGCGATGGCCTTCGAACGCGGCAAGGATATCCTCGCGCCGTACTATCGCGATCTCGGCTTGTGTCTCGGCGTCGGTCTCACGCCATACGAAATCATGCTCTCGCTCTTCGCGCGCGCTGCCGATCACAACGGCGGACGCCAGTTTCCGAATCACTACTCCTCCAAAGCCGCCGGGATTCTCTCCTTCTCATCGATTCTCGCCGCGCACATTCCACACGCCGTCGGCGCCGCGTACGCGATCAAGTATCGTCAGGAAACCGGACGCGCGGTGCTTTGCACCTGCGGCGAGGGCACGACGAGCGAGGGCGAGTGGCACGAGTCTCTCAACTTTGCAGCGGTGCACAAACTGCCGATCGTCTTTCTCGTCGAGAACAATCTCTGGGCGATCTCGACACCCGTCGAGAAACAGATGGCGCAGCCGGAAGTTTGGCGGCGTGCCGCGGGCTACGGCATACCCGGAAAGCGCTTCGAAGGCTTCGATCCCATCGAGACCTACGCGACCGTGAAAGAAGCGCTCGATCGTGCGCGCTCCGGCGGCGGCCCGACGTTACTCGAAGGAATGTGCTATCGCTTCCTCGCGCATTCAACCGACGACAACGACATGACGTACCGCACGAAAGACGAGGTCGCGGAACACCGCAAGAGCGATCCCGTGCCGCGCTTCGAGGCGCGGCTCGTCGAAGCGGGCGTACTGAGCGACGCGGATGTCGCGGCGATGAGGAAGGACGTCTTGCACGAGACGAACGACGCGACCGATCGCGCGGAAGCGATGCCGTTCGCACCGGCCGAAGAACTCTACACGCACGTTTACGAGGGAGCGTGGCAGCCATGGCAGTGACCTCATCGGAGACGACCGCCTCGTCGCAGACGATGAACAACGTCGAGGCGGTCCGCGCGACGCTCTATGAAGCGATGAAGAGCGACGATCGCACCATCATCCTCGGTGAGGACGTCGGCGCGCGCGGGAACGTCTTCCTCATCACGAAAGACTTCATCGACGAGTTCGGCCCCGAACGCGTCATCGACACGCCGATTGCGGAAGCCTCGATCGTCGGCATCGCCGTCGGCATGGCGATGGAAGGCCTGCGCCCGATCGCGGAGATCCAGTTCGCCGACTTCATCTATCCGTCGTTCAACCAGATCGTCGGCGAAGCGGCGAAGACTCGTTACCGCAGCAACGGCGAGTACACGTGCCCAATGGTCATTCGCACGCCGTACGGCGGCGGCGTTCGCGGCGCGCTCTCGCACTCGGTTTCCATCGAAGCGCTCTTCTACCACGTACCAGGCTTGAAAATCGTCGCGCCGGCCTTCCCGGCGGACGTCAAAGGCTTGCTCAATGCGGCGATCGACGATCCCGATCCCGTGCTCTTCCTCGAACACAAGAAGACGTACCGCTTGATCAAAGGCGATGTCCCCAAAGGGCACTACACGATTCCGATCGGTGAAGCGAACGTGGTCAGGCCGGGCACGCAGTTGAGCGTCGTTTCATACGGCCTCTACGTGCACTGGGCGCTCGAGGCTACGAAGTCGCTCGAGGAGGAAGGCATCAGCGTCGAAGTCATCGACCTACGGTCGATTCGCCCGATGGATAAGGCGACGATCCTTTCCAGCGTCGAGAAGACGCGCAAACTCCTCATCATCCACGAAGACAATAAGTTCGGCGGCATCGGCGCGGAGATCAGCGCGATGGTCGCCGAGGAGGCGCTCTTCCATCTCGACGCGCCGATTCGGCGTCTTTGCGGCCCCGACGTTCCCGCGATGGGCTACGCCCAACCGCTCGAAGAGGCGTTCATGTCCTCTCCCGCGCAGATGGCCGATGCAATGCGCGAGATGGTGAGGTTCTGATGCCGACGACGATCACGATGCCGCAGCTCGGCGAAACCGTGACGGAGGGGACCGTCGCGCAATGGCTCAAGCGCGTCGGTGAAAGCGTGGAAAAGTACGAACCCTTCGTCGAGGTTTCGACGGACAAGGTCAACGCGGAGGTTCCCTCGCCGGTCAGCGGCGTCATTCGAGAAGTCCTCGTCAAAGAAGGTGAAACCGTCGCGACCGGAACGCCGATTGCCATTATCGACGACGTCGGCTCCGGCAGCGCGCCGTCGCCACAAACGCCCGCCGCGGCGACAAAGGCCGAGGCGCCGAGCGTGCCGCCTCGTTCGAACGGTCAACCCGTCGTCGCAACGTCGAGCGCGCCGCTCGATGAAGCACTGCGTAAGGCGTCTCCCGCGGTGCGGCGTCTCGCGCGCGAGCACAACGTCGACATTCGCGGGGTCAAGGGAACCGGCAACGCAGGGCGCGTCACCGCGCAGGACGTCACAACCGCAGCGGCCTCGGGTCCGGCGGCCGCCGTCGGGCATGCACCGGCGGTCCCGAGCGGAACCTCGACCTACGCCGAACCGGTTCCGGGCACGACGATTCAACTCAATCAAGCGCGGCGCATCATCGCGCAACGCATGGTGGAGAGCAAACAGACTGCGCCGCATGCCTGGTCGACGGTCGAGATCGACGTCACGGAACTCTGGAAGTGGCGCGAACGCGAGAAGGGACGCTTCGAGCGCGAGACGGGATACAAGCTCACGCTGCTCCCGTTTTTCATTCGCGCGGTCGCCCAAGGACTTCAAGCGTTTCCGCTCGTCAACGCGCGCTTCACGCCCGAAGGCATTCACGTGCTCAAGGAGATCAACATCGGCGTCGCGATCGGCCTGCCGACGAATCTCATCGTGCCCGTGATCAAGAATGCCGACCGCCTGACGATCAAGGCGCTCGGCGTCGCCGCGGGTGAGTTGATCGACAAAGCGCGCAGAAACAAACTCGGCGTCGACGACCTCGCCGGGGGCACGTTCACGGTCAACAACAACGGTGCAAACGGTTCGATCCTCTCCGCGCCGATCATCAATGGCGGCCAAGCCGCGATCGTCACGATGGAAGCGGTCGTGAAGCGTCCGGTCGTTCGAGACGACGCAATCGCGATCCGGCAGATGATGAACGCATGCCTCTCGCTCGATCATCGCGTGCTCGACGGCTATACCGCAAGCGGATTCCTCGCCGAACTGAAACGGCGCCTGGAATCGATGGGCCCGGACGGCGCGATCTAAGATGCGCGCGGCGCTCGCGGGTTAGGCCCGTGCAGATTCGCAAACATTTCCATTTCGAGGCCGCGCACTCGCTCCCGCACCATCTGGGAAAGTGCGCGCGGATGCACGGTCATTCGTACCGGCTCGAAGTCGCGATCGGCGGCCCGATTCAACGCGACGGTCCCGCGCGTGGCATGGTTGAGGACTTCGATGCGCTGGAAACGCTCGTTGGAACCGAAGTCATCGAGGCGCTCGACCATCGAACGCTGAACGATTTCATCGACAACCCCACCGCCGAGGAGATCGTCCTCTGGATCTGGCGGCGCCTGGAGCCGCGCCTTCCGTCGCTCGAGGAACTCGCGCTCTGGGAGACCGCGAGCGCGTGCGCGGTCTTGCGCAGAGGCGACGACCGTTGATCCAACTCTCGGAGATATTCTACAGCATTCAAGGGGAAGGAACGTGGACGGGCACGCCCGCGGTCTTCGTTCGTCTCGCCGGCTGCAATCTCGCTTGCGACTTCTGCGACACCGACTATGCGCTCAAGGAGCTCTTGAGCGTCGACGACATCGTGCGAAGGGTCCGTGATGCCGGCGGCGCCTGCCCGATGGTCGTCCTCACCGGCGGCGAACCTCTGGCGCAAACGGAATCGAGCGATTTGATCGAAGCATTGCGCCGCGACGGCCGGCGCGTGCACATCGAATCGAATGGGACGATTCTCACGCCCCTCCCCGAGGACGTGTGGCTCTGCGTTTCACCGAAGGAACGCGTCGATCCGCGCATGGCCGCCCGAGCGAACGAAGCGAAGCTGATCGTCGACGAGCGAGTCCCCGAGGAACACGTCGCGCTCTTCGAGCGTCTCGACACCATTTTACTGCAGCCGGAAGGCAACAAGCCGAACAACATCGCGATCGCACTCGAGTATGCGCAAACGCATCCGCAACGCTTTCGCCTCTCGCTCCAAACGCACAAGTTCATCGGCGTGCCGTGATCCTCGTCGTCGCCGCCACACCGCAGGAGATCGCGTTCCTCGAGCCGCGTCCCGGCGTGGAGACGCTCATTACCGGCGTCGGGCCGGTCGAAGCCGCCGCACGACTCGCGCGCGTGCTCGCGCACGACCGCTACGATCTCGTCGTGAACGCCGGCATCGCCGGCGTCTACGCCGGCAAAGGAGAGATCGGCGAGGGTGTCATCGTCGCCGATGAGAGGCTCGCACTCGAACTCGAGACCGGCGCACCGCTCGCTCTGCCCGCGGGACTCACCGTACACGATCGCACCGCATCCGATCCGACGATCGTGAGCGAGCTTACGGCGTGCGGCTTTCGCAGCGTCCGCGGCGTCACCGTGACGCGCGTGACCGCGACCGATGAATCCGCCGTCCGGCTGCGTGAATCGGGAGCGCAGGTCGAGTCGATGGAAGGCTTCGCCGTGCTGCGCGCGGCCGAGATCGCCGGCGTTCGCGCGATCGAACTGCGCGGCATCTCGAACTATGCGGGCGAGCGTTCCCGCTCGCAATGGGACTTCGCCGCCGGGACACAAGGTCTCGCACGGATCGTGACCGCGCTCTTCTCGCTCGAACGCGTCGCGTCGTGAGCGAAGCCGAGGCATACACGCTCGCGTACTCTCCATGCCCGAACGACACGTACATCTTCGCTGCGCTCACGAACGGATTGCTCCCCGATGCGCCTGTCGTCCGCGTCGCGCTCGCTGACGTCGAAGCGCTCAACGACGCGGCAATCCGGGGCGAGTACGAGTTGACGAAAGTCAGCTACGGGGCGATTCCGTATCTCATGGACCGCTATCGCATCTTGCGCTCGGGCGGCGCGCTCGGTCGCGGTTGCGGACCGCTCCTCATCGTGCGGGGCGGCGGCGCGCGGCGTCTCGAGGACTTACGCGGCAAGCGCATTGCGATTCCCGGCGATCGCACGACGGCCTTCCTCTTACTGCGTCTTGCCATGCGCGATTCCGCCGCTTCTGATTTCACGCCGGTCGAGATGCGCTTCGATCGCATCATCCCGGCGGTGTGCGCGGGCGACGTCGACGCCGGTCTCATCATCCACGAATCACGCTTCACGTATCGCGACGCCGGGCTCGAATCGCTGCTCGATCTCGGCGATTGGTGGGAGGCACAGACCGGGCTTCCGATTCCTCTGGGCGCAATACTCGTTCGCAACGACCTCGACGACGAACGCGCGCGCACGCTCGACCACTCGATCCGACGCAGCCTCGCCTTTGCGCGCGCACACGAAGACGCGATCATGGGCTACGTCCGCGCACATGCATTCGAGATGGACGAGGGCGTGATGCGTAAACATATCGCGCTCTACGTCAACGAGTTCAGCGACGATCTCGGCGATGCGGGCATCGACGCGGTGCACGGGTTGTTCGCTCGAGCGCGAGCCGCGGGGATTTTCGAGGCCTCGACGGAACCGCGCTTCGTCTAGTCGAAACTGCTCGTCCATGCGCAGAGGCCGTTTCCTCGGTTCGCTTGCCGCCTTCGGGTGCGCGGCCGCCGCCGCTCGCTCCCAAACGCTGCCGCCGCAAGTCGTCGAGTTGGGCGGCGACGTTTTCCTGCGCGATCACATCCACGAACTCGCTGGAAAACGCGTCGGCATCATCACGAATCAGACCGGCGTGACGTCGGGCGGCGCGTCGATCGTCGATGCGATTCAGGAGAATCGAGGTCTCACGCTTCATGCTCTGTACGCACCCGAGCATGGGCTGCGCGGCGATCGCCCCGCCGGAGCGTTCGTCGCGTCGTATGTCGACGAGGCCACGAAGTTGCCCGTCTACAGTCTCTACGGACCGGACCGTCACCCGTCGGCGGAGATGCTCGCCGGCATCGACGTCTTGCTTTTCGACATCCAAGACGTCGGTTCGAGGACGTACACCTTCATTTCCACGATGGCATACGCGATGCAAAGCGCCGCCGCGCATGGCATCGAGTTCTGGGTCCTCGACCGGCCGAACCCCGTCGGCGGCGTCGCGATCGAGGGCCCCGTGCTCGATCCGCGCTTCGCCTCATTCATCGGACTCTATCCCATTCCGATGCGTCACGGCATGACGGTCGGCGAGTTGGCGCAACTCTTCAATCAACACTTCGGAATCGGCGCAAAGCTGCGCGTGATTCCGATGAACGGCTGGCGGCGCGCGATGATCTGGCCGCAGACCGGCCTTCGCTGGATTCGCACGTCGCCGAATGTTCCGACTTGGGAGACGACCTTCGTCTACCTTTGCACCGGCTTGATCGACGATGCAGGCGTCAACAACGGTGTCGGGACCGAGACGCCCTTCTTCTTCGCAGGCGCGCCGGAGCTCGACGACCGAGGGCTCGCGCAACGCCTGAGCGCCCGCCGCCTGCCCGGCATTACTTTTCATCCGTCGCTGTGGTCGCCGTCGCGCGGCGGCAACGCCGGGCGAAGCTTCTCAGGCGTCGCGCTCCTGCTCGACGATCCACAGGCGTTCGTGCCGGTCAGGACATCGGTCGAGATTCTCGTTGCGGTGCGCGACTTGCAGCGGAGCACGCTGCGCGTCGAGGCGGCGCCGCTCGATCGAGATTGGGGAACGGACGCGTTGCGCCTCCAACTGATTGCCGGTAAAGATGCGGACGAGATCGTCGGCTCGTGGCAGCACGGCGTCGACGACTTCGTCTCGCTGCGCGAAAGGTTTCTTCTCTACTCATGACGGCGAGTCTGCACGAACGCCTCCGCTCCGCGCTCGGCAACGATGCGGTCAAGACGACGCCGGAGGATCTCGCGGTATACTCCTTCGACGCGTACACGGACGGGCGGCTGCCGTCGGCTGTCGTCATCCCCGGCGACACGCGCGCGGTCAGCGTGGCGGTGAAGATTGCCCGCGAGTTCAACGAGCCGGTCATCGCGCGCGGCGCGGGAACGGGCTTGTGCGGCGGCGCGGTGCCGATCGTCGGCGGCGTCGTGATTTCCTTTGCACGCATGCACCGACTGCTCGAACTCGACGTCGCGAACCGGCGCGCGCGCATCCAGCCGGGACTCGTGAACCTCCACCTCTCGCAGCAGGCGGCGAGCTCGGGGCTCTTCTACGCGCCCGACCCGGCCTCGCAGCGAAGCTCGACGATCGGCGGAAACATCGCGACGAATGCCGGCGGCCCGCACTGCCTCTCGTATGGAACGACCGTGAACCACGTGCTCGCGCTCGAGATCGTCGACGAACGCGGCGAGGTCTTCACAACCGATGTCGACGACGCGGGATACGATCTCACCGCCGCGCTCGTCGGCAGCGAGGGAACGTTGGGCATCGTGACGTCCGCGTGGGTGAAGCTGCTGCGCACGCCCGAGGCGGTGCGCGTCTGGCTCGCCGCATTCCCGGATATCGAGAGTGCCTCGGAGGCCGTTTCCGGAATCATCGGCGCGGGCATCGTCCCGACGGCGCTCGAGATGATGGATGCGGTGATCGTCAAAGTGGTCGAAGAGGCTTTTCACGCGGGCTACCCAACCGACGCCGCCGCCGTCCTGTTGATCGAGAACGCCGGATTCGAAGACGAGATGCAAGGATGCGAATCGGCGATCCGCAGGATCGTACAGGCGCACGGCGCGCTCTCGTGGCATGCCGCACGCACGCCCGCCGAGCGCGACGCGCTCTGGGCCGGACGCAAGGGCGCGGCGGGCGCGACCGGGCGCATCGCGCCGAACTACTACACGCAGGACGTCTGCGTTCCGCGCAGCACGCTTCCGATCGCCCTGCGCGCCGTCGAATCCGCGGCCGCGGAAAATGACATCATCGTCGGCAACGTCTTTCATGCCGGTGACGGGAACCTGCATCCGCTCTTGATGTACGACAAGCGCGACGCGCGCCAGGTCGGCGCAGTCCTCGCCACCGGCGACGCCATTCTGCGCGCCGCAATCGATCTCGGCGGAACGATCAGCGGCGAGCATGGCGTCGGTTACGAGAAACGCGAGGCGATGACGCGCGTCTACACGACCGAAGATCTTGCGGTGATGGCTCGCGTGCGCGATGTCTTCGACCCGCAACGCTCCCTCAACCCCGAGAAGATATTTCCCAGCGGCACGCGCTGCGCGGAGTTAGGCCCCGTTCGATGATGCCCGAGGCCATCGAGCGGATCGCGCCGGACAGCATCGAGAAACTCTGCGAGCTGCTCGCGCGTTGCGATGCCGCCGGGACGAGCGTGGTCGTCGCGGGCGGTGAGACGCTGCGCGGCATGGGCGTGCCGCCGTCAGGCAACGAACTCGTGCTGCAGACGACGGCGCTGCGAGGTATCGTTTCGTATCGTCCTGCGGACCTCACGATCTCGGTGCAGGCCGGAACGACGCTCAAGAGCCTCGCGACCCGCATGAAGCGAGACGGCCAGTTCGTTCCCTTCGACGCGCCAAAACCGGCCCACGCCACCGTCGGAGGAACGCTTGCGGCGGGATGGCTCGGGCCACGGCGCCATCGCTACGGCCGGCCTCGCGATCTCTTGATCGGCTCGACGATTGCGCTTGCCGACGGAACGCTCGCGCACGCCGGCGGAATCGTCGTCAAGAACGTCGCCGGCTACGACATGAGCCGGCTCTACGTCGGATCGTTTGGAACGCTCGGCGTGCTCGTCGTCGCGAATCTGAAAACCTTGCCGCTGCCGCCGGTCGTGCGAGGCTTCGTCGCTCCGTTGCCGGAGGGAACGCGTACGCGTGCGATCGCGCACCTCCGCTCTCTCGCCATCGAACCGTCCGTCGCCGCCTGGATCGAAGGCTTCGGCAATCTCGAAGGCGATGACGGCCTCGAAGGCCGCCTTTTCATTCTCTTCGAGGGCAGCGAGACGCTGCTCGAGCGCGCGACGCGCGATCTTCGTTCGGCGCTCGGCCGCGCCGGCGTTCCGGAGACGAGCATCGTCGACGAGCGCGCGCGCGATATCTTCGATCGTTTCATCGACGCCTATGTTTCGACCGTCGCGGAGCGCTCGATCACGTACCGCATCCCGACCGCCCCCGATCGTGTCGAAGCCGGCGCGCTCGAAGCACGCGATCTCGTCCGGCGCTTCGCGCTCGACGCAGATGTGATCGCCGACATCATGAACGGCGACATCATCGTGCGCGCGAGCAGGCGCGATACGCGCGATCTCGCGTTGAAGTTCCAGGTTCTCGACGATGCGCTCCACGCAGCGCAGCCGCGAGCGCGCGTCATCGCCGGAGATCACCCGATCCGCCCGGCGTTGCGCGTGTGGGGCACGGAGCCGAATGCGATCGAACGGATGCGCGCCCTCAAAGCGCGTTTCGACCCACACGCGACGCTCAATCCCGGACGCTTCGTCGGCGGCATCTAAGGCATGTACGACGACGTACGGTGGGCCGCCGGCCACGTGGCGACAAGCGGAACGCGCTTCTCCATGCTCGCGGGCGGCGGCTTCGGCGGTGCCGTCGATCTCGTGCGATTTCTCACCGTGGTTCTTCCGCGCACTTCGAAGGCGCTCGCGGGAATTCGTGCGATCGCCGATGCCGTTCCCGACGATCGACTGCGCGCCCAAGCTCTCGGGTCGATCGATGGAAAAGCCTATCACGTCGCGGGCAGCGGCATCCTCGCGACGTTTCTGACTCCGGCCGCGGCCGACCATTACATCGAGATCGTCGCGCCGCTGGAATCGATCTACGACTACCTCGACAACCTCTGCGACCGCCATCCCGATGTCGGCGCCGCGGCGTATCCGGTGCTGCATCGCGCGATCGCGCATGCGTTGAATCCCGCCGCGCCCGTGGGCGGCTACTACGATCTCGGCCCTTCGGGCGACGACGGAGACTACTTGGTCACGTTGGTTCGGCACGTGCAGCGCGGGCTACGCCGACTCGCCGACCACGAACTGCTCCTTCCGCTCTTTTCGGAGGCGGCGACGCTCTACGCGGAGATGCAGAGCTTCGTCCATCTCCCCGCCGGCGAGCGCGAGCGTACGTGCCGCCTCTGGTTCGAGCGTCATCAGCCGCGCTTCGGCGATCTCGAATGGCAAGAGTTCGCATGCGCCGCTGGATCGCAGTTCCAGGTCTATGCGCCGCTCTTCATGCTCTTTGACGGCAAGTTCGACGCGATCCAGACTTGCTACGACGCGTACTTTCCCGCGGTGAGCGCGTTGCACGTCCTCTTCGATTCCTTCATCGATCAACAGGAGGATCGCGAGCACGGAGATCTCAGCTTCGTCGCCGCCTACAACGGCGTGGACCACTTGCGCGAGCGCGTCGCATACCTCGCACGACGCGCCGTGCACGCCTTTGGGCGCTTGCCCAATCCGGAGCGCCACCGCTTTCTGCTGCGAACGATGGCCCTCTTCTACTTGACGCACCCGAAGGTGTACGCGCAGAAACTCGATGAAACCGCGCAGGCACTCATCGCCGTCATCGACGAAGCACTCGAACAAGGAAGCGAGTTGGTCATCTAACATGCGCGTCGCTCTGCTCGGGGGAAGCGGCTTCGTCGGAGGGGCTCTTGCCGGCGCCTTGCGCGAGCGCGGCGACGACGTCATCCTGCTCTCGCTGCGAGCGCCGCGCGATTCGGCGGTCGCCGCAGCCGCATGCGATGCAATCGTCAACCTCGCTGGGGAACCGGTCGCACAGCGTTGGACGAAAGCCGTGAAGCACCGCATCATCATGAGCCGAACGCAGGCGCCTCACGATTTTCTCGAAGCGCTCGCCGCGCTGCCGTCACAAGCGCAAACCTATGTCAGCGCCTCGGCGATCGGGTACTACGGCCACGACCTCGCTGCAACATTCGACGAAGGCAGCGCTCCCGGCGACGATTTTCTGGCGCGCGTCTGCGTCGAGTGGGAGCGTGAGGCGCAGCGCGCGCAAGGCATCGGCATGCGAACCGCCTGCGTCCGCACCGGGCTCGCGCTCGGGCGCGGCGGCGCGCTCTCGAAGATGCTGCCGCTTTTCCGGCTCGGACTCGGCGGGCGATACGGCGACGGAAGGCAGTGGTATTCGTGGATCCACATCGACGATCTCGCCGCCCTCTATCTCCTCGCAATCGACGAGGCCGGCGGAGCGATCAACGCGACGGCGCCATATCCCGCGAGAAACGCCGAGTTTGCCGCGACGCTCGCGACCGTGCTGCGTCGCCCCGCATCGCTGCCTGTTCCCGCGTTCGCGCTGCGCGTCGCGCTCGGCGAGGGTGCGGACGCGCTCCTGCAAGGACAGCGCGTGCTGCCGAATCGCGCGAAGGCATGTGGCTTTCGCTTCAAGTTTCCGCAACTGCAAGGCGCGCTCGAGTCGTTGCTCCGTTGAACGAACGCCACGCGCTCGCGACCGCGCGCCTCGATCTCGTCCCGACGGAGCCTGGATATGCCGAGCGAACCTGGACGCACCTGAGCGACGAGCGCATGTGGCGCTTCTTCCCCGCGATGCGCCCGCCGACGATCGAAGCCTTACGCCTGCGGTACGAACGCTTCGCGCATCCAATGCCGTATCTCGGTGCGCCGGAGCGCTGGGAAAACTGGATCTGCATTCGGCGAGAGGACGAAGCGGCGGTCGGCGAAGCACAGGCCACCTACGCCGGCGCGAGCTGTTATCTCGCCTACGGTGTCTTTCCGGCCTTTCAGCGCCAGGGCTTTGCACGCGAAGCAATGTCGGCGGTCCTTCGCCACGCGCATGACGTGCATCGTTCGCGCGTCGCGATCGCGGAGATGGCGGCGTCCAATGCGGCCTCGATCGGGGTGGCGCGTGCGCTCGGTCTCGTCCACGTCAAGTCGAAACCCGGCGAACACGTAGGCTACGACGGGACGGTCTCGGTCTACCGTTTACAGCTTAGGCCAAGTGCGTGAGTGGTGGAGGCGCGAACTCCATCGCTTCGAGGTGCCGCTCCGCGTCCATTGCCGCCTTGCAGCCGGCTCCGGCCGCCGTGACCGCCTGCTTGTAGCGCAGATCGGCGACGTCACCTGCGACGAAGACGCCTTCGACGTTCGTGAGCGAACCGTTCGGGCTCAGAATGTAGCCTGCTTCGTCGAGATCGAGTTGTCCGCGAAAGATCTGCGTGTTCGGCGTGTGGCCGATCGCAATGAAGAGCGCGTCGCAGTCGAAGTCGTAGAGGCTGTCATCGCGCAGGTTGCGCAGCCGTAGGCCCGTCATCCGCTCCTCGCCAAGGACGCGCTCGACGACGGTATTCCAGATGAAGTCGATCTTGGAGTGCGCGTGTGCTCGCTCGGCCATGATCTTGCTCGCGCGCAGGCCGTCGCGGCGGTGGATCACCGTGACGCGGCGCCCGAAGCGCGTGAGAAACAGCGCCTCCTCCATCGCGGAGTCGCCGCCGCCGACGACGGTAATGTGCCGCTCCTTGAAAAACGCACCGTCGCAGGTTGCGCAGGTCGAGACGCCGCGCCCGCGCAGATGCTCTTCCCCCGGAACGCCGAGCCAACGCGCGCTCGCGCCGGTGGCGACGATCACCGTCTTGGCGTGGTGCCGCTCGTCGTCCGCAGCAACGACGAGCGGTTGGGAGGAAAAGTCGACGAGCGTCGCATCGACGTCGAGGATCCGCGCGCCGAATCGCTCGGCTTGCTCGCGAAACTTCATCATCAAGTCCGGGCCCATGATGCCGTCGGGAAAGCCGGGGTAGTTCTCAACCTCGGTCGTGAGCATCAACTGGCCGCCGTAGAGCCCTCCGGCCAGCACGAGGGGTCGCAGGTTTGCGCGCGCTGCATAGACCGCGGCCGTCAGGCCTGCCGGCCCCGAACCGATGATGACGACTCGCTCCATCTTCACCCCCGCTTCGACCGCAGCGGTCGCGCCTCCGGTTGCGCAGAATGAAGCCCCATGAAGCTCCCGCTGGAGGACGAGTTCGGCGACATCCTGCGCAAGGCGATGCAGGGAGCCGGATTCGATGCGAAGAGCCTGGCGCGAGCGACTGGGATCGACGCCGCGGCGATTGCCGCGTGGGCGCAGGGGCGCGGCATCGCCGACGATGCGCAGGCACGGGCGATCGCGCCATTACTCCGCCTCGATCCGGGCAAGCTCGCCGACTCTGCAACGGCACGTTGGTATCCACTTCCCGTCGAAGCGCCGGAGGTTCGGCACCATCCTCAGCAGCCGCACCCGAGCAACGGCTACGTCTTCTTCCTCGACGGCGGAAAACGCGCGGCGCTCGTCGACCCGGCGGGAGCACCGGAAAACCTGCTGCGGATATTGCGTGACGGTTCTTACCACCTTCAGTACATTCTCATCACCCACAAGCACGCCGATCACTGCGATGCAACCGCGGATGTCGCCGCGGCCTTCCCGCACGCGCGCATCGTGATGCACCGGCTCGACGTGCACGCGATCGGGGCGCTCTCGGAGAACGCGCTGCTCGTGCGCGACGGCGAGGAGTTGCCATTCGGCGACGACGTCCGCATCCGCATGCTCCACACTCCCGGGCACACCGACGGTTCCTCCTCGTATCTCTTGCAGTCCACGGTCTTCACCGGTGACACGCTCTTCGCAGGCAGCATCGGCGGCGCGTACGGCGACGCTTCGACTTATGACGATATTCTGAACTCCGTGCGTTCGAAGCTCTTCACGTTGCCGGAGGAGACGGTTGTGATGCCCGGCCACGGCCCGCCGACCTCCATCGGCCAGGAGCGCACGCACAACCCGTTCTTCCCAGGGTAGGCGAGGTCAGCCCCCGAGCGAGCGGGAATGTTTCGCGGATGAGATATTTCATTTCGTTTGGCCTCGCTCTCACGTTGCTTTGCGGCGCTGCGGCGGCGCAAGCCGCGGTCACTCCCGCCGATCTGCTCGCTCACGGAGCGACCTATGACGGCAAGAGCGTGACCGTCGCCGGGACCGTGGGGAGCATCGTTCACAAGACCTCGGCACGCGGCAACGCGTACACGACCTTCGATCTCTGCACCGGCTCGGCGTGCATCCGCGTCTTCGAGTACGGCGCGCCCTCACTCACCACCGGGCAATCGCTGACCGTCACCGGCACGTTCGCGGTCGAGAAGCATGTGGGTTCGTCGGTCTATCACAACGAGTTAGATGTCGAGTCGGGCCAGTAACTGACAGCCGAAATGTCTCCGTGGTGGTACCGCCGGAGACCGCTCCTCATCCTTGTCATCTACCTCATCGGATTCTATGCGGGCTGGTGGCTCTGGTACAGGGCCACCGGCGACAGCGCGTACGCTCCATCGTATGTTTGGATCGCGCGCGGCGTGCACGTTTCGTCGCGTACCGTACTGTGGATCGGGACGGCGTTCGCGTTTGCCGGATGGGCCGCGCGACTCTGGGGCTCGGCGTATTTGAGCACGGCGGTCGTCTGGAACCGCGACGCGCTGCAAGGCGCGCTCTTTGTCGACGGACCCTTCCGGTTCGTGCGTAATCCGCTCTATCTCGGGAACGATCTCCAAGCGTTCGGAATCGGACTGCTCGCATCACCCATCGGCTTGGGGATCATCGTCATCGGGAACATTGTCTTCACCGCAGCTCTTGCCGCGCACGAAGCGACCGGAATGCGCGCCAGGTACGGTGCCGCCTACGACGCTTATTGCCGCGCCGTACCGGCGATCGTCCCGCGGTTATTTCCGGCACGCGTCGACGGCGCCGCGCGCGGTCGCCCGACGCTAGGCGCCGGATTGCGCGCGGAATTTCTTACGACCTCGTTCGCGCTCGGAATGCTCGCGTACACGCTCACGAGCTCGCTCTGGGCCCTTTGGGTGCTCATCGCGATCGGATGGATCGCGCAGGCGTTCGCGCGCGCGCAGACGCCGTCTACGTCCGCAGCTTGACGCCGAGCGCGGTCATGCGCAAGGCAACGCTCACCGCGACGATGCACAAGAGGGCGATCGCACCGATCGAGTAGGCCGGCTCCAGGTAGCTCTGGCCCGTATAGCTGCGCCGGAACGCATCGATCGTGTAGAATATCGGATTGAACAACTCGAGCGTTCGCAATGACGGCGGCAGCATCGTCGCCGCGGTGAAGACGCCGCCGACGAACGTGAGCGGCATGATGATGAACGTCGTGAACACGGCAAGATGATCGAACTTCTCGGCAAGCAACCCGAAGATTAAACCGAGCGCCGAGAAGAACACGCTGACGAGCACGAGCACGACGGCGTACATGGCCCAATCTTGCGGCAACGTGTGCACGAGCAGCGCGCCGAGCAACACGGCATCGCCGCCGAGAGTGCCCGCGTCGAGACGCTGATGGCGGCAGCGGCCGCAGACGAAGCCCGCATTGCCACGCTGCAGCCGCCAGCCGAACAGGTCCGAGAGCGTTTCGATAGCGGCGTCCTCAATACGATGGCCAAGAAGCCCTATGTCGAGATTACCGACGTCGCATTGCTCGATCTCAACGCCCTTCGCCCATACATCAAAGAGGACGCGCTACTCGCGGCCCTCAAGGCTTGGGGGAAGGTCACCAGCCATCGCAAAACAATGCCGGGAGCGATTGTAGAGCTAAGGGCAGAAACGGTGATCCGATGACAAACCAAACTCAAAACAAGCCATATGCGCCAATCGGAATTGACTGCTATCAGCTACCAAATGGCCGCGTTGCCATGATGAACGAAGAAGTGATGGCAGATGACATGGGCAGAATTACGCAAGAGATAATGCTGATCCAGTGCGCCATTGGCGTAAAGCCGGACGGCATCATTGGATT